>JBGSOM010000068.1:0-12097 GCA_041739135.1 Pirellulaceae bacterium
TGGGTGAACGGACATCGCCTCGCCTCAGTTCATGGCCTGTCGGCATGTGGAGGCGCTTCGACCTCCAAAGCTCAAAATGCCGACCCACCATCTAGCCCGCCGCAGCGAGCCGAAACCGCGACCGTACAGCGCTAAATTCGCAGTTCTCATCCACAACGTACCCTGGCTGAAATGTGCGGTCACCTATCAGCAAATCGCTCCCGAGGGAGGACCGACTTTTACAATCGCATCCAGAAGGTGGGTGGCACCAGCAATGGGATCCCCAACAATGGGATCCCCAACAATGGGATCCTAATTCAAGACCGCCGATGGCACCAACAAAGGGATTGATAGCAACCGAGCGAGCCGCAAACACGACGCAATCGGCAAATCTTGCTAGGTTTACTCGACTCACCTCTCCGGAAAAGCCGAACACTATGCTGTGGACTCGGTGTCAGCATAACTTCCATGCTTGCAAGACTCGCTTTCAACGGTTTGAGATCATGCGTTTGAAAAAGCAAATCTGCGTTAGTTTTCTCAGTGTTTTGCCAGTAGTCGTCGGGTTGGCTTCGCATGCGAAGGCGCAATTGCGAACCGGGCGCGAGCAGCGAACACTCTACCACGACGAACTGGTTACACAGCAAAAGCAGTTGAAGAACGCTAAGTCGAAACCGACCGAACGGAACGGGGTCGCGCAGGCCGCCTACGCAGAAGAAGCTGTACCAGCGAAATCGATTCTTGAGGAGAAAATCACCGGTTCGGGCGTCGCACAAAACGCTGTTCGCGAAGCTCACCCAGCTCCCATCGTACATGATGGGATTGGCCACGATCCGTTAAGCAGCAATGGTTACTCTTCGCCCACCAGCGAAAGACTTGTCACCGGCGGTTGCGGTTGTAGCGCTTGCTCTTCGGGTTGCGATGACTTTGCAGAGCTCGCTCCAGCCTGTGCGTCGACGTGTGGATGCGGCTCGGGTGGCGGCGCCCGTTTCAACGACTGCAGTCCATTAGGAGGCATACTAAATAACTTGAGCATCCGCGCCGAAGTGCCGCTTTATTGGCGCCGCGCGGCAGGTCCTCCTGCATTGGTGACGACGTCTCCTCTCGGCACTGCTCAAGGCGTCGCCGGTGAACTTGGACAAACCACCACGCAAACACTCTTTGGCAACGGCCCTCTCAATGACGACGCCACTGCAGGCTTTAGAATTACACTAGGAACGTCGTTCGGCGGCAGCGACAATTTCGGATTGCTGTTCCGCTATTGGAACGCTGGCGAACAAGATGACACAGCTACCCTTAGTTCGGATCAGAACCCGATCCTAGCTCGTCCCTTCTTGAACACCACAACCGGTACCGGAGTTCAAGATACGCAGCTGGTCGCCTTTCCAAATCAAAGCTCGGGTAATATCTCGATCGCTACAACATCGGACGTTCAAGGCTTTAATGTACTACTCCGTCGACTAGCCTACCGCGACCGATTCACGAGAGTGGACTGGTTGTATGGCTACCAAAACGTCAACATCGAAGAATCGCTTTCGATCAACTCGAACACTTTGGTAACTGGAAACGCTAACCCTGCGCTCACCGGCGCGTCCATCGCCGTCTCCGATCGGTTTGCGACCGAAAACGACTTCAACGGTGTGACCTATGGATTTATGGGTGACCGCCGCATGGGCTGCTGGAAGTTCGAATCCATGTTCCGCCTCGGACTCGGCAACTTGAGACGGAAAGTGAACATTGGCGGTGCAACCACGACGACCTCGGCGGCTGGCGTTTCCAACACAGAGCCACAAGGCCTACTGGCTCGAAACACGAACAATCAAGGTTTCAAAGACGATACGTTTATTGTGCTACCAGAAGTTGGCTTTAATGCCGCTTACACCATTCGACCCGGTTTGGACTTTAACGTCGGCTACAATTACATGCTGATCCCGAAAGTCGCGCAGGCGAGCCGCCAGATTGATAAGCAGTTGGCGGTTAACTTGTCCGATCCGCTAACTGGCGCCTTGGATCCGCAACTAGATTTTGAAGAGCGAAAATACTGGCTCCATTCGCTCGGCTTAGGCTTGCAGTGGAACTATTAATGAGCGATCCGAAACCGGTGGCTGATCCTTTCGCATGGGCTCCGATCAGCCAACTTATCGGGCTGGAGGTTCAACCGCCAGCCTTAAATGAAACGAATCGAGAAATCGGCGAAGCAGAGGTTTTCCTGAACGTCGATCAACGCATGCACAATCCAATGGGCATGGTTCATGGCGGCATCATCTCGCTGCTAGCCGACGCAGCGATGGGAATCGCTTTTGGGCGCGTACTTAGTGAGAAGTTTAGCTTCGCGACAATCGAGCTGAAAACAAACTACATTCGTCCAGTTAAGCAGTCGCGTCTGCACGCTTCAGCCAAGTTGATCACGCGCGGCCTGCGAATCGGATTCTTGGAATGCCGAATCGTCGACCAGCGCGGCAAATTGGTAGCTACAGCAAGCTGCACTTGCACTGTGACTTCACTGGGTGCCTGAATTTGACTGAATGCCTGAATTTGACTGGGTGCCTGAACTTCCCTGGTACCTGAACACCAGCCGAGTACTTCTTCACTGCGGCTGGTGAATGCATATTGGAGCGTCAAAGAAATCGGAAGCTCAGCTATTCGGAGGCGCTGGCGCCAGAGCCGGTATCAAGCTTTGTCCATTTTCGCGTGGCCAGCTTCTTGATCGCTTCATCGCTGACAGATGCATTGTCTTTCAACGTTAGCGACTGAAGCTTGGGCATGGACATCAGTTTTTCGATGCTTGCATCAGAAATGCTCGTCGATCGGATACTCAACTCCTTGAGATTCGGCAGCGTCGCGATCGCACCCACCGTCGCATCTGTCATTCCGACAATACTCCAAATGTCGAGCAGCTCGAGCGACTTCAGCGACGCGAGATTCTTCAACCCCGCGTCACTGACCGAGCTGAGCTCGTGCAGGTACAGTCGCTTCAAGTTCGGTAGATGATTCAGCAACTCCATTGCGGCGTCGCTGACATCCGGCAAGTCGCGAAGCGTTAGCCGTTCGAGGTCCAAGCCTTGCAAAGCGAGTACGCCGTCAGTGCCGAAAGCCTGACAACGAAAAATCTCCAGCTGCGTCAACTTCTTCAGCTTTGCAATATGCTGACCCGATTGGCTGGTGATTTTAAAGTCTTGAATCAACAAGCTATCGAGCTCGCTGGCCTCGGCTAGATACTCCATCCCAGTGTCCGATACCACGTTACTGCGATGCTTGAGCGCAGTCAGCTTGGGCAACTCTGCGACCACTTCGAGCGTCATGTCGCCAGCTTCCATGTTGCCTCGCAAATCGAGCACTCGCAACTCAGGCATCTTCGCAAGTTGTAGTGTGTTCAGTTCATTGAAGCGATTCTGCACAAGCGTCAAACGTTGCAACTTTTTCAGATTCACTAACTGCTTAAGTACGCTGTTCGACATGTTCGTATTCGAAGACAGATCCAACTCCGTCAAGTTCGGAAAGGACTTGACGATTTCCGCCACCGTCGCATCACTGATAATGGAGTTGGTGAATGCAAGCGAAGTCAAGTTCTTTAGTCCGAGGACCGGCGCAGCCATTTCGTCATTCAACTCGCGGCAGTTGTAAACTTGCAGTTTGCGGAGGTCGGTCAGTTTTCCGAATAGCACCATGTCTTCCGGAGTAAGACTCGCGCCGTCTTGAATCGAAATCTCTACGAGCATTCCGTCCTTCTCAACGAACTTCGCGCCGGCACCAATTTCGGCGAGTCGAGCTTTGGCGGCTTTCACATCTGCGGGACTCGCTGTGCCTTTTGAATCTGCCGGCAGAGCCGCGGGCTGCGTAGGCTTCGCGGGCGCGAGTTCACTCGCTTTGTCGGCGACCGCCGGCGCGGGTTTGTCTTTATCTACAGAGGCCGAATTCTTCGGATCTGAACAGCCGATCAGCACAACGGTTCCGATTACACAAACATCGCCCAAAAGCGTTCGTGTGCGGCGATCAATCGTCATTTCACTATCTCCAAAATGAGAAAAGCAGAGGTGCAGCGAACCACACCTCTGCCAATTATTTTACAGTTTCAATTCCAGCAGAACTCAAGTCACTTAGTCTAATCGATAACCTTCGCGGTACTTCGGCTTGATAAGATCAGCGACACCTGGTGTCTTGAGCGAAGCGAGGTTGGTAACCTTCAGATCCTTGGCATCCCACTCGACCTTCTCGCCCCACTCACCCAAGCTGCCCTCTTCTCCACCTTTGGAAGCTGCCCACACGGCGAGGTTGCCAAGAAGAATTGTTTCGGTCAGCGGTCCGGCGCGATCCACGAAATTCGAATGGCAAATCTTTGGATCGCCAGCCGCTTTAGCGCGGAACAGTTCGTACATGTTGTTGACGTCGTTGCTGCCCTTCGACTCCGCTTTCTCGTAGTCAACCTTGGCTTTGTCGACACCCAGCAATTCATACTTGCCGCAGTAATCGTCGGAGCTGTAGAAGGAACCCTTTTCGCCAATGATCAACACGCCACTGTTCGAAACGTTCTTAACGCCAACTTTCTCAAACACTTCCGCAGGTGGCTTGTTGCCAAGTCGGTCATACCACCAGAAAGGAATCGCTGGACGTTCTGAAGTCTCAGGGAATTCGAACTTGATCACCGAACTCGCTGGGTAGCTGTCGAAGTCATGGCCGCTGGTCTTGGCAACCACCGAAATCGGATCGCGCAGACCGCATGAAGCGAATGGGACCGTCAATTGATGACAGGCCATGTCACCCAATGCGCCGGTTCCGAAATCCCACCAACCGCGGAATTGGAAATCGTGGTACAAACCTGGCCAGAACTCACGATCCGGTGCGACACCAAGCCAACTCTTCCAATCAAGTTGTTCGAGCCTCTTGGCAATCTCATTTTGTTTCTTTTCGATGGCTACAGCAGCCTCTTCAGGATCTTCCTTCTTAGCTTGTTCTATGAACTTAGCCATGGTCATGCGGCGACCGGGACCTTGATTCCATACCGGACGGTTTGACCAAGCGTAAACTTCTTTCAGCGTGCCGAGAACACCGGAACGCAACTGAGCAATCGCTTCGCGCGAACTATCGAGAGCCGTTCCTTGGTTGCCCATCTGAGTGCAAACGCCAGTTTCTTTCGCGACCTGTGCGAGCAAACGAGCTTCGTAGATGGTGCGAGTAAGCGGCTTCTGCGTGTAGCAACTGGCCCCCAATCGCATTGCAGCCAACGTGATCGGGCCGTGCATATGATCGGGAGTGCTGATCGTGACCAAGTCGATTTCTTTTCCGTACTTGGCAAACAACTCACGGTAGTCAGTGAACTGCTCAGCTTCTTTAAATCCGTCCGAGTTTCCTTTACCGCTCAGCGTCTTGCGATCCACATCACAGATGGCAACAACGTTGCCAAACATGGCTGCGTGCTGAGAATCGCCGCCACCTTTTCCACCGACACCGATACAGGCGACGTTCAGTTTTTCATTAGCTGATCGGCTGAGCGCTTGACGTGTTCCAGCGGTTGCAAAGTAACCCGCTCCAATGAGCGAGGTTTGCACAAATTTACGACGCGAAGGTCTTAACATGAAATGCATCCTAATGTGTGAGGCGGGTTATGGTGGAGAACGTGGTGTGAATCTAAATCTGACAAGCTTCTAAATCTGGCAAGCTTATGTAGCAGCGCACAGCTTTGCCAGCCGCGACCGCAAGGTCCACAAGTATACAACCAACAGATCCAGCAATCAACGATCACCTGCCTGCATCGTCACCTTACAGGACCTTCAGGATTCACACGGGGCAGTAAAGTTCCGTTACCGATCAACCACGCTAAAGGGCACGCCTAAGCGCGGAGCTAGACGACACTGAAAGGATGCTGAGCAGGACGCTGAGCGTTAGGTTGAGTTTGCAGCTCCTAGCGCGATTGACCTCTAGCGGCGCGATGCAGTCGCAGACTTTGGTCAATTGCTTGCATTCAGGGCGGGGTTCCGGCCGAAAGAAGGTAGAGGAGTCTATGCGAACTCGCGGGTTGAACGATCCACTGAGCTGAAGGTCTTTACTGTGTGGCGCGCATTCTTTTTCGCTGTTGGCACGATGCTGATCATCGTTGGCGTCGAGTGCCTGATTATCGATAGCGCAACTTTGTCAGGTGGACAAACCGAGGCGATGGCGGTCAGCAACACGTGGTTCGGACCGCAGCAGACCTTGGTCGTCGAACCACAACGGGTCGTCCAACCACCTGAGTGGATTCGCTGGAGCTTGATCGCTTCGGGCTCTGTCGTCCTGCTCTACGCCTTCACACTTCCTCGTCGCTGGGGCGGCGGAGAAGGTTAAGTCCGCAATGCGCCTGGTTTAGACATTGCGCCCGCGCGAAGTTCGTTAACTAGCCAGTGCAGGCCAGTCTTCGTCGGTAATTCACATTGCCACTCTTGACGATGACGGAGCCAACGAATAGAGTCACACCATTCATCTTTGTGATGCACCGCGCGGCTGAATCAGAATTTCTGATTCAGGTCGTCATTTGAGCCGGTCTGATTTCCCGAGTTCGCTTTGCTGGGTGGCGAGTGAATTCCTACTTCTAGATGTGAACATGCAGCTAAAGAGCCTCAAAGTGTTTTGTGATGTAGTGGCTCGACATAGCTTTTCAAAAGCTGCGTCGGACAATGAAATGACTCAGAGCGGAGCGAGCCAAGCGGTCCAGCAGCTCGAAGAGTTTCTGCGCGTCCAATTGATCGATCGCAGCAAGCGGCCATTTGTGCTAACTGCTGAAGGCAACGCATTTTATGGCGGCTGCGTGCAGTTGGTTCGTCAGTTCGAGACACTCGCCGAAGAGGTTCGCTCAATCAGCCAAGTTGTGGGGGGCAGAGCGACATTGGCGGCGATTTACAGCGTCGGACTGAGCTACCTACCGCATCTGCAGAAACACATGAAGGAGCGCTACCCCCAGGCGGAATTGCGTTCGCAACTGTGCCACCCGGACGAAGTGTATCGACTGGTTGAACAGGGCTCGGTGGATTTTGGTTTGGTCAGTTTCCCACAGCAATCGAAAACAATCGTCGCAACGCACTGGCGCGAGGAACCGATGGTTCTGGTCGCGCCCAGTTCTCATCGATTGGCGAAATTCGAACAAGTGAACCCAGAAGTCCTAGGGTTGGAACAATTGGTTGCGTTTGCGCCGAATTTGCGGATTCGTCATGAGATCGATCGCTACCTTCGGCAATTGGGAATCACAATGCGCATCGCTGCGGAACTAGACAATATCGACTCTGTGAAGCACGCTTTGGAAGTCGATTCAGCGATCGCTTTTCTGCCCGAGCCAACCGTAAGCGAAGAGATTGAATCCGGCTCGCTGGTTGCCTTGAAATGCCCTTGGCTCGATCTGACTCGACCGCTCGGCATCATCCAGCGTCGCAACTGCACGCTCGGTCGAACCGCTCGCGGAGTCTTGGAGCTCATCCTCGCAGACTTTGATAAAGCGTCCTCGTCCACCGCGTCTGCTGTCCCGCAAACGCTCGCAAGCTCGCCGCTCAATCCGACCGTCAGCGCGTTGCAGGAAATTCAGACGCCCGCGACTTCGTCAGCATCGGCGACGACCGGACCAGCAGGCGATGAAAAAGCGAACATCAATCCTGAAAACAGGCCTGAAAACAGCAACCCACCTGGCAACGAGTTGGTCATTAAAGAAACGAACAAGCGCCACGTCGCGGTAACTTCGACTTAACAAACTCCGAACTAGACCGCTTCGCCCGAGAACAACACTTCACACCATAGTCAGAATAGAAAGCGAACCCATGCAGCCACTCTTTGGATTACCCGAAGCTCATGGTCTTTATGATCCCGCCAACGAGAAAGAGAATTGCGGCGTAGGCTTTATCGCGCACATCAAAGGCAAAGCCAGCCATCAATTCATTCACGACGCATCAGAAATGTTGATTGCGATGGATCATCGCGGAGGATGTGGATGTGAATCGAATACGGGCGATGGATCCGGCATGCTCACCGCCCTGCCCCACAAGTTTCTGCGCAAAGTTGCGCGAGACGATCTCAAAATCGATCTGCCTGAATCGGGTAAGTTCGCTGCCGGATTAGTCTTCTTACCGCGCGATGCGGCCGAGCGTGCAACGTGCAAGTCGACAGTTGAACGACTAATCAAAGAGCAAGGTCAACGCTTGCTGGGTTGGCGCACTGTTCCAACTGAAGCTAAGAAAGCAGACATTGGCCCGGCGGCGCTGGCAGCGGAACCGGTCATCGAGCAATTGTTCGTGGCCGCTGCTGACGGACTCGACTCCGAAGCCTTCGAACGACAACTGTATTTGATTCGCAAGCAAGCGAGTCACTTGCTGCGCGGCGATACCAAGTTGAAGCAAGCGCTGATGTTCTACATCTGCAGTTTATCGACAAAGGTCATCATCTATAAGGGCATGCTGACGAGCGCTCAAGTCCTGCAGTATTACACCGACTTGCGTGACACCGATTTTGAAACACACCTAGCGATGGTGCACAGTCGATTTTCGACAAACACATTCCCGAGTTGGGATCGTGCACAACCTCTGCGTTTCATGAGCCATAACGGAGAGATCAACACACTGCGCGGTAATTCGAACTGGATGCGAGCACGTCGCGGACGAGCTTCGAGCCCGTTATTTGGCGATGAACTATCCAAGCTCTTTCCAGTCGTTGAACCCAACTGCAGTGACAGCGGAACGTTCGATAACGTGCTTGAGTTTCTGCTGATGACCGGCCGAACGCTGCAAGAAGCCATCCTCATGATGGTCCCAGAAGCCTGGCAAAAGCACGATACGATGCCCGAAGCCAAGCGTGCATTCTATGAGTACTTCAGTTGCATGATGGAACCGTGGGATGGTCCAGCATCGATCGCATTTACTGATGGCAAGTACATCGGCGCGGTGCTTGATCGCAACGGGCTACGACCAAGCCGTTATTACATCACGCACGATGATCGCGTGATCATGGCAAGTGAAGTCGGCGTCCTGCAGATCGATCCGGCGCTCGTCAAAGCCAAAGGTCGTCTTCAGCCTGGTCGAATGTTCTTGGTCGATTTCACGGCCGGTAAATTGATTCCGGATGATGAACTGAAGAGCAAGTTCGCGGCTCAACGAGATTATGCAGGCTGGCTGCGTGAACAACGTATTACGCTCGATGAACTCGCACCATCGAATGAACCTCACGGGTTCTATCCGGATACATTGCTGGCGCGCATGCAAGCTTTCGGCTACACGATCGAAACGATGCAGTTCATGTTGCTGCCGATGATCAAAGAGGTGCGCGATCCAGTCGGCTCGATGGGCAACGACTCTGCCCTCGCTTGCCTGAGCGATCAACCGCGCATGATCTATGACTACTTCAAGCAATTGTTCGCGCAGGTTACGAATCCTGCGATCGATTCGATTCGCGAAGAAGTGGTGATGTCGATTGAATGCTACATCGGTCCTGAACGCAATCTGCTGGAAGTGACGCCCGAGCATTGCCATCGCTTGTTGATTCCGCATCCAATCTTGACCAACGAGGAACTCGCGGCGCTCGATCACATGTCGACGCGCGGTTGGAAGACTAAGAAGATCGATATCACCTATCCTCGCACTGAAGGTAAGGCTGGTCTGTTGCCCGCCATTGATCGCATCTGCGCAGAAGCCGAAGCAGCGATCGACGAAGGTTACACGCTGGTGATTTTGTCTGACCGCGCTGTTGGTCAAGATCGCATCGCCGTCAGTTCCTTGCTGGCTACTGGTGCAGTACACCATCACTTGGTGAAGCAGTCGAAGCGCACCCAGATCGGGATTGTGCTCGAGACCGGTGAAGCCCGCGAAGTGCATCATCACTGCTTGCTTTTGGGATACGGGGCTGACGCGATCAATCCTTATCTCGCTTTCGAAGCGCTATGGCAAGCTCGCATTGATGGCTTGTTGCCGGGCGACAAGTTCGATGCCGACGAAAAGATCGTGTACGGCTATCGCAAAGCAGTTGGCAAAGGACTTGAGAAAGTCATGGCCAAGATGGGCATTAGCACATTGCAAAGTTACAAAGGTGCACAGATCTTCGAAGCACTTGGTCTTCGAACCGAAGTGATCGAAAAGTGCTTCGTCGGAACCGCCAGCCGCATTCAAGGTGTCAGCTTTGATGTGCTGGCTGAAGAGATGCTGCGACGTCACAACTTGGGTTATCCAACAGACGCAGCCAGACGCTTACCAACTTTGCCCAACCCAGGCGAATTCCATTGGCGTGCTGAAGGTGAACGGCACGGTTGGGATCCGCAGGCGATCGCTGACTTGCAAGTCGCTGCGCGCGCGGGTGATAAGAATGCTTATTGGCGATTCGCCGAGCATATCAACAACGACACTAAGATGAAGTGTACGTTGCGAGGCTTGTTGGACTTCAAATTTGGTGCGCAAGCCGAAGTTCCACTCGAAGAAGTTCAACCGGCGAGTGAAATCGTCAAGCGATTTTGTACCGGTGCGATGAGTTTTGGTTCCATCAGCGCTGAGGCTCACGAATCACTGGCAATTGCCATGAATCGTTTGGGCGGCAAGAGCAACACCGGCGAAGGCGGTGAAGATCCCGTCCGATTCAAACCGCTGCCGAACGGCGATTCAAAGCGATCTGCAATCAAGCAAGTTGCATCGGGTCGATTCGGCGTGACGATCAACTACCTCACCAATGCAGATGAATTGCAAATCAAAATTTCGCAAGGTGCTAAGCCTGGCGAAGGTGGCGAGTTGCCGGGATCGAAAGTCGACCAGACGATCGCACGCATCCGCTATAGCACGCCGGGCGTTGGGCTGATCAGTCCGCCTCCGCATCACGATATCTACTCGATCGAAGACCTCGCACAGCTTATTCACGATTTGAAGAATGCGAATCCAAGTGCGCGCATCAGCGTGAAGCTTGTAAGCGAAGTCGGCGTGGGTGTGATCGCTTCCGGCGTAAGCAAAGCGCATGCAGAGCATATCGTCATCGCCGGTGATGTCGGTGGCACCGGAGCTTCGCCACTGACGAGCATCAAGCATGCAGGCTTGCCGTGGGAACTCGGTTTAGCGGAAGCTCATCAGACGCTGGTCTTAAATGACTTGCGAAGTCGCGTGGTGTTGCAAACTGACGGCGGATTGAAGACCGGTCGCGACGTGGTGATCGCTTCGCTGCTGGGCGCCGAAGAGTTTGGTTTTGCAACCGCACCATTGATTACCTTGGGTTGCATCATGATGCGCAAGTGTCATTTGAACACATGCCCTGTTGGTGTTGCGACTCAAGATCCAGAGCTTCGAAAGAAGTTCAAAGGCAAGCCTGAACATGTTGTCAATTACTTGTTCATGGTCGCCGAGGATGCGAGACTGCTTATGGCGAAGCTCGGCTTCCGCAACTTGAATGAAATGGTCGGCCGGGTAGACATGCTCGACCCACGCAAAGCCATCAGTCACTGGAAATCAGACGGACTCGACTTAACGAGCATGCTGACACCGGCAAAGAAGCTGCGTCCGAACGTGGTGACTTGCCAGTCGATTCCGCAAGAGCACGGCTTGGAACATTCGCTGGACGTGCGAGTGCTCGTACCAGCCGCTCAACCAGCACTTGAGTCGCAAACACCGGTGAAGATTGATTCGAAAGTGATCAATACGAACCGAACCGTTGGTACGATCCTAAGTCACGAGATCGCGAAGCGCTACGGACAAGAGGGCCTGCCGGATGATACCGTGCACGTTCGCTTGAATGGTTCCGCGGGCCAGAGCCTGGGCGCCTTCTTGGCGCATGGCATTACGATTGAGTTGGAAGGCGACTCGAACGATTACGTTGGCAAGGGTTTGTCGGGTGGGCGAATCATTGTTTACCCACCGAAAAACAGCTCGTTCAAAGCGGACGAGAACATTCTCGTGGGCAACGTCTGCCTTTACGGTGCAACCAGCGGTGAAGTGTTCTTGCGAGGTCGCGCGGCGGAGCGTTTCTGCGTTCGCAACTCGGGAGCCACTGCGGTTGTTGAAGGTGTCGGCGATCACGGCTGCGAATACATGACCGGTGGTCGCTTAGTTGTGCTCGGCGAAACCGGCCGCAACTTTGCCGCAGGTATGTCAGGTGGCATCGCCTACATTTGGGACCGCTCCGGCGACTTCAACTTGCGTTGCAACCT
>JBGSOM010000094.1:0-3308 GCA_041739135.1 Pirellulaceae bacterium
CTTGAAACTAAGTGACGGCCGCGCGATTCCAGTTGAACTCACGGTTCTGCCCTTCGCCCTGCCGCGTCAAGCAACCTTCCTGTGTGAGATGAACAGCTATGGCTTGCCGGATGAAGTGAAGGATTACTACGAACTGCAACGCATCGCTTACGAACATCGCGTGCATGTGAACATTCTCCATTACTCGCACAACACAGCCGCACCCGGTTCGCGCAAGAGCAACTTGGACATGCGGTTGCCGTCCGGGCGAAGGATGGACAACAAACGCTACGATGGCATTCAACCTGGTGCAGCTACCGCTTATTGGGCTGACTTTCGCGAAGCGTTTGGGCCCATACTCGACGGCTCCTACTTTCGCACAAGTCATCGCGGTGCCATTGCGATCCCCGGATTCTACTTGACGTTTCACGAAAGCTGGCCGCTGCATTGTCGACAGTACTTCAATGGTAACCTGGATGCCTTTGCCGCTTTTGATGATCCAGTTTATGCAACGACTTACGTCAACGTGCTGAAGAGCTTCGCGACGTTGGCAGCAGAGCAAAGTTGGAATCAGTCTGGTTTGCAAGTTTACTTCAACAACAAAGGGTCGCTTGGCGACAAAG
Organism: Pirellulaceae bacterium; assembly: GCA_041739135.1. Lineage (GTDB taxonomy): Bacteria > Planctomycetota > Planctomycetia > Pirellulales > Pirellulaceae > Aureliella. The sequence continues at coordinate 603 of JBGSOM010000094.1, forward strand.
CCAAAGCGCCTTGGATTCTCGATGAACCGTCGAGCTACTGGGACTACCGCGCGCTGCGTTACTACGGCGAATTGACTGACCAAGCCGCGCGGGGAACCGATCCTTCTGCCATTCAGTTTCGTATCGACATTTCGCGCCCGGAGTTCTGTCGAGGCGAACTCGATAGCCGCAGCGATCTGTGGGTGGTTTCTTCATCTGCTTTTCAAAATTACCGCCGATTGGTGACAGATCGAATCGACCACGACGGATTAACCGCTTGGGTTTACGGAACGGCCAATCATGTACACGAACCGAATCGCAACTTGCAAGCTTGGGCGCTGGACGCTTGGTGCCACGGCGCGACCGGCCTAGTCCCTTGGCAGACGATCAACAAATCGGGCTCAGCGATGAAGGAATCAGATCAGCTTGGTTTGTTCATCTTCGACAGCGATTCGTCGGGTCAAGCTGTCATCCGGCATTCGCTCCGGCTCAAAGCTTTTCGCGAAGCTCAACAGTTGATCGAGTATCTCGCATTGCTGAAGAAGAAGATGAACTGGACTGATTCCCAGATGAAGTTGTTTGTAGCGAACTACGCGAAGCTTCAAGCGGAGGTCACGAAGTTGAATGACGACGACGCGGGTACAACCAACTACTCGGAGATAACGAACCTCGAACTCGATCAGCTACGACAAGCCGCCGCTATACTGCTTTCCCGATAATTCCTCAAACTCTTGCCGCTTGAATGAACTTGTAGATATCAAAGGGCCACTTGGCGAAAGGTTACAACATGCGACTGATCTGGACAAAGGCGAAACCGAAACAGAGCTCTTGCTTCATAGCGGTTCTTTTTCTGCTTGTCGGACATCTCGCCGCCCAAGATACAACTCGTGCCAATACTCAGGGCATTGCCTTTGATATGGAGCGATTGTCGCAGGTGCCAAAGACTTTTCCGGCTGAGAATGTCCCTGCTGTGGAAGGCGTGAAGGCAGTCTTCTTCGAAGGTCTAGCGTATCAAGGTAAACCAACCAGAGTATTCGCGTACTACGGTTTCCCATCAGCTAGTGTAGAAGGTGAAAGTCCTGCGAAAGTACCGGGCGTTGTCTTGATCCACGGCGGTGGAGGCACAGCGTTTGCCAACTGGGTCAAGCTATGGAACGATCGCGGGTACGCAGCGATTGCCATGGATCTTTGTGGCTGTGTGCCCGTTGGAACCTACGGCAAATGGGAGCGGCATCCTGAAGGCGGCCCGCCAGGTTGGGACGCTAGTTTTGATCAGATCGATGGACCGCTTGAAGATAAATGGCAGATGCACGCAGTGTCGGCGGTCGCACTTGCAAACTCGTTACTGCGTTCATTTCCAGAAGTGGATGCGGATCGAGTTGGTGTGACGGGCATTTCATGGGGTGGCTATTTGACTTGCATAGTTGTCGGCGTCGACACTCGCTTTCGCGCCGCGGTGCCGGTTTATGGTTGCGGGTTTCTTGGAGACAACTCAGCTTGGTTGCCCGCCTTCGAACGACTTGGAAAAGAGAAGGCGCAAAAGTGGCTCGATCAGTGGGATCCCTCGGTCTACTTGCGCCGTGAGAGCAAGATTCCCATGCTGTGGGTCAACGGCACCAACGACTTTGCCTATCCAATGGACTCTTGGCTTCGCTCCGGGCGATTGCATAACCCAAGTAAGCTATGTCTCCGCATACGTATGCCGCACGGTCATGGTGTGGCTGGAGAGAATCCTGAAGAGATTCACGCTTTCATGAACGCGATCTTGAAAGCTGGAAAACCTCTTGCAGAGTTAGTCGAAGGACTTGGCGAAGGCTCACACAAGATGGTTCGCTTCAAAAGCGAAGTGCCAATTGTTAAAGCTGAATTGTGTTTCACTCGCGACACCGGCCGATGGCAGGATCGCAAATGGGAGTCGATCCCAGCCGAGCTTAACACAGTTGCAGCGACCGCGCACGCAGATTCGCCAGAAGGAGTCACCGTTTGGTATTTCAATCTGTTTGACCAGCGCGACTGCGTTATCAGCGAACCGTTTCATGAGATCGGGAATTGAGCTCGACGTTTGCCGGTAGCAGTCGACTTGGGCTGGTACAGCTCGTCTCTTGCCTCAAGATTGAAACTGGGTAGCGGAAGGTTAGAATGAATTTTCTGACAGTTCGTTTCACTAGCGGGATTCATCGTTTAGCAAGCTAACCTCACGCAACCAACCATGAGCACATCGCTACATCTCAGCATTGCCGACTACGATCGAATGGTCGCCGAGGGAGCGTTCGATCATTTGAATCGAAAGATTGAGTTAATAAGAGGAGAACTTCGTGAGATGAATCCTGCAGGACCGTTTCATGACGATTTGATCGAGTTTCTCACTCGCTGGTCCTATCAAGTAGTCGATGATCGTGACATGCGTATTCGCGTCCAGACGGGTCTTAGTCTTGCAGGTCAGCAGAGTCGTCCTGAACCTGATTTGATGTGGGTTAGAGCGGCTCGGTATCGACAGAGCCACCCCACGGCAAATGATGTGAAGCTGGCGATCGAAGTTTCAGATAGCAGTTTGCAAGTTGACCTAATCGAAAAGGCAAGCCTTTACGCTGAGGCCGGGATTCCGGAGTATTGGATCGTCGATGCACAAGGAAAGTGCGTCCACGTTTTTCGCGAACCCGAAGCTGGTAAGTACTGTAGCAGGAGTGTTTCCAAAGTTGGTGAGCAGTTATCACCCATTGCTCCATG
>JBGSOM010000022.1:0-39705 GCA_041739135.1 Pirellulaceae bacterium
CCTGATTTGATGCGCAGCACGCCGTAACCTAAACGACCGACTAGCGGGCTGTGGCCTTTGAGGATACCTAATTCACCGTCAAACAACGGAACGGTCACCGAGTCGGCTTTAACATCCAACTCGGTTCGTTCTGGGGTGACAACTACGCACTGCAAATCGTTCATGGTCTTCGTTCCAACTATTTCTTCTCGGCCATCTTCTTCGCTTGAGCTTCGGCCTGTTCGATCGGGCCGACGTACATGAACGCTTGCTCTGGCAGGTGATCCCACTTGCCATCACAAATTTCTTCGAAGCTGCGAATCGTGTCCGCGATCGATGTCAACTCACCAGGCTTGCCAATGAATTTCTCAGCCACCAAGAACGGCTGTGACAAGAAGCGTTCGATGCGGCGAGCCCGGTGGACAACCATCTTGTCGGTTTCGGCCAATTCATCAACACCCAGAATGGCGATGATGTCTTGCAATTCACGATAACGTTGAAGAATCGTTTGCACACGGCGAGCGATCGCATAGTGGCGGTCACCAACGTACTGCGGATCGAGAATTCGACTGTTCGAAGCCAGTGGATCGATCGCTGGGTAAATACCTTTCTCCGAAATCGAACGCTCAAGATAAATGAACGCGTCCAACTGTCCGAACGCAGTCGCTGGAGCTGGGTCAGTCGGATCGTCAGCAGGCACATACACGGCTTGAACCGAAGTGATCGCACCCTTCTTGGTCGATGTAATACGCTCTTGCAACGCACCCATTTCCGTCGCCAACGTTGGTTGGTAACCCACCGCTGACGGCATACGGCCGAGGAGCGCTGACACTTCCGAACCAGCTTGCGAGAAACGGAAAATGTTGTCTACGAACAACAGCGTATCGACACCAGTTGTATCGCGGAAATATTCAGCCATGGTGAGCGCGGCGAGAGCCACACGCAGACGTGAACCTGGTGGCTCGTTCATTTGACCGAACACCATGCAAGTTTGTTCGATAACCATTCGGCCAGTTGCACCGATCTCGGTTTCTTGCATTTCCAGCCAAAGGTCAGTTCCTTCACGCGTGCGTTCGCCCACACCTGCGAACACCGAGTAACCACCGTGAGAGCTGGCGATACGCGCGATCAACTCAGTCAAGATAACGGTCTTACCGAGACCAGCACCACCGAACAGACCCGCTTTACCACCGCGAACGAACGGAGTCAGCAAGTCAATAACTTTGATCCCCGTTTCGAAGACTTCGGTGTTGGTCGACAACTGATCGACCTGCGGAGCTTGACGATGGATCGACCAATAATCATCGGCTTGAACTTCGCCGCGATTATCAACCGGCTTGCCGAGTACATTGAACACGCGGCCGAGAATGTTTTTGCCCACTGGCACGGAAACGGGTTTGCCTGTGTCCACGCAATCCAGACCACGGCGCAGACCGTCGGTGCTACCGAGAGCCACGCAGCGAACGCGGTTGCCGCCCAAGTGCTGTTGAATTTCCCCGGTCAAGTCAATCTTGATCCCTTTTTCCGTCGAGACGATTTGCACCGCGTTGTAAATCGGGGGCAGGTGGCCGTCCGGAAATTCTGCATCAAAGGTTGAGCCGATAACTTGAGTGATTCGGCCCACATTGGTTGCTGTGGAAGTCGACATCGATTAATCCTCAGGGGTAGTTCTTAAAGTTTATCTGTGTTCGGGGTGTGGTAGGTTGCGGTGTGTTTAAGTTCGAGCAGACTGACCGTCGCTTACGCGACTGCGTTTGAATCGCGACGGCGGAGCGTCGCGGCACACTAGCTTTCGAGGGCTTCGACGCCGCCGATGATTACCATAATTTCTTTAGTGATCTTTGATTGGCGGGCGCGGTTGTAGGTTCTTGAAAGCTGCTTGATGATGTCGCCAGCGTTTTCTGTGGCGCTCTTCATTGCAACCATCCGAGCGATCTGCTCGCTAACCGCCGCGTCCAAGAAGCACTTGAACAGCTTCACTCGGAAGCTAGCCGGAACAACTTCTTCCAGGATCGAGCCAGCCGAAGGCAGGAATTCGTAATCTGCATTGCCGCCAGCCCCACCGGCTGCATTTGAAGCAGGTGTTACATCAGCGGGTTGTGAGAACGGCAACAAGGTTTCTGAAACAGCGATCTGCTTCGATATGCTGACGAACTTCGTATAGACCACTTCGAGCCGATCCATGCGACCGGAAATGAACTCTTCCATCAACCGATCCGCGATCACCGCGACTTCTTCAAACGCTGGCCGATCTTCGAACTGCGTATACATCGCGTCGATGTTTATATTGCGGAACTTCATCGCTGAAATCCCGCGTTTGCCGCTAATCTCAAACTTCTTCTCGCCCGCGCCAAGTTCAGCGCGACGCAGCATCGCAGCACGAATCACTGAGCCGTTGTAGCCACCGCACAGACCGCGGTTGCTGGTCAACATCAGCATGGTGGACGATTTGACTTCAGCCCGTTCGGCCAGCAACGGATGGGAAACTTCCAATCCGGCTGCCGCCAAATCTCGAACGATCTGCGTGATACGCTGCGTGTAGTCGTTCGCAGCGGCCGCGCGATCCATGGCTTTCTTGAACCGCGCAGTAGCGATCAACTCCATCGTCCGCGTGATTTTGCGGATGTTTCGAATCGATTTTCGTCGCTTATCTAGCGCTCGGGTGTTGGCCATGGGTCAGGTTTCAGGTATCAGGAGTCAGGTATCAGGATTTAGGTCTCAAATTTCGGATTTGAGACCTAACACTCAAACTTGTAACCTAGGCTACAGGCTTGTAGCCTTTCTTGAACTCTTCAAGTCCAGCTCGGATGCCGGCTTCGACTTCTGCGGTCAGATCGTTCGTATCTTTCAGCTTGGCGATAATGTCGCTCTTGCGATCGCGCATGTACTGAAGGAACTTGGCTTCGAAGTCGCGAACGCTCTTCACTGGCACATCGTCCATAAAGCCACGCGTTGCCGCGTAAATGCTCATGATCTGGTCATAGACGCTGAGCGGCGCGTACTGCGATTGCTTCAGCAACTCAACCATGCGGTAACCGCGGTCGAGACGAGCTTGAGTGGCTGGATCGAGGTCGGTACCGAGCTGCGCGAACGCTTCCAACTCGCGGAACGACGCCAAGTCGAGACGCAAACCACCGGCGACTTTCTTCATCGCCTTGATCTGAGCTGCACCACCCACGCGTGACACCGAGATACCAGCGTTCATCGCCGGACGAATACCGGAGAAGAACAAGTCAGGTTGCAGATAGATCTGTCCGTCGGTAATCGAAATCACGTTCGTCGGAATGTAAGCCGAAACTTCACCTTCGAGCGTCTCAATGATTGGCAGAGCAGTCAGCGATCCGCCGCCGAGTTCCTTCGACAACTTGGACGAACGCTCCAACAAGCGGCTGTGACAGTAGAACACGTCCCCAGGAAACGCTTCGCGGCCTGGCGGACGACGCATCAGCAACGAGAGTTGGCGATAAGCGACCGCTTGCTTGCTCAAGTCATCATAAACGATCAAAGCGTGTTGACCGTTGAACATGAAGTGTTCAGCCATCGCTGTTCCCGAGTAGGGAGCGATGTACTGCAGCGGAGCAGGTGTACTAGCACCCGAAACAATGACGGTCGTGTAATCCATCGCGCCGTACTTGCGGAGAGCTTCGATGACGAGAGCGACCGAAGAATCCTTTTGGCCGATCGCGACGTAGAAGCACTTCACGCCGGTATCTTTTTGATTCAAAATCGCGTCGATGGCGACCGCGGTTTTACCAGTCTTGCGGTCACCAATGATCAATTCGCGTTGACCGCGGCCGATCGGAGTCATCGCGTCGACGCACTTCAGACCTGTTTGCAGTGGCTCGTGAACCGGTTGACGCTCGGCAACACCCGCAGCGATCACTTCCACAGGGCGTTGCTCAGTCGATTCAACTGGGCCGCGACCGTCGAGTGGGTTACCGAGTGGATCGAGCACGCGACCGATAACGCCGTCACCGACTGGCACGCTGAGCAGCTTGCCAAGCGACTTGACTTCGTCACCTTCGCTAATCGTCAGGTAGTCACCGAGAATGATCACACCGACCGAATTCTCTTCGAGGTTGAACGCCAGACCGATCACACCGCTTGGGAACTGAACCATTTCACCGGACATCACGCCCGACAAACCGTACACCCGAGCGATACCGTCGCTGACTTCGAGGACCGTACCGACTTCGCGGACGTCCATCTTGCTCTCGAACGTCTCGATTTCTTTTTGAATCACCGAGGCGATTTCGTCCGAGTTGAACTTCATGACCTACCCCAGAAAACTAGGTTGAATATTGAATGGAAAGTGAATTTGTATTTTGACTATGACGAAACCAACGAATCGAAGCTGTCACGCATCGAACGCTGAACACCCGAAAGTACGTTTTGACGCATCTGCTGCAACTTGCCGAGCACACTACCGTCGTAAACTTTATCACCGATTCTTAATACCACTCCGCCGAGCAGCGAAGCATCGGTATGTTCTTCGAGCACTGCGTCCTTACCGAACGTCGTTTTCAACTGACCGCGAATAGCATTGCGTTGATCGTCGCCGAGCGGCAGCGCCGAGGTGACATGAACATGCAATTGACCAAGTTGCTCAGCACGCAATGTCGAAGCGGTCACCTGCACGGCTCGCAGCGCACCCGCTCGACCGCGCCGGCACAGCACTTTGATGAAGTTCAGTAGTAACTTATCGACTTTGTCACCGAAGATCCGGTCCAACATCGCTTCTTTTTCTTCTTGAGCGATGTTGGGCGAACCGAGCGCCTGCTCGAGAGCTGGAAAGCGATCCAAACACTCTTTCACAACCGCTTCCAGTTGCGAGACAATCTCATCGGTGTTCCCGCCCGCCGCACTCAAAAGTGCTTTAGCGTAGATCAGTCCGACTTGCTGTTCGTCGCCGTCCAGTGCAGTTTGATGTTGTGTTTGCTCAGCCATACTTGCTTCGTTCAGTGCTTTTCGCTGGAGAACTTTTCAGAGGACAGAACTTTTCAGTGAACCACGTGAACTAATTCTTACTTGGCATTTGATTCAACATATCCTGAATCATTCCTTGATGATCACCCGCTTTGACTTCGCGTCCGACAATGCGAGAAGCCAGAGTCATAGCGACATCCGTTGAACGCTCGGCGAGTTCGTTCAATGCAACTCGCTTGGCTGAATCGATTTCTGCAACCGCGCGATCGCGTTGACGAGCCGCTTCTTCTTGCGCCGATGCGATCAATCGCTGACCAGCCGCTTCAGCATCTTTGCGCGCGTCAGCGACGATCTGCTGCGCCTCTTGAGCTGCCGCAGCCAACTTCGCCTCGTACTCAACCAACTTTGCAGCCGCATCTTTCGCCGCCTGTTCAGCGTTCTTGATGTTCGTCAAAATCGTTCGTTCGCGTTTCGCCAGTCCAGCCGAAATCGGCTTCCAAGCGAACGCGGTCAACAATGCGAGCAACGCGCCGAAGACAATCAGCGTTGCAATCGCTTTGTCAGTTCGCAACTCCGCAGGATCTTCACCAACGTCGCTCATATTGGCGTGCGTCGGATCGATCTCGTGAGCGCCATGACCATGATCGTCATGACCAGCTTCTGCAGTCTTGACTTCCGCTTTCACTTCTTCAGTCGAAGTTACCTCAGCCGACTTTGGTGCGTCAGCGACAGGTTTGTCCTGAGCCACCGCGCTGTCTTGAACGACGACGCAAACGGCAAAGCAAAACAATGCGGCGTAAGCCAAAACTAATCGCATAAAATGCATGCGAACTCTCCAGTGCAATTTAACTGACTTCACGAAGCTCGTTACCCAACTGACCGAACAGATCCACTCGTGCATTAACAAAACCGCCGAACAGTCAAACTTAGCGGGAGTGCCGCTGACAAGTCCGAATAGTTTGAGTCAATGTCGCAGAAGCTGACTAGAACGGGTTCTGTTGTGAACAAACGAACACAGCGTAGAACGCTAGCCCTTCGATCAGAGCGGCAGCAATAATCATGTTGACCTGAATCGTACCCGCAGCCTCTGGCTGACGACCGATCGACTCAACAGCACCCTTAGCCAAGAAACCGATACCGAGTCCGGCGCCGATCACAGCCAAGCCTGCCCCCAATGCACCTGGAACGCCGCCTGAACTAGCAGTTTGTGCCGATGCACCACCAGCGACGATCATAACGAGAGCAATTGCGCGGAACGCGTTTAAAAGGCTGAACACTGAGGATTCTCCTGATTTTCAAAAACTGGTTGTAGGTTGCAAAACTTGCGTCGAATACGTTTCGGACAGATCAATGGTGGTGCGTTGCACTACCAATAAACATGGCCGCGAGAAAGGTGAAAATGTAGGCCTGAAGGAAGGCCACGAACAGTTCAAGCACACTGAGTAACGTCGCGGCAAAAATCGAAATCACCGCAGCCATGCTCCACGTCCCAGAACTCATTGCTGCCGCGTGTGCTCCGAAGCCGATGCCCAAGAAGCCCAGCAGAACCAAGTGACCGGCGACCATGTTGCCCAAAAGTCGCACCGCCAGCACCCCGTGCTTGATGAACAAGGACAGAGCTTCAATCGCCCAAACCAGAGGCACAATCACAATCGCCAGGTAAATGGGCAGTCCAAGTGACGGAGCTAGGTTCTTTAAATATCCGCCAACTCCGAAAGCCTTGACGCCTTGGTAAACTCCAATAGCCAGGACGATAAATGCAAGCGCAGCGTTCGTCGCAAAGGAACTTGTCGGTGCTCCCACCCACGGCAACATACCCATCAAGTTGCAGCCGAGGATGAACATAAACAGCGTCCAGAAAAACGGCATGTACTTATCCGCATCATGCTCACCCATCGCTGGGATCACAATCTTTTCGCGGACAAACGTCACAAAACTCTCAAGCAGATTCCAGATCTTTCCGCGCGGAGGCTTGTCCGTCGAAATTCGTCCAGCCAACCAGCGGAACAGCATAAACACGATCAATGCAACCGCGATTTCAATGATCATGAAACGCGTGATGCCGAATCCCGATTGAACTTCGTGAGCGTTTCGCAACTGAGCGAACGGCTGAGGAATGAAAACCTTGCCCGACAACGACTTATTATAAGCCGCCATTTTCGCTTCGTCCCAATCCGCTCGTGGGCTCGCTAAGTATTCGTCGAGCACCTCGCGGGTATCAAGTTCGCCGCGCAGTTCGCGCCACTTTTGATTTGTTGTTGGATCGGAAACTACCGCGTACATCCAACCGTAATCATACTCGGGATGTTCAGTGATATAGGCTTGCACTTTGTCGGTTACTTCCGGAGCGTTCTTCGCGCTCCATTTCCCAGCCACCGCACGAAGGCTCGCCATCTCATCGTCAAGAAACTGATCGATAGGACGACCATGACGAATTGGTTTCTCTTGTTGCCAAGCTTTCCACTTCGCTTCGAGATCATTCAGAACTTTGGGATCTCGAACCAATCCCTTAAGTCCATCAATAACTCGGGTAGCTTCCCAGTCTTGATAGTCTTCATCATTGCGAACGACCCAAGCTCCATAGGACTTCGCAAGTCCCGAAGCTGATTCGCGCTCGCTCCTCCAAAGTGCTTTGGGCACTTCGAAATAGAAACTATCCTTGATATGCAGAATATCTGAAGCCATAGTGACTAGTGCGGATCAAGAGAGGGAGATGAGCAGGCTACTCGAATGCTTCTATTTCGAAGCTCTCCGAGCGAGGAGCCATGATTCTAATGGCAGCGCAACGAAATAACAGGCCATCAATGTCGTTAAGAAGTATTTTCTTAGTTCGCTCGGAAATACGGTAGCGATTACGAACGCGCCTAACATCGTCATCAGTCGCCAAGTAATGACGGCTAACTGAAAGGTTCCGCCATTGAAAATAAGGCTTTCTAACCAAATCGGCGCAATCGAAGCTGTCGCTGTCCACATCGCGGCCAGCATGAAGTACGGTCGAGCTATAGCGGGCGCGTGGCTAAATGTCGCAAGGTAAACGATGACCGCTGTTACTCCGATCGCAACCGCCAGCACCGCTGAAATTCTCAGTGATGAAAGCCTATGCGGTCTATCTGAGCTCTTTTTGTCTTCATCACTCATCGCGCGACGAAGCCTCAAGAACTTCTGCGCCAGGCAACTGCGGCAACTTCGACTCGGAAGGTTTCACAGCGGGCTTTGAATCAGTAGCGGCCAGGGAATCAGTGGCGGACTGCGAATCGGTAAGCGGTGTTGTCGAGTTGCGTGTCGCCGGCGAACGCCACGGACCATCGTTGTCGATCTTTTTGATCCGCGTAAACACAAGTAATAAAGTGATGGCAAGCGCCATCCCCAAGACGAATCCGAGCCCGCTCAGTAAACCCGTACCGAGTTGACCGTCAAGCCAAGCGCCCGCAGCCCCGGGAGCAATCATCACCAGAACGATCGCAATCGTCCGCCCGAACCAATCGGAAGCTTGCTCCCAAGCGGTCTTACTTTCAGCCATAACCCCTCTTTTGAATGCGTCGAGCAACGTTCGTAGTACTTAATATTCTGAGCCGCTCAATGGTTTTTCGAGCCCGCCGCGAATTTGCGAAGCCGTTCAAAATCGACTTAAAGCCCAATTCGCTAACGACTTAGTTCGCTTTTCGAAAGTTTCACCGCAAGCGGAATTGTGAATAGCTGCAAACTTACAATCTAGAAAAAACGCCAAGTTCTAGGCATACTGTTAAGGAACAAGTCGAGCCCCCACGGGCGGAGACTTGCCACGAGGCTAGTACCTGATTGTTTCAATCTCGATCGCTGGTGCAGTTCGCGAATGCGGATTCAATACCCCGCATTCCGGTTGCCCCAAACGGTCAAATTCGATCGAATCAGGCTATTAGTTTGCGGGATTTGATTTGCAATAGATACACCCCTCCCCCGGCAACGTTCCCGGAGTGCGGCGCCCCAACGCAGAACTTTGAATATCCGCAATCGCGACGCAGAGAATTTTCGGTCGCACGGTTATCAATTCTGAATACGAGTGACGCGCTAACAACGATTGGTGAATGCAGTGGCTAAAGCATCGAAGAAACAACTAGCTGTTAAACCAGCCGCGAAAAGCTCTGCAAAAGGCAAAGGAAACCCCAAGCCGGCTAAGAAGCCTGCTACCAAGGGAGCTTCCTCGAAACCAGTCGCCAAGAAGGCTATCGCTGCAAAGTCCAAGGCGCCAAAGTTATCCGCTTCAAAGTCGCCCGCATCAAAGTCGAAGTCGCCCAAAGCAACTAAGAACGGAAAATCAGACAGCAAACTCAGCAAGTCGTCGATCGTCGCCAAGCCGCGCACGTCCAGACCGGCTCCTGCTAAAGCGGCTCTGAGCAAAGGCAATTCGAAGTTAAGCCCTTCGAAGTCGCCATCCGTTAAATCAAAGACCGCAACTGGAACAAAGCCAGCCGCTGTGAAGCCGGCGCTGAAAGCCACGCGAGCCGACGAATCGAAACACAAGAAGCCCGCTGCCGCTTCGCTGACCAACAAGCCGTCCTCAGCGAGCAGTACTTCACCGACCAAGATCGCTGCGAAGCCGGCGACGAAACCCAAACCTGTCGTTCCAGCAAAACCGCCAGAACCGCCAACTAGTCCAAAAGTTCTCAAACGAATTCGCCAATTGCAGCTCGAACGAGAATCCAGCAAAGACCTGTCGTTCCGGCCTACGTTGATCAAGCCGCCTGGCGCAAACGAACCTATTTGGGAAAAGGAACCGGAAAAGGATCGCATCGCTTTGCTGGTCCGCGACGCGTACTGGTTGCATGCGACTTGGGATATCACTCGACGCGCCATCGAACGCGCTCGAGCCGCGATGGCGGAACATTGGCACACCGCCAAGCCCACGTTACGATTCTTGACGCTAGATAACAGCAGCACTACGAATACTTCTGAAACGATCGAACGCGATATTTCCATCCATGGTGGCATCCGCAATTGGTACATCGACATCGGTGGAAAGTCAGGCAGCTTCCGCGCGATGATCGGTTATCTCGGCGCGGGCGGTCGGTTCCATACGATCGCTGAAAGCAATATCGTCGAAGCCCCCGGCGCGGGCAGCCCCGAAGCAGTCGATCAACATTGGACCGACATGGGCGAGAACTTCGAACATGTCTATGCGATGAGTGGCGGGTATCAGTCGGAGCATGACACCGCGGACTTGAAAGAGATGATGGAAGATCGATTGCACAAAACTGTCGGCGCTCCCGCTTTCGCACAGTTCGGTGCCGGAGCCGATGCGCCGTATCGCCGTCGCGGTGGATTCCATTTCGAAATGGACGTCGAACTCGTCGCTTTCGGATCCACGGTTCCCGATGGTTACGTAACGCTGAGCGGTGAACCTGTTAAGCTGCGGCCTGACGGAACGTTCGTCGTTCGACTGCCGTTTCCAGATCGACGCCAAGTCCTGCCAGCGTTAGCGACTTCACGCGACGGCTCGCATCAGCGAACAATCGTGGTCGCAGTTGAGCGCAACACGAAAGTCATGGAACCTTTCGCAATCGAAGTTGACGAAGGGACCTAGCACATCCTTTGACTTCGGGCCGTTTCGTATGGCGTTGCACAACCCTAAGATCACTGCGTGTGTTCTGAAGGCAAACAGCCTTGACTGTCTTCATCCGTGGGACCACCATGTCATCCGTGGTCCAACTTCTCCTACGGCACCTACTAGCGTTCCATCGCAGCACTGAATACAGGAAGCTAAATATAGGAAGCTTACGACACAATTCGCGCAACTATCCCACCGTAGCGCACCGCAGCTCACCGAAGCTTCACTACGCTTATCCTGAGCACCGTCGGACTTAATTGAACGATCGCCGTATCATCACCGAACGATCAACACGCAGTCGTCATGAAGCAGTCGTCATGCCGAAGTCGAAAAATAATTTCGATTGAGCTCATTAAGCCTGTTCGATCCGGCGAACTGATGGTAACAATGCAGTAGCGGCAACGGCACCGGCCAGTTTCGTCCCAGTGCCGATCACTCCATTCACAGTTTAAATGGTGTCGAAGTCTGACGACTTGCAAATGTTGCACGCCATGATTTAACCCAGCCTGCAAATCTCTGAATCGCGGTGGTATAGCCTATGCTCGGGAAATTGTTGCTGCCGGAGGTTCGAGACCTAATTGCAAACGGCGACGAACAAACGCTCAGCGAGCTCTTGAATCGTTGGTCGCCAGCGGACGTCGTTGAGTTGTTCGAGGAATTGACCGACGAAGAAGATTTAGCTGGCATGCGAATGATGTCGGGCCCACAACGGGCACGCGTTTTCGAGTATCTGGATCGCCGCTCACAAAAACATCTTCTCGGCGCGTTGCCGGCCGACTCAGTTCGATCGCTGCTGAACGAATTGGCGGATGACGATCGAACAGCGATTCTAGAAGAGTTGGATGACTCCGAGCGCGAACGCTTGCTTGACCTGTTGACCGACGAGCAGCGATTGATCGCCGAGTCGCTGTTGACTTATCCCGAAGACAGTGTCGGCAGGTTGATGACACCTCACTTCGTCGCCGTTCTTCCGCACTGGTCAGTGCAACACGTGCTCGATCACATTCGTCAACATGGGCAAGACTCGGAGACATTGAGTGTTGTGTACATCGTCGACCAAGAATTCAAATTGATCGATGATCTCCGCATTCGCAAAATCCTCCTCGCGAAACCGACTCAGTATCTCTCTGAGATCATGTCGCATAACTTCGTCTCGCTGCACGTTGAAGATGACAAGCGAGAAGCGGTCGAGGTCTTTCGCCAATACGATAGAACTGCGTTACCAGTGATCGATGATCGTGGCAAACTGCAGGGCGTGGTAACGATTGACGACGTGATCGACATCGCCGAAGAATCCGCAACTGCCGACATGCAGAAACTCGGTGGTTTGGAAGCGTTGAACGAACCGTACAGCACAACGCCCATTGTGACAATGATTCGCAAGCGAGCTGTTTGGTTGGTCGTGCTCTTCTTAGGCGAAATGCTGACTGCGACTGCGATGGGCTTTTTTGAGCATCAAATTCAGCAAGCGGTGGTGCTGGCATTGTTCGTTCCGCTGATTATTTCAAGCGGCGGGAACTCGGGGTCGCAAGCTGCGACGTTGATTGTCCGCGCACTCGCGCTCGGTGAAGTGCATTTGCGGGATTGGTTTTCCGTCTTCCGACGCGAACTACTATCGGGGCTCGCACTCGGCGCATCACTCGGCTTGATCGGTTTTCTGCGGATCGCGTTATGGACAACGTTTTCGGATTTCTATGGACCACACTGGGTTCGCATCGGTTTAACCGTCAGCTTCTCACTGATCGGAATCGTGCTGTGGGGAACACTGGCGGGCGCGATGCTACCTTTCGTACTGAAACGACTTGGCGTTGACCCAGCCACGTCATCCGCGCCTCTGGTCGCGACACTCGTCGACGTCACCGGTTTGGTGATGTACTTCAGCTTTGCGATCCTGCTCTTACGCGGTACTCTGCTTTAGCCTTGAAGAATACATGCGGCCGCGTTCGCAGCGCCGCTTAAGCATCCCGCAAAGATGGTTACAGCAGCACGTTGCGTTCGAGCATAGGTTAACGCAACCCGAACGCACTACACAATGTGAATAGGCAACAGAGACATAAAGGTGGCTCCTCGAATTAATTCTTCTGCTTGCAGCATGAACGCCCAGCAAATGCTTGACTAGCGGAAATAGGCACCGTAATCTCAACACTGTCTTTTTTTCGCCAACAGCCTTCGATCAGCCGTTGCGGCAACTCTTGATGTGGAGAACTCCAGTGAAACGCCCCGCCAAAGCCACCTTTCGTTCAGCCCAACGACGCTTACGAACTCTAGAGAAACTTGAAGCTCGTAACTTGCTCGCCATCGATGTGGCTGGTCATCACCATGACCACGACGAAATGGTCGTAGAGAATTGGACGCCGCCGAGTCATAAGCTAACTGCCAATGATGTTAGTCTATTCCTGCCACTGGACTTTTCTCAGACTTCAGATGAAGCACTCGAGAAATTGTCCGTCGAGTTGCTCGACTCGAGAGTTCCGCAAAGTGAGTTTCGATTCAGCGATGTAAGAGTCGATTCGATCAGTGGTGCTACGCATATCTATCTACAACAGACCTTGAAAGGCTCGGATGTCGTCAACGCGGTCGCCAATTTTACACTTACTCCTCAAGGTGAGTTCTTGGTTGGTTATAGCTCATTCGTTCCGACGGAAAAAATTGCTGCATCGGATGTTCAGCTAGCTGCGCTGTCTCCATCTGTCGCACTCGCTGCCCTGGCTACAACGTACGAATGGGAGCTGGACGCAGTAGCTGAATCAAGCCTCACAGATGCCAACAATGGTGCCACAAATATTCTTCTGGCACCATCGATCTCAAGCGAACCGATTCCCTTTGACGCTGTGTTTGTTCCCGTACCAGACGGCTCGCTTGAACTTGCATGGCGCTTGAACGTCCAAGCTCTCTCCGGTGATTCTTGGCTCGATGCTTCGGTGAGCGCGATCGATGGCGAAGTGCTATTCGCTGCCGACTGGGTCTCCAATGCGCAGTACGAAGTGTTTTCTATTCCCAAAGAAAGTCCGTCCGACGGTCCGAGGACCATTCGAGTCGATCCTCAAAATGCCATCGCGTCACCTTTTGGTTGGCACGATACGAACGGAGTCGCTGGCGCTGAATTCCTAGTTACTAATGGCAACAACGCATTCGCCTACACTGACGTAGACGCGAACAATATTCCTGATGCTGGCTCGAGCCCGAGCGGCGGCGCCGGTTTGATATTCACGCCGCCTCTCGACTTCAATAATCCGCCAGCAACCAACGTTGTTGCAGCGACCGTTAACGCATTTTATGTCGTGAACGCAATTCATGATTTCTTGGCAAACAAAGGCTTTGATGCCGCTGCAGGAAATTTCCAAGTAAATAACTATGGCGCAGGCGGATTGGGCAATGATGCAGTGAACGTTGAAGTGCAAGATGGAGGCACCAACAATAACGCAAACTTTAGCACACCTCCCGACGGAACGGCCCCGCGGATGCAGATGGGCGTCTTCACAAGTTTTGGACGAGATTCCTCGTTCGACAACGGCGTCATCATCCATGAGTTTGGCCACGGCGTCACCAATCGGTTAACGGGTGGCCCAGCCAATTCAGGTTCGCTGAGCAATGTCCAAAGCCGAGGCATGGGCGAAGGCTGGAGCGACTTCTTTGCTTTGATGTACTCTCAGATAGCTTCTGATACTCCAGAATTGGGTCGCGGTATCGGAACCTATGCGCTCGCGCAACCAACCAATGGCTTGGGTATTCGCACTCAGCGCTATAGCTACGACATGTCCGTGAATACCCACACCTTCGCCGACATCTTGGGATTGAATCTAGTGCATCAAATTGGCGAAACCTGGGCTTCGACGCTTTGGGATCTCAACTGGGCATTGATCGGTGGAAGTAGCATTGACCCCAATCTGACGAACACAGGCTTGGGATTCACAAGCAGTTTCTTTTCGAATCAAGGTGGGAACAATCTCACAATGCGATTAGTTGTCCAAGCATTAAAATTGCAGCCCGCCAATCCAACTTTCCTTGACGCTCGAGATGCGATCCTAGCAGCCGATGCGTTGCTGAACGCAGGTGCAAATGTAGATACGATTTGGCGAGTGTTCGCGCGTCGCGGTATGGGCGTTAGTGCAGACGATGGAGGCACGTCGGCGAACACAAATGGGATTGTCGAAGCGTTCGATATTCCTCTTCTAGGATCGCTTCAATTCGAGCGCCAAGGTCTGTTTGGTAGTACCATTGCAACGGCTAGTGGCACACTGCTTCCACTGGGCGCGACTACTCCAGCACAGGTTAGTTTTTACGCCGGCGATAATACAAAGACAAGTTTTACCGTCGTGCCTAACTCCCCTACTGCCTCGCTGACTGTGCAAGTGTTGCGTCCGAATGGATCGGTTGCTGTCGGCCCCATTTCGGGCGCAGCAGGAGAGTCGGTTTCGATCCCACCGACAAAGCTACCAGCTGGCAATTACAAGTTCTCCCTTACCAGCTCAGAATCCTCGCCAGTTCAACTGACCGCAGCTCGCAACGCGGCTCAAGAACTACAGATTGGCGACACAACCCAAACCAACGAATTGTTGATCGACAGCTCGTTTCAGACGTTTGTCGGCAGCGGAATTAATGGCGTGGTAGGTAGGGCTGACGCCGGCATTACGTTGCTGAAAACAAGCAATTCAACGAATTTTATTGATATTTCAACAACTGGAAGTCTACTCTTACTTGCCGATGACGGATTTGCAACAATTAGCACCACGGTAGGCAATGAACTTTTCGCTGCCGGTTCTGTTACTGTCTTTAACAATGGAGGGATAGTCGAGGGCATCAATTCTACTTCAGTGGGAATCACAAACTTAAATATCCTAACATTACCCTCTAGTTTCCCGACTGCTCTTCTGCCGTTCTGGGACGACATTGACAACGATACCGGCGGTGTATACTGGCGCGAGCAAACTGTCGGAGGCATCCCGACTCTAATCGTTCAATGGGAAAACCGCCCGCACTTTAGCAATGTTGGCAGCACGACCTTTCAATTGCAGCTTTTCGCCAGCGGACCTGTGCTAGCGCGTTTTGTATATGAAGATGTTGTTTTCGAGAACGCATCGTTCGATTTCGGCGCATCAGCATCCATTGGATATGCCAGCCCGGAAGAGCGATCGCAATTCAGTTTTAATCAACCGTCGCTTGCGAATAACGACCAGATAGAAATTCGAATTACCAATGAATTCGATGAGTACGAGTTTAACGGTGTCGCAGGCCAAAAAATTGACGTGGCTTTTGACGCTCTTGGCATGGCTGACACCAGCGGCACCGTGGTACGGCTAATGCGAAACAACACCATTATCGCTTCCGCTGTGAATAATCCAATTCAACCTACCGCCACCATCGCCAACTACGATTTAGGCATTCACAATTTTGTTCTACCGACGACTGGCGTCTACACCGTTCGAATAGTTAGCCTGACGGATTACGACTATTACTTGGCGGTTTCACAGCAGCTGGCAATCGATACCGAGAACCTCCCGGTTTCGATCGCACCAATTCGTAGAATTACTTCACTGCCCGGAGCCATGTTGGGTTTCCTGAATGCAAACGACTCGCGAGACTTGGATTACATTCAGTTGACAGCCGGCCAAACTGTTCGCTTTATTCTGACCCGTCCTGGTGATGAGGCTGCTTACGTTCCCCGAAACTCGATCGTTCCAAGGCTGTCGATCCTGCGGCCAAACGGTACTGCTGGCGCAACGACCACAACCTTCAACTCCAACGGCCAGATGATTATCAATTATGTGGTCCAGCAGTCCGGTTTCCATCGAATCGATGTAACGCGACTTCAGGGGCTCGGTGAGTATCACGTTCGAGCCGTTCCGCTTGCGAGTGGCCTGCTGCCCGACGATGAATTGGTGAGCGAATTCGCGAGCGCGGCACCGCCTATCGCTTCACCGAACGATACGCCTTACACGCTGTCCGAGGTGGACAGCCGTTTCGAAATGCTGGATGTCAACGGTGATGGCGACATTTCACCAGTCGACGTGCTGCTGATCATCAACCAGCTCAACCAACGCTCGCTAGTTCGAACTCCCGCAGTTTCTGAAACTGCACTGCCGACGGACGAACAGTCGCTCGCGGTCGACCTGTTTTTTGACTCAAACGGCGACGGACTGATCACACCGCTCGATGCTCTGCTGGTCATCAACCGTCTAAATCGGCGCGCCGTCTCAGTTTGATGGATTAGCCGCGAAGCGAACGGTGAAAACTTGCCATCCGTCGAATTCGTCATAGCTCCCGAAGTTATGGCGAATTCAAATCCCGTTTTCACGGGATTTTTCGATCCGTAGAGCCAACCTTGCTACGGTTCACCAATTGACGATTTGAGGCTTCGCAAGTACACTCGCGCCGCTAATTTTTAGGCAAAACCCAACAGTTCGGTGGCTTTTCCACCGAACGAATCTTTGCAAAGATCCCAATTCGGAGGTTTGAACAGCGTTATGGCTAAGACCAAGATGATTTATTACTTCGGCAAGAGCAAGACCGACGGCGCCGGCGACATGAAAGCGTTGCTGGGCGGTAAAGGTGCGAACTTGGCCGCGATGACAAAGATTGGCTTGCCAGTACCTCCAGGCTTCACCATCACCACCGAAATTTGCGTTCACTATTACAAGAACGGCAAGAAGTATCCGGACGGTTTCGATGGCGACCTGAAGAGCGCTGTTACTTGGATGGAAAAAGAGACCGGTAAGAAGTTTGGCGATCCTAAGAACCCGCTGCTTGTTTCCGTTCGCTCGGGTGCTCGCGATTCGATGCCCGGTATGATGGATACAATTCTTAACCTCGGTCTCAACGATGAAACCACCGAAGGTCTGAAGAAGGCAACGAATAACGGTCGCTTCGCTTGGGATTCGTATCGCCGATTCTTGCAAATGTACGGCGACGTCGTAATGGGCGTGCAGAAGCGCAACGAAAACGAACACGATCCATTCGAAGAGATCATGGATCATCTCAAGAAGGAAGTTAAAGCTGAGGACGACACCAGCTTGACTGAAGAGAATCTTCAAGAGTTGGTAAAGCGTTACAAGAAGCTGATCAAGGATCGCACCGGCAAGGCATTTCCAACTGATCCAATGACGCAGTTGATGGGTGCGGTCAGCGCGGTGTTCGGTTCTTGGATGAACGAACGAGCCATTCTCTACCGTCAAAAATATCGCATTCCTGACGAGTGGGGCACCGCAGTTAACGTTCAAAGCATGGTGTTCGGCAACATGGGCGATGACTGCGCAACTGGCGTAGCATTCACTCGTGACCCAGCTACCGGTGAGAACGTCTTCTACGGCGAATACCTCGTTAACGCTCAAGGCGAAGACGTGGTAGCCGGTGTTCGCACGCCGCTCAAGATCGAGGAGATGGCGAACGACAAGATCAACAGCGCCGCTTACAAGGAACTGGTCGCCGTTCGCAAGACTCTTGAAAAGAACTTCGGCGACGTTCAAGACTTCGAATTTACGATCGAGAAGAAGAAGCTCTACATGCTTCAAACTCGAAACGGCAAACGAACCGCTTTGGCTTACGTGAAGATCGCTCACGATATGGTCAAAGAAAAACTGATGACTCCGGAACACGCCATCAAGTCCGGTGATCCAGAAGCGCTGAATCAATTGCTGCAACCGATCTTCGACGTCGCAGCCTACGAAAAAGCGAAGAAGGACGGCAAGTTGATGGCTGTCGGTCTGGCTGCTGGTCCCGGTGCCGCTTCGGGCACGATGGTCTTCACCGCTGACAAGGCCGAAGAGCTCGCAGCCAAGGGCAAGAAAGTCGTTCTGGCTCGTATCGAAACCAGCCCTGAAGATCTTCGCGGTATGATCGCTTCCGACGGCATTCTCACTTGCCGCGGTGGTGTTTCAAGCCACGCTGCTCTGGTCGCTCGCCAGATGGGTAAAGTATGTGTGGCTGGTGCTGGCGATATCGAAATCGATTACCACAAGAAGACGCTGAAGTGCAAAGGTGTGACGCTCAAAGAAGGCGACTCGATCAGCATCAACGGCTCGACCGGCGAAGTCTTCAGCGGCTTGATCGACACTGCACCGAGCGAACTGAACCAAGTGCTTGTCACCAAGACGATGAAGGCTGCGGACAGCAAAGTCTTCCAGTACTACAACCACATCATGAAGTTGGCTGACAAGTACCGTACGCTCGGCATCCGCACCAACGCTGACCAACCTGATCAAGTTGCCAACGCAGTAGCGTTCGGCGCTGAAGGTATCGGACTGTGCCGCACCGAGCATATGTTCTTCGAAGGCGATCGCATCATCGCTGTTCGCAAGATGATTTTGGCTGAGAAGGAAGAGGACAGAAAAGCTGCTCTGGCAACGCTGCTTCCTTACCAACAAAAGGACTTCGAAGGCATCTTCCGCGCGCTCGATGGCTTGCCAGCATGCATTCGCTTGCTCGATCCACCGTTGCACGAGTTCCTGCCGCAACACGACAACAAGAAGGGCCAAGAAGAAGTCGCTAAGCAATTGGGGATTTCGGCCAAAGATGTTGCTCGTTTGGTCGAAGAACTCCACGAGTTCAATCCGATGCTCGGCTTCCGCGGTTGCCGTCTCGGTATCGTCCGTCCAGAAATTTCCGAGATGCAAGCTCGCGCGATCTTCCAAGCCGCTGCTGCTGTGCTGAAGGATGGCGTGAAGGTCAAGCCTGAGATCATGGTTCCGCTCGTCGGCTTCAAGAAGGAACTCGATCTTCAAGTCGAGATCATTCATCGCGTCGCTAAAGAAGTGATGAAGGAAACCGGCAAGAAGTTCGCTTACTCAGTCGGAACGATGATCGAAGTGCCTCGTGGTGCTCTGACCGCAGACGAGATCGCTGAAACCGCCGAGTTCTTCTCGTTCGGAACCAACGACTTGACTCAGACTTGTTTGGGCATGAGCCGCGATGACTCCGGTTCATTCATTCCGCCTTATCAAGAGAAGGATATTCTCAAGGCGAACCCATTCGCGTCGATCGACACGACCGGCGTTGGCCAATTGATGAAGATCGGTGTCGACAAAGGCCGCTCGACTCGCAAGGACCTCAAGATCGGCATCTGTGGCGAACACGGCGGTGACCCATCATCCGTCGTCTTCTGCCATCAGATCGGCCTCAACTACGTCAGTTGCTCACCGTTCCGTGTCCCAATCGCCCGCTTGGCCGCAGCTCAAGCCGCGATCATTTATTCGGTCGACTAACCAACTCGTAGCGGAAACTAACTCGTAGCGGAACGCGCGTAGCGTTTCGACAACGTTACCAACACTCGATGCCCAGCAAGCCAAACTTGCTGGGCATTTTGTTTTTACTGCTTTGAAGGGAACGCTAAAAAGCTTGGTTGCTGGCAGATGGAGCCGACTTGGAAGACGATTCAGGTATCGGCGAACGTAAGCTGTGGATCGAACGCAGGCTGAAGGAACTTGATGCAATCTTCGCGGTTTCAGTCGGCGGGTTTTCGGTGATGGATAACCACTTGCACCTGCTACTAGGGCTCGATTCGGAGGTGGCTCAGCTGTGGTCGGCTGAGGAGGTTGTCGGTCGCTGGTTTAGGCTCCATCCGCCGCGCGGTACGGATCGAAAACCGTTGCCGCCAGCTAAGCACAAGGAACTGGTCGCTACGCGGCTGGCGGATCAAGAGTGGGTCGCCAAGGCTCGCGATCGCTTGAGTTCGCTGAGCTGGCTCATGAAGTGCCTCAAGGAGCCGCTTTCACGGATGGTCAACAAAGCTGAGAAACGCCGCGGGACGTTTTTCGAAGGCCGCTTCAAATCGATCGTGGTGCTTGACGAGGAGGCTCTGCTGGCGGTGTGCGCGTACATCGATTTGAACCCAGTGGCGGCTGGGATCGCGCCGACCCCGGAGGCCAGCGAGCACACGTCGGTGAAGGCTCGCGTGGAACATGTTCAGCAACAAGGACGACAAGCGGACCTCCACGCGACTCGGCAGGGTAGCGTGCACGGTTCGCGGGATTCGCGTGAGTTGGAAGAGGCCCTGTGGTTGATTCCGATCGAGGACCGTCGCCAGTTGGATTCGCAACGTGCGGGGATGTTGGCTGGTTTCACGTTGGCCAACTATCTGCTGTTGGTCGAGCACACGGGGCGGATGTTTCGCGAAGGCAAAGTATCGATCTCCGCTGAGGTGACCGATATCTTGGCTCGCGTGGGCAGTTCAGCCGAAGGTTGGCAAGTTTGCATGCAGCGATTGCAAGGCGAGCGTTCGCTAGGTCGTTTCATCTCCGGCAGTCGCGAGTTGCTGCAGTCCACCGCCCAGCGGCTCGGCTTCGCGCGTCTAGGCTGACAAGACAACCAGTTTGGTTGCTTCTCGATAGCAATATAGTTACACTTCATACTCAGGCGGCGGCACCAAAACGAACTATTAACGCGAGCAGAGTTATGCGCCTTGGTCTGAAGATTCCGCCGCAGCTTGTCATCCTGTTCGTCGCGCTTTTACTGGCCATCTACGCGAACCGAAAGTTCGAGTATCACGCGGCGTACGTATCCGGTGCGGTAGCGGGTGTCACGTTCACGAATTCCGTAAGCAGTGAGCCCGAGAAAAAGGAGAATCCGAACAACATTGCCACCGTTCTAGCGATTCCAAGCGTGAGCCCCGTCCTTGCGATTCCTCCACCGACCTACTCAGCGGCCGGTTGGCCATTGAAGTACTTGCTCGAGGTCCAATTTTCGCAAGGCGAACCGCGAGTATTCACTAGCTATGTGAATCTCATTCTCAATGTGCTCATGTTTATCGGCGCGACCGCTCTTTACTTGACGTACGAAAAATTTCTCGGGCAAACCTCTGAGTCAGTTTCGGCAGACGGCAAAAAATTAGTCCGTCGGCGCGTCGGATTGCTCGACTTGATGCTGGTCACTGGATTGGTCGCGACTGCCTTTGGTTGTTGGTCACTGCTGGGCATGCGTCTTAAGGAAGATGAAGCATTAGCACGCCGAGTCCAACGGAGCGTCGGGACGTTTACGCGAACGGCCTTGGTCCCGTCGCCTTTCTCAAGTTTTAGCTCGCGTCAGCTCTCCAGCTCCGATTGTAAGAATTTTTATCGTTTGACCTCAGTCGCAATCCCAACACCGAGCACTGATCTGCTCTCGAAATTGGTCAAAGTTGAAACTTTGCAAGAGCTGCACATTTCCGCTGGCAGCTACGATTTGCGGGTCTTGGATGAACTGCCCAACCGAGCCATGCTGCATCGTTTGAGTATCGTCGGTCGCGAGCTGGATGCACAAGCTGTCGCTGCCATCGCGGCTTGCAAGTCGCTGAACTATCTGAATCTAATGCGCACGAACATCACCGCCGAAGGTATCAGAGCGTTGGGTGAAATGCCTCAGCTCCGTGAACTGAATCTGATCCACACCGACGTCAAACTTTCTGAATTCAAGGATATTGCGCTTTGCAAGAACATTGAACACATCGCGTTACCGCATGGCGTGGTTGGCACCAGTGACGAATTACTTGTAGATGATTGGCCGCAGCTGAAAACAATTGAATGTGTCGAATGCGATACGCTACGCAACAAGTCGCCCGTTCTATTGCACGTACGAAATTGTTCGCAGCTGGAGACGATTGCACTCGACGTGTTACAAAATTTCGAATTGAAACTTGATAATCTGCCCAATCTGCAAACCGTCAGCTCACGCAGTCATCAAATCCGAACGCGCGTTAAGGAATCTGAAGCGCAACCTACCTCGCCCATGCTGTCGCGCATTGAGTTGAATTCCGTTCCCAATCTTAAGTCACTTCCGTTTATGCCTGCGCAGCTCGAATCGATTCTTATCTCCGATGCCTCTCAACTTGAACTAGCTTTTCAAGCGGAGATTTGGAGCACCACAATAGAGCAGCGTATGCGTGCGGGGATAGTGGGCTTAGGGGCGGAGATGCAGCAGGAGATTGCGTTTCCGATCCCGCGCGAACAGCGCCAGAAATGGGTGGACGACCTAGGTGTTTGTAATGGGCCAAGCAGTGTTAGTTTCGCTCAGATTCCTGTACATGATCTCGATCTGAAGCCGCTTGCCCAAAACAAATCTCTGAAGCAGCTCGATCTAGCCCAGTCAGACTTCGCCGATTTTTCGCAGCTAACAGGAGCTGCATTCGAAGTTGTTCGCATGCCTTACCTTGCCATAACTTCCCAGGAAATCGAAAAACTCGCGCGTAGTCTACCGAATATCAGATCGTTGATGTTCGATCGCAGAACATTGTCAGAGCTCCAACTTGCGGATTTGTCGACGCTAGAACATATCCTTGCCCCGAGCGATTCAAATGGGAGCTCGCGATTCTACGATCGGCTGAATTTGCAGCGAGTGCGACTAAAGGACATGCCGGTACTTGCCGAAGATTTCGACTTCTCGGGATACTTGCAGAAATTGCACTTGGAGAACGTTCCTGCTTTAACGGGGCTGAGTTTTGTTCGACCGATTCCAAAGGGTTCGACCGTCAAAGGCCTGCGGAATCTGAAGTACTTCGCCGCTGGGGGACCGACGATGGACGACACAATTATGAGTGAAGTACTGAATTGTGCGGACCTTCAAAAGCTGACACTTGCCTACTCCGCAGTTACCCCAGCGATGTTGAAGCGCATCGGTGAACTGCGATCGTTGCAATATCTTGTACTGACCGGTTCTCAAGTGACGGACGAAACGATCGCTGCGATGCCCAATCTTGCTGGGGTCAACACACTCGCGCTCGACAAGACTCAGATTACCAGCGCTTCGATTCCTCAAATTGTTGCGTTGCAAAACTTAAAGTCGCTGGCATTGGACGGAAGTTTGCTTGACGAGCAGGCGTTTGCAGAAATTGCGAAGATGGTACAGCTTAAACAACTTTGCATTCGCGGAGCAACGTTAACGCGAGGAGCAGCACTGGAGCTTGCCAAGTTGATATCGCTGCAAGAACTGGACTTATCGGGTTCGCACTTGACTCTCGAAGCCGCTCTGCCACTGCTCGAGAGCCGCGATCTGATGCAGACGCTTGCATGTTTAAAGCTGAATAGCGGAAAGATTGATGAACAAGCTTTGAAGGGATTCATGATCCGGTTTCCGAATTTGACGTTCGAACTGGTCGGTTGCGATATTCCTCTCGAACTGATGGATGTGTTAGCTCAAAATCAGCGCGCGCTTCTGACCGAGCCCAACAATCAGGAAGCTATGGCGATGCGCTTCAACGCGATGAGCAGCTGGATCTATTCGCAATCGGCTGAGACTCCGTCACTGGATGAAGTTGAGGCGAAGTATTTTGATACAAGCCGTCCTCAGATCGGTCCACCAAGTGATCCGTTTACCGATCCTGATTTCGGAGTTGGACCGACTCAGGTGGTTAACCCCTATTCAAGTCGGCCGATGAATCCGCTTGAGAGAATTGGTGCGTGGATCGCCGACTCGGCGTTCGCAATTCAGCCCCTCACGAAGCCCGCACCGGCGACAATTGAGTGATGTAAGGTGGAGTCAATGAACGCTCGAAAGCGAACTTAATGATGCGCGGACGCAACAACAAAATCTGGCTCAGTCTCGCAATTGGCGTTTGTTTTGCGGGTTGCGAAGAACTGCCTCCTTCTGGCTACAGGATATCCGCTTCAGCCGACAATCGTGCGGCCGAAGTTGTTACCACCAGCGGCCGCGGTGGTTACAACTGGAATACGGTTGCAAACGAGTTCAAAGTTGAACGACCGCCAGTCTTTCCGTTCCGCTCTAGAATCGATCCGCAGAAACTGGCAGCGAACTATCAGGCTGCGCAGCAACGCGAGCCGTTTGCACCCGGTCCTATTGAAGGCATGGAAGCGGACGTTTACGCATGGTTTCGCAACTACACGGAACCATATGCTGCCGAGGAACCACTGCTGATTGTCCCGCCGCCAGAAGCAGACACGCCGCGGAGCTTCTGCCTTAGTCCTCGCGGTAACCTGCTGGTTACGATTGATAATCAAATTTCAGTTTGGGACATCGAGAACAAGAAAACCGTCAAGCAATATCCTTCGCCGACCGAGAGTCCCCAATGGGTGCACATTGATTCCGCGAATAGTGCAGTGGTCATCGGAGAAGACAAGGCGTTGTTTCGTTACAGTTTCAAAGACGACAAAATTGAAACTTGGAATAGTCCGCGTGGGAGCATTGTGGCGGTGGCGGCCGCGCGCGACCGCGCGAACTATGCGATCCTGGATGATGAAGGCGGCATGGTTCATTTGAAGAGTGATTTCAAGAGTTACGACAGAATCAATGACGCTCAGGTGAGTAACGGAGCGGTTGCTATTGCGCCTGACGCATCCACCATTTTTGCTGTCAGCAACGGTTACATGATGTCGTGGACGCTGATGCCGAAAGTCAGGCCAAGTAAGAGTTATCCGAGTCCCGTGTTGCGAGCGGGGCAGAGCATCGAGGATTTTCAACCAGTTGTGGGCAAGTTTGAGCAGCGGTGGATCAGTCGCAGTAGTGCGTTTGCATTTCGTGGAGATGAACCGCTTTTCAAGTTGCGTTTTCAAGATGGAATGACTCGAGCGCACCGATTTAACTCCGATATTGTTGCAGCTTTCAATGCCTCAAATGGCAGCGATGATTGGTTGTGTATCCTGTTTCGAGAGAGGCAGGCCGATGGCAAGATGAAGTTCTGCCTGCGCGATGTAGCTTGCAAGAACCACTTTTACTCATCACCCTTCGTGATTAGCGATTCGCAACCCAAAAGTATCCAAGTGAACGCGATGGCTACGCGAGTTGCCGTTGAAGACGGAGAGTCCGGCTTGCGTGTATTAACCAGACGCCCCTGGGTTTCAACGGACGAGCGAATTGTCGGCGAGCAGATCGCTAAGTTGGTTTTCGACGGCAGGTTTGAGCAAGCTGAACTGTGTGCCGAAACGATCCGAAAGGCTCTTCTGACTCCTGAGCATCTCAGTGGTGAAGTCGCGTTTGGGCACATCGCAAAGTCGATTGGAGAGTCGTGGCGTGCGATTTCAAACGAACCGCAGCGGTCAGAAAACAACGCTATATTGCGTCGACTGGATGAATGGTTGAAAGAGGGCAGCAGGTTCGCGAGGCTCTGCCATTTCCATAGTCAGTTCGAGAATGAGCCAACTCTCGCCATTCGCGTTGTCCCATCACGTGACATAAATATCGACAAACGAGCCATTGCTCGTCAAATTCAACCTGAGCTGTTGAAGGATGCGGCACAGCCCGACGCGCCAACTGCGGTGCTCGAGTTGCTGATCGATACCTGCATGGTGACGAACAGTGAATTTGAAATGGTCGAAGATCTCGTGTTAGCTCATCTAGAGAATCATCCGACGGAACTGGGGCCCCTTGCAAGCGTATGCAATTGGGTTTCGCCGAGCCGCGGAGGCTTTACTGATGACTTGCCGAATACGTTGGATGCAGTAGCCAGCGTTTATCCCGAAGAGCTGCGAGATCGGATTTATGCGAAACTAGCCATCGAAACGCTCGTGCTACAACCTGACACATTTTTGCTAAGCAATTCGAACATCGACCTCCTCCGACTCCGAAAAGGCGCACAACCCATTCAAGAGCAGAATCTGTTGCAAGACTACGAGGTTGAGGCCCTTTTCGGCTTTATGTATGAAAGCCGCAACACCGATTTAGCGTACTGGTTCGCCGCGCACAAAGACCATTGGTTGATTCCTTCTCGCTATTTGCTCGACCGGCGATTCTTTTACCACTACGAAGAAATCGCGAGCAACCAGGAGCCTACGCCATAGCGCCTGATGGATGTAACTGCACTTCGCTTGATCAGGCGAAGTATAAGTGGTGGCGACTTTCAGTCGCCAATCTACGAAACGTCGACTGAAAGTCGACGCCACGCGAAAGAAAGGCGACACTGAATAATCGTACGATGCATCAGTTCATCAATTTTGCGATGGCTAAGACAACGCCAATATAGCCAATAAAGGCCAACGCGTTTAACAAGCTAAAACGTGCTACGAAGCAAAGCAGCCAAGCACAAGCGATGAATCCGCACGCTGCCAGCCAATGAGGTACCCTGAATCCGGTACCGCGAATGACGGCAATACCCAATTTGTTCCTCATTGTCGGCGGTCGATATGGTTTCCACATAATTATTGAGATTGGTGTTACGCTGAACGTTGAGGGATAACGACTTCTGTCCTCCCATTGCAGATTCATTGGGCCCGACTCATCCTTGGAATACCTGACGCCCGGATTTCTGGACTTTTCAACACCTGTAAAGAGCAAAAGCCTGTCACCGTACGTCGATAGGATCAAACAAGACCCGAAAGCTCGCCCATGAAGAGTGTGCCGGTGAGTGGGAGGCCTCCAGGATGCGCAGGCGCACAACGCGGCAACCACAATCAAAAGCACTGCGCAGATTTTGGTGGCTAAACGAACCAGTCTTTTCACGCTGTTCGTCTTCAAGAACCAAACGCCCAAAGTCTATTTGCATTCAATAGCAGAAAGCCAGTTACTCAAGCGCAATTTCCGAACACGCTTTTTAACTCCTTCCGACTTGCTTCGTTCACGACTTTGTCCGGTGTTTCTCGCCCGGAACAAGCTCGCGCAGTCTCGCCATAAATCCGACAAGGTCACCGTACTGCATCTTTTTCTTTGGGATAGCGTGAGCCTGCAAGCTTGAGATGTAGATGAATGCATAATCATCTGTTTCTTCGATTCTCACAATACCGGCGAACGCGTGGCGAGTTTCGTTCACCGACGTAAGCTCGGTCAAAAAACGCTCTTCAATGATCAGTTGGTGATCGCCAACCATGCCGTCATTGCTTCCTTGTCGAAGAAGTTTCCGCGTTTGACGGGAGATTGACCACATTAGAAATTCGCGAATGGCAATGGCACTCAAGGTTGCGACCACTGTTGCAACTGCCAGTCGCATCGGCAGCGAGAAATCAGAGAGAATCAGAACGCCCGCCGCCCCAGTAAACAGGGCTATAATGCCCATCAAACCGAAAATCTGATTGCGCATTGTTGCGGAATGAGCGAAATGGAACTTCTGAAATTCCAAGATGTCTTCAAAATCAACCGAGTATCTTATCAATCGATCGCTGATGAGTGCACGGCTGGGCAGGCTTTCAGTATTGAATTTCGGTGGTTCGTATGGATTAACTTGCATGTTTGATAATGCTCTCGCAGAGTGCTGAGAGTTTTAGGCTCACGGAGCTAGGCTCTCATCTATTCCCAAACGTAACCGGTAACGAATTCACGATAGTCCTCGTCTTTGAGCTCTTCAAGGTCGCGAGGCATGACCAGCGATCTGCCGGGCGTTAGCCAAGCGACCTCGAGTAACAGCTCGCGCGTTGATGCAATCTCTCGAGCCTTGACACTTATTTTCTTGCCACCGAACGGATTGTCCACTTTGCGACTTGGCAATAACAATTTGAACGATGCATTTCTGGACTCGATCGCCTCGACCGCTGTGCGCAAATTAAGACTTGCTGCGTCTTCCCGCTCTTCAGTCAGCTCTGCCACATCGACCCCAATGGTCTCGCAGCGTAGCCGCTTCAGTCGTGCTAGATACGTGGTCGCGCTATCATCGAAAACGCGAATGTCGGAGAAAACTTCCGTGAGAAACGGAAGGCAAGCTTCTGCGCGTTTAATAGCTGCGTTCCGGTCAAGTTCGAAATGGCTTACTTCGTGCCTATCGCAATCGTCAACTGAAAGAAAACTGAACCACAGCAGTGGAATGTACCGCTTCGATTCGCTGATTATTTTTGATGATTTCTTGTTGGGGTTTATGACTAAAAAACCACGTGCAGACATGACCTCAGAGCCTCCACCGAACTGTACTGTTTATGTACGAGCGACCTAAACAAGCTAGGGCAACTACGATTTCCCAAAGGACGCAGTTGGTCCGCCACTTCCGCCCATCGCCTCCGGGGCTTTCACAACGGTGTTTGGATTAGTTAAACAGTAACTGGACGCGACTGAAGCGAAGTACGATTGTGTGCTTGTTCGAAAAGTGTAGCGTCCAACAATTGTCAGAGCAACTTTTTCTCAGTATGGGACCGCGTCAACGCTCGCCCTCGCATCCACTTGCAATCGCGACGATCGGTTGGAGTTTTTCACCCGTGGGCGCGCAGTCGTATGGCAAGCATCGCATAGCAGAGATATTGCGGCTTCATTAAACCACTGAGTCATGCACTTATTCCTGGTCGCAGAAGTTGCCGGTCGGTTAAACTCATGCCGGTTGTCGCGTGACCAAAGGTGTCGATCGGGCATTTAACTTCTTCGGCAACATGGATGCTGAAGTACCTAAAGAGCGATACGCGGGGCCGGTGACACTTGAAACTTGCCACGCGTTTTATGTGGAGTTGGAGCCGCTGGTAGGTTTGCGCACACAGTTTATGTTCTGGCGCGATGATCGACGACCGAAGCGACTGACCATTTTCAAGTC
The DNA here is from genome assembly GCA_041739135.1 of Pirellulaceae bacterium. Taxonomy (GTDB): domain Bacteria; phylum Planctomycetota; class Planctomycetia; order Pirellulales; family Pirellulaceae; genus Aureliella. Next base: position 28,845 of record JBGSOM010000022.1, read on the forward strand.
TCGCATTCGCGACTTGCGTCCCGGCGATTCGATCGTCTTTGAAGGCATCCGCCGCCGCGTGCGCTTCGTGCAGATCTTTCGTTAACGATGCACTTACATCGCGGTAGCGAACCTGACTACAATCTCATCGGCAGTAAACGTAATACGAGTCGATACGCGTTCACTCCAACCCTATTCTCCAGCAACATTGAAGGCGTGTTCTTGAAGTGGACCGCGCATTTGCTTCCGCGATCCAGTAACGTAAAATCAATGTCATCGCGCCAACTCATGCGGGTCATTCTGTCGACAAGCTATGACTTCGAGGACTTTGCCTTGAAACTAATGCCTCGCATCTCGTTGCTGAACCTGTTTTTCATCATCACCATGGTTGCGCTAGTTGTCGTTGTCTACCGACAAGCCAGCGAACTCCGCGCACTCAAGCCCCGCGTCAAGCAGCTTGATGAAGAGCGCGGTACTCTAGTCGTCGCCGACCCCCGACTTGTTCACGCTATCCAGGTACCCTCGCGTTTTGCAACGAACGACGGTACGTACCGCGTTTTCATTCCCAAAGACAAGACCTACGTGGCGATTGTCGCCGTCAACGATATTCCGCAAACCGGTTTTCCCGATGTTGCCAGGCACGACTCACGAAACATGCTACTCGGCCAAGCCGGGAGGAACGCCTTCGCACGACTAGAACCCGGTGAGCATCAAGTCTCGCTGCACGTGCAAGAGCGAGATGGTAAGGCTTATGTTCGATTTGCAATCGATGGATTGGACATGCTCGTCAACATGCCGCCCGGCACCTGGCCAGAAGTCTGCCCGTTGCCTTACGCCGTGTTTGGCTCTGACTCAATTGGTAATGCAACAACAACCGTAGAGTGCGGCCAACCTCTGGTACTTCAGCGTCACCGCATCGCAGCCGCTCCGACCGAGTTCACTTCGTTTACCGCACCCAACCCACCCGGCCCAGTCCAAGGCATGATGCTATGGATCGAACCAATCGAAGCCCCCAAAACGCCATAGTGGAGCATCAAGGTTTAATTCTAGGGTGGCACGCTCCGAGGCTCTGCGAACGGAGTGGCAAATTAAATGAAAGAGTGAGGGCGGTGGGACTCGAACCCACGACCAACGGATTAAAAGTCCGTTGCTCTACCGACTGAGCTACGCCCTCAAGTTATGATCCAGCATAGACTTATGAAAAGCCGCTCTTTAGAGCGGGCACAGACGAATGTTCACATTTCGTTTATCCGCATCTAACAGAGCTGGTTGTGAATAGAGAATTTAACCGAAACACTCGCGATTGACTACCCGCTAACGAAGCACATAACAGGCTATTATTGCAAACGGGTCAACGGTCGTATGCTCTACTTCGGAAAACGCGGCGGTGACGCCTGGGCCGCGTTGAAGGACTATGAATTCAAACTGCCCTGCTGGCTGGAGTCACGGCACCTAAGCAGGAAGGAGCCACAACATTGCTGGAAGCCTTGGACCGGTTCGTAGACTGGAAACGCCGACGCGTTGAACAGGGAGAGCTAACACAACGCAGTTGGGGAGAATATCAACGACAGTGCCGAACTATCCTAGCTGTACTAGGTAAAACAAGGGCAGTATCGGGTTTGATATCGAGCGACTTTGATCGTGGGCGGGTTACGTGCAGTCAACGTGTGATGGATTCGTAAAGCAAGCCATCGAACGCGGAAAACATGCGGGTTATCGTGCTGATGTTAGCCAGGGCGAGCATAAGCAGTTCATTACGCGGGACAATGCACATTCCTGGACGCCGTTCTACTCCATGGAGGTTGTTGGCCCGATGACTAGTGACGAATTCAGACGGACAGTTCATTTTGGGCAGTTGTATTTGACCTCCCACTTGCCAAAAATGTTCTCTCGGATTTCGGTCATTACGATGTCCGTAGTTTGATCTTCTAGGCGTCAGTCCATGACCAAAGTGGAGTGGGATAAGTTGGTGATGTCTTGTTCGGATTGGTTTAAGTGAGCTTGTTCATATCGATTGCAAACCCGGACGTTTTAAGTTCCCGACCAAGCAATAGCTGCCAAGCTCCATTTGCGTCGAAATCATTATAGACAATTCCCGCCATGTCACTAGGCAATTCGAAAGGGCCGGGCCTCTTGAGCGCAAACACGCGTCCACGACCAAGTTTTCCAAAAAAGTAGCCTAGTTCCAGAATGACGTTTTGTCGCGCTCGTGGAATAGCATCCTCGCTCGACTTGTGTTTCGGGTATGCCAAATCGTCCGGCGACAGAAGAACTACAGCGAAGCCAACATCTGCATTGCTCTCGAATTTCTCGATAAGAGTGTTACCTAAATTCGCCTGTCCGTGAAGGATGATCGGAGAAAGCTCAAAACGTGTAAGCACCCTCGCGACAGCTTCCTTCATTTCATTGTCATGACCGTGAACAATAAAGACACAGTTGGTTTGAACGGGCAAAACAGTAGAATTACTACTCTCCAAGTCCGGTTTGTCATTCCACGGGTAAGGCTCGCCACATCCATGGCAATTCTTGGGAGGTGCTTTGACCCCAATGGTCCAGAAATTTTGTTCATGACGGGAACCATGTATCTTCGCGCTGCATTTAGGACATTGCGTCGTGGTGCCTGCACCGCACCGCTCGCAGAACTTTCGCTTTGTTTCGGGTTGCGTTTCGGCATTATCCGTGATTAGGTGTCCGTTCAGGCAAACCTGCATAGTATCGTACCAAATGCTGTCACTCACTGTATTCTCTTTTTTAATATCCGAATGTTACGGATCACCATATCGCACGAACCGGAAGTGGCATCAGTTTCGTGATGTCAACAGCTTTTTGATTTCTCGGATGTCTTTGTTGATTTGTTCAACTTCCGTTTCTATTGAGGAGATCTTAGTTGAGTTGTCGTTTTCTTCGAGGTGTTTTTGTAATGCCTTGATAGCGGCGATGAGTTGTTTGAATTGGTCGTCGGTCATGGCGATTCCTCTGGGAGTTAAGTCGGCGAACTATGGATATTGTAACTTCGCGGGTGGATAATTCCCGCCACGCGGAATTATCCTAACTTGATATGAGGACAACTGCTACCCCTAAAGGAACTAGGGGCCGATTGCGTCGGCAGTACTTGGAAGGATGTTCGCGCGCTTTCAAGACTTCCTCACGGCAGACCTACTAGCGAGTGGTTCAGTAGATCAAAACCGCGAGCTTGTAAGTACACCCTCGGGCGAGTAGTTGATGGTATGGAAAATGGGTTACCAGCGTTTAAGCAACCAATTGCGAGCCTGGCAAGATCATTTTGAAGATTGGATTGCTTGCTGATGAATTGAGCCCATTAAAAGCTGACACCTTCGCATTTCAAAAGCACCTCGGGCGAGATCATCTTCGAGTACAGTCAATATCACTTGCAACTCAAATTTTTCATCCTGAGATAGATCTTTGTGCTCAATTGATGCGGATATTTGCCGAGCTAGGTCTTTCGCGTTCCGCGAAATTGCATTGATGCGTGTATAGATCGAATCAAGAGCATCTTGTTGCATGAAGGGGTTGCTAATGCTCCGTTCTTTATGCTCGCGTTCTAGCATCTCAAGTTTCTGAGACAATTCTTCGAACCGTTTCGTAACTAATGATAATGTGCTTTTAAGTTTCGAACTATCTAGCATTTGGAGCACCATTTCTGCATCTCTAGGACCATCGCTGTAAGCAACTCAAGCGATTTGAGCCTTTTGACTTGGTCGTAATCTTTACTATGCTCGAAGAGACATTTTCCATCCTTTGTGTTAACGTTGCTTATCGCCAAGCAGGTCTGAACCTGTTCTGACCGAGAACCGTTAGGTAGTGAGGAGTTAAGTGCTGCATACGTCTCCGAAGCGATGTGAGCCGAGCATTGACTACGCTTACCCCACCAAAGATCAGCTTTTGTGGTCACATGAAGCAGCCACATTGGCGACTGTCTTTGCTTGAAACTATGAGTAAGAAGTTTGGCGACTTCAAGTTCGTCCGCTCTTTGTGCGGCTAAATATTCTTTTCGAAATAGGACTATGTCATTCTTCCAAAGTTTATGGGAAGTGACCTCAAGCTCACCCAGGGTATGGTGACCAAAGCAGTCAACGAGAATAACCCCTTGGTACACTCCGGACTCAATTCCTTTTAGGAACTCAGGCCAAACGACAGATCGCCTCAGCTTTTGTCCTGGAAGAACTGTAATCACTGACGCGTTTTCAGATACGGAATTTTCCTCTTCACCTAGACTCTCCTTGTAGGTGTAGATATCCGCAAGTAGATCATTTGCCTCCCCCGTTAATATCTTAGCAAGTGTAGATTTTCCTACGCCGCCACAACCAAGTATGAGGATCTTTGATAGGGGGGCAGTACTCTCCGTAGGCTCCTCAACAGGCTTCCTTTTAAAGTACCGACGCACCTTCTCCCAGCTTGTTATGAGTGCTGGTGCATGTTTGATTAGCCATTCAAGCACATCAGTTTTTTCTTGCCCAACATTTGACATATTGCTTCCCGGATCGCGGTCTTATTACAAGCGATCGGCATTGTAACACTTTCCGATTTGGTCAACACGGATGAGCTGTTGTAAGTTACACAACCCCAAGTATTCTTAGATGTTCGTGGGTATCAGAGACCAGCAAAACATGCGTTTTTGCTTGGTTTTTCACTAGAAATGGACCATTAAAAGTCCGTTGCTCTACCGACTGAGCTACGCCCTCTTCACGGGGAAACAACGTTTTTTGCGGGTTTCCAACGTAACTGACGCCGCGGGATTGCGAGATCAAACCGTGCGATGTCAGCGGTGGCGCCCGTTCGAGGGGAACGGCGCCGTTGTTAGAGCTCTAACCGTTCAAAGCCAAGCGTCATAACGAGGGCAATTCTACCGGCGTCTCAATTTCCCGCAACTCCAAACCGGCTTCGGGTCCCACATAGCGTTCCGCAGCGTGTCTTGGCGTTTTCGGCTGGGAATGGGGCTGGGAGTATCGCGAAGTTGACAAAGGGGGAATCACTCGCATCGGGTTTTAGCCAGAGGTTGCAGCGTGGCAATACGTCACACTGCGGCGGACAATTCATGACTTTGAGGTCCGCCTGGGAGGACTAAAGATGCCTATCCCGAGTTTGGGAGAGTGCGTTTACAATGGCGGCTTGCAGTCCAGCGAGAGCAGTCGACGTTTCGCGATCGGCGACTGAAAGTCGCCACCACTTTCCGCGGATTGGCGATTGAAAGTCCTCACCACTTTTTGTGGATCGGCGACTGAAAGTCGCCGCCACTTGCTGGTACGAGGACTCATCCAAAGATACTCGCACGACTGAGCTGATCATTTTGAGAAGCATTATTTGCAAGGAGCTACCACATGCCGATCTATGAATTCTATTGTCGCGACTGCCATACCATTTTCAGTTTCTTCGCCCGACGTGTGGACACTGAGACGATCCCCAAATGCCCAAAGCATGGCAAGCACAAGCTAAAGAGGCAGATGTCGCGATTTGCAATATCGAGCGGGCGATCCGATTCTGAAGCTGGTGGTGATGGGCCTGAGATGGATTTCGACGACGAAAAAATGGAAGCTGCCATGATGCAAATGGCGGGCGAAGTCGAAGGCATGGATGAAGAGGACCCGCGAGCGATGGCTCGAGTGATGCGAAAACTGATGGACACGACGGGTATGCGCATGGGTGAAGGAATGGAAGAAGCGATTCGACGTATGGAAGCGGGCGAAGATCCCGACAAAGTGGAAGAGGAACTTGGCAGCGTGCTCGATGGCGAAGATCCGTTTGCGACGGGTGAAAGCAAACTTAAGGGCATTCATCGTCGCATGACGGAAGCTCCCAATGTTGATGAAGAAATTTACGACATGTAGCGGCTTTCACGCTTGTGCGCGCATTGGCTAGAAGCAGTTTTTTAGAGTGCATATCGCAACTCCATGCTGGGATTTATTGAGTCTGCGCGCGGCCCTTGTCGGCTTTAGGCATGCCTACTTGCGAAACGGTATCCGATAGCAAAATGACGCACCAGCAATTAAACTGACAACGCAGAAATCTTTGTAGAATCAACGACCGAAGCACGCGATTCGGCTTCGTGTCAGAGCGTTCGGAACAGCTCCTCCGCGAGCGACTCGTCTTTCCCTCCCCACCGTCTAAATTGCAAAGGACCCACCGTAATGAAGTTGTTTCTCCTGGCGTTAACGCTAGTGACATTAAGTGCCGTCTCCCAGGCTGCCGATTTTAAATTGGAAAAAGGGGATCATGTATGCATCGTTGGCGGCACGATGGCTGAACGCATGCAGCATTACGGTTGGCTGGAGACTTTGCTTCAAGCACAGTATCCACAACATGAGCTAGTGTTCCGCAATTTGGCTTACAGTGGCGACGAAATCGACGGTTTTCGCAATCGTGACAAACGTTTGCGTTCGAAAGATTTCGGTACCTTTGACCAGTGGCTCGAAGGTTCGGCGCCGTGCCCGCAACCGGGCAAGCTGTCACCGCGCGATCTCGACAAAGTGCGTGAGAATCGCTTCGAGCTGACGAACACGAAAGCGGATGTGATCTTCGCTTTCTTCGGTGCTACGGAATCCATGGCTGGCGAAGCTGGTTTGGCGGACTTCAAGAAGAACGTGGCAGACTTCATCGATCACGTTCAATCAAAACAGTACAACGGAAAATCAGCTCCGCGGTTGGTCCTGTTTTCACCAACTGCGCACGAGTATATCCAAGACCCCAACCTGCCTTCGCAAGAATCCGTTAAGGCGCGCAACGCGACTCTTCGAATGTACGCCGACGCGATGGCTGAAGTTGCGAAGTCGAAGAATGTTCACTTTGTCGACATCCTATCTGCGACTGCGGGCGAAAGAGCCGTTGGAAAGTCACTGACGATCAACGGCATTCATCAGAATGAGGCGGGTGATCTAGCGATTGCGACCGCTTGCGAAAAGGGAATCGCGGGCAATTCGAAGTATTCGTCTGCTTTGGAAAACCTACGCAAGGCAGTTGTCGAAAAGAATTTTTATTGGTTCAACCGCTACCGAGTTACCGATGGCTATTCGACTTACGGGGACCGAGCGTTTCTGAAGTTCTCCGAAGGACCAGGCGGCTATGGTGATGGATTGTCGAATTACTCAGTTGGTCAACGTGAACTCGAAATCCTCGACCTCAAGACCGCTAACCGCGACAAGGTTGTTTGGTCGGTTGCGAACGGTAAGGAAACGAAAGCGGACGATTCGAATATCCCAGCTTTGATTCCTGTGATTTCCAACAAGCCCGGTCCGCTCGAAGGCGGCAAGCACGAGTTTCTGACGGGCACTCAATCGATCGAGAAGATGACTGTTCATAAGAATATGAAGGTCGAATTGTTTGCTGAAGAATCGCAATTCCCTGAGTTGGTGAACCCAGTTCAAATCGCTTTCGATACGAAAGGCCGACTGTGGGTGGCCGTTTGGCCAACGTATCCGCATTGGAATCCAACGGAACCGATGCAAGACAAGTTGTTGATTCTCGAGGATACCGATGGCGACGGCAAAGCGGACGTTTGCAAGACGTTCGCTAGCGATATCCATAATCCCACCGGGTTCGAATTTTGGGGTGGCGGCGTGTTGGTAGCTCAAGGACCGGACCTACTGTTCCTGAAGGACACCAATGGCGACGACAAATACGATGTGAAGGAGCGGATCATTCATGGTCTCGACACGGCTGACACACATCACACTTCGAACAGTTTCGCACTCGACCCAGGTGGCGCGGTTTACTTTCAAGAAGGAACTTTCCATCACAGCCAAGTTGAATCACCATGGGGCGGCGCTCGACGCGTAGCGAATGGAGCTGTTTTCCGTTACGAACCACGAACTCAAAAATTCGATGTTTACGTTTCGTTCGGATTTGCGAATCCACACGGACATGCCTTTGAGAAATGGGGCCAAGATTTCGTCTACGACGGAACCGGAGCTCAGCCTTATCACGCATTGCTGTTCTCGGGTGACGTTGATTATCCGAATAAGCATGGACGGCCACCGCAAGTTTATCAGCAGCGTACGCGACCCTGTGCAGGCGTCGAAGTGCTGAGTAGCAGCCACTTTCCGGAAGAGTTTCGCGACAATCTGCTGGTCTTGAATGTGATCGGTTTCCAAGGTGTGTTGCAGTACAAATTGGAAGAGAAGGGATCGAGCTTTGGTGCGACCGAAGTCGAGCCGATCGTGTTCTCGTCGGATCCTAATTTCCGTCCTGCTGATATCGAAGTCGCTCCGGACGGTTCGATCTACTTCACCGACTGGCACAATCCGATCATCGGTCACATGCAACACAATTTGCGGGACCCAAGTCGCGATCGAAATCACGGACGCGTCTATCGCGTGCGGTACGAAGGTCGCGATTTGCTGAAGCCGGAGAAGATCGCCGACGAACCGATTGAGAAATTGCTGAGCCTGCTCGAGTCGAAAGATGATCGCGTCCGTCATCGCGCTCGCATCGAACTATCCGCTCGTCCGAGCGCAGAAGTTATCGCTGCAACAAAGGCTTGGACCGCCAAGCTGGATAAGAGCGATACTGCTTACGAACACCATATGATGGAAGCGCTGTGGTTACATCAGAGCCACAACATGGTGAACGAAGAGCTTCTTAAGACTATGCTCAAGTCGCCAGAGCCACGAGCTCGCGCGGCGGCGACACGCGTGCTGGTTTACTGGCGCGACCGAATCGCGTCGCCGCTCGAATTGCTGCAAACGCAAGTCAACGACGAAAACGAACGAGTTCGCTTGCAAGCCATCTGGGCGCTCAGTTACTTCACTGGTTCGGATGCCGAGAAGGCTTCCGAGATCGCCGTTGAGTCGCTTATCTACGACCAAGATGACTTCATCAAGCACACGCTGAATGAGACTAACAAGACGCTTGATCGCCGCGTGAAGTCCTTCAAGGGGGCAACCAAGTAGATCGCGATTGCAACCAGCGAGCAACAAAAAAAGACTCGGTCAGGATTTCTGGCCGAGTCTTTTTATTTTGTAACGTGCCGAACAGGTATTACGCTTGCTCGAGGAACGGAAGCGGAATCAAGTTGCCTTCCACATCGCGTAGGTCACATTCAAAATGCTCTGGGAAAAGCGTTTCGCTTCCAAGAATCTGAACCGTGACGTTGCTCGACTCTTCCATTTGCATGATCGCTTTACGCTTGCGGTTGTTCAAATAAGCGGCAACTTTGTCGTTGACGCGAATCGTGATGCGCGCCGCTCGCGGTTGCTGACACGCCATCATGAGAACACGTACCACTTCGATCGCCATGCTTTCGCCGGTCTTCACCACGGCTCGACCTTGGCAGCATGGGCAGTCTTCGTACACGCTGCGCTTCAGACTTGGTCGAATGCGTTGGCGAGTCATTTCGATCAGACCGAAAGGACTGGTGCGAAGGATCTTTGTTCGAGCTCGATCACGCTCCATTGCATCGCGCAATGAACGCTCCACTTTGCGACGGTGCGTTTCACGACGCATGTCGATAAAGTCGTTGACGATCACGCCACCGAGGTCACGCAATCGCAACTGACGTGCGATTTCCTTTGAGGCGTTCATGTTAAGTTTAAATGCGTTGTCTTCAGCCGAGTCGTCCGAGCGGAAATTACCGCTGTTGACGTCGATCGCAACCAGAGCTTCCGTAGAATCGATAACGATCGAGCCGCCGCCTTTGAGCGGGACAACGCGCTGCTGAATGCGAGCGATTTCACGTTCGAGATTGTATTTGTAGAACAGCGGCTCGCGGCTATCGTACAGCTTCAGGCGACTCACGTACCGCGGCATCACCAGTTGCAGAAACTCTTTAGCACGATCAAAAGCGTCTTTATCATCGACTAAAATCGTGTCGATGTCTTCGCTGAAGATATCGCGAATCGTGCGAATGATCATGTCGCTTTCTTCGTAGATATTCGCTGGCGACGGTGTATTCTTCACTCGCTTTACGAGCACTTTCCAAAGGCGAACAAGGTACGCCATGTCGCGGGATAGCTCGCGACGCGTGCGTTCTTGACCAGCGGTCCGTACGATAAAACCGAGTCCCTTGGGCGGATTCAGTTCGAGCAGCGTTTGACGCAGCACGCGGCGCTGTTGTTCATCTTCGATTTTGCGACTAACGCCGACTCGCCCGAGAGCTGGCATCAACACCAGATAGCGACCCGGGATGCTGATATAGGTTGAAAGAGTTGGCCCTTTGGAACCGATGCCCTCTTTGATCACCTGCACGAGCACTTCATCGCCACGTCGAAAGATCTCCTGAATCGGCGGCTTGAAACGCGGTCGCGAACTCATGCGACTGTTTGGACGTCGACGCGGTTGTTCTTCGGCTTCGCTATCGTCATCGTCGATATCAGCACCCGGAGGACCGTCCATGATTTCAGCCGGATCGTAACCCGCTTGTCGGAAGTACTGCGCTTCCACATCGCTGATATGTAGAAAGCCGTTGCGGCCGACGCCGAAGTCCACGAACGCCGCTTGAATGCTGGGTTCGAGATTGACGATTCGTCCTTTGTAGATATTCCCGGCGTAATTGTTCTGACTAGCTCGCTCGGTGTAGAGTTCTTCCAGGGAACCGTCTTCGAGGATTGCGATTCGGCATTCCTCGGGTTGCGAGACATTGATCAACATTTCTTTGCGCATAATTGTCTTTCATGACTAAAAATTCTCGCCTTGATTTGCTGACTCTGCGGCGGCATTTTGCACAGCACGGGAAGAGGCGTTGGAAGTCGCACTCGTTAGTTGCGGTTCGTCCAACAGCACTGCGGTTCGTTGCAGTAGCGTCCCGTCTTCAAGCAATTTAGAAAGCCCCAAACACGTCAACAATTCCAAAGGCCGGATTGAGCCCTGCGCGATCGCGGGCAGTGAAAAAACCAAATAACCAGCTTCGACCCGCACATCGAAATGCGGATCC
>JBGSOM010000100.1:0-8083 GCA_041739135.1 Pirellulaceae bacterium
CGGCCCTTCAGGCCTTTGCTGGCATCATGTTGACTCTTCCTGGGCCGTTGGCCCAGGCTGGGCAATCGAATGGCCCTTTGGGCCGAAATCGCCGCATTTCCTTCAATGAAAATGCTTCACAGCGTTGCCCGTTGGGGTAAAGCGACGCATCGACTAAAATCCCAGGGGAGACTCGTTGCGCTCGCAACCCTGGGCTGCCAAACGCAAATCCTTCGGAGTGCAGCACGCTCGCAACCCCGGGCTGCCAAACGCAACTCCTTCGGAGTACACAGACGCGCGGCTGACTACGGGGTCAGTTTCCACTGCGTAACATTCTGGTGGTAACCTAGGTGTCTAGTGAACTGAGGATGCGGATTGCTGCCAAACCATCCGTAGGCATAGCCGGCTTTGGGAGCGGCTGTTTGAACAGGCACCGCAGGTTGATGGTGAGCCGTTGCGGGACTCAAAATGCGATAGGGAGCGGTTGGGCGGGGCGTTGAATTAGCCGCATGGCCCCATGGAAAAGCGATCGGGTGATCGGCGAAGACATGGCTTGGCAACTGGCTGAGCGCTACAAAGACGAAACCTCGAACCAGCCAGCCGACGGTGCGGCGCGCGGAACGCGACATGTGTTGAACCCCAATGGACGTGCCCCAAAGGCCGCCGACTTCCAAGAAACCGCGAAAACTGCGGGAACCTGCAAACCAACGACGTGTTCTAACATCCTAGGTCGCGTGGTCCGAAGGCGGTTAGGAAAATAACGATCCCGTGTGAATAAACACTACCTTGGGGTGTCCACTTCCGACCAGTCGTTACGAAAAATGCGGTCATAACGCTGGACTCCGCTGCCCCCATCTGCCACAATGGACCCGGGGAGAGGATTCTTTTCTGCACTTACCTCAAGTCTTCTCGAAATGCAAAGGGAAAAGCATGCGTCGTTCCAAACTCGGTTTTACGCTGGTTGAGTTGCTGGTGGTCATCGCCATCATCGGCATACTCGTTGGGCTACTATTGCCCGCCGTGCAAGCTGCGCGTGAAGCCGCGCGACGCACACAATGTACGAATAATGTCAAGAACTTGACGCTCGCCACAGTCAACTTTGAAACGACTAAGAAGCAATATCCACCTTACCAATCTCAGTTCGGCGCAGCTGGCGCGACTCACAAAGTTGGTTCTTGGGTAGTTACGTTGCTGCCGCTGATCGAAAACCAAGCTCTGCGTGACCGGTGGGATGATTCGGCACTTAACGTCGCATGGTTCGATACTGCAGCTCCGATCAGTTACAACCCAGCTTCCACACAAGCCAACACTGAAGAGTTCTATCCGAACATCAAATTGCTCCAGTGCCCAAGTGACACGAACAACTCGGAAGCGTTCGCATTGAACAGCTACGTTGCGAACTGTGGATTCTATTTCGCTTCAGCAAGTTCCGGGATTCTTACCGAACTCGGTTACACAGGTGCAACTCCGACCGCGCTGGCGACACAATCGCAGAAGCAACAGAACGGAGTGTTTACCAACAAAGCACCGGGAACGTTCGGGTTTGCCGCGAACAAAGTGAGCTCAGATGGCATGAGAGATGGTACATCACAGACCATCGCTTACTCGGAAAACATGCAAGCCGATAGCTGGCAGTACGTGAGCGGAGTTTCCGGTGTTGGAACCTTCGATGATTCCGCAAGAACGCACATTGGTATGGTTTGGTTGTATCGCTTGGATGATCCAACTCAAACTACAAAGACTGCGACTGACGCCAGCCCTGTGCAAGTTGTGAACAAGATCAATGGTGAGAAACTAACCGCAGTTATTGGGGCTGCTGATGCAGCTCGACCATCGTCGAACCATCCTGGAACTGTAGTTGTCGGAATGCTCGATGGTTCAACGAAGAGCCTTGATGAAGTTATCGATTACCATGTCTACCAAGCGTTGATGACTCCACAGACACGCCAGAGCGACGTTCCGTTCCACACTTACCTGCTCAAAGAAGACGATTATCTTCAATAGTTGAAGCGACTCGTAGTGCGAAAAGATCAAAGACCCAGCGGAAACGCTGGGTCTTTTTTTTGCGCCAGATTGGATTGCGTCGTGTCGGCTAAGCCTGGGCTGTGCGACAAGTAACAGTTTCTGTTTTGCGGCGACTTTTTCTTGATCGGTTTTTGTTCTTAGTCGCAGCGCGACGACAGGCAATAGCCTGGGACGAAAGTCCCAGGAAGGTGGCAAAACAAAAGCAATAGTCGCGGGCGCGACGGCAGGTGAGTGATAGTTCATACGAAGCAATCCCGCAGCCAATTGAATAGACATTTTTCCGAGCCTAACTCTGTTTGCATAAGCCCCGGATGGCGTCGCTTCGCGACTATGAGAACCAACGACAACCCTTCCTGGGACTGGCGTCCCAGGCTAATGCCTGTCGTCGCGTTGCGACTGGAGGGGAAAACTCGAATCAATGCCTTTCTGCCAAACTGCTATTTGTCGCGCAGCCCAGGTTAAGCCTCAACAGAGAACCGATGCACGGTCGTCTGCTTAAACTGCTCGCCAGGATTCAGTCGCGTTGTGGGAAATGATGGCTGGTTGGGTGCGTCTGGGTAATGCTGAGTCTCCAAGCAAAACCCTGCGTGCTGAACGAATGGCGGCTCAAGATAGTTGCCGGTGTAAAGCTGCATTCCGAGTTGAGTCGTTAGCACTTCCATTACGCGGCCGCTGTCCGGATGCACGACTCGAGCCGCAGCACGCAACTGACCAGCTTCGCCGTTGACGACGAAGCAATGATCGTAACCTTTGCTCGCGGGCAACTGAGCGATCCGTTCTCCGATGCTTCGCACGCTACGAAAGTCGAGCGGAGTGCCGCTGACGTCGCTCAACTGTCCGGTTGGAATCAGTTTTTCATCGACTGGAAGAAAGCGATCGCAATTCAATTGCAAGCGATGATCCAAAACATCGCCGCTTGCCGCACCGCCAAGATTCCAGTACGCGTGGTTCGTCAAGTTCACGACGGTTGGTTTGTCAGTCGTCGCGCTGAAAGTAAACGCTAATTCGTTCGCATCCGACCAAGCATATTCAGCGACGACATCCAGGTTGCCCGGATAGCCTTCCTGTCCGTCGGCGCTGCGCAGATGAAAACGCAAGCCTCTGGCGTTCTCTGTTTCGAAATCGGTCGCGCACCACAGCAACTTATCGAAACCGACGATGCCGCCATGCAAGTGATTTGGACCGTTGTTCGTGGCCAGTTTGTAGGTTGTTCCGTCGAGTTCGAATTGGCCAGCGGCGATGCGATTGCAGAAGCGACCTACTGTGGCGCCGAAATACGGATGACGTGTGAGGTAACCGTCGAGCGTTGGGTAGCCGAGCGTAACGTTCGCTACCTTTCCAGTTCGATCCGGAACATTGACGCTAACCAGGATCGCGCCGTAGTCCGTGAACTGAACGCTGTGTCCATTTCTGTTCGTGATTGTGTACAGAGAAATCGTGTGTCCGTCGGCTGTCTTTCCAAAATCGCTTTTCTGCAAACTCATTCGTGAACTTTCGGTGGAAAATTTCGCTGGCGAAGTCAGTACCTTCAATAAATCTCGCCATGAATGAAAACACCAACCGGCCTTGCAATCAAGGGGTTGCCGCCACAAATGCACTTGCGCTGATACCGCTGGCGAAAAATGCGGGAGAAGGTGACAATAAAACGCCTTCTGCAAAACTCACCACTTCGTACGCTTTCGATCAACTGCCATGAATGAACAAAACGGTTCTGCATCGGTTCCCAACGATAACGCTGGTCAGCCCTTTCGCGTTGAGTACGCATCACGCGTTCACCGCTTGCCGCCGTATTTGTTCGGTCGAATCAACAATACTCTCTACCAAAAGCGTCGGGCTGGAAAAGATGTCATCGACCTCGGGATGGGCAATCCATCGGATCCGCCCGAACGCGTGATCATGGAGAAACTCTGCGAAGCGGCTTACGACGAACGCAATCACGGCTACAGCAAGTCGAACGGATTGCTGAACCTGCGCCGCGAGTTGACGAGTAAGTATTTTCGCAAGTACGGCGTACGACTGGATCCAGAGACCGAAGCGATCGTGTGCTTGGGCAGCAAGGAGGGTTTCAGTCACATGTGTTTGTCGTTGATGGGACCTGGCGACACCGCGATGATCCCTGCGCCCTACTTTCCAGTTCACATGTACGGCGTCATTCTTGCAGCTGGCAATGTGGTAGCGCTCGAAGTGGCGGACAGCGAAAAATTCTTGCAAAACATCGCTTACACTTGCCAGCACTTTTACCCGAAGCCCAAGCTGCTGATCATCAACTATCCGCACAATCCTTCGACGGTGACCGTTGAGCAGAGCTTTTTTGACGAAGTCGTCAAGCTTTCGAAACGCTACGGGTTCATGGTGATTAGCGACTTCGCGTATTCCGACGTCGCTTTCGATGGTTATCAACCGCCGAGTTTCTTAGCGAGCGCGGGTGCGAAAGACGTCGGCGTTGAGTTTACGACGATGAGCAAGGGTTACAATATGGCCGGTTGGCGTGTTGGTTTTTGCGCTGGCAACGCTGACATGATCCGCGGCTTGGCGACCATCAAAGGCTATTACGATTACGGCATGTTCCAAGCGATTCAAATCGCAGCAATCGTGGCTTTGCGTGACACGGAAGCCGCGGTTGAGAATCAATCGGTGATCTACCAGGGGCGCCGCAACGTGTTGGTCGAAGGCTTGCATCGCATCGGTTGGGAAGCGACAACGCCGAAAGCGGGCATGTTCGTGTGGGGCAAAGTTCCCGACAAGTGGCAAAAGCGCATGAACACACTCGACTTTGCAATGATGTTGCTCGAGCATGGCGACGTAGCAGTTAGTCCAGGAACTGGATTCGGGCCAGCCGGTGAGGGTTATTTGCGGATGGCGTTGGTTGAGAACGAGAACCGTTTACGTCAAGCGGTTCGTCAGATCGCGCGCTGTCTCGATAAGATGGAACAACAATACTCACCTACATCCAGCGAAACCGCCGTCGGCTGAAAAGCCTGCCGCGAGCTTTGATTTGCACGCTTGTTTGTGCTGGAATGCCATGAACTGACTACGAAGCTCCTACGTAGCGGCTCTGAAAACGATATGTCACTGGCTAGAAGATTAACCACGGATGGCATGGCGGTCCCACGGATGAATGCAGAGTCGCAGTAGGCCGTCAGAGCCGTATCAGTGATTCTCACTTAGCAACTGCTCCAGCGCATGGAACCGTTTTCCATCCGTGGGACCACGATGTCATCGGTGGTCTTAGGTTGCTCCTACGTCGCGGCTCTGAAAACGCTATGTAACTAGCGAGAAGATTAACCACGGATGGCATTGCGGTCCCACGAATGAATGCAGCTAGCGACTAATCATCGATGTAGGTTTCGACAAACTTGGCCAAGCGGTGGAAATCGCTGCCGGTTTCGATGAAGCGAACTTTGGTGACCAGTGTTTTGGGATCGACCAAGTCTTCGAAGGGTACAAAGCTCAGGTCCAACTGACCGCCAACTGAAACCATGACGCCGTTCAGTCCTTTTTCGATCAGTGCGCGGTAAGCTCCAACGCCGATCTGCGAACCGAGCATGACGTCGAACGCGTGAGGAATGGCACAGCGCGCTTCGTAACCCAGTTGCAGTCCGGTCACCTTTCGCGATTTGCCGGTTTGCGTCTTGTAAGCGTCGCTGATGATCTTGGCCATCATCTTGCTGAGGTTCACATTGGCGATCGAAATATGTCCATGGTCGTCGCGTGGAATGCCTTCGAGGTATTTGTAAGGCAGATACTCGGCCATGCCTTCTGCGATCACCAGCACGCCATAGTTGCGGCCTTGTTTCTCGCGAGCGATCATCAATTTGACGATACGATCGACGATTTTATCTACGATCATGATTGGGCGTGTGATAGTCTTGCCGGTCGTATCGGTGACTGTTTCTTCGCCGCGGAACGGACCGACAATGTCTTCGACACTGAGCACCATCGAAGCTTCGCCGGCGATCGCTGCGCCGTAGGCGAGCCAACCCGCCGATCGTCCCATCGCTTCGCACAAGAAGTAAGCTTGACCAGCCGATGCGTCGTAATTCAGATTACGCATTTCAGTGGCCAGAAATTCGGCTGCGGTAAAGTAGCCAAACGTAAAATCGATGCCCATGTAGTCGTTGTCGATGGTTTTCGGCAGGTGAATCACGGGGAACTTCTTCGAGCCGGCCGGCAAGGTGTCTTGGAACAACTTCATCTTGTTGGCTGTCTTCAGAGTATCATCACCACCGATCGAAATCAGTGCGTCGACACCCAACGAGCACAATGCTTCGTAAACTCGTTTCAGCGGTGCGCTGCGTTCGGGATCAACAAGATGTTCTGGCGCTGAAACCGCTTTGCCTGGATTGGTCCGCGCTGTTCCGATCAAGATGCCTTGCGACGTGCGAAGGTGCGGCAGATGTGCGTGACCGATGTTAATGTACGCTTCGTTAGCGACCAGCGGCTTCGATGCATCAAAGTCGATGAGGTGCGAGTAACCGTGTTTGATACCAACGACTTCGATACCATCGTTCAGGAAGGCAAGAGCGGCCGTGCCAATGACCGCGTTAGCAGCTGGAGCGGGACCGCCAGCGAACAGCATGGCAACTTTTTTGATCGGTGACTTTGACATGAACCTATCCGAAAACTAGAGAGTTTAACTATGAGTAATGTGAGTTCGCGGCGCTGCACGTGTTAAGCGTTGAGCAGTTCGCGTTCGACCCACTTCGTGTCCGCTTTTCCCGCTACGAAAGTTGGCTCGCGTAGCACTCGCATCTGGAACGCGGCTGTGGTGGCGATTCCGTGCACTTGCAATTCTTCCAGGCAGCGGAGCATGCAAGCGATCGACTCTTCGCGAGTCTCTTTGTGAACGATCAACTTGCCGATCATCGAATCGTAATGCGGCGGCACGGTGTAACCCGCTTGCGCGTGCGAATCGAAGCGAACGCCAAAACCGCCGGGAATAAATAGGCTTTTGATCAAACCAGGACACGGTTGGAAATTCTTGGTTGGATCTTCGGCATTAATTCGGCATTCGATCGCCGACCCGCGCAGCTTGATGTCCTCTTGTTTGAACGGCAGCGGTTCGCCTGAGGCGACGCGGATTTGCGTTTTGATCAAGTCGATACCGGTCACCATTTCGGTCACAGGATGTTCGACCTGGATGCGCGCGTTGACTTCGATGAAGTAGAAATTGTTCTCTTGGTCGACGATAAACTCAACGGTTCCTGCATTCTGATAACCGACTTCGAGAATCAATCGCTTAGCCGCTTCGCAGATCGCTTCGCGTGTCTTGGCCGGAAGAAACGGCGATGGACTTTCTTCAATCAACTTCTGATGACGTCGCTGAACGGAGCAATCGCGCTCATACAGGTGGCAAGCGTTACCGTGCAAGTCGGCGATCATCTGCACTTCCACGTGACGCGGTCGATCGATGAAACGCTCCAAGTAAACGCCCGCGTTACCAAAAGCAGCTTGGGCTTCCGTTTGAGCTTGTTGTAGAGCGACGCGGAGCATCGGTTCGTTTGTAGCGACGCGCATACCTTTGCCGCCGCCGCCCGCCGTGGCTTTGATCAGCACCGGGTAACCGATCTCTTTGGCTGAGCGGACCGCGTGTTCTTCGTCGGTGATAAGTCCATCACTGCCTGGAACCACTGGCACTTTGGCAGCCATCGCAACCGCGCGAGCGCTGTTCTTATCGCCCAGCTTTTCCATCGCTTCGGGAGTTGGGCCGATAAAGTGAAAATCGCTGCTGCGGACGACTTCGTTGAAATGTGAATTTTCGGCGAGAAAGCCGTAGCCGGGATGGATCGCTTCCGCACCGCTGACTTCGGCCGCGCTAATGATGCGGTCGATTCGCAGGTAACTATCGATCGACTTGGCTGGCCCGATACAGATCGCTTGATCCGCATAGCGAACGTGTGCAGAGTCGCGATCTGCTTGACTGTAAACGGCTACGGTGGAAATACCCATTTCTTTGCAAGCGCGAATGACTCGCAGGGCAATTTCACCACGATTGGCGATTAGGATTCGGTTATACATGCTCGGAGAGATTAGCCTCGTGTGTCGACCTTGAACAGTGGCCGATCGAAGTCGACGGCTT
>JBGSOM010000101.1:0-18092 GCA_041739135.1 Pirellulaceae bacterium
GTTGGCGTGAAAGTACTGAATGCAAAAACCGACAATCCCAATCCGCTGATCATCGCCGCTTGCAAAGTCGGTATCGCACAGTGTTGATAAGTCGCCACAATCGCTTTCTTGCAATCACCTTGATGATCTAGTTCTTCTCGGTAGCGAGCTAGAAAATGGATCGTATCGTCGACCGCCACGCCAAGCGCAATACTGGCTGTCATCATCGAACCGATATCCAGCGGAATCCCCAGCCACCCCATGCCGCCAAAAATCGCAAGCACGGGCAGCACGTTCGGTATCATCGCTACCAACCCGGCTGTGAAACTGCGGGAAACGAACATCATGATCGGGGTGATTGTCAAGAACGACCAAAAAGTGCTCTCGACGAGACTGTTCAGTAATGCGCGCTGTGCCTTATAAACAATCGGAACAACCCCAGTGTAAATAGCATCCACCTCAGCTTGTTCGCTGCCACGTGGGTCAGGACGAAGCGCTGTAGCGGCAAGCTGCGACTCGGCCGATGGTTGACGCACTCTCGCATCGATAGTGTGCGGGACCACGGAACGAATCGTCTGCAGATCGTTGTCGTTGAACTTGCCAAGCACCACCACAGCATCAGTGGCTTGCAGTTTTTCCAGTTGACTGATAGTCGTCGAACGCGGATCAGCCTGAATACGGAAGACTTTGCAGCGCGACTGACTGAGCAACGCCGACAGATGAGCTGTGATGATTTCGTCGTCGCCGCCAGCTTCAACAGCACTTGCGTTTTCTTTATCCGTGAACTTCCAAAGCACAATTCGTGCGCCGGCTGGTTCGCGTCCATCCAGCCACTTGTTCAGCTTGGCGAGCACACGTACTCGCGCGTCGTGCGCATCGAGAACCGGACGCGCGACGTCGCGCAATTCGCGAACAAACTCGCCGTAATCCACATTGCGGAACGCAGCCACGCGCACGCTAATCCGCCACAACTCGCTCTTGTCGACGGGGTCATACTTTAAGAAACCAGCTTTCGAGAACTCTTCGCGGCTGGAACTTAGTCGGACATCAAACGTCTTGCGATGGACGTAACTGAACGTGTCTCCACCGCTTGGCGGCAATTCAGGTGCAAAGGAAGCTGCAGATAGACTATTTCCAATCACATTACTGCCTGCTTCGCCGAATCGTTCGTCAATCATCTTCTGCATACGAACGATCGTTTCCAGTCGCTCCAGAAAACTCAACCTGAGCGAATCGGGTCCAAGCGAAAGCGTTTTGCCCGTTTCGTCCGACTGAATTTCTGAATCGAATCTGACCACGATCTCGAGCGGTACCAGCTTTCCAAGATTGTCTTCAAGCCATCTGTAGTCTTTCAAGATTTTTGCTTGACCATCGAACAGCTTCAGCAGCTCGATACTAGACCGCGTGTTCGTAAGCCCCCACGCCGCGACAGCTATAAACACAACGCATCCAAAGCTTACCAAGCTGTGATGGCGGACAATCATCGCACCTACAGCACCCCACAATCGCTCGCCTTTCGAAAGCACATGCGAATGCCGATCGTCTTCATCACTGGTCTCACCGACCCATCGCCTACCAAACTTGGTAATGTGCAAAGCAGCCGGTAAGAAAAAGTAAACAACGCACAGCAGAGTGAACACACCCGAGGCGGAATAGATTCCAAACTTGCGAATTGGCACAATCTCGCTGGTGACCAACGACAGTAACCCAATTGCAGTGGTAATCGTGCACAGGAACGCAGGCCTCCAAGCCGCAACCACCGCGCGCTCAACAGACCCTTCAAGTCCACCTGTCCTAACAGCATGACGATAGTAATTGATCAGATGCACCGCGCCAGAAATCGATAGCACATAAACTAGCGAAGGCATCGACATTAGAATCGCGTCAAGCGTCGCACCCGTTAACCACACTAGCCCCAGTGATGTCGCAGCGCTCAACACACCGCAGGAGAAAACAATCATGGTCAACAACACGCTGCGCAGCGACCACCAAGCTAATCCCAAGCCGAGCAAACCTGAGAGCCCAGCCAATCGAATCAGCGTCCGTTCACCCTCTTCATCGATCGCTACGTTATCAACCGGCGGTCCACCCATTCGCAAATCATCTGCAGGGACTCCAGCTTGCTCCAACAATCGCAATAACACGCCGAGTGGAACATTGGGTCGGAAGATGCGACGCTGCCCGTGACCGAGCACTAACTTCAACTCACCGAGCGCTTCGGGAGTCAATGTAACGGTTACGCAAGTTTGACGACGATCCGGTCCAATCATCGTACCTTGCAGTCGTTCAACCGCGGACTCGGGTTCCAGCTTCAATGGCTCTGCAACTAAACTATCAACAACTCTACGACCTGTAGAGACAACTTTGAAATACCGCCGGCGAGCTTCATCAATCTCAGGCGCAAGTCCTTGTTCAGCGGCAACGGCGTCAGAGTCAGGCACTAACAACTGTGCGACGCGCTCAATCCGAGGATCGTCCGTGTCGCCTGGAACCATCGGGTCCGCCAGCTTGCACCCATCCCAACTGATAACAATGAACTGGTCACAGGCGAAGTGTTTTCGAAACCAAGCAAGTTGCGTCGTCTCGACGAAGTTCTTCGGCAACCAGTCTTCGACCTTATTGACGTTGCTCTGTACTGTTCGACCCGCGCTGTAAAACGCGAACGGGGTCAAGCAGACCGTAACGGCAATAATCGCCCATCCCCAGCGATGGTAGAATGAGCGTTTTTGTGGGGGCGTGAATGTCACTGGCATTCCGTTATGCTAGAAAAGCGATAAGGCATCCGTGATCGCGCGATGCATTCGTCTGATATTAGAACGCAATCGGCTGTTTGTCCGTCCGATGAGTATCGTTGACATCGTAGCCGATAAACTACAATGCACGCGTAAAAGTTTCCCGATTTTACTCGATCAGTAAAGACGCTCGACACCATTCGATCCGTCACTTGGCAACAAATTCGCACTCATCGCGACAATTCAACTTAAGTTTCAAAAACGCCATTTCGGGGTCCAAATTGTCTCAAATTGGCAATGATTCGGAGAAGTGGGTCGCGGCACTCGACGGCGGCGGCAGTAAAGTCGCAGCCACACTCTGCAAAACATGCGAAATCAACAGCACCGGGGCGCCGCTTCGCCACTCCATGCCCGGCGTCGGCTCGGCAGCTCCGGCGACTTGGCCCCGAGCTCGCGAGAATTTGTCTGCGGCTTTTGCTCAGTTGCTCGAGCAAGCTGCGGTCAGTCCGCACCAAGTTCAACATGTTGTCCTGATGCTAGCTGGCGCCGGACGCCCAGACGATGTCGCTCGAGTCCACGCATCGCTTTCAACAGAAACAGTTTTCGGCTCTTGCGCCAAGATCACCGTAACTTCCGATATCCATCCTTTGCTGTCTTACGCCAGCGAATTGCAACCGCCTCAACCTACGATTGTTGCGATTGCTGGAACAGGTTCGCTTGTCGCAGCATTTGACGCGGCGGGTCAGATCACCCGCGCGGGCGGTTGGGGGCCAATACTCGGTGACGAAGGAAGCGGATGGCACATCGCGCTGCGTGCTTTGCAGTCGATTTCGAAAGCGATTGACGGCGGCCACCAACTCGAACAATCTATTGAAGGAGCAAGCCCCAACTTGGCGAAGCTCGTCGAACAATTCGCCATCGAACGGCAACTCATCAGCAATCCAGCTCAGTTACCCTCCGCGCTCATCGCGCTTGCAAGCGACCGACATCTCGCAGCGCAACTTGCTCCCACCATTCTCGCGCGAGCCGCAAACGCGGCTGAGACACACGAAAATGAAATCATCCAACTCGAATTAAGCGCGCTCGCTGACCAAATTCAACATGTTTATCGTCGCATCGCAGTGGGCAACGGAGGCGACATTAAATCCTGCAGCAACGAATGGCGACTCGCTCTGTCCGGTGGGCTCGCGGCTAATCATCAGTACTTCCGAGAGGTACTGTACAACCAGCTGCACCGAAGAGAGATCGCGCCCACTGAGGTCGTCGTGCTCGACCCACTGCAAGCTGCACTTCATTTCGCCGCACGCGACTAGAGCGAACTGAAGAAGAATTCGAGTTCGTTACAAATTCTCGCTGGCAACCGGACATACATCGACTGACACTTCCATTCGATGTTCTCCGCCACCTAAGAACACTCCACGAATCGGAGTTACATCGGTATAGTCGCGTCCCCACGCAACTGGAATGTGATTGTTGTTCGCAATGCAATCGTTAGTGGGATCGAAATCAACCCACCCCAAATCGTGTCCGCAGTAAAGCGAAACCCAAGCGTGCGATTGATCGTAACCCACCAATCGTGGCTTGCCGGGCGCCGGAGTCGTGCGCAAATATCCACTGACATACCGCGCGCACAATCCCATCGACCTCAAGCACGCGATTTGCACGTGCGAAAAATCTTGGCAAACGCCTTTACGCAAGCCGAATGCGACCGATGTCGGTGTATCGACGGTAGTCGCTTTCGTGTCGTACTTAAAGTCCCGATGAATGCGTGCCGTCAAATCCAGTGCGGCCTCCAAGATATCGCGATCTTGCGTAAACGAAGGCGAAGCATACTTTGCATAATCGAGCGCAACATGAATGCGAGGCGAGTTAAACGCAAAGCGACAAGCGTCTAACCAGCGCGGATCAGACTGGCTGGCAATCTGCTGTCGCACCTCGTTCCAAGAAGGCGAAGATCCCTCGACAACGCGCGTCGTCACACGCACGCGACCAGTCGAAGTTACCGTCAACTGCCGATGGCTGTCTTCGATAGAAAAAGCATGCACCAGATTGCCGAAGTAGTCTTCGTGGCGATTGAGAATCGGCGGAGTCGGCCGAATTTGGATGCGATGGCTCAAGACCTCCGTAAATGCATCGCTGCGCGGCGTCAGCATGACCAAGTTGTGACAGATGCGAACGGGTGCCGCATAGTGGTAGTTGGTCGAATGCTGGATGCGATAAGTTAGCCTTTCCATGACTTCTCCGAATTCGATGAACCGAAGTGACGCTGTTGCCCCGCATGAATCAAGAAGCGACTTGAGACAGCGTCGGACAGCTTGGGCAATTGTTCACAGACGCGCGCTAGCAACTTCTGCAATCCGCCTCGCTCGCCCTTACCATCCAATTGCGCCAACTCAAACACGTCCGCTAAACGAACCGCATTGTGAACCGCCAACGCCACACGCTGTTCCGCCGCCAACCCCGCTTGCACATCATCTCGCGGCAATCGATCGACATGCGTCGCAATGGTACTCAACTGATGCACCAGCGAGCGCGGATTGGTGTCGTCGGTGATAAGCAAATCAAGCACAATGGGCACTTGAAGGCTGGCCAAATAGCGCGAGCGGTACGTCATGATGCTGTCATGGATCAGCAGCAGCGATTCGAGCGCACTGGTTTCGTCACGCGCGCTCGGTTTCGTTGGCAATAGCGTGCGAATACTAAGTGCAATCTGCAATGAGCGTTCAATACGTCGCCCAAAATCGAGGAAACGCCAGCCCTGTGCACGCGTCATACTTTCGCTTGCAAGACCCGCAAACGCGACCAGCAACATCAACGCGTTATCGAGCACTCGAACCACATCGTATGCAGCAACTTCGTTCCCTGTCACATCGATCCTGGACATCTCTTCGAGCTTTGTGATCACTCGCAAGCTATCAAGCGCGATTCGATCACGCACCATCGCACCAACGCGAGCCGCTTCACAGATCGTTGAACGGAACGACCCGATAAGCGTTGCATCGAACAACGACTTCGACAACCTCACGTCCACTCCGGTAAGATCACCGGTCGTAGGAACATCGCTCGCCCGTAGAAAACCAGACTCAACACAAGCTGCCAGCAGAGCTTCGGAACTTGGAGAGATCTCTTCGTTTGTTAACGCTTGTAACGTGGTCCGCGCCAATCGAGCCTGCTGTTCCGCGCGTTCGACATACCGCCCCAGCCAAAACAGATTGTCAGCAGCACGGCTCGGCAATTCAGCACCACTGCGTTTGAGTTGTACATCTGATGACATCAGACTCAACAACGAGACCTTCTCAACAGGTTCGTCCGACAACACCCAAACGTCCTGGCTCTGCTCGCCACTGGTCATGTTGTGCTCAAGCAACGATTCGTTCTCAGTCACGCGCGCTAGCCCACCGGGAAGCGCTTCGTATCCATCGTGCTTTGCAACCAAAAACGCTCGCATCGCCAGCGACCACGGTTGCAAACGTCCCTGTTGCCAAACGGGCGCCGTTGACCGCGTCACGCGTTCCTGAGCGACGAAGGAGGCTGGCTCAGAGTTGATCTGATCAATCAATCGCTGACGTTCAAGTTTCGAGAGATTTTCAGGCTGAATAGGCGATTCATCGGCCACTCGATAAGCGGGACGAATGAGCAAGTTGTCCAAGTTGGAGATCACAAACCGTCGCGATTCATCCGCTCCACACCACCAAGTCGCAACCGATGGTATCAACAATTCTTGCCCAAGCAGACTGCGACATATCGCAGGCAAGTAAGCCAACATGAGCGGCGATTCGACGATCGCGCTCCCAAGTGAATTCGCAATCGCGACACGACCTGAACGGACAACTTCGAGCAAACCGGACACACCACCACTACTGTCGGAAGCCAATTCAACCGGATCGGCCGTATGATCTTCAACACGCCGATAGAGAACTTCAACTGGTAACAGTCCACCCAACGTCTTGAGCGTGACGCGATTATCGCGAACCGCCAAGTCACCGCCCTCGACGAGCGTGTAACCGAGGTATCGCGCCAAGAAGGCATCTTCAAAGTAAGCGCGACTCTGCGGGCCCTTCGTCCAAATCACGATGCGAGGATTCTCGCGGTAACGCTGCGCAAGCTCGCGCAGTGTTTCGCGAAACGTCATAAAAAACGGCGCAAGCCGCCGCACTTGACATTGCCGAAACGCCACCGGCAACATCCGCGAAGTAATCAATCGGTTTTCAAGTGTATAGCCAAGTCCAAACGGACTGCGCGATCGCTCGCTGGTCACCACCCACTGCCCATGTTGCGATCGAGCTAAGTCAACTGCATACATATGCAAGTGACGTCTGGGATTCGGCACAAGCGATTGATAAGCGGGATAATAGCGCGGGTTACCAAACAGCACGTCCGGTGGAAGCACTCGTTCGCGCAGCAGTGTTTGCGGCCCGAACAGATCCAGCAAGATTAAATCGGCCAACTGCGCACGTTGCTCAAGCCCCCGCGCCATCCCTTGCCACTCGGTGTTTGAAATCACCAGCGGAACGGGGTCGAGCACCCAGGGTCGCGCGGCATTTCCACTGACATCATGGGGATTGAATGTGATGCCGTCTTCCGCGATCTGTCGTTGAGCCTGCGTTAACCGCCGCTGCAATTCCTCCGGCCCGATGGCTCCCAAGGAATGCGCAAACGGGCGCCAATGTTCACGAAGCTCCCCCGAGTCGTCGAATGCTTCGTCGAATCGCCCTTTGACCGGTCGGTATCCGTCCAGCAGCCAGTGTTTTTTTTGTTCCGTCAAATTTACTTCTGTCATTCAGGGCATGAGCCGCACTTTCCGTCAGTGGATCGTCGGCCTCCTCTTTAGCAGCTCTCGAAGTCATGCCGACAAAGCGCCACGACTTTTCTCAAGCACCGCGAGTAAGTTGCTCAAGTGTTTCCGCCAACGAATTTGGTGCGACACCCCAAGAGAGTGTATTTTGCGATTCGCCAGCTCTTTATACAGGATATCTCAATCACGACTACAATGCACCGTCAGCGGGCAAATTGCTGATTCGCATATGCGAACTCAGAGCCTACTGCCTGCGGGTCGTATCGCCGTGGAGCCTAACTTTGAGTAACTTCTGCTGGTTTAACAACAGCTTTCTGTGCATCTTTCTACTGCTGCTAAGCGGTTGCGGCGTTTCCTCGCCTCCGACGCATACCGAAACCCCTTCGTCAACTTCGCCGGCTGCATCCACTGCTACGGACATACACCAAAAATCGCCCCCAAATGCGAAATCAGCAGAGGTCGCCGAAGCCTTCACTGACTTTGACGCAGCCGTTGCGGACCCAACTCCCTCGAACAACCCTCCGATTAACCCAGTTGCGACTAACCCAGTTGCGACCGATACGAATCAGGAACGATCAGAATTACCTCAAGCACCAGCGATTCCACTTCCCAGCGCAGAACAACTTGCCAAGTGGGAATCGGTGCCGTTCGATCGCCTCAAACTGCTTCATTGCCGAGACTCTGCTGCAACTGGCTTTGTAGCCGCGACAGCCACGTTTGATGAAGGCGACTCCTACGTACTTGCAGGCAGTCGCTTGACCGCTTGGTCGGTAAACAACGAAGCGCCCATTGCGATTTTTCCCGATCCGAATGATCCAAGCAATGAACAGAAGGTAAAGACGCTATGCGCTTCAGCCGATGGCAAGTGGCTTGCTTCTGGTGACTCCAAAGGGAATCTTCAGATTTGGGAGTTGCCCAGTTATAAACCTCGGGCCGCAAAAAAGGTCTACCCAAGCGCAGTCGCTCACTTAACCATCTCACCCGATTCGAAGATGATTGCAACCGCTAGCTTCACAGGTGAAATCACGGTCTGGGATCCTGCCGACCTGACTCCATTGACCAAGTTCGTCGCAGGCAAACACGCGCTGCAAGCGATCCTCTTCGTTGCACCTAATCGTATCGCGGTCGCAGGCGAGAGCGCAGCGATTTGGAGCACAGAAACCGGCACGCTCGAACAACCACTTTCGACTGGCGGTTACAATTCGACGCTCGCCCTGTCAGCAAATCGCGAACGACTTGCCTACAGCAAGGATGGTAAGATTGAACTTTGGAACATTTCAGAC
Source organism: Pirellulaceae bacterium (assembly GCA_041739135.1). GTDB lineage: Bacteria > Planctomycetota > Planctomycetia > Pirellulales > Pirellulaceae > Aureliella. The sequence goes on from JBGSOM010000101.1 coordinate 8,790, forward strand.
AACAAAGTTGAGACAGCGATTCACGGCAGTTTCAGCAACTCTGACCTTGCGACGTTTTCTCCCGATGGAAAATACTTAGCTACAGCCAGTAAGTTCTTGATTCAAGTTTTAGACATTGCCAGCGGACAAGCTGTTCAAGTCATCGACACATTCGGCTGGCAAACGGTCTCCGTCAACTGGTTGCCGAAAACGAATCTGCTAATGATCGCTTCGGAAAACGGACGCGTTCGGTTTTGGGGTAACGCATCCGCCGCTGCAAAACTGAATTGGAAGCCGTTGCATGATCCGATCGAACAAGCCAATCCACAACTTCTTGAAATCGTAGATCTCCGCACGTTACCTCGACTTCCTAGTTCGAAAGTGATTGCGACGAATGAAACAATGGTGATGTACAGCACAACGGCTTTCGTCGATGAAGCCAAAGTGTTCTACCATTACATCCTCTCGCGCGACGGTTGGACCCAAGTTAACAACGCGCCCGTTGCACCCGATGCGCTGAACTTCGTTAAGCGTGGCTACCCTCTTTCGCTTTATCTTTCACGGGCTGGTGACCAAACTCAAGTTAACCTCAGCACTGCCGGCAACGTCGACTTACGCGAAGCGCCAAAGTTCGATGCCCAGCCGCTCGAAGTCGTCTACGAAGCTGAGAATGTTGTCCACTATCGCGTGACAGCTTCGCTCGTCGATATCGAAACTTCGCTCATTCGAAAATTCCACCAAGCGGGTTGGACGGCGTTTGCAAGACTAAACACATCGAAGATTGAAAACGCCAACACCCGCGACCTGGATTTCATTCGCGGGGCAACCACTGTGAAAGTTATGATTCAACCACAACCTGCGCCCGCCCAACCAGACGCGTTTTCGGTCAGCTACTCGAAATTTGCTACGACAAAATCGCTGCCCATCCCTGTCGATTCAAGCTTTGTCGAATTCGATGGCTCAACTCAGCCGCTGTTGGTTGCGAGCACTGCAATGAGTCTAGAGGAAACGCGGGATTTCTATGCAAAGCAGATGGCTGCAGAAGGTTGGCTGCGTCGCGATTCGGGCTCACTGTTTAAAGAGAAAGCGGGCTGGATGGATTTCATTCGGGGGCAGTGCGATGTCTCGCTAGCCTTGGTGACACTCGATTCCGGCCGAACCCAAATCCGAGTTGGCGAAGATTTGGAAAACGCCTCTTGGCAACTTCGAAAACCTGACCAGATCGATGCGAATGTCGAAGCGAACGGCATAGAAGCGGCGGATGTTCCTGCACTAAACGGATCGGCTATCATCAAATATGATCCCGAACGACAGCAGATTGATTTGATCGCCAAAGGCGCAACGACGCTTTCAGTTCTAGAGGCGTATGGCAAAGAACTCATTTCGCGCGGCTGGAAAACTGATGGCCGCGGGGTGAAGTCGGAAGAATACGCACTTGACGACTTCAATAAAGACAAAGCTGAGATTACGCTTCGCGCGACGCTTCAGAATGGAGAAGTGCGCGCGACGATCTCAGGTACCGGATTGCTTTGGAATAAGCCATTGCCTGTGGCGAAACAGATTGTCGCCTTCGAGACTTGGCTGCGGACGAATCGCCATCCCGCATCGCTCGAGTGGCTTGACCAGTACGCAACCGAAATGAAGCAGTTGCAGCAGCCAAATACTAGACGAACTAATTAGACGAACCACTGCGACGCTTAGCGACCTTGCATCAACCAAGCCGCCAATGACAGCAGCCAAATCGATGACAGAATAATCACGGAAGCCAGTGTTAATCGAACCCACAACTTGGTTGACGGATGAGCCCAAACTTCCTGAGTCACTGGCTTCACGATCGCTTGCAAGAATCGTTGCCGATGTTGAGGATCCTCCATCAACGCAGCACGCGCTGGTTCGAGCAAACCATACTGAACAACGAATTCGAGAGCGCCATAAATTCGATGTTTTCGTCCGATGGGATCAACCCCGGAAGCTTCGAAAAACCAAACTTGTCGACCAAAATGATATTCGGTCTCTTCATCCAGATAAACGCAGCGCACCGATTCAATCCGTGACTGTTCTGGGCAGAACTCTTTACGAGTAAGGGTATGCCGCGCTTGGTAGTTTACGGCTTGCCAAACTTCTTTCGAGAATTGGAAATAACTGGCATCTGGCGACATCATGCTATCCTGCACAAGCTAGCCCATAATATGCTTCGCGATCGAACTACGTATTACATCGACCGCTAATTCAAAATTACCTAGGAAACTCCGCCTATTTCCTACATCTATCATGGTGACAATCGAGATGACTGCAGTTTCACCTTTTAGCAAACTTCTTCTCCGCTGCTAGGCGCTCATCTGCCAGTACGCAAGCATTATAGGCTGGCGGCAAGTTACAAAAAAGCCCATTTAGTGAACTTAGGCGTCTTTAAGCCACTTTTAATGCGGCACTGTTGCGCACTAAATACATAAACTCTGCGCAAAACGCAAATTTTCACTGACGATCGAACAGGCTTGTCCGAATTTCTGCCTCAAACGACGCCTGCTGTGCGATCGCTTTCCTAAATTGTTCTTGGCTAAGCACATACAGAAGTGAATCGGTGACAGCTTCAACGCTCGCATTTCGCGGTTGCCCAGTCAATAAAGCCATTTCGCCGAAGAAATCCCCTTCTCTAAGGACCGCGATCTCTCTCTGGTCCGGCCCGCGCACAACTCGCACCTCGCCCTGGCGAATCAAGTAGAACTTATCCCCCGCGTCACCTTCCCGAATAATATTTTGCCCCGCAACAACAGATTCTGTACGCAAATGGTCCGACATTTCGGCAAGGCTGCGCGGCGTTAAATGTTTGAACACATCACATTTCACCAACATCTGGCTGACGATCGCTGCCTCTTGGACTAATACGTCGCTGCGGATCTTTCCATCTACCAGATTTACGATGCGGTCCGCAACGTCCAGAATGCGATTATCGTGCGTCACGATGATAATCGTCACCTGATTTTCTTTTGCCATTCGCCGAAAAAGCTCGACAACGGTTCGGCCGCTTTGTTCGTCGAGCGCCGCGGTCGGTTCATCAGCCAACACGAGTCTGGGGTTATGAACCAACCCGCGCGCAATGGCAACGCGCTGCTTCTGACCGCCTGACAGTTGCTTCGGCTTGTGCCCGGTTCGGTGGCCGAGCCCAACTGCGTCAAGCATCGCTCTGGCGCGCGCCGTTTGATCGGACTTCGAAGTTCTCGGCTCTGCGAGCTCCAGCGCCATTTTGACGTTCTGCGTCGCGCTCAGCGAATCGAACAGATTATGAGCTTGAAAGATAAATCCGATCTGCTTTCGGAGATTCAGCAAATTGAAATTAGTGGCATTATGCAGAGGTTGACCCAGCACCGTTAAATTGCCTTGCTGCACGCGCCGCAGCGTCCCAATTAACGTCAGCAGTGTCGTTTTTCCTGAGCCGCTAGGCCCGGTCATGATGATGATTTCGCCTGGATAGATTTCCAGCGAATTATCGTGCAAAACTTGTTTTCGAAGTTCGCCTTGACCGTAAAAATGCTGGAGAAATTCCGCGGTAACCGACGGCGATGAATCTTCGAGCAATTTACGTTTCCAGTTCGGATCGAATCGCGTTGCGGGCGAAGCGGTTGCTAGGTTGGCCATTAATCTCTTCCTCGCGTCCCCGCTACTGTTTCGGTGGGATTTCGATGGGTTTTGGGGGCTTTGCTTTCAAACCCAATGAACAAATCCTACAAGTTCGCCTAGTCGTCAATACAGTCTTTATCGTCCCATGTTAATGTGGGTCTGTATCAAAGCTACCGTTGCCTGACTATCGTTCTGGTTGTGACGCTTGCAATCCGCAACATGCTTGCATAAACCTTTTTGGCCGATGAATTCGAGGGCGGCTTTCGAGCAATTAAACTTGAGCGTGTACTGCTTTGAATCGAATCGACCGTTTGGGAAATCAACATGAACTGGCCTGACACGCAAGCGAGTGACGAAATCGCGTGCCTTCGCTCACATCGCATTTGGTCGCTTGCCGCAAGCAGTGTAATCACACGTTCCGGTCTCGTCCTGCTGATTTGCGGTATCACCTCAATTTTGGGTTGCAACAATGCGTCAAAGACGGGCCGACCAAATGCAAATATTCCATCGGTCGCTTCTCGCCAAACTAAAGTCATTGCACAAGGCCAGATTCTGCCCGCCGGTGGTCTGATTCGCTTAGCCGCCACACCCGGCGATATCGTTGACGAAGTTTTAGTCAAAGTTGGTGATCCTGTTACCGCTGGGAAACCACTGATCGAAATGCGATCACTGGAGATTCACAAAGCCCGAGTGGAAGCTCTCCAAAGTCGACTTCGCGATGCGGAACAGCAACACCTCAGCGCGACGCAACAGGCTAAGCTCCAAGTAACGACTGCCGAAGCTAATCTCCAGCAAGCCGAGGCGCAGCAAAAAGCACTGGACCGTCAAGCCGCACTGGTCGAGTTAGCGAAAGAACAAGTCACTGCATCTGAGAAAGCGGTTGAACGCGTTGAGTCGGTTGCCAACGACCCGCTCACCAGCAGCTTTGTCGGTGCTATACAGGTCGATCAACAGCGACTCGCACTCGGCGAAGCAAAACTGAAGTACGAGCAGCAGGCCGAGAGCTTTGAACAGGCCAAAGAAGCGGCGCAGTTGAACAAGATCAATGCCCAGCAACAACTTCGTGCTGCACAGCTTGGCTTACAAGTCGCCGAGCAATCGTTAGCCGTTCAGGCGATTGAATCCGAGTTGAAGGCGCTGAAGCTGCAAGTCCAGTCGGCGATTGTCGAGGCGCCTCAAGCTGCAGTTGTCGTCGCTATAAACGCTCGCGCCGGCGAAGCAGCTGCACAGTTTCCTCTAATCGAACTGGCCGATATCACTCGAACGATCTGCGAAGCCGAAGTGGTCGAGCTGGACGCAGGTAGAATCAAGGTCGATCAGAAGGCAACGATCTCAAGCCCAGCTCTGCCGAGACAACTGCATGGCAGAGTCGCCAACATAAGTCGGCTCGTCGGTCGCCCTCAGTTAGCCGTAGCAGATCCTCTAGCGAAAGCCGACTATCGCGCGCTGAATGTTCAAATAGAAATCGACTCGGCCGACGTTGCCACTGCATCCGAATGGTTACAATTGCAGGTTCAAGTTGAGATCGCGATCGCAGACAATGATGCAGACGATGAGGCTGCAACTCAACCGCCAGCCGCTGATAATGCCGTACCAAAGTCATGAAGACGCCGCTCGCACTTTTGAATTTGTGGCATCAGCAAGCGAAGACCCTGGTTTCTATTGGCGGTGTCGCATTTGCGCTGCTGCTGGTATTTATGCAGCTTGGGTTCATGGGCGCGGTCTCGCACACGGCGACAAATGTTCTAGATCACTTGCAGTTTGATATCGCCATTCGAGCCCGTGATTATCTGCATCTGTATGAACCAAGTCAGTTTGATCGCAAGTGGTTGCAGGTTGCAGCGAGCACACCCGGTGTGCAGGCGGTAAAGCCCGCGTGGATCACGATTCACAACTGGCGAAAAATGCCCAGTGCGACAGAAGAGGCCACTGAATCTTTCCAAACGCAATACCTGCCCATTGCGGTGATGGCCTTCGATATTCACGATGAAGTTTTCAAGTTGGAATCAGTCGCTGATCAACAACTTCTGCTAAGCAACTCAAAGGCTATTTTGCTCGATCAAAGTACGCAAAGCGATTATGGACCTCGCGATGGTCGTAGCTTCAAAAGTACGGGCGACGCGGAGTCGACCGATATTGGACGCGAGACCGAAATCGGAGGCCAGACGTTTACCATCGCAGGCCTCTTCGAACTGGGAACTGGACTCGCGGCGAACGGGGCCGCGATCACTAGCGAACAAGGATTTGCGAGGATTTCGCCGTGGGACGTGAATCGCAGCGTTTCTCTTGGTCTAGTTGAATTGGGACCAGATGCCAATATCGATGCAATTGTCGGCGAACTCCAGCAGAGATTCAAAGTTGGGTTGAACGATGACGAGTCATGGGTAGTCGACGTGTTGTCTCGCGACACGATGTTAGACCGCGAGAGGTCACGCTGGCTTTACCAGACGCCCATAGGTTTGATCTTTCAACTTGGCGTTGTGCTTTCCTTGCTCGTTGGTGCAGCTATCGTTTACATGGTTCTTGCAACGGATGTAACCAATCGATTGCCGGAGTACGCAACACTTCTGGCAATGGGATACTCGCGCACCTACCTTGCCAGCATTGTGATGACCCAAGCCGTTGCATTGAGTGTGCTCGGCTTTTTCGTTTCGTGGTTCGCTGCAGAACTGCTTTATCGCTTAACAACCGTTGCGTCAGGCATTCCGATTGCAATGAACCCTCAACGAATCGTCATCGTGTTGGCGATGGGCTTGCTGATGAGTTGTGCTAGCGGCTTGTTGGCACTACGTAAGCTATGGAAAGCCGAACCCGCCAACTTGTTCTAATCGTATTTCGAGCACGGAACGTTATGCAAACACCACTCGCCTGGAAGAATCTCACAAGCAGCCCGAGCAAATGCTTGTTGGCGGCAGCAGGCGTTGGATTCGCAGTGCTGCTGATGTTTATGCAGATTGGTTTTCGAAATGCTTTGCTCGATAGCAACGTGCAGATCTTGCGACTGTTCTCAGCTGATTTAGTTGTCATCAGTCGCGCGCGCTACAACATCTCAACGGAACAGCGATTCTCGCGTTACCTGTTGGAGCAGGCAACTGCACAGGCGGGTGTCGATTCGAGTTGCGCGGTTTACGTCGAGCGGGCCACCGCTTCCATTCAAGTCGAAGGAAACCGCGCACGCCCCGTGCGCGTCATTGCTTTGCAACTAGACAAGAAATTCTTCTCAGATCCACAACTCTTTGAACTGCTCACTAGCGCAAACAAACAAAATGCAGCTTTGCTGGATCGCAGAAGCAAAAGCGAGTACGGATTTGAGTCAGAGCCCGGTGAACTTGCCCAGCAGCATATCGAACTGAACAAAAAAGAGATCGCGTTAGTCGAACTGTTCACGCTCGGAACCGATTTTGCGCACGATGGCACCGTTTTGATGAGCGAACGCATGTTGCCGACCTACTTTCCATGGCGCAGTCGAACCGGCACCCCGCTGGATGTGGTCGACATCGGCCTCATACGCGTCAAGCCTGGCGCGGATTTGGTGGCGGTACGCGACCGAATTCAAGCCATCGCTCCCACTCAGATTCAGGTTCACCTGACACAAGATCTCGTCGATCAGGAACTGCGATTCTGGTCGCGTAGTACTCCGATCGGCATTATTTTTGGTATCGGCACCATCATGGGTTTAGTTGTCGGTGCAATCATTTGTTATCAAATCCAATTCACCGATATCAGCGAACACATGCCAGAGTTCGCGACACTCAAAGCGATGGGATACCGTCCAAGCTATTTTTGGAGTTTGATCATCTGCCAGTCACTGTACCTAGCTTGTCTCGGCTTCGTTCCCGGCTTGCTGCTCTCCTGGGGACTCTACGCGTTGCTCGCTGAATTGAGCGGCCTAGTGATGCGTATGACGTTCGAACGCATCGTGTTCGTTTGGCTGCTAACCGTTCTGATGTGTGTCGTCAGCGGCGCGTTAGCAATCCGAAAACTATTTCGAGCTGACCCAGCTAGTTTGTTCTAGGGAGTTGTGATCAACCAAGCATGGCCGTTGCAGCATCGGTAACACAGTCCGCCACACGCTTCGGCCAGTGCGATTTCAGCCAATTTAGCTTCCAATCGTCTTTCGATTTCAACCGATCGTGAACCTAGCAAAGAAGTTTGCGCGGCAGTCAAATCGGCTGGTCGACCGTCACCGAGCGCTTCGAGCCGCTCGAGCTGTGCAACTCGCTTCTCCCAAGTTTCCGTTGTTTCTTGAGCAAGCTCAATGCGCTGGTAAGCTAACTCCAGCGACACGGCCTTCTCTGAAACTTCGCGATGGATCGCGCGCGTTTGCGTTTCGACAGCCAACGCAACCGCTTCTTTCAAGTTTTGCGTTAGCACAGTGTTGTCGGTGCGCCCGAGCAATCGATCAACGAAGCACTTCTTTGGCAAAGGCAGATTGAGCATGCCCGTCGCGCTATTCACAACCGAAGCCAGAATGGGCGCCGTGCCGTTGTTGATCTCGGAACTAAGACATCGAATCGCCAGCAGATCGTGCCGGTGCGTTATCGCAAACTGCTTTAAGTACGCAATGTCGATCAGTTGCGTGCGCGTTTCAAGCGGTTCAACCGCGCTTGATTTCCAATCATATTGGACGTGAGTAAGTTCGTTGATAGTTTCGGTGAGTTGTCGATCGCGATTTTCAAGTTGCAAGCGCTGAAGTTGCAGGGCTATCGATTCGCGGTCCAACGATGTCAAGTCGACCGCGAGAGCGATGCCTTTCTGCAAAATCGCTGCTTGGCGTTCGCGCTGCGTCTCAAGCGCGACAACGGACTTCTTTAACAATTCGAATTGCTCTGAAATGCCTGCGTGCGCGTAATAGGCGCGTAGAGCAACTGCCGCAGCGACATCTTGTTGATGCTCAGCCTGCTGCTGCAAGAACACAGCGATCGCGTTCGCCGCTTGACGCGTGCAATCATCGCTTTCGCTGTAAAGCTCCTGGACCGCCTGCGCTTGCTGACGCAACTGTTTAGCCGCCATCCACTCCCGAGCGGCTTGGCAAGCGACGTTGCGCGAGCCGATTAGGTAGTTCGCTGATGGAGCAGCATTCACTGCTGAATCTATCTCCCGTGCCTCAACCGAGTTGCCAGCGGGTCGTTCGACCCTTTTGACAGGTGGCAGACTGGCGAGTAACGCGTGATCGTTCGCATTCCGATCCGCGGGCATCTCAGAAAGCACCAGCGGAGCAACTTCGGTAGCGTGCGGTATTTCTTGCGCAGAAATGCTTGCAGCCGTGAAGCACCCCAGCGCAACGGCAATTGTCGTTGCTAGCGATCGCCACTTGTTCTGCCTGCTCGAACTTAGATTGCTTAGGTAGAGCATGAAAAGCAACTGTTCGCACGTGTACGCTGGTTACGATAGAAACGACGCTATCACAGGAATCGAACGAATCGATTGTGCAACTGAAGCTGTGCGTAGATTCAGCCACATACTCAGCTCAGGCAAACTTTGCGGGTTAGCGAGCGATTGTGAGTCCGGTAGAGTGGACCGAGAAAATTCGCTGAGCCAAGATCTGCTCAAGAGAAAAAAGAAAAGCTCCCGGATTGTGAACGAGTCCCAGGGGGGCGGAGGACTGCGCGCTTACTATCCGGGAGCAAATTTCTTTTTAGAGCGGAGTCGATCGAAACCTCCATGTTTCAATCACCGCTTTATCCGTAACCGATGTTCATCACA
>JBGSOM010000113.1:0-58745 GCA_041739135.1 Pirellulaceae bacterium
TGCCAGCGGCCTTCTTTGGTGCAGCAGCCTTCTTGGTAGCAGCTTTCTTCTTTGCCACGTTTCTTCCCTCCGACAAACGGTTACGTGAAGATGGGATAGTTCGTTTCAACGACAACAGCCACATGTTGTCGTCAGATCCCACTTCGAAATCGAGAAACCTGTCCTCTTGCACGTTTACCCAAAGTGGTGGCCACCACCCAATGGAATGCGAAAGAACCGATTAACTACGTCCTTGATTTATATTTGTACAAATCAATTCGAACGTTGCAATATCTTTCTACAGATTTTACACATAAATTTGACATTTTTTCCACAAAAGAGTTTTCGATTGCGAAAACAGGCTCTCTTAAAGTGCATCGCCCGAGTGTTTCGCTGTCAAAAGCGACCGGACAGGTACTGCAACTGTTGCCAGTTCGAAGCGGCGAATACCAAACACATCAACGCTAACATCTGATCACCGGTTTGAAAGCAGTACATCGCGACAAGCACGGAGACAAAGATCGATACCAGATGTGCGTTCCGCTGCGAATCGCGATTTCGACTAAGCACGAGCGTATGAAGCATGATGTTTCCGCCGTCGAGTGGAATGATGGGCAGTAGATTGAGCAGTGCCCACAACACACTTGGCGTTACGACAGCGTTGAACATCACAAAGGCCGCGGCCGAACTCGGTGGCGGAACATCAGGCGGTGCCAATGTGAAGTAGTCTTCAATCAACCAGTCGAGCTCCATTCGCATCTGCAGGAATCGTCCGATTGCATACACCAGCAACGCCAATGCAATTTGCGCGGCCGGTCCAGCCGCGGAAATCAGAATTGAATCGCGAGCATTGATCGCGCCTCGTCGCGCTCCATTCCAAGAACCGAAGTTGTTTGCGACAGCCAGCCCGCCGAAGTGATACAAGACCATTCTCGGTGTCATACCAAATCGCTTCATCACGAGCGCATGCCCCAGCTCATGAACCAAGATCGAAACAAAGATCGCTGCTGACCAAATCACGAGCAAGATCGGCGCGCCGGGACTGTCGATGCCGTTATTCGAAAAATTGTAGTCCCAGCCGTTGCAGTAGCTCCAACCAAGAACGATAGCGGCAACCCAGAATCCCCATGTCACGCGAGTTGGAATCCCGAACACATTGAAGTGAAGGTCGTAAGCGCTTTCTGGCGGTTCCTGAATCATCGACTTCGTTGCTCCAACGATTTACTACCGGTCGGGTTGCCACTTCAAAAGCTCGCCAACACCTGTTACCAATACCGCTCAACCACGATTTGCCCTGGGTCTTTCGTGCGGTGCTTCTTCAAACCGCGTCCGACCAGCAATTTCTCGGTTTCATCAAGCATATCCGGGTTTCCACACATCATCACGCAGCTATCGGCAGTCAGCGGTTGGTCAACGACATTCTCGAGTGACCCATTCGCAACACAGCTTGTAATGCGTCCTTGCAATGCACCCGGTTTGTCTTCGCGCGAGACCACGGGTGCGTAGCGAAAACGATTCCCATAGCGAGCTGCGTACTCTGACAGTTCGTTCTGATACGCGAGATCACACGCTTTGCGCACACCATGCACGAACACCACCCGCTTGTATCGCTGCCAAGGAGCCGCGGTCCGCAACATCGCTATGTAGGGTGCGATACCTGTGCCGGTTGCCATTAACCAAAGTACGCTAGCATCGGGACAATGACTGAGCGTGAAACTACCTGCCGCTTTTTCGCTGACATCCAATTTATCACCCGGCTGCAACTTCCAAAGCAACGGTGAGAGTTTACCCTCCTCAACCAGCACGATGAAGAACTCGATCGACTCGCTGGAAGGCGAAGCTACGCTATACGGTCGATGCACATGATGATCGTCGATCTGCAAACCAAGCTGGAGGAACTGACCTGGTTCAAAAGGTTGCACCGCAGGGCATTTCACTTTCAGTGTAAACAACCCTGGAGCCCAAACGACTTTGCGTTCAACAGTGCCTTGCGTCCATTTCATATTGTTGGCGAGCTTTCATGCTTGGCTTGATAAGTTGTTTAGAGTGGAGGCGTTGCCACAGATCGCGTGAACTGCAGCGAATCATGGTAAGGCATTTCGATCTGCGATGCGGTTGCGCAACAATTGAAGACTCACTTTTCTTCTTCAAAAATTGCGAAGGCTCCTGTGCTGCGAGGCGGGTCGCTCAACATATCGACCGAGTCGTTCGATGTCCACGAAGTAATTCGAGCGCGTGGACCCGCCGGACTTGCACTTCCTATTTCCCGAAGATCGCCGTTCGGCTTCACACTTCGGACGCCGACTGAAAATTAGGGAGACAAGCTTCGAATCAACTCGTGTGTTTCGGTAAGAGCAAACACGTTTTCAAGTTACCGAAGGTTAAAAACTAACTGAAACTGGATGTTTTGCATGCAATAACAGAAGTTGTTACATGCAACAAAAGTCCATTGCAAAAAGAAAACAACTGTAAGAACCGTTTCTACAATCCACACGCCAAAAACCTCCCATTCGACGCAAACTCCCCACCCGATCCGCAGTGCGAGTGAAACTGGTTAATTCGGGGCAAATGCGAAATTAACTGCAGCAAAAAATTCGGCGATTCCTTAAAGTAAGCCACAGCCCCGCAGAAGTTCCTGTTTTGGCGATTGCAGCCTCTTGCGTTTCCAGCCGCCTCGATAAAACTAATCAGCATGAATCCGCGACCGTCAACCGAATCGATGCGTGCCCTCCACAGCGAATCCGCTGTGATTTTGCCGAGCTTTTTGCTTTGCGATTTCGGTAACTTGCAGCGCGAAATTGAGCGGTTGGAGGAAGCGGGCGTTAAGGCGTTGCATTTGGACGTGATGGACGGGCACTTCGTCCCAAATCTGTCCTACGGAATGCCCCTTGTGGCGGCTGTTCGGAAACTGACGAACTTGCCGGTAGACGTTCACTTGATGATTTCGGAACCTGCGAAGTACATTTCGCAGTTTGTTGATGCCGGTGCGGATTGCTTGACGGTCCATGCTGAAATTGACAGCGACGTGCACGAAGTACTAGTATCGATTCGGTCGGCCGGCGTTTTGGCTGGGCTCGCGCTAAACCCGCGGACTCCCCTCCAATTGGTCGAGCCCATCTTGTCGGCATGCGACTTGTTGCTAATCATGAGTGTAGATGCGGGGTTTGGAGGCCAAGCTTTTAATCCTATCGCTTTGGACAAACTGCGTGCTGCGAAAGAGCTCGCTCCTCACTTGCTTTTGGAAGTTGACGGTGGCGTGAATCGCAAAACGATTGCCAGTTGTCGCGAAGCCGGGGCCAGACTATTTGTGGTCGGTTCCGCGATTTTTGGACAGGATGATTACAAGCTAGCTTTAGGTGAGCTAGCGGACGCCATGGAATAGGCGATGGACTTTATTGCGAAGGTATGCATGTTAGAAGTACTTTTGATTCGTCCTGGTTCTACCGTCTTCGATGAAGATGGTCGGATCAAAGGATCGCTTGATATTCCGCTGAGCCCCAGGGGAATTCAGCAAGCTGAAGCCGCGGCGAAAAGCCTGAACGGCATGAAACTGGATTGTTTGTATGCAGCGCCGTGTGAGTCCGCTCAGGATACCGCTCGCTACATCGCACGACGAACTGGTTGGAAACAGAAAACTCTGGATTGCTTGCAAAACGTTGACCACGGTTTGTGGCAAGGCAAACTCGTTGAGGAAGTACGCAGACTCCAACCGCGGGTGTATCGCCAATTCCAAGAAACTCCCGAGAGCGTTTGTCCGCCAGGCGGTGAAACGTTGGCAGCAGCCACAGCTCGCGTCGAACACGTGCTCGAAAAACTGAAACGAAAGCATCACGGTCACCGCATCGGCATTGTCGTCCCCGAACCAATGGCTTCAATCGTTCGCTGCCATTTCCTGGGTGGCATGATCGAAGATATGTGGAAAGCGGAAACCGATGCAGGGACTTGGGAACTAGTGGTGGTGGACCCTGTGCCAGTAATGGCGTCAGTGCAAAATCAGACCAACGCAGTTGCTTTTACGTAGTTTGAGGCTGCGAACACAACTAATTCTTCGAACAGGGGCGGCCTACAAAGGTCGCCCTTTTGTTTTTCCGCAGTTTCGTCAAGTCGTGTTTCTGTCCAGCCATCCAAACTCCCAGTTCACCTGCAACCGCCGCCGCCGTGTTGATTCGTATTTGAGAGTTTCAGCGACTGGGCTTATAATCTGCCTGAGCCAAGTACACTAAGCAATCAAACTTTGAGCATCAAACACACTGAGCCATTCAAAGCTCTCGGTCCATTCCCGCACGGTTCCAATCGCATATGGCAATCATCGACTCCTCGGCAGTTACGAATTCCACCATCAAGAAACGTGGCGTTCCAGAGGGATTGTGGGTTAAGTGCCCCGGGTGCTCGGCGACGATCTATCGCAAAGAGGCTGAGCGGCTGCAAAACGTTTGCCCGAAATGCCAATACCATTTCTACGTTTCAGCACGCGATCGCATCGAACAAGTGCTGGATGCGAACACTTTCGAAGCTTGGGATGATGACTTGCGTCCTTGCGACCCGCTCAACTTCCAGGACAAGAAGAGTTACGCGAGCAAATTGATCGACGAGCAGAAACGGACGGGGCTTTCGGACGCTGCGCTAACCGGCACCGGAATGATTCGTGCTCGCCGAGTTGCGATCGGCATAACGGACTCGGCGTTTATTATGGGCAGCATGGGCTCCGTAGTAGGTGAGCGGTTAACGCGTTTGGCTGAAAGAGCGACCGCGCAATCGTTGCCCCTGATTATTATCAGCGGCTCGGGCGGTGGCGCACGAATGCACGAAGGCATTTTGTCCTTGATGCAGATGGCGAAAGTGTCCGCAGCCCTCTCACGCTATCACAGTTATGGCGGTCTCTACATCTCGGTGCTCACCAATCCAACCATGGGTGGTGTCGCAGCAAGCTTTGCTTCGCTGGGCGATTTTGTTTTCGCCGAACCCAAAGCGTTGATTGGCTTCGCGGGCCCGCGAACGATCAAAGCCACGATCAAGATTGAGCTGCCAGCTGGCTTTCAAACAAGTGAATTTCTGCTTGAACACGGTTACATCGACCGCATCGTTGAACGCAGTCGGTTGAAAAGTGAGATCGCGCGCACCATCGACTATTGCGGGAAGTAATCTCACTATGGGCTTCCTCGACAAATTTTTTGGCGGCAGTAAATCTGATGCCAAGCCTGCTTCTAAGAAGTCTGACAAGGCATCCAAGCGACGGATCGATGTCGATGCACGCTTCGAGCGGATGCGAACATCGGTCAGTGGTACGATGAGCGCCTTTTATGTCGCCAAGGACCGCGAGCTCAACCGAACCGTTGGTCTTAAGCTGTGCGACTTGGAAAAGTTTCGCTTTTTCGAGAACCGCTTCAAAGGGATGAACAAGCCGAGCGAGGGTTCGGTTGCAGCAAGTATGCACCATCCGAATATTGTCGAGACGCTCGAGTATGGCCTGACGAACAAGGACGAGCCGTATCTCGTTATGGAGTTTGTAGAAGGCCCCGGCCTGCAGTTGCTAATTCACAACCGTGAAGAAGAGATGCTTAAGGGCAAGCGGCTTTCGTTGATCAAACAGATGGCGGATTCGCTGTACTATGTTCACCAGCAGGGCTATATCCATCGCGACATCTGTCCTCGCAACTTCATCTGCTCACCCGACATCAACCACATCAAACTGATCGACTTCGGTTTGACGGTCCCTGCCACACCAGCCTTCATGCAACCCGGCAACCGAACTGGTACGCCGCTCTACATGGCGCCCGAAGTCGTACGACGCCGTCCCACAGATCAAAGAGTGGATATTTTTTCGTTTGGCGTCACCTGCTACCAGTTACTCACGTTCGAGTTGCCCTGGCCAGGTGGAGAAACAAGCGGGCTTGCCGCGCTGAACCACGACACGTCGGCCGCACGTGACATTCTCGAGTACCGCCCTGAATTGAATAAACAACTGGGCACGCTGATCATGCAGTCCGTGAAGGCGAATCCTGCTGAACGCGTTCAGAGTATGGAGATCTTTTTGAAGACACTGAACGGGATTAAGTCAGAGACTCAGTAGCGCATGCTTCAGCAGCTGGCGCTCGACAGTGTTGCACACGGAAGCACGACGACGCACTACACCAGCCAGCGAATGCACCTTTCGAGCACCCACAGGCTTGCTTCTTCCAACCTCGCGACTCTGGCGGTGACATCGGAAGCATCGAGAGGCGCAGGTTCCTGTAACTGTGTTTGCGATCGGAACTCCTCAGCGCTATTCCGTTCTGCAAGCGCGCAGTAAACTCGTCCATCCTTTTCAGCAGCAACGCCTGGCCCGAGATCTCCCGTCACAGCGAGACTCAAGTCGGCTTCTGAAGTCTGCACGAGCGCGCGTCGCGCCAATTCCGCGGTAACTTGTTCGCTGACTGGTCCGATATCGGGATCGTCAAGCAGCTTCGCATCGACTCCTAACCACTGCTGCTTGCTGCCGCACCGATAGACCACCAGACTCCCGCACCACCATTGAGAGATTCCAGGCAGCGCAGCTAAACTTGCTGCTAGCCACCCTCCGGTGCAACTCTCTGTAAGGACTATGCGCTGCTGGCGCCGCACCAGTTCGTTTCTCAGCAGCGTTGCTCGCGCGATCAGTTGCGGATTCATAACTACACTTCCGGTCGAACTTCCAAAACCGACTTGACGATCTTGCCTGAGTGCATCGTCTCAAAAGCATCTTCCCATTTTTCAAGTGTCCACACGCCGCCGATAATTTTGTCGGCGGCGAGCGCTTTACTACTAAGCAAAGCGAGCACACGTTCCCAGATCGCCCAGGTGTGCGAGAAACTACCTTGCAGTTGGACGTTCTTCTGAACGATCGGGTCAAGCGAAAATCCGACAGGGTCCCGACCCCAACCCACTTTGCTGATCCAACCCGCTGGACGCACAACATCGATCGCGATTTTCAAAGTTGCTGATACCCCAGCCGCATCGACGACACCTTCGCACCCAAGTCCATCGCGTTCGTTAGCCCAATCGGCGGCGGTGGCGATGTCGATCGCTTGACACCCTAGTTGTTTAGCAAGCTCCAATCGCTCTGCATCGCGCGGCAGACCAGCCACTGCGACTTCAGCGCCTCGCAACTTTGCGACGGCTCCGCATAACAATCCGATCGGCCCCGGGCCGAGCACCAGAATGCGATCGCCGGGCAACACTGTCACGTTGGTTGCAACAGCGCTGAACGCAACGCAGCACGGTTCGGTGAGCGCCGCCAGACGCAGCGGCAAGTTATCAGGAACGCGGTGCAAGCAGCGCGCAGGCACTCGAACTTTCTGAGTCATCGCGCCATCAACTCCGTATCCAAAACCCTTGCGATTAGGATCGAGGTTGTAACGACCAACACGCGTCATGGGATTATCCGGGTCGATCACCGCGGCCGTCTCGCTGCACACGCGATCACCTTCGCGATAGTTCTTCACGTTAGCGCCTGTTTGACAAACGCGTCCCGCGAACTCATGCCCCAGTGTCACTGGATAGTTCACGGGCCAACTATGCTGACTGGTCCATTGATGGAGATCGCTGCCGCAAACGCCGACTGCGGAAACTTCAAGCAAAACGTCGTCTGGTCCAATCGCTGGAATAGGAATTTCACGCAGCTCTACGGAATGCGGCTCGCGCGAGAAGTTTACGACTGCTGGTTGAAAGGCTGTGGCCATGATTTGTGTTGGTGAGTGTTTTGTTGAGAGGGTTTGAAGGTCGTTTGTGCGGTTTACTTGTTCGGTTTACTTGTTCGGCCAAGGTACTGTGAAGTTGCTTTTAATGGAGACGTCCCCGTAGCGATGCACTTCGTCGCAGATTTGTTTGAGCACCATTTCGAGGTCGCCCCCGGCACGCTGAAAGCGGTCCGGATTAATCGCCAGTGGAGCACCGATGACTACCAGCGGTGCGCCGAAGCTGGGCGTTTGAATAGCTTGATCGATCGACAATCCACCGACCGCTTGAACGGGGACGTTGACCGCTTCCACCACTTCTCGCAATTGGTCCAAAGGCGTCGGAGCCTTCTCGCCGCGAGCCGCGATTCCACGCCGCTCATCGTAACCGATGTGATGAATCACGACATCGCACCCGACATCTTCTAGCAGTTTCGCGCCAGCGACCATATCCGGGCAGCCTAAGTTGTCACCCATCACACCGATGCCATGGTCGCGGCCCGCTTGGCAAACAACACGCAACGTTTCCTCATGCGCACGAGCCATCACAACGACAAAGTTTGCACCCGCTTTGCCCATCATTTCCGCTTCAAGATAGCCGCCATCCATCGTCTTCAGGTCAGCGATGATTGGCGTCTCAGGAAACCGAGCTCGCAATTCGCGAACCGCTCGTAATCCTTCCGCCAAAATCAGCGGCGTACCCGCTTCCAACCAATCGACTCCGGCTCGCAAAGCCATCTCAGCGGTCTCAATCGCCTCTTGAATCGTGGTCACATCCAACGAGATTTGTACTACCGGTTTCATTCGTGAAATCTGTTTCTAGCTTGAGAGGTTTTGCAGTGAAAGGAATGCAACTGATCAGCTTTGCTTGTATTACAAACTGCGATGAATCTTCGGCAACTGGTGCGCTCGCGTTCACAACGCTGGCGAACAATGCCGATTTTAAATTGCAATGAGTTCGCAGACGGCGAGAACATGATAGCAAAACAGTTGAACGATGGTTCAACTTGCGGGGCACCCCGATGTTCGAGTACAGAGTAACGCGTCTGCTTCGACCAAATTTTGGAGATCCACGGATGGCTCGCTCCTGCAACTATATTCGGCTCACAATTCTCAACACTCTAATGATCGCTGGCGTGGCTGCGGGCTGTCGCGGATATCAGTACGGTCACTTGATTAAGAACGATCAACCTGATCTTGTCGGTAGTCACTCTGCTGGTTCCGAAGTGTTCAACCCGCTAATCGACGAAACGGTTGCAAAACTGCTAGGGACTGCGGAAGTTGCTAGTCAGCACGGGTTGGTCAGTCCCGAAGGGATCCCGATGCAACGCAGTGTTTGCTTCGTTGGGGTTGAAAACAAAAGCGCTGAAGAGCTTGGCGATTTCAAAGATCAGATCTATCAGCAAATCGACACACAGATCAATCGCTCGCAAGCGTTCCGCGCGATTAGTCGCCGCATGGTCGACGCGGGCTTGCAGGAAACTCGATTACGCCCCGATTCGCTACTGGTACCCGATAACATGAACTTGTTCTGCTCCGTACTTCAGCGTGACGGACAACCCGTCGACTACCTGCTGTACGCAACGCTCACAAGCGGAACGACGGAACGCAACAAATCTTCCCAGCGTGATTACTTGCTGACACTTGAATTGATCGACACGCACACTGGAGCATACACGAAAGAGCAAGCTTCAGTGCGCAAGGGCTATCACTCGTCATACCTCGGCAAAGCGGTCAACTACAACCCCTTTAAGGCTTGGAAGTAATCGCAGTGCCCGCCTATGGTGGTTTGGTCGCAACCTGCTGTGTTGTTATCCTCGGAGTGATCGCGAGCTGCGGTTGCTCGACGCACGCTCATCGACTGCAACAACCTCGGCAACTGTTCTATACGAACCAATTAGATGAAGCTCATGCTCAGTTCGACAAACTGTCTGAGAAGAAACGTCGCAGCGATAGTTCAGTAGTGCAGCTCGATTTGGCCATGATTGAACTGGTCAGTGGACAACCGCGTGCCTGCGAACAACGTTTGCGAGACATACGCGATCGCTGGGATCATCTCGAGCAGGATAGCGCGATTGAGTCGGCAACTTCGATGCTGACCGACGATCAACGGAAAGCCTATAGCGGTGAAGACTACGAAAAACTGCTCGTGCGAGTCTTCTTGACGCTCTCCAGTTTGATGCAAGATGGAATCGACGCAGAAAGTTACACACTGCAAACCATCGAAAAGACCGATGACCTACGCGAGAAAGCGAAATCGAAGTGGGGTGATGAGGCACTTGAATCGTATCGCGTTCCGCCCATCGCGCCTTACCTGCGGGGCGTTTTGCGAGAAGCAACGATATCGAATTACGACGACGCGCTGCGAGCGTATCAAACTACCGAGTTGCTACTCCCAGAAGCGCCATTTCTGCTGGCTGACATCGAACGCGTCAGCAAGGGTGTCCACAGCAGCCCAGGTCACGGCGTTGTGTACGTATTCAGCATGATTGGTCGCGGCCCCTACAAGGCTGAAGTGGCTGCACATGCGACAAGCGATGCATTGCTAATCGCAGATCGAATTGTGTCTGCGGTCGGAAAATACAGCGTGCCTCCAACTCTGGCTCCCATCAAGATTCCAGAGATTGTCAGTATGCCGATGCCCTTCGATGCGATTGGTGTGCGAGTAAATGACATTCCCATTAGTAAAACGCAACCGCTAACCGATCTACACATGCTCGCACAGCAAACGTTCAGTGCCAAGCTACCGGATATTATGGCACGCGCCGTCGCGCGACGGGTCATCAAGAAAGGGGCCGTGTACGTTGCTAAAGACCAATTGAACGCTTCCGCTCCAATCGCATCACTCGCGATGGACGGATTGGGCGTTGCGTGGGAAGCCACTGAGTCAGCCGATACGCGTTGCTGGGGCCTGCTGCCGCGCGAGATTCAGATATTGAGACTTGAACTCCCGGTTGGCACTCACACACTCGATCTTGAACCCGTGACGAACGAGCGTCCCTGTGGTCGACCGACACAATGTACCGTTCGTGTTGAGGATGGTCGCAATAGTTACGTACTGGGCTACTGGCCCGACTTGCAACCAATCGGCCAAGTGCTCGTGAACAATCCGTAGACAGCTTTCAACAAGCCATCCACCCATTTATTTCGCGCCACCTAGCTCATAAAGTGCCACCCACCTTTCGCTCCCACTCTTGCAGCAATTGGTGCCACCCACCGTCTGATTGACTTCGTTCGTGTGATCGTTAAGCTGTGGGGAAACTTCTGGAGGACGAGTGATGGCACGACCGGCGCGGAATGAGCAATTTGTGGCCAGCGATGTTTGCATCGTGCATGCGGTGCAGAGATGTGTGCGGCGAGCGTTCTTAGCTGGCCGTGATGATCAGTCGGGCGTGGATTACTCGTTCAGACGCGAGTGGATTCGGCGGCGGATGGAAGCGCTGGCTTCGGTGTTCGGAATCGATGTGCTGACTTATGCAGTGTTGAGCAACCACATTCACATCATTCTGCGTAATCGGCCTGATGTGGTGGCCGCTTGGTCGGACGAAGAAGCTGCGCTGAGGTGGTTGCGAGTTTTTCCAGGTCGGCGGCTCGACGAACAACTGGCTGAACCGACTGAGAATGATGTGCGGACGTTGGCGGCGAACAAGCAACGGATGGCTGAGGTTCGATCGCGATTGTCGGACATCTCGTGGTTCATGCGAGCCCTCAGTGAACCGATCGCGCGACTGGCGAACAAACAAGACCAGTGCACGGGTCGGTTTTGGGAAGGTCGATTTAAGGCTCAGCGGATTGTCGATGAGGCGGGCTTGTTGGCTTGTGCGATGTACGTCGATCTGAATCCGATTCGAGCGGCGATGGCCCAGTCGCCTGAGCAAGCGGTACACACGTCGGCGTACGATCGCATCAAGGCAGAGCGCGGCGAGCAGATCCAGTCGGCGGCCTTCGATCTAGTGACGGTGTCGACGGAAGAGGCCGGCAAGCAACTGCGCGAGACACCGGTGACTGAGCTTAAGAAGCAGCGGCAGGCAAAGCGTCGCAATCGAACGGGCAAACGCATCTTGCGTGACAGTTGGCTCGCACCGCTGACGATGTCGGCTAAGTTGGCTCAGGACCCGCAAGTTCACAAAGAGGGCGTTCGAGCTAGCGACAAAGGTTTTCTGAGTCTTGCTTGGCGTGACTATCTTGCGTTGTTGCGTTGGACCAGTGCTCAGCGAATCAAGGAAGCGGTCAACGAAGTGCCAGCGAACCTGCAAGCGGCGCTTCAGTCGCTCGGTATCGAAGCTTCGATGTGGCGTGATTTAGTTTGGAACTTCAAGCGTTACTTCGGCCGAGCGTCGTGTGCAGGCCGCCCCGAATCAATGGCCGCCGACGCTGAGCGTACCGGCAAGCGCTTCCACCGCGGCCAACGCCAAGCCTCCGAGTGCTTCGCCGCTGGGTGAACGGAAATCGCCTCGCCTCAGTTCATGGCCTGTCGGCATGTGGAGGCGCTTCGACCTCCAAAGCTCACAACGCTGCCCCACCGCCACAGCGAGCCGAAACCGCGACCGAACAGCGCTAAATTCGCAGTTCTCATCCACAACGTACCCTTGCTGCAATGTGCGGTCACCTATCAGCAGATCGCTCCCGTCGATGAATCAGCAGCGTCTTTCAGGATATATCCTGAAGGTGGGTGGCACCTAATATGTCTGGAGCGATGGTTGCAGAGAGTATTGCATTCGGAGACTATCGCTGCTGAGTCGCCAAGTTTTCCAGCTTTGATTCGTCGATCTCTACGACAGCACGCGAACCATCAGGAATCTGAGCGTAGATGGTGACTAGTTTCAGTTTTTGTTTTTCGGGCGGGAAGAACTGATTCCCTTTCGTGTGAAAAAACTTGAGTGGAATCTGAATCTCGCCGCCACCGGAAAGTGGTTCGGGGTGAAAAAAGTAGAACTGATCGTTAATCGCTAGATGAATATTCTCCCAGGTATCGTTCGTCGGATTAGTTAAGATCATGCATGGCACCAACCTCGCATCGGGTGCACCTTCGCTGGGCCAAGCCACCGGTCCTATGCGAACTTCAGCGGGCAGAACTGGTTCAGCTCCCTCGGGCAGCGTAAACCACAATCCGATTACCAATAGGAAGGGAACGAGCGTCACCAGCACTAGCACGAATGTTAGTTGTGTGCGTGAAAGAGTTCGCGGGAGCCGCGGTGCGGTCGGGTGGTCGCTCATCTATTGGCCCAGGGAAGACGGAGTAACGATCTGCTTCAACAATAGTAACCAGGGCAAGTAGATAAGAAACACGTAGGTTAGGATCGTCAGCGATCCCACAACCAATGCAATCAGCATCGGTAACCAACGTGCTTGACGCTGCGAGTTCTGGTCAGCCCGTTGCTGCAAATGCCTACCCAGCATTGCAAGATGCTTGCTAGCTTCTTGAACGTTCATGACGCCCGCAAACAGCGATGCGAGCAGCAAAGTTGATTCGCGGCCAAGCGGCTCGATCATTGCCCGCTTCTGAATCTTCTCAAATGAATTCTGCACGTGAGCGGCGCCGACGCCAGTGGCCGCAACGCTCAATGAAACAGTATGCATAAGTGGAGTTTCGTTAGCGATCATTAAGCTCGATAACTCAGCGGCGAGCCCTTGCAACCTCAGGCGTCGCGAACGATCAAGCGGCAAGCCCATCGCATCAAATCGTCGGCGTCGCACTGCCCAAATCGCCAACGGTAGCACTGCGAAGAAAACCAGTCCAGCGAGAATCCACCAGAGATAGTCGTGCATTTGCGCCAAAATCGACAACCATACCGGCATCTGACGATCGAACATTGAATAAGTGGCTTCGTATTCAGGAATCAATTTCCATATCACAAACCCGAGCGAGCACACAGTCACTGCGATCAATAGCAATGGATACAACATTGAAACTCGCAATGAACGGGTCGCCTGCGAGTCAGCCATGTGAACTGATGTCCACGCTTCGAGCGTTCGGTCCAGCCGACCGCTACTTTCACCCGCACGAATACAAGCGGACAAGATTCTTGCATCGCGAGAATCGTCACCCGCTAACACTTGCTCGAGCGACATGCCGGACTGCAGTTGGTCTTCAACTTGCTGCGCGTTAGCTCGCAAGCGAGATGCATGCATATTGCGGGCGATTTCTCCAGCGATCGGCAACCGCGCGTGGGCGAGCCGAGCGACTTGTTGGCAAATCGCCAAACGATCGGCGAGTGGTAACTGCGATTGGTTCATGAGGTGAAGTGTCGACGAAATTCGGTATTGGTAGTTCGTTGCTGAGAAACCGCTTCGGTCGCTTGCTCCGCTAAGCTATCCATACCTGCCGCTCGAGCGAGCATCTCCAACTGCCGTGAATCTGCGTCAGCCATAATCGCGCGTGCAAGTTCCATTTCAACGCGAGGAAACGACTCAGCCAGTAGGAATCTTCCAGTGTATCCTCTGCCGCCGCAATCGGTGCAGCTTGCCGCGCTTTCTTGATTCGCAACCTGTTGCCATTGGCAGCGACATGCGGCTTTCAGTAAGCGTTGACAAAGCAGCAAGTTCAATCCGCTCAGCAAATGATGCGGCGGAATTCGCATGTCGAGTAAGCGACGAATGGCGTCGGCTGCGCTACGTGCATGCATCGTTGTGATGACAAGTTGACCGGTCATCGCCGCCTCAAAGACAACTGCCGCGGTGGACGCATCTCGAATCTCGCCTACAAACATCACTTCCGGGTCCTGCCTCAGCAGCGCCTTCAAACCGCTAGCCCAATCGTAACCGACCGCCGGGTTGATTTGCGACTGAGCAATACCGGGAAATTCGATCTCGATTGGATCTTCAAGCGTTACGAGACTGCGCGGCGCAGTGCTTTGTAAGGCGAGTTCTCCCAAACATGCGTAGGCAGTGGTTGTCTTGCCGGCTCCTGCGGGACCACAGATCATGATTACGCCCGACGCCGCGTCGATCGCTGCGATAACTCGCGCCAACGTCTCATCGTCCAGTCCGAGCTCTTTAAGTTTGAGTCGCTTCTTCTGTCCAGTCGCGAGCCGAATCACTACGCGCTCTCCATGCAGCGTTGGCAGCGTACCGACTCGAGCTTCCAACTGATATTCCGGCAGTGCCAACCGACCTTCCTGCGGGATATCGGAACGATAAGTGACCAAACGCGCCATCGCTTTGATACGATTCAGGATCGATGTCGTACGACCGTTGGGAACACATCCCAAATCAACCAAGGTTCCGTCCACGCGCCAATGCAAAAGCGTTTGAGTTCGACTCAGTTCAAAGTGAACATCGGTCGCTTTGGCATTTACGGCCGCTTTCAAGATGCGATCTACCACCAACACTGCATAGTTGTCGTTCGCTGGATCAAGACCGGCACTGAATCCAAGCGCACCTTCAGAGTCTGCATCGGGTGCAGCGTCGGATTTAGTTGACTTCCACACAGACCGTTATTCCACTGAGAGCATTTGGCGACGATAACTGGCTTCGTCGATAGTATCGGTCAAAAACTGATAGCTGAGAATGTACTTCTGAATACGAGCAGCATCTTGTTCGCGATGCGATTCACGGTACGCGACTCGATCGAGCGAATAGTTGTCGCGCAAGTCCGACAATTTCAC
The DNA here is from genome assembly GCA_041739135.1 of Pirellulaceae bacterium. Taxonomy (GTDB): domain Bacteria; phylum Planctomycetota; class Planctomycetia; order Pirellulales; family Pirellulaceae; genus Aureliella. Next base: position 15,278 of record JBGSOM010000113.1, read on the forward strand.
CTGGCGTGCAAGCTCATTTGACTTCAGGCGTACGACGTAGTCTGCATAGCTGTCACTGGTCACGTGCGTTACCAACTGCAGCGCATCAATAACCGAATCCGCAAAGCCCTGTTTGCGTAAGTCATCAAAAGTTACATCGGTGTCTTCAACCAAGTCATGCATTACAGCGACTTGCTTGGCCAGCGGATCGTTCACGCCTTGCATTACTCGAAGGCAATGCAACAAATATGGCTGCCCCGCTTTATCAACAATTCCTTGGAACTTGCTGACAACGATTGCGAGTGCATCATCGAGCGTTGCACTTCGCGAATCGGACTGACTGCGAGGATTGGTCATTTGCCACCGATGCGATACAGATGTGTAGTGGTTCGCACGATCAACGAATCTTGGACAATCGCTGGCGATGCGTTGCAGCCATCGTTCAGCTTGTTTGCAGCAACTTTCTGCGGTTCATCAGCGATCGTATACACATAGCTTGAACCGTCATGATCGAACAGGTAAAAGTGCTCGTCGGTTGCGACTAGCGACGCACTGAATTTACCTCCCAACCGCTCTTGCCAAGCGATCTCACCAGTATCGATCGCAATGCGACTCACAATTCCATCATCCGTCACACCAAACAAACGCTCGCCGACGAGGACCAGACTTGGTTTGGAACCGATTGTTTTTCGCTGAGTCCAAATCACTTTGGCGGAATCCGTGATATCGCCTTGGCCATCTGCTTCAACACAATACAGTTGAGCTTTGCTGAAACCGGTGTTGATGTAGAGTCGCTTGCCATCGAAAAGTGGTCGCGCGGTTGTCGAGTGTTCGTTGTAGCGCAGCCGCCAATACTCTTTTCCAGTAAGCGGATCGAGCGCTAGGCAGGCATTTGCGGTCGGGCTGATCAATTGCGGTTGGCCGGCAACTTCGATCACGATTGGCGTGCAGTAAGCCTTGTGTTGATCGCCGTCATCGGATCCGTAAGCGATGTCGCGATTGACTTTCCAAACTGTCTTACCTGACTTGCGATTCAATGCCACCGCGTACTGCAAGTCGTAACCATCCTGATGGAAGATCAACAGATCTTTGTACAAGATCGGTGAGCTTCCCGCGCCGCGATAGTGATTGCACGGCAGATCGCGCCGCTCCCAAATCACTTCGCAATCGCTGCGACGCAAGCAAGCGGTTCCGTAGCTTCCAAAGTGCACAAAGACGAATTCCTTGTCTAAGACTGGAGTCGGCGATGCGTAGCTGTTGGTAACGTGAAAGTCCTTCTGAACTTCCTGATTCTCGAACAGCAATTTATCGTGCTTGATCTTGCCTGTAGCCAAATCGACACACACCACATACATCTTCATTCCATCAGCGGTGGCAGTGGTCAACCAAATCTCGTCGCCGAGTACAACAGGCGAAGACCAGCCGCGACCATGAATAGGTGTCTTCCACTGGATCGATTCGGATTCGTTCCATATCGCGGGTGGACGCTCGCCGGGCGCCATTCCGTCCCCGCGCGGGCCGCGAAACTGATACCAGTCCGCAGACTTCGCATGGCCGTTCTCTTGGGCAACGGCAACTGCGCTCTGAGAGATTGCGAAACTGAAAGCGATCAACGCATGCAGACAGATTTTATGCAGCCAATTAGTCATCGAATGAGCTCGCGGGAGGAAGGGAGCGGGGCTGTTAAGTCTAACCACCTTCGCGACAGGCCGCAAAGCAGCTGTTGAGCTAGCAAGGCTGTGCCACTGTGGTATAGGTCAGTTACAATAGCGGTAATGAAGAACAGAGCGAAGGATTACTTGACGATGGTGATTGGCAAAGACTCAGTCGATGAGGGTGCAAGTTCGTTACCGCAGTCGGGTAGGTTGGCTGGCGTGGACTTCGGCACAGTTCGAATCGGATTGTCGACTTGCGATCCGAGTCAACGGTGGGTCACTCCCTTTGATACGTATACACGGCGGAACGATCAGTTAGACGCCGCTTTCTTTGCGAACTTCGCCAACCGTGAAGCGATCTGTGGCTGGGTGATCGGATTGCCGATTCATTGCGATGGAAAGGAAAGTCAAAAGTCGGTTGAAGTTCGACGATTCGCGGAGTGGCTAGAGTCGGTGACCGATTTGCCCTTTGCGTTATTTGATGAACGATTCACTACCGCCGAGGCGCGGCATCTGCTTCGTGAGTCGGAATTATCGTCCGCAAAGAAGAAAAAACAACTCGATCGACTAGCTGCGCATCTCATATTGACCGGTTTCGTCGAGTCACGGCGAGTGCAGACGTCGCAAAATGAGGCGCTAGATGATCAGTCATGAGCCCCCGAGTGGCGGCTTTGTCCTCAAAAATCGCGCGAAAAAGTGGAAAATAAGATTCTGAAATGGCCTATCGGGAACTTTAATACTCTCGATACCATCGGAATGTCGTCAGGAAAACGCTGGTTAACAACCCAAATTCGCACACTTTGCGAAGTCAGGGCGTTGCCAGCACGAGTATGCCAGCACGAGTATGCCAGCACAAGTAACTGGATGGTTTTGAATTTTCGGTCACAAGGCGAACGTGCATTTCTTTGCATGTTGTGATCGCCTTGGAGTATTTTATGTCCGCAAAAGAGCACTTAGAAGAATTGCTTAGCGGCTTCCTGGACGGGGAGCTGAATGCGGATGAATTGCAACAAGTGCAATCGGCGATGGCGGCTGATGCGACGCTTGGAGAACACGTTGAGCAGCTCAAGCAGTTGGGCAACGATCTTCGTCGGATTCCGCAACAGCGTTTGCCCAGAGATTTCTCTCAAAGAGTTCTTGCGGCTGCCCAGGCTGAGGCGGCGCGGGCTGAGGGCGGGTCAACCACGGCGAGCTACGTTTATCCTGCTCAGGTTGCAGAGTCGAGAGATTCGCGGGCACATTCCGGAGCTTGGTACAAAACAGCGGCTAGTCTAGCGGCTATCGCTGCGACTCTACTGTTTGCTGCGTACCTCAGTGGTTGGTTGCCAACAGGCATTCAGCAAACGGGTTCAGGTGAGTTGGTAGAAAATAAGAACGAGGAAAATAACAACGAGGACGCGACTGGAACACCGGATTTGATGTTGCCCTTGCCTGTGGACTCAGAACCAACTGCGGGCGAGATTGTTCGCAACGAAATCAAGCGGCAAGGCTCAAATGACTTGGGGATAGAATACCTGACCGTTTACGAGATTCGGCCGACTGTAGAGGCGTGGCAAAGCAATACAATTGCATCGTTGCTGCAGGAGGTTGGAATTGAATGGTCTAGTCCCGTAAAGGCTTCGAACGATCTGATTGTCACGCTAAACGAAACGCGTTCGATCAGCCGAGGAATTCCGAATGGCGAGGGCGACCAAGTGGCGTTGGTGCTAGTGCGAGCTTCTGGGCTGAAAGTCGAGAAGGCGATGATGAATATCTGGAACAGAGAGAGCCAATTTCCTCATGTCTTCATGGATGTCGCTTTCGATATTCCAGGTAAAGAAATGGTTCGCAAGTTAACCGAAGCACAGCGAGGCGCGTTCGCCGATGCGAGGGCAATCGCGACGCCGATCATAGCGACATCGACTGAGACTTCATCCAGCCCCAGAAGCGGTTTGGCAAATGCCACGCAGTTTTCCGCCGCGCCCACGGATCGCTATGTCACGGATCGCAATGTACCGAACGCTGCACGAGCTAGGCCTCTGACGTACGGATCACCCGTAACATCGGACGACGAAGAGGAACTGACTTATCTCTTACTTGTAATTCGCAAGCCTACCGAATAGCGTCACGCCGTACGCGATGATTCGTTGAGGCGATTCTGCCAAGTTGTTCTGGCTACTAGCGAAGCGATGCGAGGCAGGTTAAAAACCATTTTCGACCGGTCTACTGTAGGGCCTTGTCGCACCTCGCACTGAAATGTTTCGAAAGAGTAGATCGATGGACAATGGTGATTCTGCGGACGCAGCCGATGTAATTGGCGAAGCACTTGTATTGGCTCACGAGCAAAATGACATCGACGCGGCGCATCGGATCATTCGGTCGCACGAATTCATGGTGCTGCAACAGTTTGATCCTGAAACCGGCGAAGTTAACGAAAATGATGACGGCAGCTTTAATGTGGTGCTCGTCGAAGTAGAAGAAGACACCGCCGTCGTCGCCTTTACGCAAGAGAAATTTGCGTCCGAGTTTCTGCATGATGTCGAAGATGAGTTGCCAGATATTGAAAACTATCCGGCCGTCATGCTTGATGGCAATGCGCTGCTCGACGGACTGCCCGAAGATTGCGGATTGCTGATCAATCCGGGCGCGCCAACCGAGTGCTACTTCCCGCCTGAGATGGATGAAGACGAAGACAACGACGAGAGCGAGTAAATCTTAAAAGCTGTAGCTGTAATCAAAGCCTGCCGGCAGACGAGATCTGCAGGCTAAATTGGCAGGCTAAACCGGCAGGCAATGAGGCTCTCTTCTGATGATCAGGGGCACTTCAGAGTTGCCCTCCAATGCCTAAATTCTCTGGACTGTGCTACCAAAACTTTGCGGATTCGGGTAAACCGGTAGCTTGATCAGGCCAAAACCTAGCCCTCAGCTTCGAAGGGTCAGACAACTTTGGGATTAGGAATCAAGAATAGGCCGCGAAGAAATTACTAGAAATCCTCTCTTTGAAACTGAGTACAGGAGCCTTTCGGATGGCACGCGGAAAAACCTACGATAATACCGCTCGAGCAATTGGCGATACTCCGATGATCCGCATCAACCGGTTGGTTCCTGCCGGCGGAGCGACCGTGTTTGCCAAGTGCGAGTTTTTCCAGCCGCTCAACAGCGTCAAAGACCGCATTGGCGTAGCGATGATCGAAGCCGGAGAGCGCGACGGCAAGATCAATTCTGATACTCACATTATTGAGCCAACAAGTGGAAATACTGGAATCGCACTAGCGTTCGTGTGTGCGGCCAAAGGCTATCGCTTGACGCTGACGATGCCCGAGTCGATGTCCGTCGAGCGACGCGCGTTGCTGCGCGGGATGGGCGCGAATTTAGTGCTGACGCCTGCCGCTGAAGGTATGCGAGGCGCGATCGCTAAGGCCAACGAAATGGTTCAATTGGATCCTGCGGGATTTATGCCGCAGCAATTTGAGAACCCAGCCAACCCGGCGATTCACGAGGCGACGACCGGTCCTGAAATCTGGGAAGACAGCGGACATAATATTGATGCGATTATCGCTGGGGTTGGAACTGGTGGCACGATCACAGGCGTTGCTCGCTATCTCAAAAAATTGAATCCAAACTTTAAAGCGATCGCCGTCGAGCCGAAGCACAGTCCAGTAATCAGTGGTGGTCAACCGGGTAAGCACCGTATCCAAGGCATAGGTGCTGGTTTCATCCCCAAAAATCTGGACACTTCGATGGTCGATGAAGTCGTTACCGTCGATGACGAAGATGCCTTTGAGTGGGGCAAGCGGCTGGCAAAACACGAAGGCATCGTGGCTGGTATCAGCAGCGGTGCGAACATGTGGGCTGCGGCGCAAGTTGCAGCGCGTCCTGAATTCAAGGGCAAACGAATCGTCACGATTATGTGCAGCCTGGGCGAACGCTACCTGTCGACGCCGCTGTTCGGTGACTTGGGAACCTGATTCTAGAAAACTGATCACTGGGAACGTGAACCCCATGCAGGGACAACGTATTTCAAACTGAATCGACCTAAGACTTCACAAACTCAAGTTTCCAAGGATGGATTGCGATGGCGAAGGATAATTTGATTCTGGGTATCGACCCCGCGCTTGGCACAACGGGCTACGGTGTTGTCCGCTGTAGCGTCAACACGATGACTCTCGTGGACGCTGGCTTTGTGCGCTGCGGGCGCAACGATACGCTTGAACGGCGACTCGACGAATTGCATCGCGGCATTGTGGAGATCATTGCTGAACATCAACCCGAGTGCTTGGCGATCGAAGAGATCTATTCACATTACGATCGTCCAACCACTGCGATCTTGATGGGGCACGCGCGCGGCGTGATTCTGCTCGCCGCCGCTCAAGCTGGTTTGCAAGTCAGTTCCTATGCCGCGACGAAGGTCAAAAAGACGCTCACCAGCAACGGTCGCGCTTCGAAGAGTCAAATGCAATTCGCTGTCAAACATCAACTCGGATTGCCGCAGTTGCCGGAACCAGCGGACGTTGCTGATGCGCTCGCCATTGCCATCTGTCACTACCACAGCACGCAGGGCCCAGCCAGTTTGCTCACTCACAGCTTGCTCGGACGCCACGTTAGCTAACTTACGAAAACAACAACGCATAATGATCACAAAAATCAGCGGCAAACTCGTTGCACTTGATGACGAAATCGCCACACTTGCGATTCCACCGATGGAATACGAAGTCCTTATCGCTGAATACGCGCGGCGGCATTTACAAAGTTCGTTGGGCAAAGAAGTTTCGCTGCACACGATTCACTACATCGACGGCAACGCTTCGACAGGCGGGCGACTCACACCACGGCTCGTCGGCTTTCTGAGTACTCCCGAGCGTGATTTCTTCGAACTGTTTTGCTCCGTTGATGGCGTTGGCGTGAAGAAGGCGCTGCGAGCGATGACGCAGCCAGTGCAAGACACCGCAATCATGATCGAGCAGCAAGACGCAAAAGCACTTTCCGGTTTGCCAGGCGTTGGTCCAGCAACCGCCGAGCGAATTATTGCCAAGCTGCGTCGAAAAATGCCTAAGTTTGCTTTGATGGTTCGACGCGAAACACCAGCCGGTCACGAGCAAGTCGAAGGAGTTGTAGAAGATACTTATCGCGCTCTGATCGCACTTGGCCACGCGGAATCCGATGCGCGGCGTTTAATCGAACAAGCGCTTGCATCAGGTGCCAAGTTCAAAGACACCGAAAGCCTGATTCAAGCAATCTACAAGAAGCAATTCGGTTGAGCCGCGAAGGCGCCACATCGTTACCGATTCACGATATCGTCGGCACCGTCTTCATCCGAAGCGGAACGGAGAGTTGCGTTCGACATCTTTGAAGACGAAGTTGCATACCCGACCAATTCGGTCGCTAAGTCACCGGCTGAGTTGCTGGGCAGTGGCGTGTAAGTTGCTGTGCGATCGCGCTGGCTTGGCAGAGTGGCAGAGTGTTCAATGAGGCTCGCTTCGCGGCGACCAGCGATATGCCCACCAACGACTCCAACGTAATACAGCGGACTGCCATAGCCCGGAATGAAGCTACCCGCTGCCGACCCGACATAGGTTCCGTACGCTGGATACAGAATTCGACTAGCTGCCGCGCGCTGCTCGGTTGTACCGATTGCTTCGAGATAAGCAACGACATCGCGACTGGCGACGGATTCGTGGTATAGCGGAACGACCGGCAGCATATAGGCGAATGCGTAAGTTCCTTTCCACTCGCGTCGGGCGAAATCTTTCGCATGTCCAGCTTCATGCAGCGCGATCGCCGGTATATCCGAATAGATGTGAATCGTATTGGTGAATGGGTTGTAATGATCGCCACCAAAGATACGCCCTGGAATGACCGTTTCACCTAGGACGCTTAGCGCGCCAAACGTGTAACGCCAACCCGCGCCCACACTTTTGTTTCTAGCCAACCGGCTCCAATCCTCACCCGGACGGTACTGGTTCAGTCGAACGCGGACGGTATCGAGATCGTTGACTTGCAGATATTCAGCGACCGCCGCTTCCGTCTCAACTCCCACGTTATGGTTCTCGACGCGACGATTCCAAAGCACGAGCTTGCTTGGAATCCCAACGACCCAGCCAATGCCATCAATAACTTTGCGACGTTCACCGCGTTGTATTTGCGGTTCAGCGTTTAGCAGTTCTGGCGATTCATAAACCTTCATTGCAGCGATCGACTGCGGCGACAATGGGCCGCGGAAATGCGAGCAACCAACTGTCACGCAAATCGTCGCTAGCAGCAATGCGGAAAAATACTTCGAGCGCATAGAAACCTCGATATCGGGGCTCAACTGACTGTCAACTGTTATCGGCCAGCGGCACCAAGGGAGAGGTACCAAATCCGTCGAGGCTTCACAATCCGGGTCAATTGTTCAAATGCAATCATTCTGTTAAGTTCGAAGGTGTTTGAGCGGTCGCGGTCGCGTGATTGTTGCGTTCTAAGATAGCTAGAGAGTCCGTTGTTTGAAAAAAAGCTCTTTCAAAAGCCATGGTATGCCTGCTAACTCGACACTCATCCCAAACGCTGATCTGCAACCAAGCAACGAATCTCAAAGCTACTCGGGCTGGCTATGGCAGCGATGGCGACGGAAGCGGCAGCGGGACCGCGCTCGCACTTTGTCCTTCGTGAGATTTAGACTCACACGCGAAGGTTGGCATTTCTTGTTCGTGCTCTTATTTATTTTTGTGGGCGCTGTGATTCGTGAGATTAACCTGCTGATCTTGTTGGCAGGCACGATGATTGGACTACTCAATCTGCAGTGGCGATTCAATACACGGATACTGCAGGGCTTAAAGGTTCGTCGAGGTCTGCCGCTGCGCACGATGGTTGGCGTGCCGACGGATGTTTCGATCGAAGTTACCAACCCACGACGTTGGCTTGGTTCGTGGTTGGTACTGATCGAAGATCAGTTGCAGAAGATTCAGCCGAATTTCAAACGTTTGTCGGAGAAGGGTGTGGCCTTAGTTGACGAAGTGCCACCGCAGCAATCTACTTCGGCGCGCTACGAGCTGCGATTCTTGGAACGCGGGCGCTACCGCATCGGATCTTCGACGATGTCTTCGCGATTCCCGATCGGACTCGGTCGTGGCTGGCGAGTGTTTGATAACGCTGTCGACCTGCTAGTGCATCCGAATTCTGGAACTTTGCTGCCAGCTTGCAGAACGATCTTGCAGGCGGAGATGGAGGGCAGTGTCAAAGCGGTTCCTCGAGCGAGCGTTCACGAAGGTGAATTCTACGGACTGAGAAGTTGGCAGACGGGTGATTCGCGGCGTTGGATTCATTGGCGCACAACGGCGCGACGCGGTGAGTTGTCGGTCCGCCAGTTCGAGCAATTGCAACGTCAACAGATTTCGGTACTAGTCGACCTTTACCAGCCGAAAACGAAAGCGACCGATGCAGACCGCGAAGCGACTGAGCGGGCTGTTGCATTCGCCGCTACATTGGCCTCGGAACTAGTCGTGCGAGATCGCAACCGACTCGCCTTCGCGCTGGCGGGTGAAGCGGTGCACGTTTTGCCAAATGTGCAAAGCCCAGTGTTAGTGAACGATCTGCTCGATCGGCTCGCTGAGATTCGTCCGAGCGCAGCGCCTGACCTAGTGGGCGCGGTCAGTCAACTGAGTATGAGTCTGATGCGAAGTCCGGCGTTGTTGGTGATCAGCACGCGAAGCGATCAGTTCACTTCGATGCGAGATCAATTCGCAGACGGAGTGAACCAGCGCATTTTCGATCGCTTGCAAGTTCGTTGGCTGAACGCTGCCAGCGAAGACATTGCGAACTACTTCGATTGGACGGCACCGAAACTAGTCTAAAACCAATTTGATCATGCTCGGCTGATGCGCGTGATAAGATTCGTGACGATGAAAGCAGACCGTGGATCCCACTAATATAAAACGCTTGCGATCAATCTTAACGTTGCACTTCGCAGTGATTGCAGTGCTAACGGCGATGTTGGTGTCCTACGGCAGCAATAGTTTGTTCCTGCCGTTGTTCATGATGATCGTCTGTGTAACCGCTTTCATTGTGGTCGACTCTCTCGAAGTGTTTGCGCTTGATCGAGTTGGAGTTTTTATTGGCATGACTGTAGGGACCGTGTATGCGATCTCCAGTTATCTGTACCACTCATTTTATATTCTGTCCGAAAGTGGACAGTTGCAGGCAATTGCTGGCTTACTTATCTTCCCCGAAGCCGTGCTGTTTCTGCAAAGGAAGAACTTGCGAGTTTACGAACAGCTCGCGATGTTTTTGCTGCTTGAAATCATGGTGGCGGCTTTGGTTAATGACAATTTGATGTTCGGCATTATGCTCTTGCCGATCGTATTGCTGTGGATCTCATCGCTCTTTCATTTTTCTAGATACGCGACGCTGGTGCAGGTCTCGCCCCACATCGAAGTACCTATGCCCAAGATGGCCGAGCTGATCTATGCCCGGTTTGTAAAGTCAATCATGGGGAATGAGAAACCCAAAGCGATAGTCGAGTCTCGAATGCAGTTGGCGGTTGCGGAGGCTAGCACAATAAGCCGGCGCCGTCTGTTCCAATCCATTCCATTAGGTATCGGGGCGATTGTTTTCTCTGCGCTGTTCTTTTACTGCTTGCCTCGCGCGACAACGGGCGGCTATAGGCCCAAGCTAGCCAAGAATGCTCGCGTTGGGTTGCCGAATACGCTCACACTTGGACAAGTAGGACGTGCGCTTCAAGATCCAACGCCGATCATGCGAGTCAAACTGACTGACGAAAGGACGAAGGCGGTTTATGCCGTCGGCGATGGCCCGTATATTCGCGCGCGCGTTTACGATGAGTTTCAGAGAATAAACGGTGCCACAATGTGGTATCTGACGCGGATCGATAGCAGCAGCCCATTGCAGGACATATCGCGGCTGACGGCAGACGCCACGAAAAATCGCGATCGCGTGTTAGTTGAGTTTGACTTGTTGCCAACTTGTGAAACAGACTCTTTTACACTTCCACCGACCTACATGTCGCTGGGAGGCCGCGCACCAGAAGGCCGACTGAATTCCTATACACAACTCTTTCAATCGGACCAAGCAAGCGAAGCCGCCGATCATCATACTCAAGCCTACTCGTTAGGCAGCATGGCTTACTCGAACGGTAATCAACTGGACATCACACCGATTATGCCGCAGCGTGGGGGCGATAACATCGCTCGTTTTCTGCTGCCTTACATGGATGTTTTGACAAGCCTCGCTCCTTCGCGCCGCCCGCCGATGGTCTTTCAAGGCCACGCGCCAATTACACCGCCCACATTTCCCCATACGGATGCACTGCGTTCACGAATTCTGTCGGAGGCTAATGTTAGCGAGAGCGACAGCGTTAACATCGCAAAGGCCATCGAACGCTACTTCACTGAGTCAGGCGAATACACTTACACGCTCGATTTGACGGGTGAGATTGATCCAGAGATCGATCCGATTGAAGACTTTGTTGCGAACCATCGCAAAGGACATTGTCAGTTCTTTGCCGCTACGATGATGATCATGCTGCGTCAAAGCGCTATCCCGGCGCGACTGGTGGCGGGATACAAACCCCATGAGTACAACTCGTTGGGGAATTACTTTCACGTTCGTCAGCGGGACGCGCACACCTGGGTGGAAGCGCGTTTCACATCGCGAGAATTGATCGGAACTCCTTATGAAAAATGGATCACACCAAATTCTGACTACTGGATTCGCTTTGATCCGACGCCAGCCGGTGATGGTAGCGATGAACTCGTGGAGCAGCCAAACCGGCTCAAGGACTATGCGGACAAACTGTGGAAGGGCTACGTGCTTGAAGGTCGTGAGCTGACGGGTGAAAACAGTATGTACGCACCCGCCGCTACAAAGAGCAAAGATATTTACGCTCAAATGGCAATCCAGTGGAAGCAACTGAAGGAAGCTCTTCTGTCAGGCCGTTTTGGTACTGAAACAGGCTCGATTGGATTCGCATGGCCGCTTGCTATCTTGGTCACCGGTGCCGGAATTGGCATCGTTCTGATATGGCAACTGATTGTGAATCTGCCCAACATCGCTCCGCGCTTCGCCCAGCGGCTCGGATTTCGCTCACGCAGGACCGACTTCCGTCAAGAGTTCTTTGCGCGCTGCATACGAATTTTGCAGCGCTCTGGATTTGAACGAAAGGACTCGCAGACCCCTCAAGAGTTGACGCGCGAAGCTGGCGACTACCTGCAATCGCAGAGGGGAGTGGCTTCATCGGGCGAGTGGTTAGAGCGTCTAACACAGACCTATTACCGACTGCGATTCGGGAACGCTGTCGTGCTAAATGAGCAAGAACAAGCTGAAATTCAGTTGGCGTTGAAGAACCTTGAGAAAACTGTTGACAATTTACCTGCCACCAAAAGCGCCTGATCAGCTTAATTATCTGGAGAAGTTTCTATGCCAACAGCGTCCAGTTCTGATCTCGTACAGGTACTTCGTTCCAAGTTTGGTCTGAATAGTTTTCGCGATGGGCAAGCGGCTGTGATCGATCGTTTACTCGCAGGTAAATCCGCAGCAGCGATCTTTCCGACCGGTGGCGGCAAATTGCTGTGTTACCAGTTGCCTGCCGTTTTACTCGATGGCTTGACGCTCGTTGTCTCACCTTTGCTCGCGCTGATGAAAGACCAAGTCGAGCAATTGGCGGCGCGGGGCATCGCAGCCGCTCGACTTGATTCAACTCAGTCGGCTGCGGAAGCGCGAACGGTTATGCAAGCGGTCCGATCGGGTCAAGCGAAGATGCTCTTTGTTGCGCCGGAGCGTTTCTTTAACGAACGTTTTCGCGAGTTCATCAACGGGTTGCATGTTTCACTGTTTGCCATCGACGAGGCTCATTGCATAAGTCAGTGGGGGCATAGTTTTCGACCAGACTATTTGAAACTCGCGAGAATTGCGCGTGAGTTAAATGCGGAGCGAGTGTTAGCGCTCACCGCCACCGCTACACCTGCGGTACTTGATGACATCTGTCGCGAGTTTTCGATAGAGCGCTCATGTGCGGTTCAGACTGCGTTCTATCGTTCGAACTTGGTGCTTCGCTACACGCCATGCACCGTCGCAAATCGAAACTCGATATTGCTAAAACGCTTGAAGCGACCAGAACTACCTGGTCCAACGATTGTTTACGTGACGCTGCAACGCACCGCCGTTGAGGTCGCGGAACTACTGGAACGCGAAGGGTTGCCCGCGCGTGCTTACCACGCAGGCCTTGACGATTCGCTGCGGAACGACGTGCAGGACTGGTTCATGAATTGCGATGAAGGCATCGTCGTCGCCACGATCGCCTTCGGAATGGGAGTCGATAAGTCGAACGTCCGTAACATCATTCATTACAATCCGCCCAAGTCGATCGAGAACCTCGCTCAGGAGATTGGGCGTGCGGGACGCGATGGTGACAAGGCGATTTGCGAAACTCTTTTGGTGCCCGAAGATCGGGTCGTTTTGGAGAATTTCCCTTATGGCGACACGCCAAGTTTAGCGGCGATAAGTCGATTTGTGGAATTGTTGCGTGGGCAGCCCAAGAATTTTTTCATCAGCTACTATTCGCTGGCATATGAAACCGATATCCGTGAATCGGTCGTGCGAACTCTGCTGACTTATTTGGAGCTGCAAGGCTTGCTGGAATCGACAGCACCTCGCTACGAGTGCTACAAATTCAAACCCTTAACCTCCTCCGCGCAGATTCTTAGCAAGATCGATGGCGAACGTCGCGAGTTTGCTGCTTCTGTTTTAGCGTTAACCGTTAAGAAAAAGGTGGGGTTTGAAATCAGCTTGCCACAGGCTGCGGACCGGTTAAAGTGTGAACGATCGCGGATCGTTCGAATGTTGGACTACTTCGCTGAGCAGGGCTGGATCGAACTGGAGGTCAGCGGTTTGGTGCATGGATATAGGCAAGTTGAACAACTGCCTGAACCGGAGTTGTTGAAGCAGGAGCTCTATCAATACACGCTGGAGCGAGAGATCGGTGAACTGGCGCGGTTAGAAGAGGTATTCGAGCTGATGTGTTCGGATCGCTGCCAATCAGCGGCGATCTCGGAGCACTTCGGCCAACCTATGAACCAGAGTTGTGGACACTGTTCCGTTTGCGACGGACACGCGATTGGGGCTTTACCAGAACCTGTGTTCCAATGCGTGGGGGATTCAGCCATGACTGCGATTCGAAATTTATCGCGGCAACATCCAGAAGCGCTTGGCGATGCTCGGCAGCAAGCTCGCTTTCTCTGCGGATTGAATTCTCCAAAACTATTTCGCAAGCGTTTGACGCAGGACCCGCATTACGGATGCTGCAACGATGTACCTTTCGATCGTATTTTGGAAGCGATACTTTAGCGTTCGTTGAGCGGTTTTCTCAGTTGGGTAGTTGATGCAAGCGGAACTTGTGAGTGACAAACTTAGCAGCTCAGTTGGCAGCGCAGCGCGCAAACGCGTTTCGGTTGCTGGCTTTGGAATCGCGCTAGTTGCGTTAGCGCTGATGCTGGTTGCGGCGGGATTCATCTCTGCCGGGAAAAGCGGTGCAGAAAAGACGCTCATTCGTTTGATCCAACCGATCGGACTAAGTTGGCTGTGTTTCACCGCATGGACGACTCGGTACACGTTACTGAACGGACTTCGCCGCGCGATTGTTCCCTGGTCAATCTGGTGTTTGGTGATGTTCTTTACGACCAGTCCATTTGCATCGTGGTGCGTGCGCCGCTTAGAGTCGAGCGTCGATAGTTACCAACCAGAGCGCGATGGTCCGCTCGCAGCGGTAGTCGTCTTAGGCGGAGGAACTCGACAAGGGCCACATCGCGCTGAAGCTGGGCAGGCGGGGGATCGTGTAATGTATGCAGCTCAGCTTTATTTGCATGGACATACTTCGCGACTGATCACAACGGGTGACGCAACGCCGGGCATTTCTCGCGATACAACTTCGCCTCGCGATCAGACAATCGAGATCTGGACAAAGCTAAACATTCCACCCGACGCGATTGGTAGTCTCCACGGAATCAATACCTACCAAGAATTGCAAAGTCTGAAAGAAGTGTTCGCGCAGTTAAGCGGTGGCCGAGTCGGAGTGCTGACGAGCGCCTTACATCTGCCGCGCGCGATGCGATTGGCAAAGGCCGCTGGATTGGAAGTGGTTCCACTGGCCGCCAATCACGAAGCTTCCGCCGAACCGTTCACTTACCTAGATTTCATTCCCAGTGCAGGACCGCTGAATCAATTGTCAGCCTGCCAGCATGAATTCATGGCCTGGTTTGTAGGACGTTAAGGAGTGATGTCCGCGGGTGCAACGACGTCAACTTCGGCGAGCTTGCTTTGAGGACCACGCACTTTTACAAAGCTGGACATAACCACGATCACGGTTGCTAGCAGCACGATCAACTTCAACCACTTCTCACGTCCGGTTCGCATCCATTCGAACGTTGCGGAACGCCCAACGAGCACTGAGGCGATAAAGAAGATCACAAACGCCAAGATCATCTTGGTTCCGACCAGAGCATGATAGAGCCCGTCGCCTTTGTGCAATGGCATCTGTTGGAAGTAGTTGTAGAACCCGGTGACCAAGAACAGCAGAATACCGATGTGAATAAAGCGCTTCCACGTTGCGTTGACTGACTTCTTTAGTTGCTCGTGCTGTTCATCGCTCAGTTGTTTGGCGGCTGGCAAGAGCACGAAAACCATGAACACCGTACCACCGATAAGGGCGATTGCAGTCGAGACATGTAAAATTCGCGAGATCACGTTGATCAAAAGTTGAGTATCCACTCGGATTTTCCTGGTGAGTTGGCGGAGCTGTTAACGTTTAAAAGTCAGTGGCATATGCTGGTTAGTTCGCATTAGACGGCACACCTGCTCATTCGTCCAGTCGCCAAAGTTCAGCGCGGCCGGGAAGGAGAACTGCATGCGACAGAATCCGCAAGTGTAAACAAAGCGACAGAACGTACAGCCGTTACAAACGACACGTCAGCAACTGAGTTATTGAATCTCGTTGAACAGTGAAGGTTGGATCGTTGAGAACGGCGAAGGCTGTCGATGATAGCAAAAGGAATGTAGGTCGCTGCAACGGCAACCGGGCTAGCGATGGAAGTTTGCCCGTCCTACTATTCTCTGATTCAAGCGGCTGGCTACGGGTCGCTGCTGCTAAGAGACTCGGGCTTCGGCCCGGAAAGGACTCCGAATGTCACGGATTTTGGCAAGCTTGGCCATCTTGGTATCGCTTTCCGGCTGCGCGAGTCGACCGGGTTGGGGGATGGCCTGGGGACAAGGGACGACGGACCGACAGAAGGCACGCGCGGTGACTCATGATCCCTACGCATTGAATGACATCGGTCCGGAAGTCGTCGGAGGCAGACCGCGCGAATTCATGAATCCGCAAGCAGAAGCCAAACGCGCCAACGCAACTCCCAAGTCCGGTTCCAATTGGTTCGGCTCGCCGCGCTGAGTCGGTTCATTCCGAAGTTCGCTTCGATTGCATGAACGACTTGGAAGGATTGACAACAAAGCGGTGCGCGAGCGCGCGGCGACCGAGCAGCATTCGAAAGCCCATTTGATCGCGATTCGTCAGCGTGACTTCGATGGGCCACGTCGTTTCGCCAACGCGCGCGAGAGTTCGAATCACTGGTCGCAACTCTTCGTGACCCGATGAAGATCGAATCCTGCGATACTCTATCAACGGCGAAGTGACTCGAACCGTCTTTTGTGTCGAGTTCTGAAGCGGATGAATGTCGAAGTGGACTATCTGCTGCCCATTTTCATCGATTACTTGAACGTTAAAAGCGTGAAGGCAACTGGATCGAGCACCTGTATCGACTTTGACTTTGATTCGCGTTTTGCAAAGCTCCGGAAGCCGCAACCATTCCCGCCAACCCAGCACCGTGGCCGAACGAATGGGACGCACTTTCTTTTTTGGCTTTGGATCAGAACTTTCACTCACATTATCGCTCCACGGCTTATCGCTCCACGGCTTAGGTAGTCGCAGCTTCAATCGGCGATCCAAGCGTATACAGATAGTCGAAAGTAAAGATCCCCGAATCGTGTCCGTCCGAGAATTCAATGTTGTAAGCATAGTTTCCGACTGGTCGCATATGCACGACCGTTGTCGGTTGAGCTTCTTGAGCGGACAAGACGGGCAGCAACGATCCTTTTAGGCCGCTACCGGCAGGTGGCTTGGAAGCATCAGCCGATTTCTTTTCGCGGCACGATGCGCATGGACAGGATTTGCGCAATTCGACGGCGCCATAACGTCTGCGGTCGCCATTGCTCCAACCGATGATTAACCCGGCTGGTCCTTCGCGCTCAAGTGACTCTGGTCTGTTTTCCGTCACGTTAGTTTCCTGCAGGCACATAAACAAAAGGGTCAAAAGGTCAGCAAAAAAGATCTCTATTCGCCAGCGATGGTCGCGACGATCTTGCGCGAGCCGCCGTGGTTTCGATGCTCGCACAAGTAAATGCCTTGCCAAGTGCCAAGGGCGAGCTGTCCGTCGGCGATCGGAATACTGGTTGCAGCGCCCAGCATTGAGGACTTGGCGTGTGCCGGCATATCGTCAGGTCCTTCGATCGTGTGGACCAAAGCAAGACCTTTTTCGGGAGCGACATGGTTGAAAATTGTCTCCATGTCGGTCCGCACATCTGGATCAGCATTCTCGTTGATTGTGAGACTTGCAGACGTATGTTGAATGAACAGGTGCAGCAAGCCGATTCGCAGTTGCTGAATTTCAGGCAAACGCTCAACAACTTCGCGTGTAATCAGATGGAATCCACGCGGTTTGGCAGCCAAGGAAAACTGTTTTTGAAACCACATCTCGAAAACGCACCAATTCTAGCCAGCTTAACTGCCCTAATTCATCGCCTCTGCCATCAATTGCATCCAATCCCGGCAAATGCTAGCAATAACGACAAGCCTGTGATCACTCGACTTCAGTATATCTGAACTTCGCCACTCGGGCGATGCGATTCGCCGCGCGCTCGTCAAGTTCCGCTGAACTCGAATTGACTCTAACTGCGGCAACCTGTTACGAAGGAAACTTCGAGCGGGTTCGTACGTACCGACAGTGAGGATCTGAAATGAAGTTGCGAGAGTTCTTTTATTCGCTGGGCATTAAGCCTCGTCCCAAAAGCTACGGTTACGAAGTCCGCGAACAACTTGTCGAGGGCAAAGCACTTCGATACGCACAGTGGTTGCACCCTCGCGCCTACAGCGGAGCCATTTTGCCGTCGGAAGTAAAACGACTTCAGAGCTTTCTGCAGCCAGGCGATGTAGCGATTGATATCGGAGCTCATATGGGCGATTCGACGTTGCCCATGGCGCTGGCGGTTGGGAAGGCAGGAACGGTCATCGCTTTTGAAGCCAACTCGTACGTCTTTGAAACATTGTCTGTTAACGCTAACCTGAACCCAAGTATCGCAAAAATCTACGCCTACAACCTGGCTGTTACGGAAGAGAGTCGCATGTACGAATTCTCGTATAACGATCCAGGTTTTATGAACGGCGGCGCAGTTGAAAACACGCGTGGCTTTCGACGTGGCGATGCGTTTCGACAGATGGTAAAGGGCATCCGTTTAACCGACTTCCTGCAATCGAACTTCCCAGAACTGGTTGCCAAGATTCGCTTCATTAAGATCGATACCGAAGGCTGTGACTTGTACATCCTAAAGTCAATTTCCAGTCTGCTGAAGCAAGTGCATCCGGTTATTCAAACGGAAGTCATGCGACGTACACCGGCCGAGTATCGATTCGCGATGTACGATTTTTTGATTGAACATGGCTACACAGTTCACCATCATGTCGGCACGGAGAGCGAAGTCGCTTTGATGCCGAGAGAGCAGATGCTGGAAGGTGATAACTTCGATCTGTTCTGTGTTCACAAGTCAGATGCAGTTAACTTCGGCCAAAGCAAAGTCGCTGCCTAGTCTGGAGAAGCAACTTGACGCACAGAATGCAACGCATCGGAATCTTCATGCCGACTTGGGTGGGCGATGCTGTCATGGCAACGCCGACTCTGCGCTCGCTGCGCGAAGGATTCCCAAATGCTGAGTTTGTTGGAATCATGCGACCGGTGATCAACGACCTGCTGGCTGGTACAACGCTATTCGACAATCAAATCCCCGTCGACAAACGACAGCGATTGCGTTTAATTCCTGCACTGTGTGCCGCCAAACTGGATGCCATCGTTCTGCTGACCAATTCGCTATGGACTGCGGCGGTGGCGCGGTTGGCTGGAGTCAAGAGAATCGCTGGCTACAATCGCGACGCGCGCGGCTGGTTGCTGACCGACCGCGTTCCTGTTCCGAAAACAACTTCCAAGAAGGACAAAGTACCAGCGATCGCAGCCGTGGACTATTACTTGCAATTGGCCTCACACCTTGGCTGCGACATAAGTTCACGACACAGTGAATTGGCGATCACTTCTGCCGAGTCTAAGCTGGCCGATGCGCTGTGGAAGCAATGCAACTTTGATGCGCATGCACCGACGCTGGTGATCAACAGCAATTCTGCAACCGACCTTTCGCGACTTTGGCCAGCGGATAAGGTGCGCGACCTGGCTTCGCAGTTCGCCACCGAATTGAATATGCAAGTTCTGCTGCACTGCGGTCCAGCCGAGCGAGAACTGGCCAATCAGTTAGCAGCGCAGGTCAATCATCCGTTGGTTGCCAGCATGGGCGTTGCTTCAGATTTACCCATCGGGCTGACGAAAGCAGTGTTGGCAAGAGCCGCAGCGTTGGTCTCCACTGACAGCGGCCCGCGCCATATCGCTGCCGCACTCGATCGACCGGTCATCAGTCTGTTTGGGCCAACGGATCCGAGCGGAACTCGCACCTACAACGGTCGGGAGACGACCCTCTCGGTCGCGCTCGAGTGCCGACCGTGCTACGCAAAAACCTGTCCGCTAAAGCATGGTCAGTGCATGCAAGACATCTCGGTGCATTCCGTTGTTCAAGCTGTAAAGCGTTCGTTAAACATCCCTCATGAGCGCGCAGCGTAAAATAGGTTAGAATAACATGTTCGTTTCCGGATTTACGATTGTTCGAAATGCAGTGCGCTACGACTACCCCGTTGTTGAGAGCATCCGTTCGCTGCTGCCGCTAGTTGATGAGATGGTGGTGGCTGTCGGCGATAGTGACGACGGTACACGCGAGCGAGTGCTTGCAATCGACAGCACAAAAATTCGGATTATCGATACGGTCTGGGATGAGAACTTGAGACGCGGCGGGATGATTCTCGCGCAGCAAACCGACTTGGCTCTAAACGCGTGTCGCGGAGATTGGTGTTTCTACTTGCAAGCCGACGAAGTCTTGCATGAGCGCGACTATCCGCGATTGCAACGAGCGATGAAGGCCAACCTGAAGCGGAGCAGCGTAGAAGGCCTGAGTTTTCGTTATCACCATTTTCGCGCGGACTATCGAATTCGCGATCCGTTGCCTTATCGACGACAAGTTCGAATCGTGCGGCCTGGAATTGGTATCCACTCGTATGGAGATGCGTGTGGATTTCAAATTGATGGTCGCAAGCTGAAATCGGCTTCGACGGGGGCTTGGGTTTATCACTACGGATACGTGAAGCCGCCGAGTCGCATGGCGGCGAAGATGGATTACTTTCTCAGCTTGTACGACGGCCGAAAAGTGAAGCCGGGCGAAGAACTCAAGGCTGAAGATTACGAATGGGATCTGCGAACGTGTGAACCCTTCTCCGGCTCACATCCCAAAGCGATGGCGGCTCGCATCGCTGCCATGGATTGGGCGGCACCTACAGTGCAATTAATACCTCGCTGGCGCAATTATCGCTTCTGGCGAGGTCTCATTCACAAGAACACTCGCACCTTCCGCCGCTGGGCCGAAACGGCGCGACGCGCCATGATGACGACGGCGGTTGCTTCGAACAGCTAAGTCGCACGCTTTCCAAACAGTGTTGTCCGCGCCACGCTCCACCAATTCTGCTCATCAAGCTCGCGATAACGCGATGTCGATGGCAGCACATCTACCAAGTAGTAATGCGCCTGACGCAGATTGTGGTACGGCAGCGATGGAAACAAGTGATGCAAAGCGTGGTAGCGAATCGAAAACGGAAAGAATAAACTGGTCAGCAGATCGCGACCCGTGAAATTGCAGGAGTCCATCACGTGAGCTTCGACGTCCGATCGCGAACCGTCTCCTTCAAAGTGATGGTCCGCAAGCTGCCGCATTTGATTCAGTATCAAAGTTGTCAAACCCAGCAGATACAAAAGCGGCAAACGGCTGAACGATGCTAATCCAATGGCGATTGAGATCGGTATCATCACGGCGCGCACGAAACACAGCCACTCCATGATCGCGATTGAACGCCGGTCAGCCGAAGTGAGTTTGCGGCGATAGTGAAAATTCATCGTCAATGAACTAGCGCGCTCTAACACCCATTGCCTCAGTCGCGGATGCAGGTAACTGAATGGTACAAGCAGGAAACGCAGGAACACCATCACCGGAAATGCAATCACCACCGCAGCGTAAACCAGAGCGCTGCGCAAGCTACCGCTTTCCAATACGTTGGCAACGTATTCGGGGTCTTCCGGTGTGCCGTAAAACCGTTGGCTGTGATGATCCCGATGATGGCGTGTGAAGAAAGGCGATGGCGTAAACGTCATCACTCCAACTAGCACGTTCCATGTCGCTTTGAACCCGCGCATTTCATGCTGACCAAGATGGCAGACTTCATGCACTAGTGAACCAAGCCGGTAGAGCCAGAACACGGCAATGGGAAATGCGACAACTTGATAGACAGAGCCTAAGCTCGCAACAAGGAAAATAGTCGCCGAAGTGTATGCACATATCAGCGAGACGAGAAAGTCGAACCAATAGCGAGCCGGTTTGACCGCAAAGTAATCGATCGGTGAGTCGCGCATCGCCTTTCTTGCGTCTCGGATCCAGCCAACATCAAAGTCCATCGGCTCAGCAGTGATCGCAGGCGATTGTTGCGAAGACGCATCGTCAGCTTCCTCAGCATGAACGTACGTAGAACTGGAAGTAGCCATAAGCAAGCCTTTTGAGGTTATTGCAATTGCGTTCAGAAGTAACAACCTAGGCTGCAAAGTCTCGAGGAGAACTACAATGAAAACAAAAAGCGACAGTTCTGACCAGCCCCAATCGCTTGAGCATGACCGTCTTGCGGGAAACCATCGTTTCAATTCGCTCGCAAAACAGGTTGCGCAGTTAGTCCCGACAAGAATCGTAGTCCCGATAAGAATCGAACTTGCAACAGAGCGTGAGCCGCACTGGACACTCGGATGGCAGCATTGCAGTCGGTGAAGTTCGGTTGGGCTAAAACTGGTCAACCCTTTCGCGAACCGCAGTTGTCTGAATAATTATCTCAGCTTTAACCATGCACAGACACCCGATGACGTAGAGATAGCCGATGACTGCACTTCCGAATTGCCCAGCCTGCAACAGCGAATTCACTTATCAAGACGGCATTCTGCTTATCTGCCCAACGTGCGCTCACGAATGGTCACCAAACGAAGTCCCTGCAGCAGAAGATAATTCCGTTCGCGATGCAAACGGAAACATCTTGCAATCCGGCGACTCAGTAATTGTGATCAAAGACTTGAAAGTCAAAGGATCTTCGTTGGTCGTAAAAGGCGGCACGAAAGTGAAGAACATCCGGCTGGTTGACGGCGATCACGACATCGATTGCAAAATTGATGGCATCGGCGCTATGCAACTGAAGTCCGAATTCGTTCGTAAAGCCTAACCGCCTTTCGTTTCAGGAACCGAAGTCTGAATTAACTCCAACTCCGGCAGCGAGACTTTAACGCCGCTTGGTGCGAACACGACTGGCACAACTTCTTTCGAAACGGCTGCATCGTAGATTAACCCCAAATACTTGTGAGCCGGTGTCGACATTCTCAAAATCCACCCAAAGGCGATCACTGCAATCTTCTTGTACCAAAGTAAATTTGGGTCAATGATGATATCTTCTTCACCCACTTCGATAATCCACCGATCTGCTGCGACAGGCAGCATCTTCAGTCGCTGCAGATCTCGTAAAGCCCGACGCACATCGGGTTGCTCCATGTATCCGTAACAAACAGTCACCGAGTGAATGTCGTTGCCCAGCTTCTTCACCGAGTAACGCTCGCGAGGATTGATCGTGGCGGCGCTGCTCTGGTTGACGTGCATCAAGACAATCTGTGCTGGCAGCACGCCATACTTCTTCAGAAAAACTCGCAGCACGACGGGAACGCTATCTTCGGTTGAGACAATCGGTCGCGAACATAAGAACACCGCTGCGCGATCGCTTTCGACCAATTTGCGACGACCTTGTACTAGCAGCCGAGCGGCAGGTAGATTCTGTTCGATAGTCAGTTCAAGATCGTCCAGCATATCGCGCAGAGCAACTAGCCATTCGACCTTCTTACCTTCACGTACACCGAAGTCGTAGAAAGCTTTGCCAACTGCGCGACGACCCCATTGCCAGAGCATCATCACCGTGATCAACACCGCTGCGATGACAACCGGTACGTAGCCGCCGTTGGTAATTTTCAGCAAGTTTGCAACAAAAAAGAGTACGTCAATGATGAAAATTGGAATGCATATCGCAATCACCAAGGCTAGGTTCCAGCGCCATCGATAGTAGGCAACATAAGCAAAGATAAACGTGGTTATTCCCATCGTTCCCGTCACCGCCACACCATAGGCGGCGGCGAGATTACCTGCAGTTTGAAACGCGAGCGTGACCCAAACGCATCCAACAAATAACGCCCAATTCACCGCCGGAATGTAGACCTGACCTTCACCGTGTGAATCGGTGTGAAACACGCGGAACCGAGGCATAAAGCCCAACACAGTCGCTTGCTTGACGATCGAGAACATGCCAGTAATCAACGCTTGCGAAGCGATAATTGCGGCGACTGCAGCGATCATCATGTCGCTAAAGCCGATGCCACGGTCAAGCCATTCGATGCCAACTTTGGGTGTGATCGCATAAAACGTATTCGCCCGCGCCGGTACGCCATGCTCCAGCATGTAGGCAGACTGCCCAGCGTAACACAGCACCAAACAAGGCAGCACGATCATAAACCACGAGTACATCACTGGCCTACGCCCTGAATTGATAGGCAGCGCGCTTTGACCATCTTCCAGCGGTGTACTTCCGGATTTAGAAAAGTGTCCCAGGTCAGCGTACTTCGCTTCGCCGCCCGTGATGGCAAGCACGACAACCCCCAACACAACCAGCGCACCGATAAACGGAAAACTCAGCAGAAACTGCAGCGCGTACAGCGGATTGAACGCTAGAAATATCTCAGGATGCGAAGCGATCCATGGCAATCCTTTCAGCGCAATCCACGGAAACCAAATGCAGATCATGAACCAACCAAACAGGCCGCCCACTTTGCTTGTTCCTCGCCACTGCATCTTGAATAACACCACCAAGCACGCGAGCGTCACCATCACCGACCAAGGCTGACCAAGCGGTTCGAAGGCGCCGAGCATACTGATCGGAGGTGTGATGATACCGTCGGCAGATAGAAGCGCCGCGGCGCAGACGACAAGAAAACTGACCAAGGATCCAGCTAAGATCTTTCCCGTATAGCCCTTGAGCAAACTCCACAGCGCAAACGTTCCACCTTCGCCTCGATGATCGGCGCGCATGATCATCAAGTCATACTTGAGCGTCAGAAAGAGCAGAGCCCAGATAATCAAACTCAACCCGCCCAGGATCTCGTTACGACTCAGCAGATCGCCACCGCTTTTCACTAACTCAGCCGCTTGCTCATGTCCGAGATGATGATTCTTAATCAGAATCGTCTCGCGTGTGATTTCCATTACGCAGTAAAGCACCGACGTACCGATATCACCATAAACCGTTCCGGTCGCCTGTCGCATTCGGTGCCACATAGAAGCCGAGTGAACGTGGTCCTCAACATGGGCTTGGTCGTCCACAACTATTTGTGAATCGGTTTCGTGAACGGCATCGCGATTCACCTGCCCATCCATGTTCGCGCTAGCCGGAGCACTCTTCAGCGGCTTTGATCTTGGCTTGAGAAACTCGAATGGAAAAATAAATGACCACAGGTGCAGTACCATGCTCACAATCGATCTCCGGTTCAACAATCAGAGCCACAAGCTGATGCGATGATTTCGTTTTATGTTCGCTGGATCACGTTAAGCTCTAGTGTTCTGCGCGACCAACTTGCAGATGATGCAATGGCACAAAACGAACTCGCGGGATGGCTTCACGACGTCATGCTCGCAAACGAGCTTCAATAAAGATGACCCCAAAAGGAATTGCGCCAACAGACTTGAGATATCTGTTTTCCGTGAGAGCAAATACGCTTTGCTCTCGGCCGACGAGGTTAGCTGACGGGCTAGAGTTGGAAATCCTCCGGTATCAAGTTTGACACCTTAGCC
This sequence comes from Pirellulaceae bacterium, assembly GCA_041739135.1. Classification (GTDB taxonomy): domain Bacteria; phylum Planctomycetota; class Planctomycetia; order Pirellulales; family Pirellulaceae; genus Aureliella. The sequence goes on from JBGSOM010000113.1 coordinate 40,258, forward strand.
CCGGATCTTCGTACTTCGCGAGATTGAACGAGAAGTGAAGAACATTTGGTTCCCCCGTACGCAGGAGCGTTTTGGCGACGCGATGCCAGTAGATATTAAGCCGTTAATACGAAAATAACTAGGTGTCCGTGACCCAAATTCGTCTCCGCAAAATGCGATTCGCTCTTTCAGTTCAGCGAGTTCATTCGCTTCAGCGTGTTCCCTATGATCGTTACAGATAATACCGCAGCACCGGCTTTTGCTCGTTCGAGCGTTGCCGCGTGGTGTGCACAACAAGTGAAGCTGACAGACTGTGTAAAGTTGATTAGCCCCTCGTTCCAGTAACCATCGTTCAATCTGTGCGGTAAAGCGATGTTAGATTGCTTTCGAATTGCTTGTTGCCTCGTGCTCGGAGTGAGCAGCCATGTGAATGCCGAAGATTGGTGGCAGTTCCGTGGTCCGCGCAACGGCCAAGTCGCTGAGCAAAACGTACCAACGAACTGGGGTGGAGCAACCGACAACAAAATCTGGAGCACGATGATTCCAGGAAGAGGCTGGTCTTCGCCAATCGTAATCGGCGATCGGATTTGGTTGACCTCTGCGGAAGAACTGGCCATTGAGTCAAGCAAAGCGACTGAGAGGCTCGCAGCGTTGCCCTTCGGCTCGAAAGACATCGTCGTCGATGCCGCCGTAACTTTGTTCGCGATCGAAGTGAACGCTGAAACGGGTGAGATACTCCGGCGCATCGATTTGTTTGAGTGCAAAGATCCTCAGCCGATCCATGCGATGAACAGCTACGCAACACCGACTCCGGTAACTGATGGCGAATTAGTTATCTGTCACTTTGGAGCCCAAGGAACGGCCTGCATCGAGATCGGATCGGGCAAAATTTTGTGGAAGCGAGAGTTGTTCGTCGATGAACTTACCGGAGGTGGAGCATCGCCCATTCTCTGGGGCAATCTCTTGTTCTTAGCATGCGATGGAGCGGATCAACAGTACATCACCGCTCTTGATAAACGAACCGGTGACGTGCAATGGAAGACAGCTCGTCCACCGATCACCGTGATCGATGATTCACATCGCAGAGCATTCAGTACTCCGATCATTGTTGAATCCGGTGGCCATACGCAGTTGATTTCGTTGGCCGCGCAGTGGCTGGTTTCCTACAACCCTGCAGATGGAAGTGAGTGGTGGCGCGCCAAAGTTGGGAACGGATATTCGCTAGTACCAACTCCAGTGTTTGACCGCGATCGTGTCTTCGTTTGCACTGGATTCACTACTCCGGAGATGGTTGCCGTCTCAACCACTGGTTCAGGCGATGTTTCGGAATCAGCGATTCTGTGGCGTCACTCGCGACAAGTGCCCGATGTTTCGTCACCTATTATCGTTGGCAATGAAATCTACTTCGGATCTGCGCTTGGCATCATCACTTGCCTGGACACCGCGACAGGCACCATGCACTGGCAACACCGAGCGGGTGGAAAGTTCGCCGCCAGTCCCATCTGCGCGGGGGATCGCATTTACATGACGTCCAGTGGAGGCATTACGACGGTCCTCAAAGCCGGTCGCAACTACGTCGAACTCGCTACCAACGAAGCCATCGGAGAAACCTTCGCTTCGATCGGCGTCTACCAACAGAGCTTATTGCTACGCACCAATCCGTTTCTCATTCGCATCGGTCAAGCAGCCAATAATTCAACTGCATTCTGAATTCACGCTCCCTTTGACTTCACCCTTCAAGCGAAGCGACCGGGAGGGTCGGCAATCGAGCCTTCAGCGAGCTTGCCGGGGAGGGCTGCTCTTCATCGAGCAAGCTTTTAGCGATCAGCGAGAAGTTCCACACTCCTTTCGCACAATTGCTCTTATTAACTTTCCGATCGATACAAGCTGCCCGCAACGGTGTTCCACTGACGCACCGACCACTTCAATACCAAACCATTTTGGATGTAAGGGTCACTGTTCGCAAAAGCCTCAGCAGCCTCCTGGGACCGAAACAGCAAAAGTGCCTTGTCAACCGGCTCCGCCAGCGCTCCGCCTAGAAGCAAATCTCCTCGCATCGAAGCCGCTTGAGCCAGTTGCAAGTGCTCTGCTCGAAACGCTGCTCGCTTAGCAACGTAGTCCTCTACAACTTCGTAAATCAACAAATAATGCATCGTCTGTCACCAGCTAACTAAATTCTTGGTCGGATACATAGTGGCACGCTACCATCGACCAAACGCAAATTTGGAACAACATCAACTTGCCAGTCAGAACTTCCAAGCGACGCTTGAACTTCCTGCATCTCAGCAATCATTGCCGAGGTGTGAATGCAGTTCAAAGGAACTGCCTCAGCTAACTGTTCAAGCGACTTCAGCATCCGTCCAAAGTAATCCAATCGTTCGTCCAGCGTCGCGACCATCGCAGGTCCGTTGTGAATCGCGAGACTAACGCTCCAGTCGCTCTCTGCCGATTGATCTATCAGCGCCATCGCAGCTCGCATCGCGTGAAACGGTTCTGAGAACGAAGCCAAAACACCTTCGCCGACCGTCTTCACCACTGCGCCTGAGTGCTCGCGAATCACTCGAATTGTTCGATCGAGTACTCCACGAAATTGGTTGAACGCTGGTCCATCGCCCAGCGTCTCGTAACATCGCTTTGTATCGATCAAGTTGACTCGCAGTAATGTGATGTGCGCTACGCTGACAATTTGATCGCTGGACAAAACTTCGCTAGGAAAGATCTCACGAAACAGAGCCATCGTCGACGCGTTTGCGGCCGACAAAGCGTCATGCCGCGACGCGGTTCGTTCGATGCGCACTTGCTGATCCGAATTCGAATCGTTGCACAGTACGATCACTTGCGATCCGACGGGCATCTGAATGCGCGAACTCTCGGGCGGACGCGCGAGCGACAGTTCCACACGCCTCAAGTCGCTTTGATGGCCGACGCGAATGTCAATCGTAAACGGCAACTGCGGACCGCGAATAACATAAGCTCCTTCACTTAGATTCAGTTCACACGCGAACCGCTCACCCGCTGCCAAGCGCACTTGCGCAACAACGTGACGCGACCAAGCTGGACCACCAATGCAGTAGGTCGCCGTTTCAACTTGACGAATTTCTGGATGCACGCGGAAAATCATCTCGACCGAGTCCGCCAAATCGACACTAAAATTCAGGTTGCAGGCTTCGCAGAATCCGTGGTCTTGAATTGCCGCCAGCGTCTGTTGAATATTCGCGGGGATCCGGCACGACGGACACATGATGTCCCACAGCAAACTGAAGATACCCAGTCGAGTTCCTTCCAAACACGCGTTCACAACTTGCATCGCATCCAATTGAAATCGTTCAGCTAGCGCTAGCGGCCGTATGCGAGCGACTTCCAAGTCAGACGCATGCTCGAGAAACTGACCAAGCGTATCGACGACCAGCGGATCGATTTTGCAACTTCGCAGTTGTTGGATCCTAGCAAGCAATTTCTGTCGTTGTGCGGATCGCAATTCCGTGCGACCGATGAACGGATCGCGGTCTGCTTGGTTGAACTGCGATTGCGAGATGTATCGATCGACCTGCTCATACGTTCGACCGAATCCGGCTTTCGATTTCTTCCCTAACTGTAACTTCGCGAGCTGCTTTCCTAACCAGTTGCGAGGCGTAACGATCAACGTCTTCACAATCCGCGTGCCACCGCCCAGCGTCGGCTGCAATTCAACCACATTCACAAACCAGCGAAATGGACCATGAGTGAACTCGCGCAGCACGCTAAAACGACGCCCCTCAATCCATTCATACGGATGCTCTCGCCAACGAATACGCTGCCCTAAAATTCTGGCTTCCGCAAATCGTTGAACACCATTAACAGGGTCGTTTCGCGTCGTGTATGTGACCGCTGGCAATCCTAGCGCATGGTTCACACGATCCGTATTGGAAACAAAAGGCCACATCTGATTCGGACTAGAAACGAACTCCCAAGAATGCTCGAACCGCATCACGTCCGGTTCATTTAATGACAAGATCGGCGGATGTAGACCCAACGAGGTCGGTTCGCCTCGCTGAATGTTCTCGAGATCCACTAGCAACGCACCGGCATCGGTGTAACGCGCGAGTGGATTCTTCGCTAAACAGTTCTCAATCGTCCGCACCAGGGCATCGGACAGCAACGGTCGCAATTGCTTCAACGACGGTGGTGTCGCGTTGCAGTGTTGGTTGAGCAACCCGACTTGTGTGTCGGCATCAAACGGCGGCCGACCGCTAAGCAGTTGAAAGAGCGTGATGCCTACCGAGTAAACATCCGTCGCCAATCCCGCGGGTTCGCCCCTGCATTGTTCGGGCGACATATACAGCGGCGTTCCCATCAGCGCTCCCTCGCGCGTCATCGCCATCGATTCAGATTGCTGTGCCGTGCGAGCCAGTCCAAAGTCGGATACCTTGGCAAATATCTTACCGACTGCGGGTCTGGGTTTGGTCCGATCAGCAGTTGAGTACGGCGAGTTCGAAGCGATCCAATTCCGCGATTCCTTCGTGAGCAACACGTTATCGGGTTTGAAGTCGCGATGAACGACTCCCCGACTATGCGCGATCGCCAACCCACGAACCGCATCCGTGATCACCGCCAGCGCAAAGTGTTCGTCGAAGGGTTGCCCCGCTTGGATCATTGCACCGAGTGTTCCACCTTCAACAAACTCGACCACCATGTACGGCTGTTTCGCATCACCGTTGACTTCATACAAGTTAGCGACGTAAGGGTTATTAGCTTTGGCAAGCAAACGGGCTTCTTTCGCAAATCGCCGAGCGGTTACCGAATCCGGCGCGACCTGCTTGTTCAATATCTTGATTGCAACCGATTTCCCATCTGCTGCATCTTGAGCGCGATATACAGACCCCATGCCGCCTTCGCCAAGTTTTTCACAGATCGTGTAATGCCCAAGTTGACTGCCCTGCGCAAGAAATCCTGCTGGCGCCTCAACTTCGCCTTCGATATTCATCGTAGCTTCGAAATCACCATTCGAAGCCGCGTCGGAATCCGAAGTCACCTGCAGCGAAGCGTCGACCTGCAATCGCTTCAACAGTTCCTTGGCTGTCGGTCGCGCTAGCGGTTCGTTTGCAAGGCAATCTGCCGTCGCACTCCAAACCCGCTTCGCTCCCACGCTGTGCTTCCCATCACAATCGTCAATCACATGCCTTAGCAGCGCAGCCAATGAGTAAATGTCCGACGCGCGATCGCAGAGTTCTGCAGGCGAAATTCCAGGCAACGTCTCTAGCAACTCCGGCGCAACGAAGCTCTTGAGCGGCTGATCTAAGGTCGAACGAAGAGTCGCACCAAAGATCGCTGAACGCAGACTAGAAACGTCCACTTGCCACCGACCATCGGCGCTGTGAAAGACACTTTCCAACGTCAAACCGCCAACGACTAAACCGATCTCCTCGCAGGCCAAAAGCGCTTCGGTGCAAGCGATCGCAAGGGACTCGATCTTGGTCTCGATCAAGTTCGCATCGTTCATCGCCTCCGCCAGTGTCAACCGATCACTGAGCGCAAATGCAATATACGGCGGCTCGTGCGCACCATCCAATTCCAGTATCGGCAAGCAACTTGGATGCTTCAGCAACTTTGCCAAATTCAGTCGCCTCAACCATCCCCCAAACTGCTCAGCCTGCTCTAAATCTTGCGCCGAATCACTGCTTTCTGAGCGACGCAGCAAACAAATTTCCGCCCGCTCAGCATTCGCCAGCGCGCCGTGATAGCGGCTGCACACGGGCCCCACTTCGATCAGTTCCGTCAACGTGAATCGAGCCGCTTCAACCATGAAATCCGCCGTTAAATGCTATCTGTGCCGGCTTGAATCAATTCATAATCAGCGTAGCGCCGATTCAAGCAGCTTCATTTTAGCGAATAACGCAGGAACGTTTATAGTCTCCGAATATCACAACTTGCTCTAGCAACGTGTCGTTCGCGAGCGGCGGTTCCAAACAACGCTGTTCTTCAGGCTACGCATCGTAGCCAAGGTTCGGCGCAAGCCAACGTTCCGCAGTCGATACAGGCCAGCCTTTCCGCTTTGCATAGTCTTCGACTTGATCGCGAGTGATCATGTCGACAGCGAAGTAGCGTGCTTCAGGATGCGAGAAATACAAACCGCTAACTGACGCAGCCGGCCACATCGCAAAACTCTCCGTCAACGAAATACCCGCGCGCGTCTCCGCGTCCAGCAACTTCCACAGAGTCTCCTTCTCGGTGTGATCAGGGCACGAAGGATAACCCGCGGCAGGTCGTATGCCGCGATACTTCTCCTCAATCAAATCTTCCTTGGTCAGCGACTCAGCAATGCCCCATTCCTTGCGAACTCGCTCATGCAGCATTTCCGCAAACGCTTCCGCCAATCGATCCGCGCACGCTTGCACCAGAATCGCTTTGCCGTCTTCCATCTCCCCTCGCAACCTTTTCGCAATTTCATCCACGCCGTGACCAGCTGTCACTGCGAACGCACCGATGTAGTCCGGCTGGCCAGTCGGATCAACATAGTCAGCCAAACTTCGGAACGCCTTCTGATCCACTCGCTCCCACTGTTGTCGGAGCATTTCGAATCGCAGTAACTCTTCACTCCGCGAGTCGTCTTTGAATAGCACGATCGAATCGCCGAGGCTCTGTGCTGGATAGAAACCATACACACCGCGAATCACGATACTCGGGTCCTTCTCGAACTGATCGAGCACCACTTGCGCGTCATCGTACAGTTCCTTAGCGATCTCGCCGACCGTTTCATCTTTGAAAATCTTCGGGAACTTTCCCTTCAACTCCCAAGTCATGAAGAACGGCGACCAGTCGATGTAAGGACGCAGGTCAGCCACGGTCACCGCAATATCGCGAGCTCCTAGGAACGAGGGCTTGGGCGCGGTGTAGCTCGTCCAATCGATGGACAGCTTACGAGCCTTCGCTTCGCTGAAGTCAACGAGCTTACGATCGCGACGACCCGCGAAACTAGCCCGCTCGGCATCTTGCTTCGCTTTGTTCTCAGCAGCATAAGCTGCTCGCGAATCGGGATTCACCAAACGCTCGACCACTGGCACACTACGCGATGCGTCGAGCACATGGACGACTTCGTGGTTGTAGTGCTGAGCGATCTTTACTGCAGTGTGTTTTGCGCTAGTCGTCGCGCCACCGATCAACAGAGGAATATCGAAGCCTTCGCGTTGCATCTCTTTCGCAACGTGGACCATCTCATCCAGTGAAGGAGTGATCAAGCCCGACAAACCAATCACTTGCGCGCCGCACTTCTTCGCTTCCGCCAAGATTCGTTCGCAAGGGACGAGAACGCCGAGGTCAACAACTTCGAAATCGTTGCATTGCAAAACGGTACCAACAATATTCTTGCCGATATCGTGCACGTCGCCTTTAACTGTGGCAAGTAGGACTTTACCGCGGCTGGTGTGACCGCCGGTTTTTCCCGCCGCAGCCTTTTCGGCTTCCATGAACGGCGTCAGATAAGCCACGCTCTTCTTCATCACCGCAGCCGACTTGACGACTTGCGGTAAGAACATTTTGCCTTGACCGAACAAATCACCGATCAGGTTCATCGCGTCCATCAACGGACCTTCGATGACTTTCAACGGCCGACCAAGTTTCAATCGAGCCTCTTCGGTATCGACATCGATGTAGTCGCTGATACCTTTGAGCAACGCGTGGCGCAGTCGCTCTTCAACTGTGCCTTCACGCCAAGCGTCAACTTTGACCGGCCCCTTGTCCTTCGCCTTGACCGTCTCGGAATACTCGATCAAACGCTCCGTGGCGTCGGGCCGACGATTCAGCAATACGTCTTCAACGCGCTCACGCAACTCAGGTTCAATTTCATCGTACACTTCCAGCATCTCTGGATTGACGATACCCATGTCGAGTCCAGCCGCGATGGCGTGATACAGGAACACTGCGTTCATCGATTCGCGGACGGTATCGTTGCCGCGGAATGAAAACGACACGTTGCTCACACCACCGCTAGTGCGCGCTCCAGGGCATTCTGTCTTGATCGTGCGAACCGCTTCGATGTAGTCGACTGCGTAGTTCGCATGTTCAGGCAATCCAGTCCCAACGGTCAAAATGTTCGGGTCGAAAATGATATCTTCTGCTGGGAAACCACTTTCGGTCAGCAGTTTATAAGCTCGCTTGCAGATCCGAACTTTGTTCTCGTAATCAGCCGCTTGTCCTTGCTCATCAAAAGCCATCACGACCGCAGCCGCTCCGTGCTGCTGAATGAATTTTGCTTTTCGCAGGAATTCTTCTTCGCCTTCTTTCAAGCTGATCGAATTTACGATCGGCTTGCCTGGCGAGTGCCGCAGACCAACTTCGAGAATCTCCCACTTGGAGCTATCGATCATCAGCGGAACTTTAGCGATGTCGGCTTCGTGAGAAATTAAGTTCAAGAAGGTGCTCATCGCCGCAGCGCCATCAAGCATCCCTTCATCCATGTTGACATCGATCACATTCGCGCCACCCTCGACTTGAGCGCGTGCAACTCGAATGGCATCTTCAAATTTGCCTTCTTTGATTAGCCTCGCAAACTTGCGTGAACCAGTCACGTTGGTACGTTCACCGACCATGACAAACGGATTGTCTTTTCGAAACACGAGCGGTTCGTTGCCAGCGAATTGCGACATTCGGTTTCGCAGCTTGCGTCCGCGCGGTGCGACGTCTGAAACCGCTTCGCCGATCGCCTTAATGTGAGCCGGAGTGCTACCGCAGCAACCGCCAACGATGTTAACCCAACCCTGCTTCGCAAAGTCGCGAACGAAACTCGCCATCTTTGCTGGCGTTTCATCGAATTCGCCCAACTCGTTCGGCAAGCCCGCATTCGGGTAGCAACTAATGTGTGCATCGGAGACCGTCGCCAGCCGCTCGAGATACGGCCGCATCCGATCTCCGCCAAGTCCGCAATTCAATCCAATGCTGAGCATCGGGAAGTGGGAGACTGCAACCCAGAACGCTTCCAGTTGCTGTCCTGTTAACGTCACGCCACCTTCGAAGACAGTTGCCGACAACATGACCGGCACTCGCATGCCGCGCCGCGCAAAGACGTTCTCGATTGCTAACAAGCATGACTTGAAATTCAATGTATCGAACGACGTTTCAGGCAGCAGCAAATCGACTCCGCCGTCAAGCAAGCCTTCTACGTTCACTTCATAGCTGGCCACCATCTGCTCAAAGGAATACGGACGAGTTGCGGGATCGCCTTTGGCATTCATCGACAACTGAACTGCGGTGGGCCCGATGCTGCCCGCCACGAAACGATGTTTCGATGGATCCCGTTTGACGCAATCCTCGACCGCCGAACGCGCCACTTCCGCGCCGACTTTCGAGATCTCGTAAGCGATGTCCGACAGCTTCGCTTCGGCCATGCCGATCAAGCTGGCGTTGAACGTGTTCGTTTCGATAATGTCCGAGCCCGCGTTCAGGTACTCCGCGTGAATGCTGCGAATAATGTCCGGTTGCGTCAGCACCAGTAGGTCGGTCTGCTTCGACAAATCTGCTGGATGATTCTTGAAACGCTCGCCGCGAATCGCCGCTTCGGACACTTTTTTCTGGAAGATCAGCGCCCCCATCGACCCATCCAGCAACAAAATTCGCTGTTCCATCAACTCGCGCAGAAGACCTTCAGTATCCGATTGTGCTCGCGTCAACATCGCTTTTCCTGTGTTTCTAGCTCATTTCTAACAGAGTCTATAGTTTACTCGCTGCCGTGATTTCTCGTACCCGGTGATCCCCAACGTAGCGAAAAATGTTCATTCCTTCTAATCGAAGCCCGTTGTAGGTATCGCAGAACTCTCTCGCCGGGTGGCAGAAACATGTCGTGCATAAAGGCGCCCGCGCCAGCCTTATGCGATCTCATCTTCCTGCCCCTCATCTTTTTGCCAATTGCGATACCGGGCTGTTAAGCTAGTGACGATACCATTTGTCACTCGAATGAGCTCAAGTAGGAATTCCGCTTGTGCCAATTTTTCCATCTATGCAGGTCAGCCAGCTTTCACAAGAAGAATTCAACGCGATCTCTTTCCATGTGATGGAGCAGGTATTTGCGATCCACAACGAATTCGGTCGCTTCTTTGGTGAGCAAGTTTATAAACAGGAACTGGCTGCCAGACTGCCCGACGTTCGACTGGAAGTTGCGATCGATCTTGTGCACGACTGTTTCAAGAAAACACTCTTCGCGGATGCGATCATCGGTAGTGGCGGATTGTTCGAGTTCAAGACGGTGGAGGCCCTTAATGCCAAACATCGAGCTCAGTGCATTCAGTATTTGAAGCTGCTTGGGTTGTCGCATGCCAAATTAGTGAACTTGCGTAGCGAGAAAGTGCAGCACGAGTTTGTGAATTGCCACGCGAGCCTCGGCGAACTTCGCGATCCTCAGATCCAGGAGGTTGAATGGGATTCGCACGAATTCGGGGCATGCGCCTTTCAAGAGAGCTTGGTTGCGTTGAGTCGCGATTGGGGCTGCGGATTGATGGTAACACTCTACGAAGAGGCGCTCATGCATCTGCTTCGCATCGAGCATCTCGGGCCCACAAGGGTACCGGTGTATGGGATGAAAGGAACAATTGCAACTCAACCGATGCGGTTGGCTGCACCCAATGTTGCCTTCAAAATAACCGCGTTTCCAAAACAGAATTCGAAGTTCATCTCTCACGCCTCTCGCTTGATTCAGCACACCCCGCTAACCGCCATTCTTTGGGCAAACTTTGAATTCAACCGAATTACCTTCACCACTATCCGCTAAGCAAACTCCATCTTTCTGCCCCTCATCTTTTTGTCCAATCGAAAACAGTGGTCGACGTAAAAATCCTCACGGACTGGCAGGAAAATGTAGGGCAGAAAGATGTTTTGTGCTTGCGCGCGGCGTACGAGACAAGCAAGCGGAATTCATTTTTACGCCCCTCATCTTTTGCTTATTGAGAAATGGCGTTGATCAAGCATCAGGAGCAAGCTGTTCCAGTCCAGGAGTAGCGGTGTTGGCTTCGGCGAGATCGTGGCTTTCAAGTGAAGCGATCGGGTACGAGCAATAGTCGGCTGCGAAGAAGCCGCTGGGATTATGATTGCCGCTTTGGCCGATACCGCCAAATGGCAACTTCCCGCTAGCACCCGTAGTCTGCCGATTCCAATTCACGATGCCTGCGCGAATGCGATGAAGGAAGTAATGGAAGTCTTCGACGTGGTCACCAAGAAAACCGGCGGATAACCCGAACTGGGTAGCGTTGGCAAGCTTGATGGCTTCGTCGAGATCTGTTGCAACGTGCGCTGTAAGCAGCGGCCCGAAGTGTTCGCAATCGTCCAGTAAACTCGAATCCGCAACTAACAACCCGGGGCTGAGCGTGGATGGAAGATCTTCGACTTGTCGCATTTCAACGACGGCCTCGGCGCCATCGGCAACAAGCTTCGCTTGTGCATTAAGCATATTTTGAGCCGCATTTTTATGAATCAGCGAACCCATGAAGGGTTGCGTTTCGGCGAAAGGATCGCCAACTCGAATAAGTGGAATGAGCGACTTGAGTTTGTCGAGCAACGCTTCATAAGTCGGCTTGCCAACGACGATCAATCGTCGCGCGCACGTGCAACGCTGTCCCGAAGTAATGAATGCTGAGTTGACTACGGTGATGGCAGCACGATGCAGGTCAGAGCAACGGTGCACGACAAGCGGGTTGTTGCCGCCAAGTTCCAGCGCGAGAACTTTTTGCGGCTGACCAGCTAGTGCACGATGTAAACTCACTCCGGCGCGCTGACTGCCGGTGAAGAGCACTCCTGCGACCTGCGAATTTTCGACTGCGTGAATTGCCACTGGAGCCGCGCCGTGTATCAAGTTAAAAACTCCAGCGGGCAATCCGGCGGCGCACCATGCTTCAGCGAGCCATTGTCCAACGGCTGGGGTCAATTCACTCGGCTTGAAGACCACACAGTTACCGGCGAGTAGAGCGGGAACTATGTGCGCACCCGGCAGATGAGCGGGCAAATTAAACGGTCCGAGGACCAGCATAACTCCGTGTGGCCTATAACGCGTAACTGCTACGTAGGCACCGATTTGTTCTGTTGTGGTCCAACGACGTTTGAGAATCGCTTCGATTGAATTGGTCACTTTACCGACCACGGCTGCAACTTCGGTGCGAGATTCCCACAATGGCTTGCCAACTTCACGCGAAATCAATCGCGCTAGGTCTTCTTTTTTCTGAGTTACGTAATCTGCAAAGCGGCGAGCAACAGCAAAACGATCATCTAACGACGACTCCGCCCAACTAGGAAACGCTGCCGCAGCGGCCGCGATGGCTGCATCGACTTGTTGCGGGCTAGATGCATTGCCGCGGCTAACAACTTCATTCCGGACCGGTGATTGACGTTCGAACGGATCACCATCTCCAGAAATCCATCTTCCGCCGACGAGCGATTGAAGTTGCACAGTTGATACAGGCATAACCAAGTTTCCTTCACAAGAGTTAATGCGAAATGCGATTCGCATTCTTTCGAGTGTAACTTAGCTGCGCTTTAAATTGCTACGCATCAATATGAAACAGCATCAATTCTGTTGAAACCAAACTTCGAATCCGGCAGGTAGCTTGAGTGAAGAGTTGTCGATTGCAAACACGACTCGAAAAGTGGAACTGGTCGGTTCGACAACGGGCGCAACATAGGTGACTGCGGCGCTGATCAAGGAATTCACAGGCGCTGCGGCTCGGAGTTCACGTACTTCGCCAACCGCAATGGTTCCAAAGAACGAAATCGGTAGATGCATTTCAATTTCTAGTTGATCAAGCTGTGCGACATGCACTGCGGGTTGGGTAGGATCGATTGTATTGCCGAGTCCAGTGTGAATCTGGATCACTTGGCCATCGAAAGGAGCGTGCAGCGTTCGCTTGCGAAGTTGTTCTTCGGCGAGTGCCCGTTGAGCGATCGCTTGCTGCTGTTCTTCCAGCCGCAGTTGGTGCGTGGCGGCGGCTTGTTCAAACTGATTTTCTTTCGCATTAACTTCAAATTCATTCGAAGCGTTTGCGTGAAACGCGATGCGAGTGCGAGAGAGCAACGTATGAGCTTGCTCCATCGCTAGTCGCGCTTGATCGATTGCGCCGTGAGCTTCGGCGGTCGCGCGAGCCACCCTGACCGCGGCTTGAGCAGCGCTATCATCAATCGTTACCAGCGGCGCGCCGGCCTTGACCCAATCGCCTTCTTTGACATGAATCGCCGTGATCGTACCTTGTTCAGTCATGCGCAGTGAAGCGTCGAACTTGGCTTTTGCGATGCCTTGCAAAAATACATCACCAGCCGCTGTCGCGACCGCCGAAGACGTCTTGGTTGGCTCACCATCCGCCGCCTGCGCTACTGATGTGGCACAAATGAAAACGAATCCGATACTTGCGAAACTACGGGTTGGGAAGTTTGCGGAGTTGAGCGTATGCATGATAACCTCAGCCATCGAATATTAATTGGTGAGCGTGCTGGTGATAAACTTGTGAGTGTTTCGAACTATCCAGTTTCCAATCGACTCATATTTGCGGCCGACTAGAACGAACGCACGCGATTCTTGTTGAGTCTGCTCGACGCCGAGACTCGGCACGCTGATCTGCAACTGAAACAACGGCTTCGTGGTCTCGCCGGTGACGGGGTGAATCAGGATGTTCCCTTCGCCGCTGGTTGTTAGCGCAAGGTCTTCGAACTCCGCAGCGCTTGCAGGTGCGACGGAACGGATTGTGCCAACAAGATTGGAAGCAGCGCGGTCGGCGGTTCGTACATTCACTTTCGATCCGACTCGCAAATCAGCCGCCTGCAGCTCTGCTTCGTCCAACCATGCGCGAACGATCGTCTGCCCCGATACAAGTTCCGCGACTGGATCGCCGCTGAAAACGTACGTTCCAACGGCGCGCCGAGGCACGATGTAGCTGACACGTCCAGCGTGCGGAGCGCGTACCGTTAGCTCTGCGTTGGCCGATTGCGCATAAGCGGCCGTGACCTCACGCTCGATCGCTGACGCTTTCAGCTTGGCAGCTTCGGTTATGTCCAAGCGGCTGACAAAATGCGCGCTCCGCTTTGCGGCTTCTGCCGCGATCGCGCCCGTTTGCGATGCAACATCTAAGTCGAGATTGTGGATAGTGAGCAACGTTTGATTCGCGTTGACAGCGGTGCGAGGTTCGCAATCTACAGAGCGGATGATCCCCGGAGTTGTAGCGCGCAAAACGGTTAACTTCTCCGCCGAAACCACACCTTCGATCATCATACCTGTTGGAACTGGAAAGATCAGAAGCACGAGCGGTACGCCGATTGCCAAACCATAAGCGACTTTGCGGGCGCGAGCGCGAACGGGTTCCGTCTCTGGCGCATGCAGTAAATATTTGTGCAACTTGCGCGGGATCATGTAGAACGAAGCGGTCAATTGGCACGCACCAACAAGCAGACCGAGAACTTGAAATCGGCTGGCGAGCATCAGCGGTATCGAGATCATCAACATCGTCGTGTACGCGGTTGAAAGCACTCCATAAGTAATCAATATCGTGCGTTCCTTTGAATCCACCGCTCGCGGTTCTAAACTTAAACCCAAGCAGTATCGCTTGAGAAGGTTCATGGACTCGCGCGATGCGCGGGAGCGCAAGTTCGGGATACTGAGCAAGTCGCTGAGAATGAAGTATCCGTCATACTTCATCAGGGGATTCGCATTGAAAAATACAGTTGCGACGCCTGCCATGAAAATCAACTGATAGGCACATGCGCCGATCAATGAATCGGGAGTGAACGCCCACAACAGAGCTGCTGGAATCGCAACGATTGTCTCGAAGTACATCCCGCCCAACATCACGATGATGCGATGACGACGCTTAGGAAAGCTCCATGCGCTCGATGCGTCGACGTAAGCCAACGGTACGCCAGCCATGAGCTTGCATCCCATTTCCGGGATGCGACCTCCAAAGTGTTTACAGGCGTAACCGTGACCAAGCTCATGCCACACCTTGAGCGCGACGAAAGCGATCGACATGAATATCAGGTTTTTTACCGCGAGCAAACCGTTGAGCGGCTCGATGAACGCCGACCATTTGTTGATTACAAGTGCTACCGCGAAGCAACCAAGCACGATCCATACAAGCAGCGCCGTAGAGCTGAACAGGAACCGAAATCGATTTACCGTGCGGTCAAGGAATTTGTCGGGATTTGAAAGTGGGATTGTAAGGAAGAGGAAGCCGAGCCACTTGGCTTTTCGCGCGTCCGCGGTTTTCTGCTTGAAGCGATTGAAGAGCGCCTTGCTATCGTGATTTGAGCTGGTGAGCAGACCGAGCGATTCCAATCGACTAACGAACTGGAAAAAGTCCGCTTCGTCTTCTTCAACCAAAAAGCCTTCTGCCAAAGAAAGACGAAATGCTTGGTCAAGCGTCCGCGATTCTTCTAAGCATGCAGCGACTCGATAGTCCGTTAAGCTCAAGCGGTGCGACTGGAACGAAACGGGATCATAGATCACATAAGCAGGCGAACCCTTGGTCAACTGCCGCGAAATCTGCAAGTCGCTGCGCAGACCGATTCGCTGGTTGCGATAGCTGATAAATGGGTCGGCGTTTTTAGAATCTGTACTCACGTCTTTGATGCTCATTACATCCAGAATCCTGCCCGACCGTATTCAACGATACGATGCAATAGAATCCATGGAATCGGTTTCCATCCAACGTTTGTACGAGCTACGCCTTCCATCCCCTGACGGAAGAAATCGGCATCGCCATTCACTTCTGCAGTCGCCACGAAGACGTTCTTGCCATCGATCAACTCGGCCGAACCGGATATGCTGCTGATCTTGTACTTCAATTTGCGTCCAGGGTTCGAAGCCGGAGCAAACGAGCCGCGTTGGTCCTGTGCAAAGTGTCGAGCTTGGCTGTCAGGAACACGAATTTCCAATTGCCATTGGTCTAGCGGTGCGAAGGACAAGATCGAACTGCCTTGCGGAAAGACCTGTCCGATTTTCCGGTTCAATTCAGCATCCATGACCATTCCATCTTCAGGCGCCGTGACGATGCATTGTTCTATTTTCTTTTCGATCGCAGCCAACTGAGTCGCGAAGACTTGCGAGTTGGCTTTAGCGAGTGAAGCGGATGCAGCATCGCTTTGGACGAGCGCCTTGCGAACATCAACTTCGGATTGTTCAAGTTGCGAAAGCAATCCTGCGCGTTCGAGTTCAAGCTGACGAGTGTCAAATCTCGCTAGAACTTGCCCCCGCTGAACACGATCGCCCGAGCGAACACTGACTTCGCGCAGTTGCATATCGAAGGCCGCCAGCGTTTGCGTTAAGTTGCTGGGCACTAGCACGCAGGGAGTCATCGGAGTGTAAGGGAACCAACCAAAGATCAGGACCACCACAAGGGCGACGGCCACATTGCGTGCTACCCGTCCAACTGGCGTTTTGGGGTTGCGGAGCACTTCGACGGTTTTCTTTGACGCATCCTGCAAATGAGTTCGCAGAGAACGATCGCCGCGCAGTGACAATTCGATAGCGGCACCAAACGGTTTTACAATCTTCTCGATTTCCGCGATGTCTGCTTCAGAAAAACCACTGCGGCGATTCCTGCGCAGCGACAGAACGGCGATGCAGTTCTCGCCAGCAGCGAGTGGAATGGAACACACGGCGCTCTGGCAACTGGTGCCCCAGCGTGTGTGGATTGGCATCGACTTCAGTTTTGCGGATTGGCCTTCGGGTTGAAACACGAGCGACTTTCCAGCGTCTCGAGCTTCTTCCATGGCTTGTTGTATATCAACGATCCCCGGACTGCTCGGTTTGAAAGTGTCTGTGCCCGAAACTGCCCAAACAGCGATGTGTTCAGCGCGAACGATGCCCATTGCGACTTGTTCGCAATTGAATCGAGCGGCCAGACTGTTCACCAGCGCGAACGCAAACTCACGTGTGTCACTGTATCGGCTAACTCGCGCCGCCATCTGCAAGTTCTGATGAAGCTCAGTTTGTTCGACGGGTTTGTTCGTTTTGGGAATCGATTGAAGTGCGAGTAGCAGAGAAGATTGGAGCTCAAAGGCCCGCAACTGCACGTCAGAATCGTTGCGCGGGTTGATGGCGAAACAAACTGACGCGACGAGTTCTTCGCAGTCGGCGCTGGCCAACGGTATTGTGACTAGAAAGGTACGATTTTCGCCGAGCAGATAGGGACCAGTGACTCGCATGCTCGACTCAGTGTGACCAGCTAGCGCAGCTTGATTGCTCAGTTGGCGCAGTTGCAGTTGCTGATCCGCCGTGAGCGTGCCCACGCAGGCGAAATCGCTGAGCGTTTCGGCTGCGAAGCGACCGTTCAACGTAAATCCGAGATGCCGATGATGATTAGCGATCGCTCGTAAGGCTGCGTGGATAAAAGCAGACGGACGCGGATTCTGCGCTGCGAGTTCCGTGAACTTCGAACGCAAGTCAGCAATGACTGCGCTTTGCACGCGACGCGATCCGACCACAGGTGCGTTTGCTGGCTGAGTTCGTAGATTCGGAAGTACGGGATTGGTTTGGGTGGGCGACATGATGACTTGCTCGGGTCGTTAATTCAGTGGGTCGGTTACATCAGCAACGTTGCTCATCGGCGATTCACTGCGTTGTAAATCGACTGGCGACAAGAAGCTAAAACCGACCTCGAACGCATCTTCATCAAGCAAGTGGCAGCGAACGCAGCGCGCATGGCAACCGTGGATGGGATGCGTGACATCGGATGGCAATTCGAATCGATACAAGTCGCCTACGCGTGGGGGACAATCGGTGATGACACCACATCCGGATTGCGACAGATTCTTGCAATAGCCGCGCATCGGAGTCTCTTTGCGCTGGCTACTATTGCTTGGACGAATAATCAGCAGAACATTCGAGGGAACCGAACGATGGGCAGCTCGCACGTTCGCATTCGTCGCTTCGGGCGTTAGCTGAACACGGGTTCGAAAGGCGTCGACTGACGGACTGAGGTTTTCACCAAGCATATTACTGCACCTGACTGAGGAAAGAGCATCCTGGCAACAGTAGGTCATCGTTTGAGGGTTTGGCGGAGGAAATCCATTTAGACTTCAGGAATATCATTGTGTGGTATGCCGTATTAAACTTCGCAAAAGGATGCTACTCG
The DNA here is from genome assembly GCA_041739135.1 of Pirellulaceae bacterium. Lineage (GTDB taxonomy): Bacteria > Planctomycetota > Planctomycetia > Pirellulales > Pirellulaceae > Aureliella. Next base: position 58,308 of record JBGSOM010000113.1, read on the forward strand.
ATTCAGATTGGATCGGGAGTTGTCAGTTTTAACGATTGTATATTCATTAATTAATGCAACTCGTCGTTTACCTAAATGCAACCCACCTCATCGTGTTCAACAGCGAACTATACAGACTGTGTATACGAACGCTGAAAATGCTCGACTGAGTACCGACGCGCCGTTTTAGAAGAGCCTGCAACCGCCCGATTGCAATCGCTCCAAACGGCGCAGTTGGACATTGAACCATTCAGCTTGAGCCGATGGCTGCCGATTTTTGTACCCACAACAAATCCGGCAGACGTCGACCATTACAGCGCAGGGCAATCGAATGTCGACTGACGTGGACCAATGATTGCTGAGTGTCTCGAATAATCAAGTCCCAAAGTGGGGCAATGGAGTTTCGAGAGCCTTTTGCGACGGAGTTCACGCCTTGGCGAGTTCATTTGTTTGTAAAAC
>JBGSOM010000120.1:0-16826 GCA_041739135.1 Pirellulaceae bacterium
CTACAATAACGACCAGTAGCTTGTCCACAGAAAGCTTGCCAGCCGCAACATCCGTTTTGAGTTGTTCAATGTCCATGCCCCATTATTGACCCAACCCACCAATCCCTCCAAGATCAGTTTTCACAGTTTGGACAGCTACGCTGGAAGTCTTCCGCATGATTGGTAACGGAAAGACAAGCGGAGCAATTGCCAGCGAGCTTTTGTTGAGTACACATACGATTGACACGCATCGCGAGAACATCAAACGGAAACTGCAACTTAGAAATGCAGCCGAACTAAATCGCCAAGCAGTACAGTTCTTACTCGAAAACACCTAATAGCGATCGATGGCTCTCCGCACCACTGGCACTGGCCAGTGGCTTCTCCACCACCACATCGCATTTCCGTAGTTCGTACGCGAGGCACTTGGGATATGCGGTTACTGAAACCCAGAGTCACAGAGAGCACAAAGTTCTGATCACGATCAATATCTGTATCCTCCGCGCCTCTGTGTTTGGCAGTCCTCTATATTTCGAACTCGCTCCAAGGCGACAATCGATGCGCTTCGCGTGCTATTACTTGCTCTGCAACAGTGCGTATCACACGATCGGCTTTCTAGTGCGTGGCGGCCATCGCGGTTTTTCCGTACTCGATAGCAGTGACCATATTGCGATCGTCCTGGCAAGTCGTCAGTCGTATGGGTGTGCCAGCTTTTAAATCCGCAAGCTTACTAACTTTGCCATCGCAGGTTACTTTCGCGTCCTTTGCTAAAGTGTGGTGATGCTGGTTTCCATCGTTGCAATTCGAAACGAGTTTGTCGCCTGATACGCTTACAAACTTACCGTCGTGTGAGTTTGATGTGTTGTTGTCCATTGTGTTCTCCTTTGAATGATTTTAAACCGAGATCTCCAGTCAGTCACAACGCGTGACCGAGTGGACGTATCGCTTTCGCAACTCTTCATTTCGAGGGCAGTCGCAGATTCGCTTCGAGCATCCTCACCGCCCTCGAACAAGTGTATTGTTCGACTGTTTCGAAACGAAGAACATCAGGCCAATCCTGAAATCAGAGTGGCGGATCTAGCCAGAGCCATCGGAAGTGGGATCAGTGCTGGCGAGTATTCCCTCAAGATCAATACCGCGGCGAGAGTTGCAAGCGTTGGCAGGTCACCACAACAAGCCATGACCCCATCGGGTTCGGCATCGCTGTCGTTGCTAGCCCCACTCCCCCTTGTCAATGCCTGCGGTGCAGTGCCTGAGCGTCTCACTCAGAGACCAGCCCAAGACAATAGCACGCGTTGACGACCAGTCACCGCAGGCCTGAAGGCACGCCCCAAAGCTTCTCTAGCAAGGCATGCATCTCAGGGTCATGCCTGAGAAGTTCCTCGCGGGTGAAGGGAAAGAAGTCATTGCGAAAGAAGTAGGCTTCGGACGCTTCCGCGAAGTACTCCATCGCGTTGGTCATTGCATAAGCTCGTTCGAACGTATTGGGTTTGCCGTTACCCAAGGTACGCTCGACGCGATCATACAGCCCACCTTTTTCAGCTCGCCGATACGCCGCTTGGATTTCCGTATTGTCAAAGCCATTGGGTAGCGATCGAAAATGAAACGCATGCGCCAATTCATGCAGCGCAAAGTTCGGCATTCTGCGCATCTCAGCTTCGAAATCATCAACTCCTGAAAACTCCACACCTTGCGCCATCACAGGGTCGCGACCGTTGTCGCGCAACCAGCCCGCACCGGGATGAAATTCGGCTCCGCTTCGACCTGGCTTATAGGACGGAGAAAAGTAGAGCGGAACTTTTTTCATCTCCGCGACTGCGGCAGCCGGCACATCCCGAACAATTTCGTCCAACATCTTTTTCAAACCGGCCAGCGCCTTAGCTGTATCATCAGCCTCGGTCTCAAGGAGCTTCTTAGCGATGTGAACTTGCCAACCCGAAATGTCTCGAGTCTCGCGTTCTACTTCTTCCGGCGTGGACTTCGAACAAAAGAACACCGCGTTGGGGGCATCGCTGCGCGCCTGAACAATGTCGTTGGAATGGTCACCATTGAGATCACCAAGAGCGATTCCATAAACGGCACCTTTCTCATCGCCAAACGAAAGCTCCTGAAACTTGGTCCCCGTTCCATCATTCAAGAAGACTCGACTTCCCCCGCCGGAGTAACCGATGATCACATCTAGCCGGTCATCTTGGTTCATCAGTCCAGTGGCGATCGAATAGGCAACCAGTTTGGGCTCTCCGATAGCGATCGTCTTTTGAAAATTGCCCTGGCCATCATTGAACCAAACAGAGGTGCCCAGTCGATCATCGCCCACGATCAAGTCGATGGCTCCATCGCTGTTCAGATCGCCGGCCGCGCAGGCTCGCGTGGAAGAGACGGCTGGCCCAAAAGTTGTCGTGCGTTGAAAACTCAACTTGTCATCGCTGAACAGAATTCGGCTCGCCCCTCCGTCTCGATGCGGAACCGCGAGATCGACGAAGCCATCTCGATCGAAGTCTGCCGGTACGATTGTCGTTGATGATTCCGATGGGATGACGATCCACTTAGGCTTCGCGAAATTGCCCTGGCCGTCATTGAGAATGATATAGCTAGGGCTCTTTCTATTGGCGACTACAAGATCGAGCGAATTGTCGCGGTCCATATCGACCAGCGTGATGTTGCGAGTGTTCCAGGAGCGATCTCCCCAAGAGCTGGCCAAAGCAAAGTTTCCTTTGCCGTCGTTCTTGTAGGTCATTTTCGCGTCGGGCTTGTCGTTGCTAACGACAATATCCAAGTCGCCATCCTTGTCGATGTCGCCCAATGCGGCGGTATAGCTGCGATCTGGCTGACTACCCAGGTTTTTAGCTTGGAAATTTCCTCGGCCATCGTTTAGGAGAATTCGATTATGAAGTGGCCAATGCCTACCTTTGGCTAAGACGACATCCAGATCTCCATCGCCATCCAAGTCTCCTACACTCGCGTTGGCCGATGTTTCGCTCGCATCCTCAAGGTTGACTTGCTTGATGGAAAGGGGAGATGTTGGACGCGCCTTAAGTCTCTGACTTGTAGTATCTGGCTTGGCGGCCGTATCATCTTGGAAACAGCAGAGTTTATTCCAACTGCGCACGACCAATTGATCATCGTCGGCGACGGGCGAAGCATCGTTGACTTCTTCAACTGACTTCACCGCGATGACCTCTGGGCTCTCGTTATTCTTTACGACCGCTGTTCCATCGCGGCTTGTAAAGTAGAGATGCCCGGCGGCCAGCACTAATGTGAGCGCCGGAACCAGCATCCAACCAGCCACGACGTCAATCAGTCTCGGTACCGTAGTGGCGGTGTTCAAAGCCGGCGGTAATTTCGTCATGGGGTGTTTCTCCGACCATCTCAGTTTATGATTGGCAACTGCTTGAATTGCACCGTACCCAAACCCATTTCGGCTTCCTTTTCCAGTGCGCGTGCTGCTCCAATGTGCACCATGATATCTCGCCGAATAGGTTTTGACTTGCACGACTGAAATCGCTTCTTGTCAAAAAGCGCACAATGGACGTCGCCATCGACTATCAAGTGCCAACTCCTGACAGTCCAGTCGAGCGTCTGCTGGGGGGCTCGCTCAATCACTCATCGCACTCGACCCAGCTCCCGTAGTATGGATAACTACGTGAAGTTTCACTATCCTGGCAACCGGAAGTCAAGTCTTCGAATCGCTGAGTTGCGAACAGAATCGTCCACAACCTCATTGCTCCGGATCTAATCGATGAACCTGTTGCCAGTTCGTTTTGTCGTCACGTACGGAATTGTGACCATTCTGCACATGATGCTATTTGCGGATGGGACTCAAGGTCAAGATAGCCCGCCGCGGCAAGCCTCTTTGCTCTCGGTCGATTCTATATTCCACAGCAAGGGCTTTCATGGGGAGACGTTCGTAGGGCAATGGCAGAGCGACAGCCAAGGGTTTGAACGCGTCAAGCGAGATGCAGACACAGGCGACACGTCGATCATTCGTATCGATCTCAACGATCCCGCGGTTGAACAGGTTTTGGTGTCCAGCGAGATGCTAACGCCTGCAGGTGCCGAAAAGCCGCTTGGAGTTGATTCGTACCAATGGTCGCAAGACAAAAGCCAACTGCTGATCTTTACGAACACCGTGCGTGTTTGGCGTCTTAACACTCGCGGTGACTATTGGGTTCTTGATATGGCTTCGAAGTCACTCAAGCAAGTTGGCGGTGATGTGTCTGCGTCTTCTCTGATGTTCGCCAAGTTTTCTCCAGATGCCAAGCAAGTCGCTTATGTGTACCAAAACGACATCTACATCCAGGACTGTACGGATGGTTCCATCAATCGACTGACCAATACCGGAACACCGACCAAGATCAATGGCACTTTCGACTGGGCATACGAAGAAGAGTTTTCGATCCGAGACGGCTTTCGTTTTAGCCCCGATGGCAAACGAATTGCGTATTGGGAAATCGATGCATCTGGGATTGAGTCCTTTCCTTTAGTCGATAACACCTCCACGCTATATCCCAAGATCCAGCACATTCCGTATCCCAAAGTCGGCACGATCAACCCCGCCGCGCGAATCGGCGTGATTGACCTTGCCAGTCGTAAAACTACCTGGATGCCGATTCCTGGCGACGAACGAGATAACTACTTGCCGCGCATGGAGTGGGTCGATGAAAAAAGTTTGATCATCCAGCAGCTCAATCGACTTCAAAACCAGCTCGTTGTTTATCTCGCAGACGTGACCAAACCACGAGCCGATGTTGTACTGACAGAAAAAGATGATGCCTGGATCGATGTTCAAGATACCCTTCACTGGCTGCCTGATCGGTCGCAATTCGCATGGTTGAGCGAACGAGATGGATGGCGACATATTTATCTGGCTTCCATTGATGGAAAAGCGATCAAGCCTGTGACGAAGGGTGATTTTGATATGGTGGAAATACTCGGCATTGATGATGTCGCTCAGTGGATCTATTTCTACGCCTCGCCGACAAACGCCACTCAGTTGTATCTGTATCGCGTGCATTTCGACGGCAGCTTATTGCAACGCGTGACACCCGCGAACAAGACCGGTACACATCGTTACATCCTCTCGCCTGATCGCCAGCGAGCCTTGTTGACATCGTCTCAGTTCACATCACCACCGCTGACTGAGGTAGTTCGACTGAGCGACCACGCCACGCAATTCGTCGCCGAAGCCAATACAAAACTTCGCGCGCAGGTTGAGGCCACGCGGTTGCCTCCAAGCGATTTCTTTCGAGTCAACATAGGCGACGGAGTTGAGCTGGATGCTTGGTGCATTCTGCCGCCCGATCACGATCCATCGAAGAAGTATCCGCTGATCGTTTTTGTTTACGGCGAACCCGCGGGACAAACCGTAGTGGACAAATGGGGCGGCGATCAAATGTTGTGGCATCACATGCTTGCACAACAAGGGTATGTTGTCATGAGCTTTGACAATCGAGGAACGCCCGCGCCCCGTGGACGCCAGTGGCGAAAGAGTATTTATCGCCAGATCGGCATTCTCGCCTCAGCCGACCAGGCTGCAGCCGTGAAGTCGGTGCTGAAAGAGCGTCCCTATCTGGATCCCGAGCGAGTTGGTGTTTGGGGATGGAGCGGCGGCGGATCGATGACATTGAACGCGCTGTTTCGTTACCCTGAAATCTATGTTACCGGGATATCGGTCGCTCCAGTCCCTAATCAACTTTACTATGACACTATCTATCAAGAGCGATACATGGGTCTGCCAAGCGACAACGCGGAAGGATACCGTTTGGGTTCACCGATCACATTTGCGGACAAGCTCCAAGGTGAACTTCTGTTGATCCACGGCACCGGCGATGACAATTGTCATTACCAGACGACGGAGTTGCTAATCAACGAGTTGATCAAGCACAACAAGCCCTTTTCTATGTTCGCTTATCCGAATCGCACGCATGCAATCCGCGAGGGCGAGAACACAACTCGTCACCTTTTCCAAATGATTACCAACCATTTCCTGCGAACGCTGCCCCCGGGGCCAAGTAAGTGAAGCGTTGAGTTGGTTCCACCTTCAAGAACGCTGGAATCGCTGTACGATCCCGCAATCGCGCCGATGTCGATCGATTCGGACGATGAGAGAACATAAATGGCTTTCATCTTTTTGCCCCAACTTCTTTGTTCCTTCATCATGCAAAGCCCTCATTATCTGTTGTGAGGGTAGCCGAGCTTCACTAGTTCAATGATCGTGACTGGTACGAGCGCCAAAGCGATGACCAAGCCCCATGACGATGGCGTTAGTGCAGTCGCTTGGAAGATTGGTCGAGTAACTGGCCAGAAAATGATGACGACGTGCAATAGAACCGAAATTGAGACCGCTGCGAAGACCTACATATTGGTCGTGATACCAAGTTGCCAAAAGGTCAATCGTCGACTTCGCGCCGCCAGGGCGCGAAACAACTCGGCGAACACAATTACACCTTGGCGGTTCGGAACGTCAATTGGCGCAATGGCGATTGTCGATTCGTCAACTAATCCAGGAATGCAGAAACGGCGATGTTCCCTGGAAATCGCTAGACTATCTACAATTGTTTATTTCCGAGTCCAATTTCCGATCCGAACGGAAACTGGTGAGTTGACTTTGGCCTCATAGCAGCATCCTTGCCTTAATCGCAAAACTAGTATTTTTTCAACTTATTGCCGAACCCCTAGCTCAATCAACTTCTGCACTACATCACTGAACGACAATTTATTGGCAGCTGCTGCTTTGGGGAGCAGGCTAGTGGCGGTGAAGCCCGGAATCGTGTTGACTTCCAAGACAAAGGGCCCTCGTGTGGGATGCAGAATCAGATCGACCCGGCCATAGTGAGCACAGCCCAATTGATCGAACGCTGCCATCGCCAGCGCTTGAAGATCTCGCGTGTCATCAACGCCGATTTCAGCAGGTACGACGTACTGCGTGTCGCTTCGAGTGTACTTGGCCTCGTAATCGTAGAAATCGCTGCCAGGCCGTATCTCAACGATTGGCAAGGGTGTGCCGTCAAGAATCCCAACGGTCAGTTCTCGGCCCAAGATGTAATCTTCAACCAAAACTTGGCCGTGCAGCGGCAAAAGTTGCTCGACCACTCGAACTGCATCCACTGAAGACTGCGCGAAAGCGACGCCAACGCTACTTCCTTCTCGTGTCGGTTTGCAACAGACATGCTCAAACGTATTCAAATCAGCTACGTTTGGCATTGCGTCGAATACCAAGTAACGCGGAGTAGGCAGACCATTGACCAACCATATTTTCTTGGCCTCTGCTTTATCAAAGGCCAGTCCCGACGACCTTGAGTCCGACCCCACAAACCGTAATCCTCTGGACTCCAAGATGCTCTGGAGTTGACCATCTTCACCAAAGCTGCCATGCAGAACAGGAAAAACTAGATCGAATTCTTGATCAAGTGCAGACAAGTCTTCCGGATTGATATCCGCTTCCAACACTTGATGTCCGAGCGCACGGCAAGCCACGGCGACTGCCAATCCGCTGCGAAGGCTGACTTCGCGTTCGCTGGACGGGCCGCCGCTTAAGACGAGAATTCTACAGTTCGTTTGCATCATGAGTTTCACAGGCAATTGTGGGGGCTGAGCGCTCAAAAGGGATTGCCACCGAAGCAAGGGTTCTTCGTGTATAATCACTTATTCTAATGGTTTTGGCTTACGCGAACATCTATGAATCTCAACGCACTTCGTCGAATCGAAGCAATCTTCAACACGTATTGTTTCGGCCACCACTTTCACTTGAACGACTTGCGCACAGGCGAGACCTTCGAGTGTGGTGAATCGCGGCGATACCCAATCGGCTCCTGCTTCAAACTAGCGGTGTTGGGCGCCCTGTTTGAAGAACTGGAAGAAAGTCCGTCGGATTTGCATCGACGGTTCGACGTATTCCAGAACTCTGATTATCGTGGCGCAAGTATTCTTGCCCCGCTCAGTGGTCCTACACATATGTCATGGCTGGACTTGGCCCAATTGATGATTTCAATCTCCGACGGATGGGCAACGGATTTGATCATTGACAGGGTGGGACTGAAAAAGGTGAACGAAGTTCTGTTGCGATCGGCTCCGGAATCCCAACTGCCGCTTAATCTGAACGATATGGTTAGCCGAGTCGAAGAGATTCCTGAAATCTCGCGAACTAAACAACGCGATTGGACTCCAAATCAAGCGTCTGCCTTTCTATGTGAGATTTCTGAGTTGGGTTTTACCAATGCACAAGACCTTGCGACGTTAGCCAAATCAGCCTACCCCCCCCGGTTTTCCAGCACGGAATTGAACATCGCTTACGAAGAGACCATCCGAATCAAAAGGTATGTCCCACGCACAGAAATGTTTTACGACGCAGGCATCTGCTGCCTGTCGAAAACAGGTTCCTTGATCAAGCGATACTTTATGAATGATTGCGGCGTCTTTGTCGATCCGCGTACCAGTTCGCCGATCGCTTGCTTCGGCTACTGTTCGCACGGATGGAGGCTGCCTGTGTTGACTTGTGACTGCATTGGCGGCTTGATCGGACTGGACATCGCACGAGCATTAGGACTGAATCCGGTTCAAAATGCCGATTGGTCAGTCGAGTTCGAGAAAATGTTCTTGGCGGGGATCGACTAGCTTTACTCGATAACAAACGACACTTCGTCTTCACGTTCATTCACATCGTCGATGGCGACTGGGAAATTATCTGAGAGCTTTTCAGCCAAGGCAGGCAGACCGTGCAAAATTCGATCGGCGAAATCACCCGACGGTGCCTCGTTCGCAAAAGCCTCTTGGCACCATTGATGCAATTCTCGCCGCGAACAGCGAAACGCAATTCCTTTGTCGAAAACGATTGCCAGTGTCGAAGGCTTTGCGAAGATCGCCAACAACACTCCGTTGCCTAATTCGGTTTGCTGCACGTCTGAGTTGCGAAAAACGGTTAAAGCATTCTCTTTGCACCTCTCAACCGTTACGAAGTCGACATGCAACTTGAACTCGCAAGAAGTGATTACTTCGGCGGCGGATACGGCTTGTTTCAACTCAGATGCGATCACCTGTTGCTCTTCTTTCGAGAGATTCATGCCATCGAGCGTCAACGTCATCACCCAAATACGGCCCGGCCAACGGATGTTCTGCAGCATCATCACTGCCACAATTGCCAGCCCATAGGCCATCCACTCCGCAGGACGCGGCCACGCTCCGTTGACAAGAATCCCCAGCAGTACTGCCCACACGAGTGACAACTTGGTCAACGTGCTGACGATGCCAGCATGGAGATGACGACTGGCCGAGGTGACCAACAGATTCGCGGAGATTCCCGCCACACAAGTAACCGCTATCGCCGATATTGCTGGAACGTTAGTCGGCCAAACCCAAGGTGAACTCGGGAGGAGAGGCACGATCGCGAAGGACATCAGGCTGAATGCGAACACAATCAGCGTTGGTGGAAAGCCCAGCGTGACGGCATGCCGTACGCTGACGTTACAAATGGCTAGCGAGACTGCACCAGCGACGCCAATCAGAAAGGCGATCAACGGCGGGGCGGACAACTCACCAGTTTTGAGAACAAACACGGCGAACAACATCGTAGCCACTCCGCACAACTGTTTCCGCGACAACGACTCCCCGAGAAACAAGAACGAGAACAGCACGATCAATACCAGCGACAAATGGTTGATCGTCATCGCCGTTCCTACCGCCATCACTTGAAATGTAGCGTAGTAGCAAACGGCAGAGACCGCACCGGCAACAGCTCCCAACCAAACGATTATCGCAGCACGATCTCGCAGTCGGTGAAGCGATCGCCTGCACATCAAAAACAAAAAGATCGCGGCCAGTAGGAATCGAAAAATCACCAACTCTGACGATGGCAGCACATCTTTTGCTGTAGCGACCGCAACCCCCACGGTTCCTCCACAAACTCCACCCAGCAACGCCATGAGTGTTCCGCGCGAAGCATGTTGATGCAACTCGGCTTCAGTCTTAGCTTGTGCACGAGTGAAGTTCATTGGGGCCCCGCATTGGGGGCAACAGTTCGCAACAAGATGTGCTTCGATTTCTCCAGCAAGTGTTCAACCATCGGCCCCGCGATGTCGATGCCAAGTTTCCGTCGAATTGAGGCAAAATTTGCGGGCGGATTGGCTTCGATCAATAATGGCCCACGTTCGGGATCGTCAATGATATCGAGGCCCCCGAACTCATATGCGCACGCCTGCAGCGCGGCAATGGCCAATTGCTCGACGGCTTCGTTTGGTTCAGGCCGATGCTCATAGGTGCCGTCGATGGTTGATCGAAAATCATCGGGTCGAAGTGGATGAGCAAGAGTGCAGAGGACTCGATCTCCCAACACGACAACACGTAACAACTCTGTATGAAGGATGAACTCGCGGACAATGAACTCCCGATTTTCGTCACTGAATCGCTTTATTGTCGCTTTCATAGATGCAATATCCGGGCAGAGTACCGCTCCTTGGCCTCGCGTACTATCGGCGGCCTTTACGACTACAGGCGGACCGTTCAGATAAGCCCAGTACTCATCGAGTCGATCGCAACCAGGGGAAACGTAATGGATTGTTTTCGGCCCAGGTAGCTGCAGGCGATCATGGACGGCAGTCAAAATGGTTGTGTCGCCACCATTCTCGATGCGCGAGGGATTGCCAGTGCGGAACGTTGACAGCCCTGGAACGGTCAGCAGGGTCTCCAGCCGGATCGAACCACGTCCGGAGTTGAACAGCATGTCTCCCCGTCTCAATGTCGGCAAAGCGCAAAAGTTGATCTCCTGATTGTTTAACGCAACGAACGGAATGTCGCGTTCTTCGGCTGCCTCCCTGAGCAACGCGACCCGTTCCAAACTATTCGGTGAGGCATCAGGATGAATCACGAAAAGCGACGGACTATTCATCGGTTGTGTATCTAGAAGCATGTAATCGGGATAAGAAAATCAATCGTTGGCTGGTTTCAAACCAAGTCAAACCTGTCCAATACTCGACGCATAAGTCATCGAGGAAAACGACGAGTTCTTCTCAGCATGACACCTCTCACGTTACATCTACAATTTGGGCCAGAGTCATTGTAGACTATGTTCCTACCCAATGCACTCGCAATTCGAGCAACCAAGCGAAGTCGAGAAAACTTGGATCAATAGCTTAATGCCCTAACGTTTTCCTACTTCTGAAAAATGAACCAAGTTGTGATTCAGCCGGTGAGTGATGCCTCGGTGTTGCAAGAGGTCTTTCGCTTACGATACCAAGTCTACGTTGAAGAGTTTGGGGACGAGAGATTCGCCGACCATGCTGCTCAACAGTACTCAGATTCTGACGATACGAATGATACAATCTTGCTTGTGGCGAGGTGTGTTCCGTCCGATGCAATTGTCGGGACCATTCGGCTGAAACCACTGTCGCGACGCGAGTTTCTAACTTCTGAGCTGTTCGACTTTGCTCAGTTGGCAAGCGCGCTAGCCATGGATACGAACGCGGTCAAAGATTTAACTGTGCTGCTTGATCGAGGAGTCGTAGCCAGCTCGCATCGACGACTTGGGGTGATGAATGCGATGTTGTGTGAGGCTGAAAGATGGTCGATCCAACTCGGTTGTCAAGTTCTTTTACTGGCGGTCGCTGAACATAACATTGCCGCAGAGGCGAAATTCTTGAAGTACGGATTTTCCCCGTTTCGATCATCGGGTGTTCATCAAGGCCTAACCTGCAATCACTTTTACAAGTCCATTGCGAATGTCTGCAGGACGTGCTCATGACACAACTGGCTCAACGGTTTTTTGTTCTCTTTGACAGTTATCGACCTGATGCAGAGTCGAGAGTGGTATTGCTATGTGACGCGGCGAAAAGATTGGGCGTAGAGCCAGTGCCCGTGGATCGCCGAAGGTTTGATTTCTCACTCTGGACATCGGAGAAAGTGCGTCCAATCGACATGTTCTACAATGCGACGCCGTTTACGCACGAGCTGGACCGAGTCTTTATCAACTCGCCAGCAGCCAGTTTTCACAGTTCTCGCCCAATTGCGAATCATATTGCCTCGTCCACTCAGCTCAATGTTGCGTTGTTACAGGCGGGCATCGCAATGCCGCGAACGATCATCGACGGAACAAGTGATCGTACGTTGCTCAGGGAGTATGTTGACTATTTGGGTGGGTTTCCTCTTGTTATAAAAGTTGTCGGAGGGTCGCGTGGTGTCGGAGTGATGAGGGTTGATTCCTGGCAGGGGCTGATTTCACTATGCGACTTTCTGTGTTCCGAGCACCGAGACTTTATCCTTTCGCAGTTCATTCCCAATCAAGGCGTGACACGAGCCATTGTTGTCGGTGAAGAAGTCGTGGTTGCGGTAAAGCGAATCTCATCCGAAGACGACTTTCGTTGCTCGTCACCCAATCGCCCATCCGAGCAAATGCTCGTCTCCACTACAGGCGAAATGCAATGCCTGGCCCTCGCAGCAAGCAAGGCCGTTCAATTTGAATTCACGGGCGTCGATATCGTTCAGGACGAACACGGCAACTACCTCGTGATCGAACTCAATTACCCCCAGGACTTTGTTACGCCCCAGAGTTTTTCAAAAGTCGACGTCGCTTTCGCTGCGGTGTCGTACCTCAAGAACAAGGCCGCGAGCCAAGGTTGAGCGACTCTTTATGTGACGTAGCCTGAGGATCGGAATCAAAACGGAAGACCTTGCAATGCCAGAATCACTTGAACTTTATGACGGTCGGCCGTTCGGGAGACTCTTCAATGAGTTGAAATTCCAACCGCGTATCCAAAAAGTGGAAGTGATTGACTATCCTACCACGCAAGCTTTTCGAGAGAGCCTATCGACCAATCAGTATCCGATCGTCTTTCGATCGGCAACCGTACCACCAGGCCAGCAAGAGCTAATCAGCATGCTAGAATCGGAAAACCGACCCATTCAGGTACGGATCGGCGACTACGCAAGACCTGGAACGACCGTGGTCAACCGTGAGTATCTGATGATTTCGCTCAGGGAATACATCCGCCAATACTTGTTCGACGATTTCGATGGGCCAGCGCCGTACGCGGGCAGAATTGAGTTTTCGGAAACACTGTTCGGATCGTCCGTACAAGCTCCGTGCTTCTATCCAGAGTGCGAATTTGAGGCTCCGTTCATTTGGCTCGGGGCCAGGGGGTGTGTCACGCAATTGCACAAGGACGGTGCCAAGAACTTCGCAGTGCACCTTTTCGGAAGAAAGCGTTGGACTCTCTATCCACCGAGGGACGCGCCTTATCTATACCTAAAGCGGGTCTTGGAAGGATCGGACTTTGCATCGAGTGAGGTAGATTTGCGAGATGTCGATCAAGATCGCTTCCCGCTATTCGGAAACGCCGTCGCTCTATCGGCCGATGTAGTCGCAGGCCAAACGCTTTTTCTTCCTGAGGGCTGGGCTCACCATGTCGAGAATCTTGAACCGACCCTGATGGTCAACTACTGGCACGATGACAACAGAAGCATCAAAAATTGAGCACGTAGATCGCCCGGTTCTCGCTTCCAGAGCTATCAGCACCCGGAATAAGCCCTGCTTCTTCAAAACCTAAAGCAACCAGCAAACGTATTGCAACTCGATTCGCCGGCAATATGTACGCGTGCAACTGGGTTAGCGAATGTTCCTTTGCGATTAATGTCAACCGTTCAAACAGCCGATGCGAAGGCGTCCACGCTGCGGTTGGATCAACAACATGCAGACCAACGATGCCAAATCGAGTCACCGGAGTACGCTCGATAATTTCCAGGTTTCCAAATCCGATGACGGAATCATTTGTGGAACTGTTGTCGCGAAGAACTGCGGTTAAGAAGTGCTTGCTCGCATTGTTTAGCTGAGTGGCAAACCAAGTTTCGTGCGTTGCTTCTGCTTGAGGCCGCAGGGACTCGTCTGATAATGCCGAGGCAAATGAGCCACGCCAAATCTCTGTTATTGCGGCAATGTCATGGCGTTCTGACGGACGTACAAGCAATCGCGTTTCCAGTTCGGATACGGCATCAGCAAACGTCTCGCTTGCGACGATCGTGGTGTAGGCCCGTCGCAAAGTGTCGAGATTTTCGCGATCAGCATGGTGGGCAAATTTAACTGGCGTGTCATCGTCGACTTCTATGGTTGCCACCAAGGTTTTCGAAACGACGGTCTCTCCGACGGATAGGTGCAATTGCTGAATGATTCCCGCGGCAGGCATGGAGATCTCGAACGATGCCTTTTCGCACTCAAACTCAACGAGGCAATGTCCCTGCATTGCTACGGTACCCAATTCGGAAGTGATGGCAATCACGCGCGCACTTGTGCAACCAAAATCCTGAGGTTCGACGAACAATTGCTGGATCATCGAAATGTCCTCATCATCCTTTCAATAGCCTCACGGAGTTTCTCTTTGGTAGGAATCACAGCATCGACGAGCTCTTTGCCCACTGGGATCGGGTTGTCCGCAGCACCCAGACGCAATACTGGGACCACTAGCGTTCCAAACATCTGTTCCGAAATAGTCGCGGATACTTCCGCCCCAAAACCCATGAAACGCCGATCTTCGTGCGCGACCAAGCACCTCTTCGTCTTACGGATGGAGTCGAACACTGTTTGGGTGTCCCATGGTTTCAGCCATCGCAGGTCAATCACTTCGCAATCGACGTCCACGATTTCATCTGCCAACTCTTTGGAAATTCGGACGAACTTGCCCCAGCTCACAATTGTGACGTCGCTGCCATTACGCAGCACTCTCGCCCCGTAGGCGTCCTCGATAGTCGCAGAACTTGTGAGCGTCTGCCGGGAAAACGAACTGTAGTACAGATCACGGTGTTCGAGCAGTACCGTCGGTTTCTCATTGACATAGGCTGTATCTAGCATGTCAATCGCGTCTTGTGACGACGACGGGCAGGCAACATCGTAGCCTGTTGCGCAGAGCAGTTCCGCTTCTCCCGATTCGGAGTGCCATGGATCGTTTTTGGCCGTGGTGCCGAATGGTATTCGCAGAATGATTGGCATTCGGAATGCGCCGCTGGTAAGCCACTCGCACTGACCGATATTGTGAAATTGTTCCATCGCCGGAGCGAGGTACCTTCGAAATTGAATTTCAACGATTGGACGATACGATTGAAGTGCCATACCAACGGCTTGCCCGAGAATGCACCCTTCATTCAAAGACGAATCAATCACACGTTCCGACCCGAACTCACTTTGCAACCCGCGCGTCACGCCATGAGCTCCACCCATTCGGCCAATGTCTTCGCCTAACAACACGATGTCGTGAGATTGGGCTAACGCATTTCTAAGCCAGCAGTTGATTGCATGTCCGATTGAGACTCGGTTCGATCCGAAAGGATGTTCGAGTTGGAACGGGCGTTTAATGTTTGTCTGGCGTGCGAGATCGCTTTCGAAAACGAAAGTATCAACCTTAACCGAACTTTGGCGCTCGGCTTCGCCAAACTCCTGAGTCACTTCGGATTGAACTGCACTCACTATCTCCTCAAATTGTTGTCGCGACCAACCTAAGTTGGTATTTGCGAATTCCTGCAGTGTTTCAAAGAGATTGTCTTGCGAGACTTGAAAACCTTCTGACTTATCGGCACCGGAGTGGCCCGATTGTCGTTTCACACTGAATTCGATCAACACAGGTCGACGGTTGGTTCGAGTGGATTCAATGATCGCTTGCACGTGGGCAAAGGCCTCGGTGTTCGATCCATCGAACCAATGAGCGGATAAGTTGGGAAATGATTGAAGCGAGTCGGAAATTCGATCTCCCGGGAACTGACAATTCGCCGGAGTCGATAAAGCAACTCCGTTGTTTTCGATTACTATGACTAGCGGCAAATTATAAGTGGCAGCTTCGCGAATCGCAGACCAAAATCCGCCCGTCGAAACAGCTCCATCCCCAGCGAAGACAAATGCCAATGCGCCTTGCGGAATGTTCGCGCCCATCTTGATCGCACGTGCCCATCCCAACGACGGTTCAAACTGACTTCCGACACCGCCGTTCACCGGCGCGATTGTCGCTCCGCCGATTGATCGGTGAAATGGAAGTACCGACGCATTACGGCGATTTGCGTAGGAACCAGGAATCTGAAAAGCACTTGCGATATATTCTTTGGGCGTCATGCCGACGGCGAACCATACGCATTTCGACCGATAGTATGAAAAAACTCCATCGCCGCAATGATCAATATTGACCGCAACCATTGCTTGAGCCTGTTCGTGACCAGCGGTTGAAAACACATGCGACAATTGAACTCCAGCCTTCAGTGCCGCTTGCTCTGCATCGTCGATAAAACGAGTCATCAGTACAGAAGAAATAAATAAACGGCATGCATTGTCGAACGAACGGCAAATGGCTGAACTGGTCATATTGCTCTTTGCCACTTGCCTTCCACGAGTTGCCTCACCCCTTTCTTCCGGCCTCGTATCACGCTTTCTTCTCCAAAATTCTGCCCAGTATGATGAGCGAAAGAAATCCGACGATGCCCCACCTAGCGTAGCCGATGGTCGAAGCAAAGCTACCGTCAGGTTTTTCCAACCAACTTAAGAAGGGACTTTCCGGGTCGTAGTATCCGGTGATTGTCAGCACTTCCTTACCGTCGATGACGCGACTTCGGACGGTTGGAAGATGGGCAACCGACTCCGAACCCTTGTACTCGATATCTGAAATCGTATACCGATACGAAAGCTTATTCATCGTCGCCTTCGCTCCTTTGATCGAGTATTCAGTCGATTTGTATTCCTCATCCAGGATGCAGGGCAATCGAATGTCGACTGTCGTGGACCAATGATTGCTGAGTGTCTCGAATAATCAAGTCCCAAAGTGGGGCAATGGAGTTTCGAGAGCCTTTTGCGACGGAGTTCACGCCTTGGCGAGTTCATTTGTTTGTAAAAC
>JBGSOM010000148.1:0-24919 GCA_041739135.1 Pirellulaceae bacterium
GATAGAGCTAGAACCCTATCGGTCAACGCTGTGAAGCATTTCTCAGAGGTTTTTCCTGCGATTGCGGGCCAAAGGCCCAGCGGTTTGCATAGCCTGGGCCATCGGCCCAGGTTTGTGATCCTTCATGTTTTTCAGAGGCCCAAAGGGCCGGCCGTTTATCTACAAACCAAACGATCGGCCCTTCAGGCCTTTGCTGGCATCATGTTGACTCTTCCTGGGCCGTTGGCCCAGGCTAGGCAATCGAATGGCCCTTTGGGCCGAAATCGCCGCATTTCCTTCAATGAAAATGCTTCACAGCGTTGCCTATCGGTCTAAGATGATTGTTGTTGGATCGCCTTGCGCGACTCGGACTTCGGTTACTTCGACTAGTTACTCGACCGGCATTTCATACATTGGATGAACAACCCTTTTTCACAACCAATCGCTTCGTTGGCACTGGCAAGTCAGTGGCACCCGATCAACACCCAATCGGCTTCTTCACGTAACTGCGTCTCTCCGCAAACCATTGTGGGCACATCAGCCCATGCAGATTTGGCGGCCGATGCACTCGAGCAGAAATTCGATGATCTCAATCTGCCGCGTCGCTTCATCGAGATCTCTACCCCAAGTGTAGATGCCATGTTTGCGGATCAGATAGCCGTGCGTCAACGGTTTGTTCGTGTCCCGCATCGCAGCTTTAACTTGCTCGGCCAGAACTGGAATGTCTTGTGTGTTCTCAAAGATCGGCAACCATTCGCGATGCTCGTGCGTTGCAACGCTGCTCAGACCTTTGAGCATCTCGAAGCCTTCGATCATCAGCCCACCTAAACCGGCGAATCGCTCGGACAGGATGGTTGACCAAACACTGTGCGTGTGCAGGATCGCGCCCACGCCCTCTTGCTGAGCTGCCACGCAGTGCAGCAAAGTCTCCGCAGAGGATTTCGGTTGGTCATCGCGAACCGGTTTGCCATCGCCATCAACTAAAACAAAGTCTTCGCGCGAGAGCCTACCTTTGTCTTTGCCGCTGGCGGTGACGAGTAATTGGAGTGGGTTGCGATTGACAACGACGCTGTAATTGCTGCTCGTGCCCAGCGACCAACCTCGCTGCCAAAACACGTTGCCGACACGTCGCAACTGATCCACTTGTGAGGCATAGTGCAGTAGATACTCGGGTAACGCGGAGGTGATTTCAGAGTTGGTTTCGAGCATTTCTCAAGTTTCAATATTTGGTATTTGGTATTTGGTATTTGGTTGGCGGAATTGGTTGGTAACGGGGCAAAAGCTCTGAGGCTTTGCGAAGGGCGTGTCTTGAGCGATATCCGCCACGCCCTTCGCTGAGCCTCTGGCGTGTTACCGTAAAGTCAAATGTTGACAAATCACTAGCTATGCATGCGCGGAAGTGGATTGCCTTTCGCGATAATCTCTGACTCGAGCGCGGACAATTCTTGAAGTCGCTGTTTGACGACTGCGTCGGGTGCAAAGTGCTTTGCCATGCGTACGTACGTCGTGTGATGTCGAGCTTCAGACTCGAAGAGCGAACGATAGAATACTTTGAGTTCTTCGTCCTGCACGTGGTCAGCCAGAAGGCTGAAGCGTTCGCAGCTTCGGGCTTCGATCAAGCTAGCGATTAGCATCCGGTCGACGGCCCGCTCGGCGCCGCGCGGCCTCACGAGGCTGTTCAATTCACGACCGTAGTGGCCCGCTTGCTGATTTTTGAACTCGATGTCGCGGCGTTTGAGCAGAGCCAGCACGAGGTAGAAATGCTCGAGCTCCTCTTCGATGATCTCGGTCATCTCGCGGCAGATTTCTTCGTTTTCGATGTACGCGCCCATAATGCTCATTGCGTTCGCAGCCGCTTTGTATTCGCAGTGTGCGTGGTCGACCAGAATTTCTGGCAGGGATTCGTCGACTTGCGTCAGCCAACGTTGTTGCGAAGTGCTTTGGAGATTGAGCATCGGAGACTTTCAGCGATTCAAAACTGACGATTTAGCATAGTGCCTGGCGGTCGGCACCATTATCGGCGTCGGCAGAATATTTGCCACCGGGAGTGCAAGAAGATGAGTGCGCGGCCGCAGGGCAGGACCGCGTGCTCGCGCCGATGAGTTGCTGTTCAGCAAAGAGATGCGCGGCTTACTTTTCGCGCAAGCCGAGATGTTCAAGCCAGCGGCGAACGGGTTTGCCGTCCGCACTGGACGACGTTTCCGTTGACGCTGGTTTGACTGCGTCGGGCTTTCGAAGTCGCTCTTCAAGCTCAGCGCGTTCGCGACTCAATTTCGCACGTTCAAGCGACATCTCGATTTCGGCTTCACGCAACTTGGCTTCCCACTCTTTCTGAATGGCAGCCAACTTCTCACGCTCCGCTAGCACCAACTCGTCCGAGTCGATCATCTGAGCGATGGCAGCGGCGCCGATCGCAACGCCTTCGCGCGTGTTCGATTGCTGCTCAATGATCGACTTCAGTTCGGTAATCTCCTGCTCACGACGTTCGATCTCGCATTGTGTGGTCCGAAGAATCGCTTCCACTTCATTGCGATGGTTCTGATACTCCTCGGGGTTTGCGGCTGCGGTTTCATTCTCAAGTTGCTGAAGTATCAATCGTTTGCGTTGCTCCCAAGTCATGCTCTCTTGGTTTAGGTTACTTAGATTTAGATGCGGTGGATTGTGAAGTCCGGTCATCTGTAGTCTAGCTAACTGCGTCGCCAAGTCGGTGTTCTGCTCGCGTAAATCCGCAAGCTCAGCAGCCATCTGTTCGGCATCGATCGATTCGTTCTTACTGGTTTCCCAAGTCGCGCTGCGAACTGCTGCCAGCGTGTCCTGCAGCGATTCAATTTCCGCTTGTAGGTTCGCGATCTCGTTAGCGTCGCTGGCGTAGGATTCGTTCATTTCATCTTTGAGAAATGTGTTCTCAATGTCGTTGCGCCGCGCATCGTTTACCGCGCACAATTCAGCTCGCAGCGCCGTGTTGCTCTCATACACAGCGGCCAATTCGTCGCGCAGTTCATTTGTCTTGGCTTCAGCGTCAATTGCGACTTCATGCAGCAGTTGTTCATTCTCACGCAGCAGAGTTCGCGCGACTTCGAGTTCGATCCGCAGTTCTGACAGATTTGATACAGCTTGATCGTCGGTGGCGGCGTCAATCGTAGCGACTGTGCTGTTGCGATTGAAGCGATCGCCAAGTTGTTGGAATTTCTCTTCGAGAACCGCCGTTAATTGATTCGTTATTCGCTCCGCGATGCGGTCCGCAGTTTCGTCCGATGATGACGGTGATGGCAGCGTCGATTGTGGCTGTGCGGTGTCGATCGCCCAAGCTGAAGATACCGAATCGGTATCGCGCGATGCAGACTGCTTGGCGGTTAATTGTTTAAGTTGCTCTTCGAGTTGCGTGGTGGCCGCGTCGAGTCGTTGACTGCGCTCTGCAAACTCAAGTTCGTGTTGGTCGATTTCAGCGGCGCGAGTCACTAATAAGTTGTGCAGGTCGGTGAGCGCAATCAACGCGGCTTGAGCCTCGGATGGCTCGGCGGGGACGTTTCCACGACCGCGTTTGCCCCGATTCGCATTGCTACGGTTTGCGTTGCGATTCGCGCTGTTCGCTTTCTCCGACTGTTCAATCTGCTTCCGTACAGTTTCAATCCAGGAGTTGATCTCCAACTTGGCCGGATCTGCCATGTTTCACCCACAATTTGTTTGCAAGTCAACAGTAATCCGCTCACCGTGCTGCCCAGTTCTACAGAACTCGGTTGCCCAAAACACGACGGCGTCATTAAGAGACTTCTATCTGTTTCATACTTCCATTCGCCTCTGAGGTCAAAGAATGCGCGAACGGGTGGCGCGAAGTCGGTGAGCAATGTGCACGCTATACCGATTGTGGCGCTTAGAACTTGGTGGCACTGCTCACGGTTCTCGCAGACAGTGCATGTTGGCAATCGAAATGCCGCTAACGATTGCACCGATGATGCCCACGAAACCTTGATCGGTGCCACATAGAAACAGATTTTTCAGGTGGGTCGTTCCGTCCAGTTGTTTGTCAGGAGCTCCGTAGACCGCGCCGTTATCGTGCGAAGTGAACCGCCGAATCGTCTTGGGCGTGAACACGTCGGTATCGATTACATGGCTGCGAAAATCAGGAATGAAGCGAACTGCGGAAGCGACGCTGCGATCGTACCACCACATTTTTTGCCGAGCGTACTGGGTCTCGTTCAACGCTTGCCAGGAATCGAAATCGGCGATCGTCGTCAGACGCACGATGCCGTCTTCGAGGTTGCCGGATTCTTCCGGGTACATGTAGTTGTTAGGGCTGCAGATGACTCCGGTGCGCACATCGCACAGATCGTTCGCGGGTCGCCGCCAGTGGAATTTTTCGCTGTCGTTGTAGAAGACAATCGTCTCGCCAAAGCCGACTTCCTTGGGTTGTTTGTCCAGCACGGAAATCGATTCGATGAACGTCAGTTGACCAGCCCGTTGTGGCGTGACTTCGGTAACATCTTCGCACAATCGCTGAGTCTCGATGATGCCAGCGCTCGACAATATTCGCTTCGCTGCAATGAACTCGCCATTGTCCAGCGTTACACCGACCGCTTGTTCGCCATCGACGCGGATACTGGCCACGCCGCTGCGCAACTTCAGTTCGCCGCCCAGTGAACGGAAGCGGCGCACGAGGTGCTTTAGAATCAGACGCACGCCTTTGTAAGGTCGCGCGAACCCTTCGAGAAAGATGCTGCGAAACATAATGCAGAACTGGCCGAAGTCCATATCATCTTCGCGGGCGTTGCCGTACCACATCAGCGGGCAGAGCAACATTTCGATCAGCAGCGGTTCGGTGATTGTCTCGGCCAGCATCTTTCGCGCAGATCCACCGAAGTTCTCTTGCGTCAGGTCATCGTAATCGACCAGTTTCCCGAGCAGCTTTTCAAAGTTGTCGCGTTGGCTCGGGAATGCTGCGGCAATTTCACTGCGCAGCAAATCGATATTATTGTTGAACCTCAGCCGGACTCCTGGGAAAGCGATCGCACTGCCGACTTGGGGTGACAGTTCGAAGTCTTCCCACTTGAATCGTAACTGGCGCAGCAATCTTGCGAGCGGACCCTTCTTAGTTCCGGGCGGCGTGTAGTTCGTAACCGCATGCAAGCCGACATCGTAATTGCGGCCGCCGAGGCGATAGAACCCGTTCAGCCCGCCGATGGTGTAGTGACGTTCGAGAATGCAGACCTTTTGGTCGTAATGGGCTAACCGGATTCCAGCGGCCAGCCCCGACATTCCTCCGCCAATGATCAGCGTGTCATACACGGGAATTCACCTGAGCAACGACTTAAAGGTCGCGCATCTTTGGTTCGAGGTAACTCACGGTGCTGTCCATGCTCGCCAAATTGCCGTACTCGTCCTCGGGAATCTGCACGCGATGACGCTTGCGAAGTTCCATGACGATGTCAAGAAAATCCATACTATCCAGCTCCATCTGCTCACGAAAGGAAACGTCATCCTTGAGGTTACTGAGGTCCTCGTCGGGTGCGATCTCACTGAGAATGTCGAGAATCTCGCCGCGAATTTCCGCTTTTTCCACTGATCTCTCCTCGAATTTCTTGCTCTACAGCCAAGCGAAATGCGGTTGCTGGAAGGGTTCAAAGCCGTCTGTCGGCAACTGAATCGGACCAGAAAGCTTACTCGCGAATGCCAATTCCGGCTAGGGTCTGCGGGCAGGCAGAAATGCTGCAGGACGCGACAACCTTAACGCATCCTACTGAACGTCAAAAAGGTCGGCGATGCTCAACACGGCGTCGGGCTGGGCGAGCGGCGAGAGCGTTTCACCGACTTTTGCCGTTCGTTGCCAGCCGTAATGGTTGTCAGCGGCAACTTCGCGCATCACATAAATGCATTTGCCTTGAACGTCGACCACCCAATACTCTTGGATCCCCGCGGCGGCATACAGGTCGGCCTTAGTGGTCCGGTCGAAATGTAAACTCGAGTCGGCGACTTCGATCGCTAGTAACGTGTCCGCGCCAGTTGGATGAGAATCGCGATAACGCCGTGACTTTACCCAAAAAACGTCCGGTTCCGGGCAGCTATCAAGCTCAGGAAGCTCAACAGCAGTTTGGGATCGAATATGAATTTCGTCTCTCGAAGTCGATCGAACGGACCAATCGACTAGATGGTCGATCAAGTCCCCATGAATTGGTCCCGCTGGATTCATTTCAGCAATTTCTCCTCGGATCAGCTGCACTTTGCGGTCGATTCCATCGAACGCCCCGCAGTTCACCATGTGGTTATATTCGGCTAGCTTCAGGTGCAGCTTCGCAATCACGGCAACCACCTAAGCCTTTCTGCAATGGGAGGATTATTGAAATCTGGATCTGACAGCGACTACAGACATCTTACGCCAACGCGGAAACGGTTGCATCGTTGCGAACTTGGCTTTTTCAAGGTATCTTCGGACCCAAAGAAACTTAAAACACGCTACGAAAACGTAAGAGAAGAGATCCCATGAGCTCAGCCGTCGGCAGCATCGAAAAATTAGCAATCGACACCATTCGCACCCTCAGCATGGATGGCGTTCAAGCCGCCAATAGCGGTCATCCGGGAACTCCAATGGCTCTCGCGCCGGTCGCCTTCCAAGTTTGGACGGGATCGATGCGCTATAACCCAGAGAATCCGCTGTGGCCCAATCGCGATCGATTCGTGCTCAGTTGTGGTCACGCATCGATGCTCATCTATTCCATGATTCACTTGTCTGGCATCAAGGCCACCGATCACCACGGGAAAGTTCTCGCGCGGCCTTCGCTGACGCTCGACAACTTGAAAAACTTTCGACAACTTCACAGCCCCTGCGCTGGACACCCAGAATTTGGCGAAGCGGCGGGCATCGAGACGACCACCGGGCCGCTTGGGCAAGGCGTTGGCAATAGTGTCGGAATGGCGATCGCATCGAAATGGATGGCGGCTCATTACAACCGACCTGGATTTGAACTGTTCGACTACAACACTTATGCGCTGTGCGGCGATGGTGACATGATGGAAGGTGTGGCGTACGAAGCCGCATCGCTGGCCGGTCACTTGAAATTGTCCAATCTCTGCTGGATCTACGACGACAACGGAATCACGATCGAAGGCCATACCGATCTGGCGTTCAGCGAAAATGTTGCGAAGCGATTTGAAGGTTTGGGTTGGAACACCGTTCGCGTTGAAGATGCGAACGATACCGAAGCGCTCGCTAAGGCGCTCGCCAACTTCGAAGCTTGCACCGACAAACCAACTCTGATCGTTGTTCGCAGCGTGATCGGCTATGGCGCGCCGAACAAAGCCAACACACACGGCGCTCACGGTGCTCCGCTGGGCGATGAAGAGATCAAACTGGCCAAGAAGGCTTATGGCTGGCCCGAGAATGAAAAATTCTTGGTGCCGAAAGAAGTTCCCGAGTATTTTGCCAGCACCATCGGCAAACGCGGCGAAGAATGCGAGACCGCTTGGAACGAAATGTTCGCCAAGTACAAGTCGCAGTTCGCCAAGGAAGCTGCTGAGCTCGACGCTCTGTTCGCTAGGAAGTTACCGAAGGGTTGGGACAGCGGTCTGAAGCCGTTCCCAGCCGACGAAAAAGGTCTGGCGACACGCGTCAGCAGCGGCAAAGTGCTGAACATGCTCGCTCCGAATCTTCCGTGGCTTGTTGGCGGTTCAGCTGACCTCGCGCCGAGCACCATGACGCTGCTTGACGGCCAAAAGGACTTCGAAGCGAATCAATACTCCGGTCGCAACATGCACTTTGGCATTCGCGAGCATGGGATGGCGGCTGCACTAAACGGCATGTCGCTCAGCGGTCTGCGCGCGTTCGGAGCGACGTTCTTCGTCTTCACTGACTACATGCGCCCATCGATGCGATTGAGCAGCATCATGCATCAACCAGTGCTGTATGTTCTGACTCACGATTCGATCGGTGTAGGTGAAGATGGTCCAACGCATCAACCAGTTGAGCACTTGGCCGCGTGCCGCGCGATTCCTGGTTTGTACGTCTTCCGCCCCGGCGATGCGAACGAAGTGCTCGAAAGCTATCGCACGATCATGCAGCTCGACAATCACCCGGTCGCGCTTGTTCTCTCACGTCAGAACATTCCAACCTTTGATCGTACGAATCTTGGTGCCGCATCAGGTGTTGCCAAAGGTGGTTACATTCTGAGTGATTGCGAAGGCGAACCTTCTGTAATTTTGATCGGCACCGGTACGGAGCTTCATCTGTGTTTGAACGCTCAGAAAACGTTGCAAGCGGAAGGTGTGGCGACGCGCGTGGTAAGCATGCCATGTCAAGAATTGTTTGATGACCAATTGCCCGAGTATCGCGAAAGTGTTCTGCCCGAGTCCTGCGGGATTCGGATCGCTTGCGAAGCCGGCATTCGACAGGGTTGGGACAAGTACATCGGCGCTGGCGGTCACTTTGTCGGCATGAGCGGTTTCGGCGCCTCTGGCCCAGCTCCGAAACTTTACAACCACTTCAAGATCACTGCGGATCAGATTGTGAGCTACGCGCAAGTCGCCATCCGCGGCTTGCATGATTAGCTAAAATCCCGTTGCAGATCTTGTTAAAGAATCCAAGCATGCGGCAATAATCTACGGAGGCTTTACGGCCTCCGCTACCAAAAACCGTAGCCCGAGATGCGCCGCGCCAATCCGAAAATTGACTACAATCAGTTCCTAAGCGAGGAGCAAATGGTCTCGACGGAAAAGGCATATGCGATGCTTGGCAATGAATCGCTTTGGGAAGTTGCTTTGCATTGCAACCGAGTGTTCAAGAGCGCAAATATTCCACACTCTATTTGCGGTGGAGTGGCTGTTTGTCTCCATGGATACCAACGGAATACTACGGATATTGACATCATCATCTGTGGTTCTGACTCGGCGAAGGTCCGAGAGCTGTTGACCGCATCGCATTATACCTGGGACGAAGACCGCAAGGAATTTAGCAGCCCTAGCGGCGTCGCGGTCCAGTTCTTGATTGCTGGCGACCGAGCGGGCAGAGATTTGGACATCAGCATACCGGCACCCGAAGGTGATCTGAATGTTGAAGAGCGAGATGGGCTTTCGGTCATTCGCTTATCGCGATTGATTGAAATGAAGATTGCTTGTGGTCTCGGCAACATGAGGCGGACGTACAAGGATTTTGCTGATGTGGTCGAGCTGATTGCGATTCGTGACCTTGACGGATCATTCTGTCGTTTCTTACACAAGTCTGTTCGTGAGACGTTTAGGGAACTGGTGCATCGAGCAAAGGGCGAAAGCCAGTAGATGCTGATCAACCAAGCGGATACGTTGAGACCCGCGAACGGAGTGTAGAATAAAGGGAATCGCTTACTCATCAATCGAAGTCAGCTTGCAAGGTTTCACTCATGAAAAGTCCCTTCCCAGGCATGGATCCCTACCTCGAACGTCACTGGCAAGATGTTCATTCGACATTCATGGTGATAGCCAAACAGCAACTGAATCGTCAATTGCCAAATGCTCTCCTTGCCCGGGTCGAAGAGAGCTTGGCGGTTGAGTCAGATGACCAGAGGACACGTGTTGTCTATCCCGATGTGAGCGTTGTTGAATTGCCATCATCATTTCCAGGCGCTCAAGCGGAACCAGTAGGCGTTGCTGTCGCTGATCCGTTTGAAGTTCCGTTGCCACAGGCATTGCCACCGCAGCGGCATCTCGAGATCATCGACACCGGCAGTGGGAATCGCATCGTAACAGTCATCGAGTTGCTAAGTCCCGTCAACAAGGTGATGCCGGCTGGACGAGCGGCTTATCGCAGGAAGCAATCTGAGTACATCCAGGGCATGGTCAACTTGGTTGAGATTGATCTGCTCAGGTGCGGCGAGTTCGTGTTGGCAATGCCCGCGGAGGATTGGCCGCTGGCGCATCAAGCACCTTACAAAATCTGCATTCGCCGCGTGACTCGGCCCACGGTTGCCGCAGGGATTGGTATTCAGCTGCAGGATAGGCTTCCTAACATCGCTATTCCTTTGCGACCCCATGACCGCGATGTTGTTTTGGAACTGCAACCTATTATCGATGATTGCTACCGCGACGGTCGCTACCATGTGATCGATTACAAGCGACCCATCAACCCACCATTCAACGACGATGAACTCAAGTGGGTTGAATCACTTCTGCAGCCGCGTGCTTGAGCGACAATTTTTCGCGCCCGTTTTTGTGTACGATAGCTACGTACGACTCTGCTCACATTTCCCCGCCTACCTGCATCGGAGCGCACCATGCGTTTCAACTCCTCCCGCTGTCTTTCGTGGCTGGCAATACTAACACTGAGTTTTCTCAGCCAAGCAGTTGCGCAAGAAGCTCTGATAAAAGCAACGCCATGGACCAGCTACTTCGAGCGTGAAGTTGCTGCGATCTCGGAAAGGACGGAAGCGGATCTTGCGTCCGTCACCAAAGAGAATTGGGCTGAAAAGCAGACGCAGTGGCGAACCGATCTGCGTACGATGCTGGGACTCGAGCCGCAACCGGAACGCAGCGACTTAAAAGTCACGGTTACAGGCACGATCCATCACACAGGGCTGACCATCCAGCGACTGCATTATCAATCGCGGCCTGGATTATACGTTCCAGCGAATCTTTACTTGCCAGAAGGTGATGCACCTAAAGAGGGTTGGCCCGCAGTGCTGTATGTTTGCGGTCATGCACGCGTCGAATCCAATGGTCGCTTGCTTGGCAATAAAACGGGTTATCACCATCACGGTCTATGGTTCGCGCGGCACGGTGTAGCTTGTTTGATCATCGACACAGTGCAACTCGGTGAGCTGCATGGTGAACACCACGGAACATACAAACTGGGACGCTGGGACTGGATCACTCGCGGCTATACACCAGCAGGCGTTGAAGCGTGGAATGCGATTCGCGGATTAGATGTGCTCGAGTCGTGGCCAGGTATCGATGGAAAGCGTCTGGGCATTACCGGGCGCAGCGGTGGAGGCGCGTACAGTTGGTATGCGGCGGCGCTCGATGATCGCATTCGGGTCGCCGTGCCCGTAGCTGGCATCACAGACTTGCAAAATCATGTGATCGATGGCTGTGTGGAAGGTCATTGCGATTGCATGTTTATGATCAACTACTTCGGTTGGGACTATTCGAAAGTCGCGTCGCTCGTAGCTCCACGGCCGCTGTTGTTTGCGAACTCGGACAACGACACCATCTTTCCGCTCGACGGTGTCATGCGCACTCACGAGTCGATTGCGAAGGTCTATGGAAAGCTCGGGGCGAGCGATAACCTAGGCTTGTTGATTACACCTGGTCCACACAAAGACACTCAAGAGTTGCAAGTTGGAGCGTTCAAGTGGCTGCTGCGGCATCTGACGGGCACTGAACCGATTATCGATACCCCTGCCCTGAAAGAACTGACGCCCGAGCAATTGGCGGTCTTCGATCACCAAACGCCAGCCGACGAACGTGTTACCGGTGTGGGCGAATGGTTTGCCGCGTCAAAGCGGACCACGGCGGAGAAAGAAAAAGACCACGACGACTGGATTAAGAGTAGTCTTCCAATTCTGCTCAAGACGGCTTTAGCCCACACGGCTAAAGATCTCTACTTCGATCAAAAATTCAGCGCAGTGGTAGCCGGTGAAATTCAAATTGATACTAAAGGACGACAGTGGGAATTGCATCAGACAACCACGAAAGACGGCGACTGCATCAGCGTGCTCGAGATCTTAGGCGACAACGCGACGAATGTGCATCTGGGAGCGATGCAAACACTGCAACTATCTGCATCTGGGGTGCCAATGGAGAGATTGTCAATTATCGAAGAATTCATTCGCGGAGAAGCGATGAAGATCGTAAATACTGCGCCGGATGCAACGCACTACTTTGTTCAATCGAGAGTTGCGAACTGGCCCGCATCGATTCGCAGCATAAGAGACCAAACACAAACTGCGCGACGATTCTATTTGCTTGGAACGATGCCTGAACAGATCGAATTGAGCGATGCGATGCAATGCATGATGTGGATTGCGAATCGCGAGTCCAGCAACACAAGCGGAGTGACGTTAACGGCTGGCGGACGCATGGCGCCAATCGCTGCACTGACCGCTTTGATATGCAACGGTAAATGGTTGCCTTCGCTACCTGCAGTGGCTGATTTGCATCTGAGCGAT
Organism: Pirellulaceae bacterium; assembly: GCA_041739135.1. Lineage (GTDB taxonomy): Bacteria > Planctomycetota > Planctomycetia > Pirellulales > Pirellulaceae > Aureliella. The sequence continues at coordinate 12,105 of JBGSOM010000148.1, forward strand.
TATCCGCGAGACGCGGAGACGAGCCCTTGTTTGCCAGGGTTGCTGCAAGCAACATCGTTCGATGCCCTTCCCGCTGCAGCAGAGCATTCACTGCGAGTGACGCTTACGAATTCCGACCAAGCTCCACAGCGACTAATCGATTCATCCATCGAACCACAACAAGCGACTGGAATTCGCATCGTTGAAGTGGATCGAGATCGAGCGACGGTTTGGGCGCGCGCGACGCGTTGGCCGCTGCCGAATCTGGGCGATATGGCTGAGCTGCGTTTTGAAAAACCTGCTGCAAAAGGAACGCATAACACCGGGCCCATTTTGCCAGCCACAGGTGTCGATGGCTTGCGTTACGGCGTTCCAGGTGTGCCAGCTGAAGTGCGAGTGAGTTACCGACCCAAAGGCAAAGGCGCATGGCTTCATACGGAATGGAAACAAGTTGCTGGCGATACCGATTTCTCGGCACTGATGAAGCTGAGCGACCTCAAGGCGGCGACCGAGTATGAAGTGCGAACCTCCGTCCGAGCGATCAGACGCGAAGCTGTCGCGACCGCCACCGGAAGTTTTCGCACGTTACCGGACGCTGAAAGCGAGGCGAATTTTCGATTGGCAGTCGCCACTTGTCAGGATTTTCCAGATCGCGATGGGCCGCATGGTTTCGATATGTACCGCACGATGCTGGATCGGAAAACGAACGCCTTCGTGATGGCTGGCGATGTTGTTTACTACGATCAGCTCGCGCGTTCCGTACCGCTAGCTCATTATCATTGGCAACGAACTTATGGACTTCCAACTTTAGTGAACTTCCATCGGCAAGTGCCAACGTATTTTCTGAAGGATGATCACGACACGTACGTGAACGATACTTGGCCGGGGACCAAGTTTAAGTGGACGGAAGATTTTACCTTCGAAGATGGTCAACGTATTTTCGTCCAGCAAACTGGGCTTCCATCACCCGCTTATCGCACTCTTCAAGTTGGCAAGGACTTGCAAATTTGGTTGATGGAAGGTCGCGACTACCGCAGCGCGAACAATGCACCGGACGGACCAGACAAAAGCATTTGGGGCAGCGAGCAGAAAGCTTGGCTAACAAAGTCGCTCGCCGACTCGACCGCAAAATTCAAAGTGTTGATCTCGCCTACCCCGATTGTTGGGCCCGATCGCGAGAACAAAAAAGATAACCACGCGAACGACGTCTTTGCGACTGAAGGCAACGAGATTCGTAAGATGCTGGCAACACATACGAATTTGGTTACGGTTTGCGGCGATCGGCATTGGCAGTATCACAGCGTCGATCCATCGACCGGATTGCATGAGTTCTCGGTAGGGCCAGCCAGCGATCGGCACGCTGGCGGCTGGGATCCGAAGGACTATCGCGAGGACATGCATCGATTCCTGCGAGTCGCTGGTGGGTATCTCGAGATCGAACTTAGCGGAGCCACCGATGCGCGTTCGTTGACGTTGCGACACCTCGATACTTATGGCCATGAGCAACATAGCCATGTGCTGAAGTGATCGACACAAGTTTAAGAGCCGTGCGCGGGGCTTTACACACCAACTAGAAACTAATGGTAACGCATCCGAGTTGACCTATACGTTAGACATAGAACGCCATGAGCCGAGAAACTGTTCCGAATACGCGCATTCGAGTTGCGAAGGACGAGCCGCTGCGAACCGACGGTGATTGGATCGTCTATTGGATGACCGCCTTTCGTCGCACGCGATCCAATTTCGCTCTGCAACGAGCCCGCGATTTGGCGATTGAGCTGAAGAAGCCGCTAGTGATTCTTGAAGCGCTACGAGTTCACTATCGTTGGGCGTGCGATCGGTTTCATCGCTTCGTCATCGATGGCATGGTCGATAACCAAGCGACTTGCGAGCAAGCGGACGTGCTTTACTATCCCTACGTCGAGCCGCAGCCGGGTGAGGGTTCCGGATTGATTGCTGAGTTGTCGGAGCGGGCGTGCGCAGTGGTCACGGACGATTATCCTTGCTTTTTTCATCCGACGATGATCAAAGTCGCAGCGCGCTGGATGCCGTGCCGGTTTGAGGTGGTCGATTCGAATTGTTTGATGCCGTTGTCGATCGCTGATCGCACATTTACTGTCGCGCATTCGTACCGTCGGCATATGCAAAAGGTCTTGCCGCCGCACCTGGAATCGATGCCCGACGCGAATCCGCTCGACAAACGCTTGACGCGCGGCTTGGAAAAGCTGAAGAGTTTGCCGCGCGACATCACGAAGCGCTGGCCAGCGACGAACTTGGCAAAGCTGACGACTGACAGCGGCCTCGCTTCCATCCCGATCGATCACTCGATTAGCCCAACATCGATGCGCGGCGGAGCGACAGCGGCTGATCAGTTGTTGCACCAGTTTCTTTCCAAGCGTTTGCCAAAGTATGACGAAGCGAGGAATGAACCCGACGAGCACGGTTCGAGCGAGTTGTCGCCCTATTTGCATTTCGGACACATCAGCCCGCATGAGGTATTTCAAAAGCTGATGGAACGCGAGCAGTGGCATCCGGGAAAATTGCACAAGCCCAATGGAAAGATGAACGGCTTCTGGGGTGTCGGTGAACACGTTGAAGCTTTCTTGGATCAACTCTGCACGTGGCGCGAGATCGGTTTCAACATGTGTTGGCGCGAACCAAATTTTGATCGCTTTGAATCGTTGCCTGACTGGGCGCTGCAAAGTATGGCTGAGCATGAGCAGGATCCTCGCGAGCATTTATACACGCTTGAACAACTCGATGCATCGAAGACTCGCGATCCGATCTGGAACGCCGCTCAGCGACAACTGGTCCGAGAAGGCCGCATTCATAATTACTTGCGGATGCTGTGGGGCAAGAAGATTTATCAGTGGTCCGCGACGCCGCGAGCTGCGCTCAAGGCGATGATTGAGTTGAACAACAAGTACGCGCTCGATGGTCGCGATCCGAATTCGTACAGCGGCATTTTCTGGGTGCTGGGGCGATACGATCGCGCCTGGGGTCCCGAGCGACCGGTGTTTGGCAAGCTGCGTTATATGACCAGCGAGAACACTGCCAAGAAGCACGCTTTGAAAGAGTACGTCGAGCGGTTTTCCAAGTGAGCCGAATCTGTCAACTAGCGTCGCTAAGCAGTCTCGATCATTCAGCAATTTTCACACTCGTACTCAAATTCGTACTCGTACTCAGGCACGGCCGGTACGCGTAATCGATCGGCGCGCGGGCGAATCGAGTAGGAGTACGAGTAGGAGTAGGAGTACGATCTTTCGGATAGTCGCTGATGACGCTGAGTTGCAAAGCCAGCAAATTCAAAATTCCCCTTGACGTCAAACTTTGAAAAATCATTCAAGATTCGTGTTGACGTGGTCGGGGGGGAACTCTCATAATCCACAACAGCGTACAGGAGGACGCCCAACGAGATTGCAGCGGCAACTGGATTGCTTTGCGAACTTGTTGGGGATGGAATGGAAACCCAAAATGCACGTTTGATCCGGAGATCGGTCGACGCCCGTGTGTCGATTGCTACTGCTCCACCAAATAGTGCATCAGCGACACGGCGTTCGTGGTGCTAGCGTCATTGGCCATTGACCTCTATCCTTGTGAACAGTGTTCCGCAGAAGTGGAATCTCGGTTTCTTGGGTGGTCTGGATTGGCCCGATTTCGCGTGCCTGGATCGCCAGTGGAGTAGTCGGTGTCGTTTACGTTTGATTCAGATACCAAAGAGCGCGTTCGCGCCGCAACAGATCTTGTGGATCTTGTCGGTTCGCGGCTAGAGCTGCGCCGCCAAGGTCGCAACTATGTTGCCATCTGCCCTTGGCACGCGGATCGCCGCCCAAGCCTGCAAATCAACGCTGAGAAGCAGATTTGGAAATGCTGGGTTTGTGATATCGGCGGCGACGCATTCAACTGGGTGATGCAAGACGAAGGGATTTCATTCCCTGAAGCGATGCAGAAGTTGGCTGATCGAGCTGGCATTACGCTCGAAACGACTGGGAAATTCAAGCCTCGGACGAGCCCAGATGAAAAAGCGGCGTTGCTCAAAGTCATGAACTGGGCGCGCGAGCTGTACCAGAAATTTCTCTTCGATCCCGATGGCGGCGCGGTGGCGCGAAAATATCTCGAAGAACGCGGACTTAGCAAAGACTGCATCCAAAAGTTTGCGGTCGGCCTCGCTCCCGATGGTTGGTCGAACCTGCTCGACCGCGCCCAAAAGGAAGGTTTCTCGATCAATCTGCTCGAGTCGGCTGGCTTGATCAAAAAGAATGAGCGTGGTGGACGTTACGATTTCTTTCGCAATCGAGTCATCTTTCCAATTCATGACCGCGATTCTCACACGATCGCGTTCGGCGGACGCGTCTTGCCAGGCACCGAAGCTGTCGGCGGCAAGTACATCAACTCACCCGAAACAAAACTGTTCACCAAGAGCCAACAACTGTATGGCTTGGACGTCGCGAGCTTACCGATTCGCCAACTTAAGCAAGCGATCGTCATGGAAGGTTATACCGATGTGATGTTCGCGCATCAGTGTGGTATCACCAACGCAGTCGCAGTGCTTGGGACCGCTCTCGGTGCGGCGCATTTGAAAATTCTTCAACGTCAACAGTGTGACCAAGTTGTCTTGCTGTTGGATGGCGATGAAGCTGGGCAGCGACGTTCCGACGAAGTGCTGGAGTTGTTTCTCGGAGCTCAAGTGGATGTCCGAGTGATGACGCTGCCCGATGGACTCGATCCGGCGGATTACTTGAAGCAGTTCGGCGGCGAGCAGTTGCGTGAGCTGATTGCGAAGTCGGTGGACGCGCTCGAGTTCAAGATGCGTCGCGTGAGCACGGGCTTCGATCCGTTGCTCGATACGCACCGCGCGAACGCAGCGATGGAAGAGATGATTTCGCTGCTCGCCAAGGTTCCGCACAGTGGATTGCTGACGCATGAATCGTTCAAGATGCGACAAGATCAGATACTTAATCGCATGTCGCGACAGTTTGGTGTGCCGGAAGGAAGTTTGCGCGAACGCTTGAAGAGCTTGCGCGAAAAGCAATCAAGACTGATTCGCAAGCCCGATGTGGAGACCGTAGCTCAGCCCGCGAAACGATTGCTTCGCCCGAGCGATTTATCGCCGCTTGAGCGCGAACTCTTGGAGTTGATTATCGTGTCTCCGATGGTGGCGCCGGTAGCGCTCGAACGTGTGCAACCGGATTGGTTGCAATGCGACGCCGCCCGTCAAATGCTCGACGCTTACCAAGAACTAGAATACGCGGGGCAACCGCTGGATTTTGACAGCGTGTTGATCGCGCTCGAGGATCCATCGCTGAAGAGCCTGCTGGTAACTTTGCATGAACAAGCGAATGCGAAATTGAGCTTCACTCGTGAGACGGCGGAGAGCCGACTGCGAGCGTTGACGTTTCGTATGGGTGAACTACAAGATGCACTGCATCGGCAACGCCAAATGGTGACGTTGCAAAGCAGTCGACTTTCTGAGGAGGAAGAGTTGAGTTTGTTGACCGACGTGATTCGACAAGCGCGATTGCGGCAAGGATTGGAAGAGAAGAAGCCAGAGGACTCTGACTCGGAGGCTTCCGATTCCGCGAGTGGTGTGACCGAAAGTGGACAACCCTCGCCCTGAAATTGCGTTACGAATTTCGTTAAAGGATGGATGGTGAGTGTGTTGAGTGCCAAGGTTGGCATCAGCACGTGTTTGGTTTGCTTGAGGTTGGTTTGCCCGAGGCTGGTTTGCCAACATTTGTTCGAGTTTTCCACTGTCCGGCGCCCCGCTGCTGGACGTATCAAAAGGAGTTGAATCGTGGAAGTTATGGACCTAGAACTGCGTCAATTGGTTGAGAAGGCAAAGACTCAAGGTTTCTTGACCTACGCCGACGTCACACCGTATCTGCCTGACGAAGATTGCAATAGCGAGAAGCTCGACAGCCTGCTGATCATGCTCGAGCAGAACAACATTGAGTTGCTAGACCGCGCGCCAGTGAATCATAACCTTGGCGTGTTCAACGAAACGAACAACGAATGCTTGTTGGATGGCGAAGCCGACAACAGTCTGGTGCAGAACGAACGGAAGGGGATGAACACTCCGTCGCCGAAGCTGAGTGACGATCCGATCCGTTTGTATTTGAGCCAAATGTCCGAGATTCCCCTGTTCACTCGCGAAGAAGAAATCTCGCTGGCGAAGAAGATCGAGATCACTCGCAAACGTTTTCGTCGTTCGGTGCTGAGCAACGATTACGCGCTTCGAACAACTGTTGAAATTCTCAATCGTGTTCATCAAGGCAAATTGCCTTTCGATCGCACGATTAAAGTTTCATTGACGGAGCGATTGACCAAGGAGCAAGTGTCGGCCCGCATGCCACACAACCTCAAATCGCTGAACACGTTGATCGCGCGCAAGCGAGCGATCTTTATGCAAATCGTACGCAAGAGTACCGATCCGCTGACGAAGAAAGAACTGGTGCGCCAATACGTCCGCTTGCGCGACAAGTGCGTTGTGTTGGCCGAAGAACTCAGCTTGCGTTCCCGCCGCGTGACACCCAACATGCGACAGCTCGAGCAGTTTTCGAATCGCATGCAGGCTTTGCAACTGCGCATCGCCGAGTTGCAATCGGATCCAATGTCCGCACCCGAATGCGAGCGACTGCGCAATGAACTCCGTCAACTGATCGTAACGACGCAAGAGAGTCCTCGCAGTCTTCGCAATCGCTGCGCCGAGTTTCGCAAGCATTTTGAAGATTTCGAAGCGGTCAAACGCGAACTCTCGCAAGGTAATCTACGCTTGGTGGTATCGATCGCCAAGAAGTATCGCAACCGTGGCATGAGCTTTCTGGATCTGATTCAAGAAGGCAACACGGGATTGATGCGCGCAGTTGATAAGTACGAGTATCGTCGCGGTTTCAAGTTCTCGACTTATGCAACGTGGTGGATTCGTCAAGCGATCACACGAGCGATCGCCGATCAAGCTCGCACGATTCGCATTCCAGTTCACATGATCGACGTGCTCAGTCGACTGCGCAACATCCAAAAGCAATTGACTCAGACGTTGCGTCGCGAGCCGAGCACCGAAGAGATTGCCGAGCAAACCGACCTGCCACTCGAAGAGGTGCGTCGCGTGCTGGACATCGGGCGTCATCCGATCAGTCTTGATCGGCCTGTCGGTGAAGGTGAAGACAACAGCTTTGGCGAGTTCATCGAAGACGACTCGAACGACAATCCAATTCGCAACGCTGGCAACGGATTGTTGAAGGACAAGATTGAGTTGCTACTCAAGTCGCTGACGTTCCGCGAGCGCGAGATCATTCGCCTGCGTTACGGTTTGGTCGATGGTTATTCGTACACGCTCGAAGAGGTCGGCCGAATTTTCAAAGTGACTCGCGAGCGTGTTCGTCAAATCGAAGCCAAAGCCGTGCAGAAAATGCAAAACCCAGTTCGCGCCAAGCACCTCGAGGGATTCCTGAAGTCAGCCGCTGCGTAACGATGATGTGCGAAGATCGTTAAAGAAGATTGCCCTCGCCCTGCCAATCGAAGCTGATTCGATGGCAGGGCGTTTTTGTTTGCGAACGCTGAGGCAACTAGCCCATTACTTCCCAGCCCGCGCGGTACTCTTTGGTCAAATATTTCTCGGCTGCTGGATTACCGATCGCTTTCATATTTGCGCCGTCCCATTTAAAACTCTTGCCCGAGCGGAACGCGACGTTGCCTAGCAATACGGTTTCAGTCAGAGCGCCGGAGTAGTCGAAGTTGCAAAGTGTGGGCGACCCGTCGCGGCACGCTTTCAGCCATTCGCGGTGATGTCCGATCGATGGCTCGATCGTCTTCGCAGGTGGTTGGAAGTCGGCGAACTTCTCACTTGGGAACAACTTGTACTTGGTGTAATCCGCGAACATCTTGCCTTTGGTGCCGATGAACATAACTCCGTTAGCAGGCACACGCTCGCCGGCAACTTCCTTCGGAATCATTTCGCCGTCGTACCACGTCAAGTTGAGAGCTGGCATAGCGCCGCGCTCGGGGAACTTGTAACGCACGGTCAATCCCAGCGGCGCGGTCTCGGGGTGCACTTCCGGTCCTTCCGCAGCGACTTCGGTCGGATGCCGCAAGTTCAAAGCCCAGAACGGCAGATCCATGTAGTGACAACCCATGTCGCCAAGCGTTCCTTGACCAAAGTCCCACCACTTGCGCCATTGAGCCGGATGATAGCGACCGACAGCATAAGGACGCACAGGAGCTGGCCCCAGCCACAGGTCCCAATTCAGAGTTTCGGGTGGCGTGTCAGCTTGGGTCGGTCGATCGCCACCACCCCAACCTTTGCCAACCCAAACATGCACATCGGTGATATCGCCCAGCACTCCCGCTTGAATGATTTCGACCACACGTCGATAGTTTTCGCCCGCGTGAATTTGAGTTCCAAGCTGCGTGGCGACCCCTTTCTTCTTGGCTTCGGTGGCGATGTAGCGGGCCTCTGCAACGGTGTGCGTCAGCGGTTTTTCGCAGTAGACGTGCTTACCAGCTCGGATGGCGCGAATCGTGGCTGGGGCATGATTGTGATCCGCTGTCGCGACGAGCACCGCGTCGATCTTGTCGCGCTCGCGGTCGATCATTTCACGATAATCCGCATACGGACGCGCTTGGGTATGTTCGCTCAGCGCGCGATCGAGCAGCGTCTTATCGATGTCGCACAGAGCAACGATATGCTCGTGCTTGATTTCCTGAATGTTATCGCCAGCTCGATTAGCTGTACCCACCACAGCGATATTCAGTTTCTCGTTCGGTGACTTGCTTTGAGCCGCTGCAGTACTTGTGAAGTAACCGGTGCCAGCCACAGCAGTCGTCGCCGCGGTAACTTGTAAAAAGCGACGTCGCGATGTTTGCGATGTGCGACTTGTCATAGAAAATCCTCGATATCGTAGAAGGTATTCGATCAGTAATCGCCCGAGTCCAGCCGAGCGAGCGAGTCGCTCGCCATTCGTTGGTTACCCACGCCCGCCCATTGTAAATGAACCACGCGGGATCATGCTAAGCTGGTTTGCCCCTGCGATGCAAGTCACCGCAGCATCAAATGGCGAAACTAACCCAGCGCATCAGTCGCATGAGCTTGAGGCGCTTGCCGATCTTCCTACAATCGATTTCGCTCTAGACGATTCTCAATCGTTGCTGGGAAAGCTGCTCCAAGAGCTGTTCAAGTTCGTCGTCCTGCGAATCCGGCTTAGTCTCGTTTGTCGAGTGCACGGGTGGGCATGCGTAAATCGTCCCCTCATCCCAAGCCGTGCTTGCTTCAGCGAGAGTATCGGACGATGAATCCGCTGCGTATACCGGACCAACCAGCGGATTTTGGGGGCCTGCCTGAGAAGGGCTCTTGAATGGGTCTTGCGCGGTTAACGTTGGCGGGGCTTCACCCTCAACCTGCGTCTCGCTCACGGCGACCAAACGCCGACGATTGAGCCAGTTGATAATAATGAGCACGTCCAAGGGCGAAATGATTCCATCGCCATTCACGTCGACCCACATTGGACCTTCACCGCTTCCACCGCGTGCAGAATTTCCGCCGAGTGGACCGGGGCCAAAGCTATTGAGTTGATTGATCAAGATAAGCGCGTCGACCGGTGTGATCTGCCCATCTCCATTGACATCACGCGGCTCAACAGGATTCTGGAATGGCGATCGCGCTACGCCCACAGCAATCGTGAACGCATTGCTGATTGAATCGCCGCCGGTAGCGCTGGTGGCGGTGACTGTGACCGATAACGCATCGTCGTCCGCTATGCTCAACGAGACTTCGTCTTTCAGTTTGAGCTGACCGTCGACAACTTCGAATCTTGGATCGGAGACCGTGTACTGGTACGCGTCACCGTCTTGATCAACCACGGTAACTGCACCAAAAATCGCACCTGGCGAGTTTTCTTCGATCGTCGTCAGTTGAACTGAAATCGCCGTCGGCGGATCGTTAACATCAGCAACGGTAAAACTCAGCGGAAACTCAGTTGCCGCTGATTCGCTGCCATCGCTCGCGGTGACCGACAAGCTAATGGAACTTTCCTCTTCATAGTCCAGCTCGATTCCAGGCTTCAGCATCAAGTAGCCGGCGGAAATCATGAACCGTTCATCAGACACGGTGTACTCGAAGTTGGTTGCGCCTTCGGGATCATCAACCACGACGCGTCCGATAACGGCGCCTGCTGAGTTTTCGGGGAGGTAGGCATCCACAATCCGCACAGCCGTTGGAGGTTCGTTCACGTCAGTGATCGAAAGCGTCGCCGTGGTTGAAATCTGATAGCCGCTGACCGCATCTTCCGTAGCAAAGATTTCCAGCTCAATCTGCTTCTCGCTCTCGAAGTCGAGTTCAGCACCAGCGGCTAAGTAGATGCGACCGCTGCGAATCTCAAAGCGTGGGTCCGAAGCTTCAAAGGAATAACGCGAGCCTCGATCAACATCAAAGACGGTAACGTACCCAATCTCACTCAGTTCGGACGGGTCCGCATTTTCTGCGACCGTAAATAGTTCAACTTGTATCTCTTCTGGCGGATCATTTACCGGAGTTACATCGACAACGATTGCCAAATCACTACTGGCTTGGCCATCGAAGACTCGAACCACGGCCCGATCGATGCCGTTAAAATTGCTGGCCGGAACGTAGCTCCATTTGCCGCTCGGAGTGACTTCCAGCCGCCCGTGACTGGGCGCGGACAGTAAACTGAACCACAGCGTGTCACCATCGACGTCTGTCGTTTGAGCTCGCAATTGCCCACCCACGGCGGTGTCTTCGAGCGTCACGCTGGCGACCGGCGCAGCATTGGGTGGTTGGTTTGCTCGGTCGGCTCGAACACCTAGCTGGGCCGACCCGGTGCCCTCACGCGGCACAACAGTTCGCGTCCACGTAGCTTGAGCCAACTGAGATACGAACGTACCGCCTACACCGGTCGCGATTAAGCGATCGCCTGATGTCGCTAGCACTGCATCTAACACCAAGTCCACTGCTGAGGCGCGCGAATCATCCCCCACCGCAATACGGCTTCTACCGGCAGGTTGCCAATGCTCCATATCCCAAACAATAAACTCAGACCGATCACTTGCATTGCCGGTTACCAGACGTCCATCCTTCGAAGTCGTTAGCAACGGCGAAGCGGCTTCGGCAAGTTTCGCGACAACCGAAAGGCCTTCATCATTCTTCAACGCAAGCACGCCACCAGTTGCCAGCGCGGTCAACACCAATTCGCCGTCATAACTAAACGCAACTTCCTTCGCATCGGCTGGGACCGCTACGAGCGAGCGGACCGCGAAGTCATCTGCTGCCAGTATCGTCAAACTGGCTGTGTCCGACAGAGATCTCTCAATGGAAGGTTGATTCTGAATCACTGCTAGCTCGCCATCGGCTGAGCCCGCTAAGGCAACTAAAAACGGAACTGAGACCGAGTCACCAAGTGTTGGCATGCCATTGTTAAGAGTCAGCACCGCTAACTCAATTCCCTGCCTTCCATTCAGTTGAGCGACAACCTGCGTGCCAGCTACCACCAGCTTTTCGATCGATCGACCATTCAAATTGTCGATTGGACTCGTCACGTTCCGTCCTGTAACCAAATCAAGTCGATTCAAAGCAACTTGACCCGAGCCTCGCGCCGCGGTGACCAACCACGCTTCATCGTCTATCGTTATTGAAGCTAAGATAGCGCCCTGCAAATCGACTGAGCGCACCGTAGACGTCGGAGCGGCACTTGCGACTCCGTCCTTAACAGCTTGCCCTCGCCCCGCTTCGTCGAACGCCCAAACGTTCGCCAAATCGCCAGTCGCGATCAGCGTTGTCGCGCTCGGCGCTACATTTGTCGCGAGCTCCTCAACTCGAACAGGAAACGTCTGCGTCTGCGTATTGCTCGCAGCGACAATTCCAACTCCGTATTCACCCGGAGCCAAACCCAAGAACGAAGCCACACCTCGCTCATTCGTAAATGCAACCGGATCGGCATCATCCTGTCGGCCGTTAGCGTTTACATCGACATAGACAATACGACGCGCCGCTGCGGACTCTGAGTCGCCTAGACTTCGCGAACCATCTTGATCGATGAACACGGAGACGTTTAGCCCAGCCAACAAACGGCGAGCTTCTAACGGTTCAAGCACCAATCGAATGGGCTGACGCGATTTCTTTGACGATCTATCTTGATTGACACAGTCACGTGAGGGTGGTCGTTTCATCGCGGCGTCCAACAGAATTTATTGTCAACAAGATGGCCGAGCTACGTTACCGAGCGACCAGACCCTATCTAGCAAACCAGTCCAGCAAACTCAGAAACCGTTCTATCCTAGCCGATTGGGGGAATTCTAGTAAAGCGTCTGACACAAACTAAAAATCGCGAATTGCCAATAAAGCAGCCCGCAGCTCACTCGCCTGCCAACGTTGCAGCCTACTAATAATTCGAACGAGCCGTGGGACACTTAACCAATGTCCATTAAAGCTCCCTTAGCTGTGTTCGCTGCTTCGCGCGGGATGGTACTAACTCTCAGATAACTGCGTTTTCTGGCTCCGAAGTCCGCAGTTTGCCCTCGCCGAGCTGGCGGATGGTCAAGTTTGCCTTGCTTTTGTCGGCGGTCGGGTCCACAATGTGCACAGCTATCGACCGATAGTCGAACGGGGGCGAATTGGATTCGACCGGGTGACTAGAAGTGAGGGTGGCGTGCCGTGGTTAGTCAGTTGGCCACGTTAAAAGCTGACTAAAAACTTAACTGCAGATGCAAATCTCGCAATGGCTGCCTAATTAGGCAACCCTGACTGAGGGAGCCCGCCGGAGGCGCCCGAATGTCAGTCGCAATTCCGGATCGTTCGCTACCGCGCAGGGCACGTAGCGAACTAAAAA
>JBGSOM010000178.1:0-5321 GCA_041739135.1 Pirellulaceae bacterium
ACCGGATCATTCAGTTCATACAGATACGCCGCGAAAATCGGATCGTTCAGCGACCGCTTCATTGCAAGTCGCGATTCTGCCCCTGCAACGCCATTCGCATCGACACCGCCACCTTGAACCAACCAGACTTCGTCGGGCACACTCATTTCGAACTTCGCCGTGACGATCACACTTGTACCACGCTCTACCTCCGTGTCGCCCGGTAAAACGATAGGCAACGCACTCTTCGCAACCGACTCCGCATCCACAACCGCCAGCGGCAATGCTGCACTCGGTCGATTCAACAACGCAAGCGAGATCACACCCAAACAAACCACACCTAACAAGTTGCTGCACCAAGCGACTGCCATCCGATTGGTAGGTACCAGCGAGTGCCAGCCGCTTGAAAAGTCATGCCGAATCGCTTCCAGAATAACGGACCGTTGCAAGTAACCAAACTTGCCGCTCGACGCACTCGGTCGCAAACTAACCGCTGTAATCAGCCTTTGATTCAAACTCGGAAACGCGTTCTCAACATGCGAAGCAATCGAACCCAAATCACTGTACCGCACCCGCCACAACCACATCGTTGCTAACGAGACCACCGCGGTCATCCCCAACCAAATCCACACCGAATTCCGAGGCAATTCAGCGGCCTGACCTATACGCAATAACGCCCAACCAATCGCGGCGGCGAAGATCCAAACCAGCGCCAGACTCCAACCGACGTGGAAGAAATACAACCTCCGCGCAACCAGTAGCAAACGATCTTGAAGTCGAGTGTCCATATTTTATCCTGCCGATTGTGGCTCAAGCCGAACTTGGCTTCGAGTCGCTTGACGCGCAAACCATCCCGCTAACACCGTTTCAATTCCCAACACCAGCAACCCCGCCAATAACAACCACTGCCACACACGTTGCTTCTGCTCCAACTCCGTCGCCTGCAGTTGCCTCGCCGATTGTTTGCGATCGACGTCCGATTGCACCTCACCTAACGCTATTCCGTACTGCTCGAACACATCCTCATCCAACGGCGTCAGTTGTGATTCACTTCCCGGCACCTGCACAGCAACCTGCCGACGCATCGCCGCCGATTGCAAACTGTAAAGCCCAGGTGCATCGATTTGTATAGTCCCGCTGCTGACATCAACTGCAACTTCGTATCCATCTTCGCGAGTTACGGTCAATTCAGGTAAGTCCTCAACCGAAATCGACTCGCCCACCGCATACACCGACTGCGCATTGAGAGACTTTCCACTTGGATCTAGTATGCCGAGCATGATCGGCACAAACTTGCTCGATAACCCAAGTTGACTCGACGTCGGCTGCCAACCACTCGTCATCACCCACACGTTCCCCGTTCCGATCGGCAATCGCAACAGCCACGGCGACCCGTCATCTAAGCTTGCAACCTTCTGCAACCTGCTCTCGCCATCAGTCGACTCTGGCAGCTCTAACCTACGATGAGCCCAAACACGTATCTTGCTGAAATCATTGAATCGCGGATCAGCAAAAGGTCGGAATACTGGGCTCGTGTAATCAATTGCACTCAATAACGAAAAATCTTTTGGAACCGCTTCTTTAACGACAACATCAGGTACCGCCAACAATTCCTGCAGCGACGTTTGGATCGCAATCACCTCGTCAACAGGTCGCGATAAACAAACCAACACACAACCTCCGCGTTCTGCAAACGACCGCAAAACAGCGATATCTACTTCACGAATCGGCAGCTCGACAACGACCGCACGCAATTTTTCGCTGCTCAGTGAACCCGCGGCCGCATCCTCAGACAAGATCTCGTTCAGCCGCTCGCCCGCAACTCTCTCTACCGCACGATGCACCGTCGCAGTGCTTAACGGTGCCTTCTCAAGAAAGTAAGCGACGTCATCCTCCTTACTCTGCACTTGCGATCCAACGAAAACAATTCGCTCTCGCTGTGGTAAAGGCTTTGCCACAAACACCGCGTTGTCTCCGTCCCAACTGTCACCCGTCAGCACTAACCGATCAGCGTTCGAAGGTTGACTTGGAACCGGAATCAAACGAACTTGGCCAGGCGGTACCTGCAAAGTTGTCTGCGCATTTGCAAGCGGCTTATCGCCCTCCATCCACCTCAACTCAAATGCCTGATTGGTCGAATCTGAATTGTTCTCAACTCTCACTTTCAACAAATCGTCTTCCGCATCTACTTCTTGACCGGTCGCTATCAAACTGGCTCTTGCATTTCCGGGCTCCTTGGATCGAACTTGACGCACATCTAACCGGATCGAATCGGGCCATGGATATCCTTGCAACTCTTCCACACCACAACCGACATGCAAGTCGCTCACGAAAACCAACTCAATCCCCGCCGCAGCATCTACCTTGCCCGCAATTGAAGCCGCTTGAAATTGATCAGCCAAAGAACGCAGACCATCCGCAACTCGCGATCCCCGCCACGTGGTCTCCAGTTCAGCGACAGCAGCGCGAACAGCTTGCTGCTGACCAGCCGCATCCGTCAAACGGTCAGCGTCAAGCGACACCAGCGTATGCAATTTGTCGTCGACCGTATAAAGCGAAACGCGGTCCGCTGGCGAAAGCGAATCGAGCACCTTCGCAGCCTCCTCCTTCGCTTCTGCCCAAACATCTGCGCGCTGCATGCTCGCACTAACATCCATCAGCAACGCTATGTTCCGTCCGCTCAGTTCACGATCAAGCAAACTCTCTTGCCGAAAGAACGGCCGCGCGAACGCAGCCGTAATCAACAGAATTGCCAGCGCTCGCAACACCAGCAACAGGATATTGTCCAACCGACTTCGCCGCGTCAGCCGTGGTGGCGATGGAGTCAAAAACATCAACGAACTAAACCGCTGCTGACCAGTTGGCTGACGTTTGATCAGATGAAAAACAATCGGTCCAATGACCGCCAGCGCGGCCAATGCATAGAGTGGAGCCAGCAATCCCATATCAGCCTCCACTCGCAGAAGTGTTCAAGCCCGACGGCACAGTTCGATTAGCCGTTCGCTTCGGACCGCTCAGCGGCGATACCACCGTAGCGCGTCGATTGATCAACTCCAGCAATGCCGACTCAGGCGGCTCATCCGTCGTGATGGTCACCAAACGAGTTGATCGACGATGACAAATGTCAATCAGTTGAGCTTCATGCGCGCGGAATCGATTCTGATACTCCGCACGTGCCGCTTCCGGATCGATATACATCTCGCGCCCCGTCTCAGAATCCACCAACATCGTGCTCTGCTTCAAATCCAGTGCTATCTCGCTCGGATCCAACACGCGAATCACCAGCAACTCGTGCCCACGTCCTCGCAAGTAACCCAGCGGCTGCGCAAGACTCTCCGGCTCAGTCAGTAAATCTGAGACCAATACAACCAACCCGCGTCGCTTCGACAATCCCGCCAACTGACTCAACGACTCACTTAACCGTGACTGCGTCCCACGACTTTCCAGCGACAGCAATCGCATCAGTTGTTGCAAATGACCAGGCCGATGCCGCGGTGGCAAAAAATCAGAAGCGTCCGTCCCACAAGTCATCACACCCACCGCATCGCGCTGCAAAGTCAAATAATAAGCGAACGTTGCAGCGATCGTCTGCGCATACTGTGCCTTGGTGTAGCCGACCGACCCGTAGTCCATCGACTGACTTTGATCCACCGCAATGTAACAGCGGCGATTCGTTTCGTCCTCATACTGCTTCACATAGTAACGATCCGTTCGCGCCAGCAACTTCCAATCAATCCCCCGCGGATCATCACCTTCCACATACGAACGATACTCCGAGAACTCAACCGAAAAACCATGCACCGGACTTCGATGCAACCCGCTCGCAAACCCTTCCACGATCGCTTTGGCTCGCATCGTCAAATTCTTAATCTGCATAATCGACGAAGCATCGATAAACGTCCGTCGCGACGCAGCAAACCGTTCATTCGAATTTGAAGAAGCCATAAGAATTCCCTCAAACCAACTTTAAACTATCTCAACCCCATCTTCCCGCCCAACATCTTCTGCCCAACATCTTCTGCCCAACATCTTTCTGCCCAACATTTTTCTGCCCCACTCTCACTCGTTCCCAGGCCCCCGCCCCACTCAACTAGGAATCTTCTCCAGCAGCGCACGAATACAATCCTCAACCGAAACACCTTCTGCCTCAGCCTTGTAGTTCAGCAACACGCGATGCCGCAAAGTCGGAGCCGCCAGCGCGCGAATATCCTCAATCGACGCATTCGACCGACCCTCAAGCAAAGCTCGAGCCTTAGCACCCAACACCAGCGTCTGAGCCGCTCGCAAACCTGCGCCCCAACTGACCCAGTCGTTCACAAAGTCCGTCGCCTCAGGACGCCCTGGCCGCGTCGCTTCCACTAAACGCACCGCATAATCAGCCGTTTCACGCGCAATCGGAACTCGCCGCACAACTTCCTGGAACTTCAGAATATCTTCACCAGTGAACAGAGTTTCGATCTCTTCCGATCGCCGCGAAGTTGTCTGCATCACCACATCCAACTCTTCCTTGTGTGGCAAGTAATCGATCAGCACGTTGAACATAAAACGATCCAACTGCGCCTCAGGCAATGGATAAGTGCCTTCCATCTCGATGGGATTCTGCGTCGCCAAAACAAAGAACGGCTCTTCGAGCACATAGCGCTTGCCAGCTACCGTTACCTGATGCTCTTGCATCGCTTCCAGTAGCGATGCTTGTGTCTTCGGTGGCGTGCGATTGATCTCATCAGCCAAAATCACATTCGCGAAAATCGGTCCCTTCACAAACATCATCTCGCGACGACCGTCACTTCGCTGCTCAAGAATCTCCGTCCCGGTAATATCTGAAGGCATCAAATCCGGCGTGAACTGAATCCGCTGGAAATTCAGATGAAAGATTCTCGCCACGCTGCGCACCAGCAACGTCTTTGCCAATCCGGGCGCACCCGTGATCAAACAATGGCCACCTGCCAGCAAGCTGATCAACAACTGCTGCACTACGTCCTTTTGACCGACGATCGTTTTCGATAGTTCCTTATCGATGCGCTCGCGACTGGCCCGCAAGTGTTCGACAACCTGTTGTTCTTGCTCGTCAGAGAGCAGTTCGATGCTCACTCGCAGTTTCCTTTTCTTTAGTGTGTCATGGCGTAAGTCACGATGTTGATACCCAGCGGATAAGATTTCTTGACTGAGAACTCAGCGAAGTACTCGTGGTTTTCGCCTTCACGTTCCCAACCATCACCCAAGTCCGTGTTATGGCAAATGAAAACCATAATACGACGGTCATCATCAAAGATAGCGCGATAGTGCGGCGTCTCCGTATCGCCTCCGTGCCCATACTCCGCAGTCGAACCACCACGCGCCCA
>JBGSOM010000215.1:0-64443 GCA_041739135.1 Pirellulaceae bacterium
ATCGGCACGCTGCAAAATCCGGGGCAACCTATTGTTCTGCCTCGTAAGCTTCGCAGCGATTCAGTCGACTATGAATGCGAATTGGCTGTGGTGATCGGCAAGCGTTGCCATAACGTGAGCAAAGCCGACGCGCTCCAGTACGTTTTCGGCTACACCTGTGCGAACGACGTGAGCGCACGCGATTGGCAGAAAGACTTTGGCGGGTCGCAATGGTGCCGAGGCAAAACCTTTGCCACCTTCTGTCCGCTCGGCCCAACACTAGTCACCGCAGATGAAATTACTAACCCGAACTCGTTGCAAATCAAAACCACGCTCAACGGCAATGTGATGCAAGACTGGACAACAGCAGACATGATCTTCGACGTGCCCACGCTGATCGAGTTCTTGAGCGGCAGCACTATTTTGCTGCCCGGTACCGTGATCCTAACCGGCACTCCGCATGGCGTTGGAGCAGCTCGCAAGCCGCCCGTCTTTCTGCAGTCGGGCGACACTGTCTCGGTCGACATCGAACGCATCGGAACATTAACGAATCCCGTAATAGCCGAGGATGTGTAAACGTGATGATCCCTTCCCGCCTTGCAACAGCCTGCGCCCTGCTACTCGCATGCTGCCCATCCCACCTGCTAGCAGCCGATCCTCCGCAAGCCAAATTCACTGCAGTCGAACTCACCGAAGTCGAGCTCACTGAAGCTGAGCTTGATGATCGCTTCGCAAATCAAGTTCGCGCGATCCTTACAAATCACTGCACCGAATGTCATTCACAGGAAGTAGCGGAAGCGGACATTGATCTTGCAAGTTTCAAGTCGCTTGCCGACATACAAAAGGATTTGTTGGTTTGGCAAAAAGTCGCTGAGATGCTTGATAGCGAGCAGATGCCTCCCAAGGATTCAAAGCAACTCAGCGAATCTGACCTCGCGGCTTTGCAAGGTTGGCTCGGCGAGTTGCTAACGCTCGAAGCGCGCCGCACGGCGGGCGATCCAGGACCGGTGGTGCTTCGTCGCTTGAACAACGCTGAATACACTTACGTGCTGCGCGATCTCACCGGTGTGGCCGAATTGCAACCTGCCAAGGAGTTTCCCGCCGACGGCGCCGCTGGTGAAGGTTTTACAAACGCAGGCAACGCGCTCAGCATGTCGCCAGCGCTACTCGCCAAGTATTTGGACGCCGGGAAAGAAGTCGCTTCGCATGCCGTGTTGCTCCCTGACGGACTCCGATTCTCGCCCTCACCGACGCGCCGCGATTGGACCGAAGAGATCCTGGCAGATATTCGCAATTTCTACTCAAAGTACTCTGCCAAAGTCGGTGCCACTCAAGTCAACTTGCAAGGCGAGATTTTTGATACCAACAGCGGCGGAAGATTGCCCGTCGATCTTTACCTGCTCGCAACGCTCGAAGAACGCGAGTCGCTTAGCAATGCAACCAAGTCGATCGCTGAGGTAGCGACCGCGCGCGGTCTGAGCCCCAAGTACTTGCAACAGTTGTGGCATGCGCTGACAGATTCGTCTGCTGCACCCTCAATGCTGATCGACGACCTACGAACGCGATGGCAGAAAGCCCAGACGGCAGATGTCGCTGCCTTAACCGCTTTTGTTTCGAACTGGCAATCGACGCTGTGGCGCTTCTCCAGTGTCGGGTACATTGGCAAAGTGAACGGACCTAAAGCTTGGTTAGAGCCAACAAATCCGATCGTCAGCAACCAAGAGCTGCGATTGAAATTGCCTGCGGCTGACCCGAATCTCGATGTGACTGTCTATTTGGTTGTCGGCGATGCAGGAGACGGCAATCAAGATGACTTTGCGAACTGGGAACGACCACGTTTGGTTGCCCCAGGGCGACCGGATTTGTTGTTGAAAGACGTGAAGCGAGTTGCCAGTGAGTTGTATCAACGCCGCGAACAGATCTTTAACGACGCACAAAAATGCCTCGCCATCGCAGCCGATTTCAGCAGCACCAATCAAACTGCAGAGCTGGTAACCCTCGCCGAAAAACACTCGATCGCAGTCGATTCGTTGCGAGCTTGGTTCGACTACTTGGGAATCGGAACGCAAGGGCCTATCAAACTGCATACACCGCTGACACGCACGGTCAGCAGCTTGTCCGGCTATGACTTTATTCAAGGTTGGGTTGGCGACGATGCGCTTAGTATTCTCGCAAATTCATCGGATCAAGCTGTTCGCATTCCGGGAAACGTCAAGCCGTACGGAATCGTAGTTCATCCTTCTCCTACACAGCAGATTGCCGTTGCCTGGCAAGCACCCGAGAATGTGACCGTACAAATCGAAGGCGCCGTTAATCATGCGCATCCGGAATGTGGAAACGGAGTTGCTTGGATGCTCGAACTGCGGCATGGCAACTCGCGACAACGTTTGGCAGTTGGAACTTCGCAAGCCGCTCGCGGCGAAAAAATCGGACCGTTTAAAGAGATTACTTTGCAAGCCGGAGATGTCGTTTCGCTGATTGTTGGCCCGCGCGACGCCCACCATTCTTGCGACTTGACCGCTATTGAATTGACGATCAAAGATCAACAACGCACGTGGAATTTGGCTGAAGATGTATCTCGCGATATCCTCGCCAGCAATCCGCATGCAGATCGTTTTGGGAATAAAGATGTCTGGCATTTCTATAGCGAACCGACACAGGGAACAACCGATCACATCATTCCCGCGATGTCTTTACTCGCGAAGTGGCAAGCGACTGGCGACCACGACGAACGAAAGCGATTGGCTGCGGAACTGCAGCAACTGCTCAGCCGAGATCCGAACGCGCCAGCGCCGAAAGCACCCGATGTGGCTTTACTGCAGCAACTGAACTCGTTGAGCGGTCCGCTTCTCTCTGCAGCGTTGCAACGTATGTTGGCTGAACCTGCCAGCGACACGGAGTCGAACAATCATTTCGGGCTCGATCCAAAATTGTTTGGATCGCATCCGCAAGGTGATGAAGTTGATCCAGGCACGCTCTGTGTGCAAGCTCCTACATTGATCGAAATCAAACTTCCCGGCGATCTAGTCGCAGGTTCGGAATTGGTTACGACAGGTGTGCTTCACCCCGGCTCCAGTGCCGAGGGAAGTGTTCAGTTTGAATTGTTGACCGAAAAGCCACCAAGTCTTGAAGGTCTTCAAGCGATCTCAGTTACAGAGCAAGTGAAGAACGGTGTGTGGACATCGAACAATCGCAACGTCACGCTGTCTTCGCCGATTGTTGCCGCAGATGCAAGCCTTGCGCGCGAACGTTTGACCAAAACGTTCGATGACTTTCGTAACCTGTTTCCAACGGCGCTGTGCTATACAAAAATCGTACCGGTCGATGAAGTCGTCACATTGACTCTTTACTATCGCGAAGACGAAATGCTGCAGCGGCTGATGCTCAGCGACGCCGAGATCGAAAGCCTCAATCGACTGTGGAGGGAACTTCACTTTGTCAGCCAAGATGCACTGCTTTCGGTCGACGCTTATGAACAACTCTGGCAATACGCCACGCAAGATGCGGACCCTTCCGCCTTCGAGCCTCTGCGCGAGCCGTTGATGAAGCGCGCGGCTGAATACAGAGCTGAGTTGGTTGCTGCGGAACCGGCGCAGATCAATGCAGCGATCGATTTCGCGCAGTCGGCTTACCGTCGTCCGCTTGCCAACAGCGAGCGCGAGGAGTTGCGTCAGTTGTATTCCGAACTGCGCGGCGATGAACTGTCGCACGACGCAGCGCTCCGCATGCTGATCGCGCGCGCGTTGATATCACCTGCATTTATTTACCGTGCTGAATCGGGGAATCCGGACAGTCAACCGCAAGGAACGATCGCGAGCCGTCCGATAACCGACCGCGAATTGGCTACGCGATTGAGTTTTTTCTTGTGGTCGACAGCGCCCGATGAACGATTGCAAGAACTTGCGGAGCGAGGCCGCTTGCACGAACCCGACGTGCTGCTCGGAGAGACTCATCGTATGCTGAAAGATGAACGTGTCCGACGCCTGGCAACTGAGTTCGCTTGTCAGTGGATTCAGATTTATGACTTTGATATGCACGATGAAAAAAGCGAAATAGCATTTCCCACGTTCAGCGACTTGCGCGGTGCAATGTACGAAGAAGCGATTCGTTACTTCGCGGATCTTTATCAACGCAACGGTTCTGTGTTGGAGTTGATCGATTCAGACCATACGTTTGTCAACCAGCAGCTTGCTGAACACTATGCGATCAGCTCAGTAAATGGTTCGGCTTGGCAGCGTGTGGAAGGCGTTCGAGCGAAAGGTCGCGGTGGCATTCTTGGTATGGCAGCAACGCTTTCGAAACAGGCCGGTGCGTCGCGAACCAGTCCCATCTTGCGCGGCAACTGGATCAGCGAAGTATTGATTGGCGAGAAACTTCCCAAGCCACCGAAGAATGTTCCGGTTCTGCCGGAATCCGTGCCGGATGGTTTAACTGAACGTCAGTTGATCGAACAGCACAGTTCCGATCCGGCTTGCGCGAAATGTCATGCGCGCATCGATCCACTCGGATTTTCACTTGAGAACTTCGATGGCATTGGACGCTTTCGCAGCGGTTCCGAAATCAACGCCGTCGCTGCACTGGCCGATGGCACCGAGCTCGCCGGATACGAGGGATTGAAATCCTATTTGCAAAACCAGCGTCGCAGCGACTTTGTCCGCCAATTCTGCAAAAAGTCGCTCGGTTATGCACTCGGTCGCGCGGTCCAGTTGTCCGACGAACCCTTGCTAACAGAGATGCAGCAACGACTAGAAAAGAACGACTACCGAATTCATACAATTATCGAGTTGATCGTGACCAGTCCGCAGTTTCAGCGCATTCGCGTCGAGTAACTTCCTGAACATTGCCTTCCACCTGTTAAAGGTTCGACCATGAGACCTATCCACTTCTCGCGCAGAACATTGCTACGTGGCGTCGGAGTTAGCATGGCGCTTCCTTGGCTCGAGTCGATACCAGCTTGGGCTGAGGATGTACCGCAAGTCGCTGCGCCGGTACGTACGGCTGTGCTCTTTTCGGGAAACGGTTTTCACAGTCAGCAGTGGTGGGCAAAAGGTGAAGGCGAACAGATGGAGCTTGGCGAAGTGCTTGCACCGCTTCGCGACTTGCGTCACAAGATGCTCTTTATCCGCGGCTTGTACAACGCCGAAGCCCTTAAAGGCAACATTCACTCTTCGCAGACCGGCAATCTGCTTTCCGGCGCGCCGCTCGCTTCCGGCGGTGAGATTCGCTCCGGAACCAGCTTTGATCAATTGATCGCACAGCACTACGGCCGCGAAACGAAAGTTCCCAGTCTCGTGCTCGGCTGCGAGAAATCGAATCCATCGGTACATAAAAATTATTCGATGCTCTACAGCTCGCATATTTCTTGGTCGTCACCGACTAGTCCCACACCGCTTGAACTGTATCCGTCGCTCGCCTTTGATCGCTTATTCAAAGATGACGTTCAACGCGGCGATGAAAGTGTACTCGACGCAGTGCTCAGCGAAGCCAAAGATCTAAGACGACAGATCAGCGCTAGCGACCAACGCAAACTGGACGAATACCTCGATTCGGTTCGCGACGTTGAACAGCGAATCGAGCAAGCCGGCAATCGCGGCGAACTGCAAGGTTATCGCCCAGTGCTGGACAAGCCGAATATTCCGCGACCCGCAGACGGCATTCCGCAAGATATTGCCGATCACATGCGACTGATGTGCGACATTCTTGTGCTCGGATTCCAGACCGACACCACGCGCGTTTGTACGCTGAAACTGAACAATGACCACTCGTCGCTACGTTTTCCAAACTTGCATGTCGATTACATGATTCACCATCTGCTGTCGCATTCCGATACGGCAGATTGGTTGAAGGTCAATCAGTTCTTCATTCAACAACTCGCTTACATTGCTGGTCGATTGGATGCGATTCAGGAAGGTGAGCGTACGCTGCTGGATAACTCGATGCTGCTGTACTGCTCGAGTATGTTGACCGGCAGTCATGACGCGACGAAACTGCCTGTGGTATTGCTTGGCGGCGGTGGAGGAAAGATCAAAGGCGGGCGTGTGCTTGATTACCTCGACAAACCAGATCGTCAAATGTGCCGCTTGTACTTGTCGATGATGGATAAAGTTGGCATTGGCATAAAGTCATTCGGTGATGCGCAACAACCGCTCGCGGAAATCTAAGAATCAGGGGAAAAATAAGTGGTCGCAACTTTCAGTCGCCAGAGTACGAAATGTCGACTGAAAGTCCGCGTCACGATCACCGCTTGCGATACAGTTCGACATGGTACGGGCCGCGATACATGAGCATCAGCGCGTTCTCTCTCGCGTAGCGGTTGAATACCGCCTTGAGAAAATGCTCTTCACCGGGCCACGGGTAAGCGAACACGATTGCAAAATCGGAAAGCGACATATCGTGCTGTTCATATGCGGCTGGAATGTCATGGGTGAGCGAAACAAGCGGATCGGTATTCTCAGCCAGTCGCCGCGCGCCGTTGGGTAGGAAGTTCCCTTGCCAGATTTCAGCAGGTACGTTTTGCTTGAGCAATAAAGCGCGAGCTTCCGCGCTAAGAAACTCCTCCGCCTCGATACCAATCGCATCCAGCTCCAGTAGGCCAGCGACGCCAGCAACCACGGCAAATCCGCAGCCCCACTCGCAAAACAGTTTGCCATCAATCAGATTTTGTTCAACGCAAGCCACTAAAGCCGCGGACACGTAATCGAAATCGCATTCTACATACTGCGGCAGCGGCTTTTCTTTGAAATGGTCCCAGTAAAGCTCAATTCGCTCGCGGGCTGCTTTCAACCAGTTGAGGATCGCTTCGGGAAGTGGTTTCTCGTCAAACTCAAACTGCAACTCTTGAAGTGCCATGCAGGCTCCGACTAGTACGTCAAACCAACGTTAGAAAAACTGAATAAATCACTGAAGAAAACTCGGGCAAGCCCCCGCCAGCCCGTAAATTCCTACTTTAGCGAAATGCCGCCTACGAACCCGCCTGCAATACTGCAAATGCCTGACAGTTCGATCGATTTGTTTACCGATAGCCCACAAGTAGCGCGAAGTACGCACTAAGTGTATCGCGTGCTAGCAAAGTTAGAATTCCTGAAGTTCAATTTGCCGAAGATAGCAATAGAGAATTGATTCGGGACTGGCCACGGTGGATTGGCAGGATGCCGACGTTTCGCCGAAGCCCAACTACTGCGAGCGGATTTCACAACACGCAGCGCAGTAGAGTTGGCCAAACAGCATGGAGCACAATGACATGAAGCTAGGATTGCAATCTGGGAATACCATAGGTGCGTCTACTTTCACGAGTGGAGCTCCGGCGGTATTGCCAACCAACCCAAATCATCCTTTCGCCAAGCTCATTGTCAGAAGCGAACTGGGGCAGATCGTACAGCAGTGGTTGGTGCTCCAGAACAAAAGCACATTAGGCAGCGCTTCTAGCTGCGCGCTGCGCTGTGAATTGCCCGGCATCGCACCCTATCACGCATTGCTGGTCATGGGATCGCGCCAAGTTTTCATACGCGCTCTCGCGCCCAAGCTATCTCGTAATGGAATCATGGTCAACGAACTGCTGTTGACCGAAGAGCAGAGCTCGTTTGAAGTTGCCGGTCACCTGTTCGAACTCATTCGTTCGCCCAAGTTCAATGAAACGGTCGGTGAAGACAAACTGCCTACGAACAAGATGAAGTTCACCTTAGCGCGTTCGATGGACACGAATCCAAATCGTACTCAAGTAAGACAGCCAGCGCCCGTAGAGCCTCCAGTTCGACCAATACGCGCCGGTCAATCAATGCAACCTGCAATTCAAACTGCAATACAGGCGGCTTCAAACGCACAAGCTGCCGGGCAGTTTGCACCGAATTCTGCCCAGCAAACGAAATGGATCAGCGAACTCATTCAATCCGCCATGCAGCCGCTTGAGAGGCAGTTGCACGACATTGTTGGACCTCTAGCTGCGGTGCAGGCAGAGTTGGACAAGCGTGCGCGCCGCAAAAGAGAATCGCGAAAAGCGATCGCCCGGGAGGCTGCGGCCGAACATTCAAAGCTCACCACACAGATCGATGTGCAGCCACAGATAGCGCACCTGCCCGAACCAATCATGGTTCCGATCATCTCGCCGCAAGTCGAAGAACAACTCACGCGACAGAACAACTCGCTGGTCACTCTGACCGAGCGTCTCGCCGAACTGAAATCAAATCTCGGTTCGCTCGAACGCGCATTCACTGCCAGCGTTGAGAACGCTCCGCCACCTGTCGTGCCTGAACCAACAATCGTCCCGGTTATTTCACCGTTGGTCGAATCGCAACTCGCACAGCAAGCCAATTCGCTCGAGCAACTGCATACTCGACTGAACGGCGTTACGCAAAATCTTGGCTCGCTCGAGCAGATCGTCTCAGATAACTTTGTCACGGTCATCGGTGCAACCTCAACGCCTGCTCCGCTGCCCGCGCCCGTCGACATGGAACCAGTCAACGAAGCGCTTCGCCAGATCACTTCGGTGTCGGACCAGATTCGCGGCTTGACCAGCCAACTTGACGATGTGAAGAGCAACCTAGGTTGCCTCGAGCGGCTTGTGAATGAGAACCTTGCCTCGTCCAACGAGCTGCGATCCATGCCGGCTCCCGCCAGTAGCGCCGCGATTGAGCAGCTCGCGCAAGTTGCTGATCAACTGGGGCGCATGCTGAGCGACCTGAGCCAGCGACAATCCGAAATCGAAGAAAGCGATCAAGAGTGGCGCGAGCAGATTCGAACGCAACTGGTCCAGTTGCAATCTTCGGTAACTGGAACCGAGTCATCGATCCAGAATCTGAGCGCACAACGCGTTAGCGTACCGAGGGGAACCTGCCCAACATCGGCTGCGCTGATCAGCAACGGGCATCTGCGAAACACGATCACGTCGGAACGCGAGGCATTAAGCCCAGTTGAGTTGCGGTTGCAGAATCACCTGGCGGCTGCTGCGCATCCAATCTCCATCGCAGCTCGGCACATGATGCCACAGGCACCCGAGATCCCACAGGCACCCGAGTCTTCGGCTACGTCTGCAGTCACGCAAGAACCGGCAGCGGCGCTTCCAACACAGATCGCTGCAGTAGCGATTGCGCCAGTAGAGCTCGCGCCGGCGGCGATCGCATCGGTGGACGTTACGCCGATACAAACAGCAGCGGCAGAGTTCACGCCGGTCGAAGTAGGATTCTCGCCAGCGTCAGAGCAAGCAGATGCGATAGTCGTTGAGAACGCTGTGGCCGAGAATAACGCTGTAGCAGAGAACATCGTCAGTGAAAATGAATTTGCGAGTGATGCTTTAGAATCGAGTTTCGAACCGGAGCTGGGTTTCGGTTCGGAAGCTAATGTGGATACAGCGGCTGCAGTGTGGCAGGTGGCTCATGAAGAGGCTGACGTAGCATCGCAAGCGAGTACGGAAGCTGAACAACCCGCTGCACCAGAGATCGCTGGTTGGGCCGTCAATCCAACTCCGGCGCCAGAAGCAGATTACGCATATGCCGACGACAATGCGAGCTTCATTGAGGAGCGAATCGAAGAGAGCCCCATCGGAACCACTGCATCCACCAGCGAACTGCCTTCGTGGTGGACTGATGATGACAAAACGATTTACCAGGACGATTCGTCGATCAGTTCGTTAGCCGACACGACTTGGGATATTGGATCTGCAGGGCAGCCCGAGCAGCCTGCGAGTAGTGATTCAGCAACTGCATTGGAAAGCAACGCGATTATCGGTGAAGAGTCGCCATTTGAGGCTGCCGCCAAATGGGAAGTCGAAGCGAGTTCATCTGAACCGCACTTTAGCGAGATTCCGTCCGGTAGCGGCTCGATCCACGGCATGCCTTTCGAGGAAATCAACAGCGTTGAAGTCGCCCATGAGGAAATTGCCAGGGAGGAAGTCGCCAACGAAAATAGCACTTCGGCAGATGAAAGCGAAGACGAACTCAATTCTCTCTTCGAGCGATTCGGGCTCGCCCGCAATTCAACTGTCGAGCCGAGTGAGGCTTCGGAAGAGCGAGTCGCGACCGACTCTGTGTCCGCTTTTCTGAGTGACATTCATAGCGATCGGCTTGAGGCTTCGCACAACGAGCTTGAAGCGGATAGAAACTCTCCACAACAATTTGCTCCGCTGGAGTCAGCATTCGCTGAGTCACATACAGACGCAGAGCTTGATGCCAGCATCGCAACTTCAGAACCGACCACAGAGCCGACCGTGGAAGCAGCGGTGGAAGAGCCCGAGCCAGCGTACGCTCCACAAGCTGCATCGCTGATCGCTGCGGACGAAGTTGAAGACAGCAATGAAGAGGAGAGCATCGAAGATTACATGAAGCGATTGATGGCTCGGATGCGCGGCGGAAACGTCGAAGAAGCAAAGCCGACGGCATCGTCGCCTGCTTCCTCGTTGTCGTCCGCTTCGTCACCTGCAACCAAACCTTCATCGGATTCCGTCAGTTCAGCGGGCAAGATTGCGTTACCTGCTTCGATTACGGAGCGCACCACGAACAGCACGACGTCGCCATTTAATCCCGAAGAATATGTTCCCAAAGCGCTAGCTCCAGAGAAGACTCGCAACATGGCCGCCATGCGTGAGCTTGCCAATACTTCAGCACGCTCGGCGATTCAAGTCAGCGCTCGACGTCGCTACGGAACGGCCATTGCGATGAAACTGGCGATTGCGCTGACGGGGTTGGGTGTCGGCGCGATGCTGATCATGATCAACGGTTTGAACGTGAATATTGGTTTGATTGCCACGATCGCCTCGTTCATGGTGGCTCTCATCTGGGGCTTTGATGCGATCAGTACTTTGCGGCCGCTGCTCTACGCGCCCGTCGAGACGCCGAACCAAGATCCCACGGTGGATGCGACGCCGCTGCAAGACTAAAAGTAACTCACAGCACGAGCAAGCGATGGATTAAGGCTCCCGATGACTTCGGGAGCCTTTCGCTTTTATGATTTAAATCGCCTGTGATTGATGTTACTATTTAGGGGCGTTTCGGATCGACTTCAGTGCCGTGACTGCCAGTTTGCGCGCGGCCGCATCCTCCCTCTCCATGCAGGTCTTACCATGATTCACAGCTCCGGAATTCAGCGCTGGCTGATCGCTTTGACGGTTGTTGTCTGTTGTAGTTACACACAAGGACAAGCACCAACTTTTGAACTGAAAGAACACGCGGGCGGCGTGCAAGTAATGCGCGATGGCAAATTACTCGCTGACTATTTGACCAAGAGTGGCAGCAAGCCGGTTATTTGGCCGCTGATCGGTCCAACAGGCGCCAAGATGACTCGTGCGTTCCCAATGGTCGCCGATTCCAAAGACGAAGCACATGACCACCCGCATCATCGTTCCTTGTGGTTCACACATGGCGAAGTGAACGATATCGATTTTTGGCTGGAAGGCGAAGGCAAAGGCGGTATCATCGATCACCTTGAGTTCACTGAGAAAGCAGCGGGCAAAACCGCAGTGATCGGAACTCGCAATCTTTGGAAGTCACCTGCGGGTGCGTCTGTTTTGACAGATAGCCGTCGTTTCACCTTCGGCGCTGACAGCACGACGAACTGGGTTGATTGCGAAGTTGAGTTGCGTGCTTCGGAAGGCGATGTTCACTTCGGCGATACCAAAGAAGGAACCTTTGGTGTTCGCGTTGCCGAATCGATGAAGGTCGATGCCAAGACGGGCGGCAAGATCGTCAACAGTGCAGGGCAAGTCAATTCAGAGGCGTGGGGTAAACCTGCTGAATGGGTTGATTACTTTGGACCAGTTGGATCTGAGACATTGGGCCTTGCGATACTCTCGCACCCAACCACTTTTCATCACCCGAACCGTTGGCACGTGCGCACCTATGGGTTATTCGCTGCGAATCCGTTTGGTGAATATCACTTTACCGGCGCGAAAGAAAAGACCGATGGAGTGCGGATGAAGAAAGGCGAGAAGCTGGTGTTCCGCTATCGAGTTCTACTGCATTCTGGAGACGAAAAGTCAGGCAAGATAGCTGAGCGCTACGCTGAGTTTTCGAAGCTTGAGTTTCCGCCGCTGAAGTAACGCTCAGATCGCTTGGCCGTCGATGGCGGTACTCCAGTCGTCAGTCGAAAGGTTGTGAGTTTGAATTTTCGTTGAGCCTGATTTTGGATCGGCGTAAACTAGAACGGCAGCAACGGATGGGTTCTGTTCGCAAAAGATTTTTGCTTTGTCCGGACCCATGACGAACATCGCAGTGGCCAGCGCGTCCGCTACCGCTGCACTGAGGCAAATGACGGTTGTGCTCATCATGCCTTGCGCCGGCCAACCGGTGCGCGGATCGATGATATGGCTATATCGTTGCCCCTGAAAGTGAAAGAATTGCTTCCCTGATCCGCTGGTAGCGAGAGCTTGATTGCGCAGTCGAATCGTTCCGAGCGGTTCTTCCCAGCGCCACGGATGTTTGAGCGCGACTAACCAGCCGCCGCCCGTTTCATTGTGCTGGCGATCGCCGTGCGCGACGACTGAACTGAGCCCACCGTGCATCATGAAATCGAGCAGACCGCTGGAGATCAAACGACCACCCGCGCGATCCAGTGCATAGCCCTTCCCAATGCCACCTGGATTAATCGAGACGCCAGCTCGGGACAATGAAACTTGGCTGGTGGTGGCATCGATAGCGATAAACTGTGACCCGACGAGCTGACGCGCTTGATTGATTTCACTTTCGGTTGGCATGCGTCCGGCGCGACGTGAGAAACCCCAGGCTTGCGATAAACTGCCCGCCGTGATGTCGAACGCACCTTCAGTGATTGCGTGAATGTCCAAAGCCAATTCGAGCATCACGCGTGTGTCTTGGGCGACAGCCACGGGACGCTTAGCCGCGAAACGGTTTACGGCGATAAGGTCACTATGAGTTCGAAAGACACTGTGCAGTGCTTCGAGCTTCTCCACGAGGTCGAGCGAGCGCATGGCGAGTTCGGCGCCTTGCGGATACTGATATTGATTCAGCAGCACTTCCCATTCGCACGCCATCGCTTGGCGGCTGATCGTCTGAACTAGGGTGTCACGGAACTTATGTGACTGCGGGGCTAAGCTCTCAGGGTGCACGTCCTCAGCAGGCTGCACGAACTCTGGTGCAGCGATTAGTTCGTTCGCTTTCTGAGCGAGGCTCGCGCAGCTTAGTCGATCGAACCAGTTGGCAAGTAAGTCAACTGGTTGCGAGTGTTCGTGCGGTGGTAAATTATCGCTCAAGTTACGCCACGACGTATTTGCCAGGAACCGGCACGCTGACCGAAGGTGCTGCTCCGAATTCATAGGTGTGCGGTGAAAGATCCATCGGCGAATTCATCAAGTCGTCCCACTTGATGACTTTGCCAGAGTAACAAGCTTCGCGGCCCATGATGGCCATCAGTGTGCTGTAGCACATATACTGGCCATTGTTGATCACGCGACCATCGCGAATGGCACTGAACAAGGCGCGATGCTCTTCGTCGTACATGCTAGGCTTCTCGCCATCAAATTTCCAATCGCCCGCATGACCCTTGATCTCGTTGGCAAGAATCTTGGCGGTGCCTTTCGTTCCGAAGATAAAATCTTCAACTTGGCCAAAGCAATCGGACATTTGGCGCGTATGCGCGAAGGTCTTTGTTCCATCCGCCCACTCGTAAACTACTGAAAAATGATCGTAAACATCGCCGAAAACCGGATCGGTGCGAACTTCGCGACCACCCAATCCATAGGCGGAAACCGGCGGCGTGTCATTGTGCAGCCACAGCGATTTATCGAGGCTGTGAATGAATTGTTCAACGATGTGATCACCTGACAACCAGCGATAGTAGAGCCAGTTGCGCATCTGGTATTCCATGTCGGTCCACTCTGGTTTGCGAATGCGTTGCCAGAGTGTGCCTGTGAGATAGTCTTCTTGTGTTGCGACGATATCACCAATCGCACCGTCTTTGATCCGCTCAATCGTGGCTTTGACACCACGATCGTAGCGCCAGCAAAGTCCTGAAACGATGTTCAACTTCTTGGCTTGCGCCTGCTTGGCAATTTCCAGAACTTTGCGAACACCTGTAGGATCGACAGCGATTGGTTTCTCGCAGAACACGTGCTTGCCCGCTTTGATGGCTGCTTCCAATTGCATCGGGCGGAAGTGCGGTGGCGAACAGAGGCAAACGACGTCGACGTTGGCATTATCCAGCAGCTTTTGATAGGCATCGATTCCCACGTAGCAGTGATCATCTTCCACGTTAAATTGATCGGCGTGCTTCGAGTCTTTTTTGCCAAGCTGCTGTCGGCATTGGTTCAAGCGATCTTCAAACAAGTCAGCCAATGCAACAATCTTTGCATACTTATCCGCAGTCATTACGTTGACTGCCGCTCCGCTGCCACGTCCACCGCATCCCACTAATCCAACTCGCAGAGTTGAATCGCCTTGCGCATGCACACTCCGCTGCAGCAAAGTTGCAGCAGCTCCGGTTGCGGCGGTTGTTTTCAGGAACGAGCGGCGGGACGATTCGGTCGTGGCGGGAGTCTGAGTCATGAGTGGTCTCACGTTCGAAAAAAGGTGGGGATTCAGCGATTAGCCGCTATTCTAACTGCGAAATAAACTCGCGAACACCTCGACAGCCACAATCGCGGCGGGCGGCCTGCACATCTTACGTTTGCTATTCGCGAAAGCCCGCCGTCGGTTCGTTGTGTTCATAGTCGGTGACCAACCAGCGGTCCTCGGATTTGCTGAGATATAGTTTGATGAATCGAGGAACGCGAATGTTCATGCCGTCGGCTTCGAGGGCAACGATGACATTGAACTCGGCGACTGCTGTATTCGATTGGCGAACCGTATCGACTAAGATTGACTTGATTCTTGTTACCCGCGCTTCGCTGAAGTTGTAACGCGGCAACTCAGCTTTCGCACGTTGAACCGTCGCAGAGGCTTGCGGATGAATATGGCTGATGACAAAGTCGCGATCATTGTGCTGCAAACCGCTGGCTACGTCATGCAACATTCGTGTAATTCGCTCTTCATCGGTTTCGATCTGCACACTGATAGCAATCAGCGCGAGTGTGAGCAGTAGCAATACAATCGCGGTTGCCGCAGCGGCCTTGTGTCCCGTTTGAGTCCAAGCGAAACCCGCCAGACCTGCAGCGCAAAGACCAACAATGCCGATGGTCAGCGGGCTTTGAAGTACAAGTTCGACCACGGCGGTATCCGATCCGTTGAATCAATGTGCAAAAAGAAATTCTGGGCTAGTCATTAGACTCCATAATACATCTTCTAGTGTCTCGCGTCGCGCTACTTTCTCACGATCGGCTTCGGCCACAAGAGCCAAAACTTTGCGACGCTCTTCAGCGGACGGCATACGTGATAACGCTGACAGATAAGCCTGATCGATGACCTCTTCGAGCGGTACTTTGTTATCGATCCACTTGCCAACAATGCTTTTCGGATCGCTAAGTTTGTCGTTGATTGTTGTGCCATTGCTGAGGTGAAGCACTTGAATCACCGTTGGTTGATCGCTGCGTTCGCAATCGCAAGTGATGCGACGTTGGTGCCTTCCAAATGTCTTCAAAAAATAGTTTGCAACTGCGGAATCTCGCAACTCAAGCGATCGCGTGCCTTCGGGATACTCCTTCGTCGCTACCTTATCCGCTCCCGGAAATTCAATCTCAGTAAATTTCGTTGGCACGCCAGTGACCGCAACAATTGCGTCATGTAGCACTTCAGCCATCATGCGTCGCGGGTAGTAACGACAGTAGAAGCGGTTGTCGTCCACGTTGCCAGGCATCGCTTCTGCCGAGCGTTGGTAAGCTTGCGATTGGAGGATTAGCCGCATGACGGCTTTCAGATCGTAGCGATTCTCCATCGTGAACTGCGCCAGTTCGTGCAGCAGTCGCTCGCTGCTCGCCGGGTTGCTGACTCGCAGGTCATCGACAGACTCCACTAAACCGACTCCCATAAAGTTCGCCCAAACGCGATTTGCGATCGCGCGGCTGAAATAGGAGTTCTCGGGACTGATCAGCCACGTTGCAAGCGCTTCGCGACGGTCAGCCGGGTTGTCGATATCGATCGGTGCTGTATCGAGTGCGGCGGGCGGTTGTGGCTTGCCTCGCGATGGTTGGATCAAGTCGCCGCGGTCGAGCACGACCAGCGTTCGTTTGCCATCGCCGTTGCGCGAGTCTCCGCCCCAACCTTTCGCTCGCACGCGCGCGTACATGTTCGCCATCGCATAGTACTGATCGTTGGTCCACTTCTCGAGCGGATGGTTATGGCATTTTGCGCAACCGATCGACAATCCCATGAAGGCTTGGCAGGTGTTTTCCGTCAAACTCTCCGGGTCTTGGTGAATCGCATAAAAATTCGTAGCGCCCTCGTTCATGCTCTCGCCGCGAGCCAATACGATCTGCCTACAGAACTCGTCCCACGGCGTATTCTGTTGCACGTTCTGACGAATCCACTTGTAGAACGACGCCACCGCATCAGGTCGCAATAACGTTCCATTGACTAGCAGCAGGTCTGACCACTTGTAGGACCAGTAATCGACGTACGCTTCGCTGGACAACAATTCTTCGATCACGCGATCACGTCGATCTGAACGCGAGTCGCCGAGAAATGCTTTCACTTGCTCAACGCTTGGCAAGGTGCCTGTCGTATCGAGGTAGACACGACGAAGGAATGTTGCGTCATCGCACTTGGACGATGGCGGCAATCGCAACGACTTCCATTCAGCCAGCAGAGCTTCGTCGATCAGATTGCGAGGTTGGAAATCTTGATAGACAGTTGGGCTCAGTTCGTTTTCGTAGGGTACTACGACGGACGAAATCGCAACGCGGCTGGCGAACCACGCGACGATCGCGCCTTTGCCATGTCCGACTACTTGCACTTGTCCGTTCTCATCCACGCGAGCAACGGCTTCGTTGGCTGAGTTAAATTTAGCCCAGTGCGTCACATCTTCGATTCGACCATCGGTGTATTTCGCACGGACGATCAATTGCTGCCCGTCGTTCTTGGCTAGCTCGATTGCGCTTGGAAGCACTTCGATGGAATCAAGTTTAGCGTCACTCTCTTGCGGCCCGTTCGCGCCACTGGCGATCCACTCTGCGAGCAAGCGGTAGTCGGCGGAGCCTTCTTGCAGTCGCAAACCGCCTTTGTGCGGAATCAATGTGGTTGGTTTTGCGAGCAGCAAGCTGCGACCTGGATCGGCGGGTTCGATGCGACGACCACGATCTTGGCGTGTCATCGTAAAGTGATCTGCCGCGCTGTCGTAAGCTCGCAACGATAACCGAAATCCACCCTTACCAGCCAGTGCACCATGACAAGCTCCGCTGTTGCAACTGGCACGAGTGAGCACCGATTGAACATGGGCGTCGAATTGCCAATGCATCGGTTCGCCCGTTCCTCGCACTTCCACTGGAACACGAACCGGTTCACTTCCGTCGCGACGCAAGATCATCTCGGCTTTGCCATCCGCCACCGCCTGGACTCGCCCATCTTTCCAAACCGCAACCGCAGGTTCGCTTGACTCGAACTGAATTCCTTCGGTCAACTGCTTGCCGACCGTGTCATTGCCGTCGACAACATGGTGTTGCTGGACGATCAGCAATGCGCTTGCATCGCGACCTGACAGCGTCAGCGAAGTTGGGAGTACAGTGGCCTTCGCGGGCGCGGTGAGCTTTGGTTCCTCGAACGCGGATGCTGTTTGGACGAGAAACACCTGCGATGAAAGAACTGCGATCGCAAATGCAGTAACGTGTAGGATTCTTCGCATGATAAGCTGCTAGGTTTACGGTGGGATTGAGCGGAGCTTTCATCATACACAAAGTCGCACTGCTGACCAAACGCTCAACTGAACCCCACGCGATTCAAGCTCCGGAATGAGTCCATGCCGCCAAACGACACTGAAGAGAATTTGATAGCACGAGGCCGATTTTGGTTTGGTCTCGCGCTGGCGATCGTAACTGTCGCTAGCTGCGTGCAAGTGGCGCGAGATCCGAACTTCACCGCTCTGCCGAAGCCGACCAGCGATGGGCCGATTTATGAGAACTTGGCATATCAACTTTACAGCGGGCGAGGCTTTCAAGTCGACTGGCATGATCCTCAATGGCGAATGCTCTATGAACATGCGGATTCAAACGCATACTCGGTTTATCTGAATGCTCCGCGACAGTTGATGCCAATGACGGGCCGACCACCGATGTTTCCAGCGTTGATCGCTTTCTTGTATGCATTGGTCGGTCGCGGTGAGAATGCTTTCGCAATGGTGCGATTGTTTTCAGCGCTGTGCATCGCGATTGCATGCGCTGTAGCGGTGGCCAACGCGGTTGCTGTCATGGCACGATGCGATCAGCTTGGGCGACGTTTGTCATCTTGGGCGATAGGTATCGGATGCACCGGTTCGATCGTGCTCGCCGCCAGCAATCGCACGCTGCACAGTTATGCTGGTGACTTCTTGACTGAGCCGCTGGCATTGTTGCTGACACAGTTGCTGGTCGCGGTGTTGCTTGTCGTCAGTCGTAAAGAACGTGATTCCTCAGACGAAACTTTGAAGTCGCGTTGGTCTTCCGTTTCGATCGTCGTTTTGATCGCACTACTGTTGGCTGCGATGATACTGACACGCTCCCTGTTCGTGCTGTGGGTTCCAGGCGTGTGCCTGCTGTTGATGTTGATCGTTCGCTCGAAGCGCAGTTGGCGGTATGCGCTAGCAGTGTTCTTGCTAACGATGCTATGCATGTCGCCTTGGTGGGTGCGCAACTGTGTCGTACTCGGACGCGTCATGCCGCTGGGAACACAGGGGCCGATCACGATGTTGGGCGGCTACTGCGACGAAGCTCTCGCGGCGGGTGGCGATTGGCAACACGCACCGGAACAACGACTTAGAGACGCGATGCGCACAAACCCAGAGTTCATTGCGAACGACTCCGATGTGGAGCGTGAGTTGATGATTGTGGATGAGTCCAAGCGAATGGTTCGTGTATGGATTAGCAAGCATCCTTCTAACTTGCCACGGTTAATTTGGATGCGTGTTGTCACTCATTGGAATCCCTACACCGGCAAGAGTCTGGTTTGGCGTTTGCTGATTTTGGTTGGCGCGGTTTATCTACTTACCAAACGCTCTCCGGCGGCTTGGGTATTAGTTGGATTGCCGGTTATGAATACGGTGATCGTAGCGTCGATGTACTCTACGGGTGGTCGTTTCTTGGTACCGCTGTACGGAGTTTTGTTCACGCTGTCCGCGGTCGGAATTGGAGTGATCGTCGAGTTGATATTTAGCGTTGTACG
Organism: Pirellulaceae bacterium; assembly: GCA_041739135.1. Classification (GTDB taxonomy): domain Bacteria; phylum Planctomycetota; class Planctomycetia; order Pirellulales; family Pirellulaceae; genus Aureliella. Next base: position 19,203 of record JBGSOM010000215.1, read on the forward strand.
GCGCTGGATGGAGATGCGAAGTGGCAAAGACAATGCTGCTGCGCTATAATTGAATCACGTTAAAGTCTCTTTGAAGTCGGTTTACATAGAACGGATCGTGTCATGAATTCTCAAAGCCGACTGATGGTTGACGCTTTGCGACGAGCCTCCATCTCTGCGATTGTGATGTTGCTGATCGTCGTTGCTGCAGATGCCGTTTGGGCACAGCGAGCAGACAAAGCGGCGAATGAAGACGTGATTCCGCCAGCTCGTACGCGTTACATGGGTCGGCAAATCGCGCAAACGATGAGCTTTCACGGCGCGCCGTGGCTGATTCGTACCGAACGCGAAGCGGAAGAGCGTCCGAGCGAGGCCATCGAGCAACTCGATCTGAAGTCGGGAATGGTGGTATGCGATCTTGGGTGCGGCAATGGTTACTATTCGTTGACGATGGCCAAGCAAGTTGCGCCGGGCGGTAAGGTGCTGGCAGTTGATATTCAGCCTGAGATGCTGCACTTGCTCGAACTACGCTGCAAAGAACTTGGCGTTGACAACGTGGAGCCGGTGTTGGGTACTGTGGCGGATCCAAAGTTGCCGCCCGAGTCCGTCGATATGTTGTTGCTGGTCGATGTGTACCACGAATTTTCTCATCCGCAGCAGATGCTAGCCGGGATTCGCGCGGGTTTGAAGCCGAAGGGTATGATCGCGTTGCTCGAGTATCGGGAAGAGGATCGCACGGTACCGATCAAGCCGCTGCATAAGATGAGCAAGAAGCAGATTCTCAAGGAGTATGCCGCTAACGGATTTCGATTGGCGAAGCAGTACGATGGATTGCCGTGGCAGCATCTAATGTTCTTTGAGAAAGATCCGAATTGGCAGCCGAGCGCGTCGAGCAAGCCTGAGGATGAGTGACGTTGCCGACTGAGAACTCATCACTTTTGCGAGAACACGCGCTGGCAATCTTCGCGGCTGGTGTGACGGCTGTTACGCCAGAGCGATTGTTTGCAGACAAACTGCGCGTTGAATCGAACATCTTGTCGATCGATGATCGAGTGGTTGTCGAACTGGATCACTACTCGCGGATTGTCGTCGTAGGAGCCGGCAAAGCGGCGGCTGGCATGGCGCGCGAGCTTTATCGGCAGCAGCTTGTTCATCTGCGGCATCCCGTTACCGGTTGGATCAACGCGCCCGCTGGTTCGTTTCAGCCGAATGACGCTGGACCCAATATTCACTTGCACGAAGCGCGACCCGCGGGTTTGAACGAACCGACCGAAGCAGCGGTGTATGGAACTCGGAAGATTCTACAATTGCTGCGCGAATGCAAACCGCGTGACTTGGTGATTGTTCTGCTTTCCGGAGGCGGGTCCGCGTTGTTAGTTGCGCCGTCGGAGGGCTTGAAACTGTCGGACAAACAGGCTGTCGCGCGATCGATTGCAGCGGCGGGAGGAAATATCGAGCAATTGAATTGCGCGCGTCGAGCGATCAGTGAAGTCAAGGGTGGCGGGCTAGCACGGGCTTGCAGCGCGGGTCGAATGGTGTCGCTGATCATCTCCGATGTGTTAGATGATTCCTTACAAACGATTGCATCGGGGCCGACTTGCTTGACATCTGTCAGGGACGAACGCGAAGCCCTGGCGGTGCTGCGCGAATTGAATCTGCACCGCCAGCTTGAATTGCAGAGTGTTGTGTCGTTCCTTGAAAAAGCTGCGACGGCGCCACGTGCGCAACTGAAATCGAACGCGCTGCAAGTGGAGCACGTGATCTTGGCGAACAACGCAACTGCGGTGGATGCAGCCGGCGCGCGGGCGGTCGAACTGGGGTATCGCTACTTGATGCAAAGTGCCCGCAGTTCTGAAGGCGATGTGCAGGGGTTAGCCGCGCATTTTTGCGGAGCGATTGGTCAGTTGCTCAGCCAACATCAAGTTGACTGTCTGATTAGCGGCGGCGAGCCGACGGTGCGTCTTCCGCCTGCGTCCCAGCGCGGCATCGGCGGCAGAAACCAGCAGCTTGTGTTATCGGTCATGAACGAACTGTATCAAAACGGTTGGCCGCTCGATACATCGCGATTCGCGCGACCGCTCGTATTTCTCAGCGGCGGCACGGACGGAGAAGACGGACCAACTACTGCGGCTGGTGCGATGTTCGATGCCACGACATTGCAAGCCGCTCTGTCAGCCGACGTGTCGCTTGACGAATACTTGCAACGCGCGGATGCTCATTCGTTCTTTCGTCGATTCGGCGGACTGATTGAAACGGGCCCGACGAACACAAATGTATGCGATCTGAGAATTGCTCTCGCGCAAACGAACTGACTAGCTTCTCACTCCGATGATAATCTCGCGCCGACAAATTTATCACGCCAAGGCGCAGAGCTCGCAAAGGTTGCGACACTGTTACTTCGCGAGCTTTGCGTTTTGGCGTGAGCACCAATTCCAGATCACATAAACCTGAGTAGTATCAGCGAAACGCGTCGCTTCAGTTACATTCATCCCATCGCAAGCGATACGTGAGATGGATGTCCTGTTCGCGTGTCGTGCTTTCGATGAGATCGACACGAGCTCCGTCAGTGATTTTCTCAAGACCCAAGCCAGCGATGGGCGAGGGTGCGGCTTGACCGCCGACCAGCTTGGGTGCGATGAACACTTCGCACTGATCGATTTGCTTAAGATCAAATAAGCTTCCGAGCAACTGCGCTCCACCTTCCACCAGCAAGTTCGTCACGCTGTATTGCTGCGCGAGTAACTGAAGCAATTCGTCTAGCCGCGCTTGTGGATCGGGAAACGCGCTAATCCAGACCTTACAACCCAGTGCATCGAGATCAGCGGCCTTTAGCGGATCGGCTTTCGGGCCTGCACAGACTAGCACTGGATGTTCGCAACTGCTCTGCGCCAGTTTGCTTTCGACTGGCAATCGCAAACAGGAATCAATGACGACGCGCATTGCACGGCGAGGGCCGGGCGGTCGTGCGTTCAACATGGGGTCGTCGGCAAGAGCGGTTCCGATTCCGACCATGACCGCATCCACTCGACCACGTAATTGGTGAACCCACTGACGGCTTTGATCGCCCGAGATCCACTGACTGTGCCCGGTCCGTGTGGCGATCTTGCCATCCAGCGTCATCGCCCATTTCGCGATCACCCAGGGCCGGTTGCAGCGAATTCGTTTGAAGTAGGGAGCATTACGTTCTCGCGATTCCGAGTCGAGTAGACCAACTTCGACGGCAATGCCAGCTTCACGCAGTTTGACCAAGCCACCTCCGGCGACGACCCCGTGGGGATCACCCGTAGCCACTACTACTCGCCTTACTTTGGCCGCGATCAATGCATCGGTGCATGGCGGGGTCTTTCCGAAATGGCAACAAGGTTCCAGAGTCACGTATGCGGTTGCGCCAGCGACGTCGGTATTGCTGCTGGTTTTACTCGCGGCGTTGGCTAGCGCTTCCACTTCGGCATGGGGTCCTCCAAAACGCCGGTGATAGCCTTCGCCGAGCGACACACCGTTTTTCACTAGCACACAGCCGACCATTGGGTTCGGCTCGACATGTCCCTGCCCCAGCGCCGCCAGTTCGATCGCTTTCGCCATCCAGCGATGATCTTCTTTTGAAAACTTCGCCATAGTGTTTGCCACTAAAACATTACTGCGTATAGCTAGCGTGAGTGATTGATAACAGAGCCTATTTCCAGTGCGCTCTTCATGGCCCATCGCCATAACATTCCACCACCATACACAAGCACAGCATTCAATCGCAGGATTTGGACAAGATATTCTGAGTCAAAAACAGCCATTCTTGGTGGCTTGGTATTGTAACCGACTATTGAAATCCGATACTTAGAAAATGAATTGGAGAAGATATTCGTGAAAAATTGGGTTTGCGTCTTCGTTTTAGTTGCGTTTGTCCGCCTGCAGTTCGTCTGCTGTTGCGGTTCGATCGAGCACGGAGTGACCCATTCGACCGACACGAATTGCTGCGTTGAACAGTGTCCGCCCAGTGGGTCGTGTTTGCCACAAGATCAGTGTTTGCCGAAGGTCGATCACGGCTGTTCCTGCCAGCACCATTCGTCGCGGGGACTGACCGCTGTTATCAACGTTGAAGCGGTTGCCCCACAAATTCAGTTCGCTGAGTTTCAGTCCACTGAGTCGGGTTGGATTGGATCCAAATCAGATTGCGATTGCCAGCGATGCAAGGGCTGTTCGCATCTGCCGCACCTGCACGCATCTTATCTGCGGATGGCTTCTTCGCAGGAGTTTGATGGAAAGTCGCTGGCGCGAAAGAGTGCATCGTCGCTTGCTGGGTGGAGTGTTCCGCCGCGAGCTGGCGCGTTCATCGCAGCGCGGACAATTCAAGTTGAAAACGGTGTATCAATTCTTTGCCAATTGGGGCGATTACTCATTTGATTTTGCCGATTTGTATTGAATCAGGTCGGCACGTTCGAATCAAATGGAGACTTCGCAATGTCGCGCACGCTATTGGCAATCGCTATCGCAGCACAACTCACTTCTTCGCTTACCGCTCAGCAAGCTAAAATGCCTGCGAACGGTCGCGCCCAGACTGTCGCACACGACCATGCAGGGCATAACCACGCCGCTCATGATCATAGCGCCAAGGGGCCGAACAAAGGCGACCTGCTGGAGATTGGTCGTGGCGAGTATCATGGCGAGTTGGTCATCGACGAAGAATCGAAACAGGTAGTTGTCTACCTGCTAGACGGCTCGTTGAAGAATTATGTGTCGATCGATTCTGCGTTTGTGACGGTGAATTTCAAGAACGGCACACAGCCTGCTCAAGTGAAATTGCTGCCCGTGCCTCAGGATGTCGACGTAAAAGGATCTTCATCGCGTTTTGGTTTGATTAGTCCCGAGCTGTTCGAGGCTCTGCACGACTCCAAATCGGACGCCAAGTTGTCCTTGCGCATTGGCAAGAAGAATTACGTTTCAAAGCTGTCACACAGCCACGAAACGATTCACACCGGTCAAATCCCATCGACACTCGTCCCGAAGAAGCGGTAGTGCTCGTCAACTTTTGAACCTTCGATTTGCTTAACTGTCTTGCGTTTCAATCCAAAGACCAGCCAAACCCATGGTGGGCTGAGTCTCTGCGAGTATGCGCACGCAGCGCTGAGCTAGAAGGTTCGCGGCCGACGATGTGCTAGCCCAACGCGCGTTGTCTCCTCGACAGCGATTCGCGCGGGAACACTAAGGCCAATCATGAGTACTCGAAGCATTCAGGCGTCGCGCTGGTGGATAGCGCTCGGCGGCGCGCTGCTAATTCTTTACGCAGGTGGATTTCTACACGGTCGTTTCACATCAGGGGCTTGGCCCTTTGATTCGCTAGTTCGTTCTTCGATCAGCGATGAACATGCGGGCCACGAGCATGGCGATCTTAGTGAATCACCGTTCCTTCGCGGCACCTTGGACGACCACGCGCACGATGATCACGATGAACCCGCTGGCGATCATTCGGGGCACGCTATCGGCAACTCGCTGGAGGTCTCCGAAGCGGCGCTCAAGAACTTGGGGCTGACGGATGATTTTCTGCAGCCGATCGAGCTGCAGGATTTTACTCGCACGCTTTCAGTGCCATCGATGATCGTGGATAAACCGGGGCGAACGCGTCTACCGGTGAGCGCGCCGATGACTGGTATCGTAACGCACGTACATGCGGTTACCGGCGAAGCGATCAAACCGGGTGATCTGATTCTCGAGATGCGATTGACGCATGAAGATCTGGTCACAGCTCAGAAAGAATTTCTGCAGACGCTTGGCGAACGCGACATCGAACTGAAACAGATCGCCCGCATCGAAGGCTTGGCAAATGCCGGAGCGGTCTCCAACAAAACTCTCGTCGAACGCCAATTCAATCGCGACAAATTGGAATCGCAACTTCGATCGCAACGCGAAGCACTGCGACTCCATGGTTTGTCGGAGTCACAAATTACGAGTATCGACGAACAACGTCGCTTACTGACCGAAGTGCAAATCGTCGCACCGCATCCCGACGATCATTCCGAGGATGAAGGGATTCACCTAAGTTCGAGTCAGGGCACACCTCTCAGCAATAATGACACGCAAGCTGGTGCGTCGAACCCGTTTCGTGTCGCCAGCTCGGACGATTCCGTTAGGCTATCACCCTCTGCGCAACATGAAACGCATTGGCTGGTACTACAAGATTTGTATGCGCAAAAAGGACAGGTGTTCAACGCGGGCGACGCGCTGTGCGTGTTGGCTGATTACCAAGAGTTGCTTATCGAGGGACAAGCTTTTGAGACCGAAGCGGCTATCTTATCGAAAGCGATGCTTGCGAACTGGCGATTCACCGCGCTGCTGGGCGACGGTCCCGACGCAGTGCGCATCGAGAACTTGCACCTAAGCCGGGTAGACAATGAAATCGATCCCGCTTCGCGAACCCTTAAGTTCTACGTTGAGTTAAGCAACGAATTGGTCGACGAGAAAAGGTCGCCCGAAGGTCTAGTACACATCAGTTGGAAGTATCGCACCGGGCAGCGCTTGCAGATCCTATTACCAGTTGAGCAGTGGACACAGCAGATCGTGCTGCCCATTGAAGCGGTTGTGCGCGAAGGTTTGGACAGCTATGTGTTCCAGCAGAACGGTGAACATTTTGATCGCGTGGCCGTTCACGAAAAGTATCGCGACCAATCGAATGTTGTGATCGCCAACGACGGTGCACTGTATCCGGGCGACGTCGTGGCGCTTCGAGGCGCGTATCAAATGCAACTCGCGCTCAAAAACCAAGCGGGCGGTGCGATCGATCCCCACGCTGGTCACAACCACTAGTCGCGTTCCGCGCAGAACGCGAACTCAAACGCGGCGCAAGCTGGCTGCGTCTCGCGCGTACTTTGCTCGCTTTATCGAAAACTCCACCGCTAAAAGCTCGTCATGCTAAACGCCATTCTCCGATTCTCGCTCCAGCAACGGCTGCTTGTCGTTTCACTTGCATTGCTTATGTCTGGCTATGGATTGTGGACGGCGGGAAATCTACCCATCGATGTGTTTCCTGACATCGATCGTCCGCGCGTTGTCATCATGACGGAAGCGACGGGGATGGCACCGGAAGAAGTCGAATCGCAAGTCACCTTTCCAATTGAAACTGCGGTGAATGGTGCAAACGGGGTGCAAGCGGTCCGCAGCATGTCGTCGACTGGACTATCCGTAATCTATGTTGAGTTTGGATTTGGGACGAACATCTTCACTGCTCGCCAAGTTGTCAACGAGCGCTTGCAGATGGTTGCCGAACGACTGCCGAAGTTAGCCAAGCCACAGCTTGCACCGATCTCTTCGGTGATGGGACAGATTCTGGTGCTTGGAATGTGGAGTCAGACGGACGAAGTGAGCTCAATCGAATTGCGGACGCAAGCAGATTGGATTGTGCGGCAGCGATTGCTGTCGATCCCTGGTGTGGCTCAAGTCTTTACGATGGGTGGCGGACGGAAGCAGTTTCAAGTTCAGATTGATCAGGATGCGCTCGTAAAGTATGGAATCACGATCGACCAAGTTCGAAAAGCAGTCGCCGCTAGCAACGAAAACGCGACCGGAGGCTATCTCAATCAACGTCCCAACGAATTGCTCGTTCGTGCGCTCGGCCGTATCCAATCGATCGAAGATCTGAAGAACATTGCGATCGCCAATGGAAGCGGACGACCTGTTGCATTGTCCATGATCGCCAACGTAGTCGAAGCGGCTCAAGCGAAACGAGGCGACGCATCAGCCTATGTTCGCGAACAATCAGGCAAATTCACCGGCGGTTCGGCAGTCGTTTTGACCGTCAGCAAGCAACCAGGTGCGGACACTCGCCGGATAACTCACGAAATCGAATCCGCACTTGTCGAGATCCAGCCGTCGCTCTCTGCAGGCGTGCGGATCGAACCTCTGTACTCGCAAGTGCATTTCATTGATCGGGCAATTGAAAATGTGCTGGGCGCTCTCCGCGATGGTGGTGGGTTGGTAGTGATCATCCTGTTCTTATTCCTGATGAACTTTCGCACCACGTTTATTTCGCTGACAGCGATTCCCTTGTCGTTGCTTCTAACGGTGCTGGTGTTTTACGTTTGCGGTTTGTCGATAAACACAATGACGCTGGGCGGATTGGCAGTTGCTATTGGCGAGTTGGTCGATGATGCAGTTGTTGATGTCGAGAATATTTTTCGTCGCTTGAAAGAGAATGCGAGTCTGGCATCACCGCGTTCGTCGCTGCGCGTTGTGTACGACGCGAGTTTGGAAGTTCGCAGTTCGATCGTTTACAGCACGATCATCGTCTGTTTAGTGTTCTTGCCATTGTTTGCGTTGTCAGGCATGGAAGGACGATTGTTCGCGCCACTCGGCGTCGCGTACATTGTTTCGATCTTAGCCTCCTTGCTCGTGTCGTTGACAGTCACACCTGTGTTGGCTTACTGGTTGCTTCCATCTTCGCGAGCTATTCAACAGCATAAAGACGGATTACTGTTGAGAACTCTTAAGCGGGCTGTCGCTTACGTGATCCGCTTCAGCCTCAACTTTCCATGGTTGAATCTAGCTGCAGTACTCGCAATGGTAGTGATCGCAGGCTGGTATGTGACTCGTCTGGATCGCGACTTCTTGCCTTCTTTCAATGAAGGTGCGATCCAGTTGAACGTCTTGCTTCCACCAGGTAACTCGCTGGCAACATCTATTGAAACAAACGGCGCAGTTGAAGCGGCTTTACTCGACAATGCCAATGTACGCAACTTTGTTCGGCGAACAGGTCGAGCGGAACTGGACGAACATGCGGAACCGGTCACCGCCAGCGAATACATCATTGACCTCGATGCACTCTCGCGGCGCACGCGTGACGAACAACTCAGCCAAATCCGTGCAGACCTGGATGCGATACCGGGAATCGTTTACTCCGTTGAGCAACCGATTTCGCATCTGATATCGCACATGTTGTCTGGCGTGAAGGCTCAAGTTGGCATTAAACTGTACGGTGACGATCTCGATCAACTGCGTCAAAAAGCGACCGAAGTCGAAGCAGTGATCGGTCAAGTGCGTGGCGTCCGCGACTTGCTGGTCGAACAACAGTCGTTGATCCCTCAGCTAAAGATTGAATATGATCGCAGCAAACTGCTTTCCGCGGGGCTGACCGTCGGCGAACTGAATCAATTGATTGAAACAGCAATGAGCGGCCAAGTTGTAACGGAAGTTATGCAGGGGCAGCGGACATTCGATGTCCTCGTAAGGTTGAAGGAGGACGCTCGCGAGAATCTCGATGTCTTGCGGCGGTTGCCAATCGAGTTGCCCGCGGGCGGAATCGTGCCGCTCGAATCGGTGGCGAGAATTTACGATTCGTTCGGTCCCAACACAATTCAACGTGAAAAGATACGCCGTCGAATCGTTATCCAGTGCAACACGGCAGATCGTGGCTTAGTTGACGTTGTCGAAGAGATTCGCGCGAAACTCAGCACAATCAGTGAATCGCTGCCGCCGGGTTACTACTTCGAATTCAGCGGTCAATTTGAAAGCCAACGGCAAGCGTCGCGCGTCATCCTGTGGCTGTTTATCGTAGCGCTCATCGGAGTTTTCCTGACGTTGTTCGCAATGTTCCGTAGCATCAATCTCGCGTTGCAAGTGATGGCAGCAATTCCGATGGCGTTCATCGGTTCCGTGGCTGCAATCGCGATCACCGGGCAGACGCTTTCGATAGCGAGCATGGTTGGCTTCATTTCACTTGGCGGAATCGCATCGCGAAACGGAATCTTGCTGCTGCAGCACTATTTGCATTTGGTGAAGCACGAAGGCGAGTCGTTCACTCATGCGATGATTGTTCGCGCGGGCCAAGAGCGACTTGCACCTGTGCTTATGACCGCTTTGACGGCAGGCATCGGTTTGGTGCCGCTGGTGCTGGCCGCCGGCCAACCCGGCAAGGAGATTCTTTACCCGGTGGCCACTGTAATTCTGGGCGGAGTTATTAGTTCGACGCTGCTCGATTTCTTTGTTCACCCAGCACTGTTTTGGTTATTCGGTTCTCGCACGCTCCCCGCCGACGAATCCCTTGAACAAGTTAGCTGATTCAAAGCGACCAAGCTGATAGCCTTTGCGTTCGATGCGAAGCTCAAGTTTCGCAGCAGATTACTTTGCAGCGCCGGTGCCTTTCGACGTGGCGACGTCTTCGGTCTGCAAAACCACCATGCGATTGTAAAGGCCGCCTTGGTCAAGCAATTGCTGATGGGTACCTTGTTCCGCAATCCGCCCGCCATCGAGCACAAGAATCAAATCGGCGTGAGCAATTGTGCTTAGTCGATGAGCGATAACGAAAGCGGTTCGACCTTGAAGCAAACGTTTAAGACTGTTTTGAATGAGTCGCTCGCTTTCACTGTCCAAGTTGCTGGTAGCTTCATCGAGGATCAAGATCTTTGGATCCGCCAAGATGGCTCGCGCGATTGCCAAGCGTTGACGTTGGCCACCGCTTAATTTGACGCCGCGTTCGCCGATCCAAGTTTCAAAACCTTGCGGTAAAGCTTCAATAAACTCGCGGGCTGCGGCCGCCTCCGCCGCAGCTTGCACTTCAGCGAGCGTAGCGCCACGACGACCGTAAGCGATGTTCTCGTACACGGTACCGTCGAATAGAAACACGTCCTGCTCGACCACGCCCAGCAAGCGGCGGAAGGACTCAAGCTGAATGTCTTTCAAGTTGATACCGTCGAGCTGAATCGCTCCCGAGCTCGGGTTGTAAAACCTCGCTACCAAATTGCACAGCGTTGTTTTGCCCGCGCCGCTACGGCCAACGAGCGCAACGGTACTGCCAGCTCGAATCGAAAACGACACGTCACTCAACACAAATTGCTCAGAGTTCGGATAGCGAAAGCTGACGTTATCAAATCGCACTGCGCCAGCGACTTCACTGCGCTGAAGGTCGCGTGCTCCGGCGTTGCCCTTGATCTCTGTCGGCTCGCCGAGCAGATCCAAGACACGGTCGAGTCCTGCCAAGTTGTTCTGAAATTGCATCGCGCTGGAGGCAATCGATGCAATGGGGCCTAGCAACATTGTGAGATACACCAGGAACATCATCAGATCACCCAGCGTCATGTTGCCCTGCAAAATTCGCCATCCGCCGTACAGCAGCAAGCCACACGAGGCGAGCGGGATAAGCACTTCCCAGACAACTTCGATAACGCGCGTGGACCACCACACCATCAATTGCTGTCGTGCAAGAAGGTGTGTCCCGCGCGTGAAACGACTTGACTCCGTTCGATTACGCGCAAACGTGCGCACAACTCGGATACCGCCAAAGGCTTCTGTCGTTGCCGCATCGACTTGCTGGCGCCGACTGCGAATATCCTTATAGAGAGGTCGAACGCGATGAATCCAAGTCCGATGCGTCATCCACACAACTGGTAACAACAGCAGTCCGCCAACCATCAACCGCCAATCGACAAGCACCAGAACGCAGAGGCTGCCGATCAGTTGAATGATCGCTTGCCAGGGGTTATAGAGCATATTGAAAATCAGCTCGGCAACACCACCCGCATCCTCGCGGATCAAGCTGGTCGCGCCACCGCTCTTCATCGCTTGAATGCGATGCAATGGCAACCGCAATGAATGCTCGAACGCTCGTCGACGCACGTCGGCCTGAACCATATTCACGGCTTTCGTTGCATACCAACGGCCCCACAGGTGAATTGCGGTGCGCAGCAATGTTACAACCGCTACGGTCACAGCGATCCAAATCAGCAACCGCATCGGATCCGTGGAACCGATGATTGAAGTAATCCAATTCGGTACCGGTTGAGGTGGATTGGTGAGCACGTAGTCGATGGCGAGCTTCGTGCCCGCCGGTGGAAGCAAGCCCAACAGCGTTGCGATCGTCAGCGTGAAGAGCGAGAAGATGATCTTGCGTTGATGCTCGCCGAGTTGTGCCCAGAAAGCGGTCAACAAATTCCAAAACGTGCGCTGTCGTTCGTTCTGCTTCTTGGCTTCACCCGAGTCATCCGGTGACTTGCCGCGTCGTCGATTCTCGACTTCTTGTAAGTACTCGAGGAATCGTTTACGGCTGGAGTATATGGGCATTTTGACCGCTGATTAGTGTTCTGTGCGTGGCGCGAAGGACAGCGAACTTATATTAAGTTCAAACGTCCATTCGAATCGCCGAAACTATCGACAGCGACACCGAAGTGATCGAGCATCGTGACGAATAGGTTGGACATAGGTTGGCTTGGAACTTCGACAAATCGACCGGTATTCAACTTGCCTCCACCGTTCCCAGCCAGAATGACGGGCAGATTGCTATGCGTGTGGCGATTGCCGTCAGCGATAGCACCACCGTAAACGATCATGCAATTGTGAAGTAATGAGTTGCCATCGACGTCGGGAGTATCTTTTAGCTTCTGCAAGAATCTCGCGAAGCGTGTGATGTAGAACTGATCGATCTTAGCGACCTTCTTCGCAAGCTCATCGACGTTTTGATTATGCGTTAAGTGATGATGGCCTTCGGAGATGCCAAGTTCTGGGAAGGTGCGATTGCTGCCATCGTAAGCCAGTAGCAAAGTGGCGATTCGCGTGGTATCCGTTTGGAAACTAAGGGTCAGCAGGTCGTACATAATGTCGATGTGTTCAGCCAACGTTGGTGGCACACCATCGGGCGTCGGCATAGCGGGGTTTGGGATTTGCCCAAATCGATCTGCGGTTGCGATTCGTTGTTCGATGTCGCGGACACCTTCAAGGTACTCATCGAGTTTGCGTCGGTCTTGTTGCCCGAGTTCGCGCTGCATGTTGGCGGCATCTTCGAGTACGAAGTCTAGTATCGAGCGCTGTGTTGATTGACGGAGCGCGTAGTTCTTGCGACGCTCGTCGGGCTTGCCAGCGCCAAACAACCGTTCAAACACCGAACGCGGATTGGCGTCGGGCGTAACCGGCGTCGAAGGCGAACTCCATGCAAGATTGTATTGATAGGCACATGCATAACCGGAATCGCAACTGCCCGCATTGCGAATAGCGTCGCAGGAAAGTTCGAGCGAACGAAAGCGAGTGATATCGCCAACTTTCTGAGCTGCCAACTGATCCACTGATACGCCAACGTGGATGTCGCTGCCAGCGGTCTTTCGAGCGCGAGCGCCGGTCAAGAAAGTTGCATTGGCGCGGGCGTGATCACCAGCTCCATCGGGACCCGCTGTGGCGTTCTCGTGGTCTAACCCGGCAACGACTTGCAGATCCTGCTTGACCGACTCGAGCGGAGCCATCGTTTCATTTAGTTGCCAATCGTTGCCAGTCTTCGTCGGGAACCAATGAGCTTGTTGCACACCGTTCGGAATCGACATGAACGCCATGCGGAGCGGCGCGCCGCTGGCAGTCGTTGCACCGGTACCCGCGATTGACTCAATCGTCGCCGCGCGGACGACGCCGCGCTGCAGCGACTCGAAAGCAGGCAACGCTAACGCAACTCCTAAACCTCTCAACAGATTGCGACGGCTGAGAGTATTCGAATTAGTGGATGGTTGCTTCATCGTTATTCTCCTGCGAGCGTTGAGGGGGAGTCGGAGGGGCGAAGTCGCTGGAAGGGAGCTGACATAATAACGTCGTGAACGATCGACTTCAGACGGCCGTCGTTATTCTCGGCGGCGAGCACAAGTTCATCGATTACGTGTTCGTCATAGTATTCTAGACCTCTGCCTACCGCATAGATCATTAGCTTCTGGATAAAGCAGCGGTAGAAGTCTGCGCGGCGCGGTCCAGCGATAACCTGCTTCAGCTCTTGCAAATTCTTGAACTTTTCGCCTGTTATCAACTGCCCCGCAGCATCGATCGGTTGGCCGTTATCTGCGTCGCGATACATTCCCAACGCGTTAAAGTTCTCCAAAGCCAAGCCGAGTGGGTCCATCCGCGAGTGACACGAAGAGCAGAGCGCAGATTCTCGGTGCAGCGCAAGAACTTCGCGAATGCTCGGCGTGCGGTCGCCAAATTTTCCTGCAGAATCTTCCAGAGCCGGGACATTTGGTGGCGCGGGCGGCGTTGGTGTTCCGAGAATGTTTTCTAACACGAACAGGCCGCGTTTAACGGGCGAGGTGCGAGTTGGATTCGAAGTTACGACGAGCATCGTGCCTTGAGCAAGAATGCCGCCGCGAGGACTACCGGCGGGCAGTTCGACGCGCTGCATCTCTTTACCATCGATCCCGGGGATGTCGTACAGCGCCGCCAGTTTTTCGTTCACAAACGTAAAGTTCGGATTGATCATATCGAGCAGGCTGCGGTTCTCACGGAAGATCGTTTCGAACAGCAACTCGGTTTCGCGCCGCATGGCACTGCGAGTTTCAGCGTCCAGAAGAGTTCGTTTTTCATACAGCTCTTGGAACCTCGCAAGTCGCTTGGCTTCCTCTTTGGTCGGCATTTCACTGGGCGACTTCGTACGGAACTGGCGGCCTCGAAACTCGGCTCGCAACTCGTCGTATTCAGGTTGCAAGCCTAATGCTTCCAGCGGATCGATGGACGTCTTCGAAACATCGCGAGTTCGCAGCCATTGGCCGACAAAGTTCTCAGCCAACGAGTTCGAACGCGGATCATTGAGCATACGCTTGATTTGCTGATCGAGATTCTCTCGCAATTGTTTCGCTTCGGCGAGCTTCAACAATTCATCGTCCGGAGTTGTCGACCAGAGGAAATACGACAGCCGTGTGGCAAGCGAAAACTCGTCGATGAGAGGATACTTTTCACCAGCGGACGTGGGATCGATTTTGTCGGTGCGAAACAAGAAACGCGGCGAAGCCAACATAGGTATCATCGCGTGCGCGATCCCAGCTTCGAACGTTGCGTTGGGTTGCGAGTAAATTTGTTCCGCGAGGTCGACTAATTTGTTAAGCGTTGACTCGTCTGCGGGCCTTCGAAAAGTTCGAAGCGCAAAGCGGCGTAGTGTTTGCGACGCATATTCGCGGAGTTCAGTTACTTCCGTGGGTGGTTCATCGCGATCAAAGAAACGCTCGTATCCCGCAGGATGCTTCCACTTCGCGCGATCGCTGGGGCCTTCCACGGCAACGGCCTCAACATCAACTTCGGCGTACGAATCCGCTTCCACTTTCGCTTCCGCAGGCAATTTAAGCGGCTCAAGGATAAACCGCAACTCATGCTCCCCCGCTTGCCAATCGACCGTGAAACTGAGCTTGTTTCGTTTGGATTCGTCCCAGCCATACTCTGCTTCATGCAGTGTGTCACCGTCCAACTCGATCTTCAGATGCGTTCGCTGCGGATTGAACTGGAACGAACCGTGTTGTTTGAGTTCGATGGCAACTTGATAGGTACCATCTTCATCTACGCTGAATTTGCGTGATACGTTATGGGTTTTGTCGAGCCGCATGTTATCGCCGTTGCGGGACTTGGAGCTACCTCGAAAATCGGTCGACTTGAACCCTTGACGCGGGATCACTTTACAAACGGTCGGCACCGCCTTGTCGACGATTTCTTTGGCGGCAGTCAGGTACTTTTCCAAAATCATCAACGACAGACTTTGCGCGTCGCCGATGTTGTCAAACCCGTAACCGCTATCGTCTGGTGGGAACATCACATCAGCGTTGTAGTCGATGCCCATCAAATCTCGAATCGAGTTTGCGTACTCGCGGCGACTGAGTCGGCGAACGGTTGGCCTACCGGGATCGGGTTGCAAGGGATCGATCGCCATCGCGGAGTACTTCAGCCACTCGAGCACGGTGGCTGCTTCGTCGCCAGCGAGCACGTACCCGGAGTCAGGTGGCGGCATCGTCCCAGCTCGTACGTTGCTTAACACTTTCCACCAACGGCTACGCGACTCCGGTGTATCAGTTTGTTCAAGGAGTTTATCGAGTTGCAAACTGCCTTCGGATTCGCCATTTCCATGACAATCGAAACAGTTACTCTTCAGCAGCTTTACAACTGCGTCACGCTGCGTTGCTGTGTCGGAGGATGCAGCTTGAGTCGTGGTCGACTGAGCTTGAACAACTTCAGGACCACTGCTTGCAACTATCAAGATGAGAGCAAGGAACGCGGGAGCGAGTTGAGTGCAGTTTCGCGATAGGAGCGCTAAGTTGTAGAACATTATCGGCGTCTTGGAGATCGAGCGAAAAACGGGTGGGCAATCGACAGGCAGGATCGCAATATTATACCCTGCTTAAGGGTCGATGTCGCTGCATTTATTTACCGCATCGGTCTTTCGCGAGAGGAGCGTGAGCCCTAGCCAGCAATTTTTCGCAGGCTATTTTCCAAGCAGGCAGACGCACATGGCTTGCACGATTTTTCCCGTTCCGACTTCGCCGCTCTTTTCGCCAGTTTTGCCTTTTAAGCTGATCTGCGAGGGTTCAATGCTGAGAATCTCAGCAATGCGATTGCAGATGGCGGTTCGGTGAGGCAGCAACTTGGGACGCTCGGCTAGGACAACGCAGTCGAGATTGATGATACGCCATCCGGCTTGTTCGACTTTGGAAAACGCTTTCGCGAGCATATCGCCTGAGTCGCGATCTTTGTTAACCATGTCAGTGTCGGGGAAAAGCTCGCCGATGTCACCGAGATTCGCGGCGCCGAGCACGGCATCTGTGATCGCATGCAGTAAAACGTCGGCATCACTGTGACCGACCAGATGAGAATCAAATTCGATGTCGATTCCGCCAAGTCGCAACGGTCCTCCCTGTTCCAGCCGATGCGTGTCGTGACCGAGTCCAATGCGAATGTTGTCCATGTATTTATCGTAGGCGGATAGAGTAGAAGCGGTTTGTGTTCGAGTCATTTTGCAAAACGATTATGATTGATTCACACAGTTGTTCCCAGTCCTTCAAAATCTGAAGTGCGACAATCGCGAACTCTGAAACACGGCGAAGCGAAGGGTGGCTTGCATTGACGAAAGTGGTTTTTGAAGAAGGAAGCATTCGGCCCGGCAATTCGTCGGAGGCGTTTGTGCCGATGCAGACGACGGATTTGGTCGACTTTCTAGCGCAGCATCCCGCGCTGAAGTCGGGGGACCAAGCCCAGTTTCGTCAGTTGGCCTCGCTGATTCTATCGCTGCTTCATCATCTCTATCGTCAGCGTCACGAACGCTTGACCTATGCTTATGCGCCGCTCGATCCAGATCGCGATACTCTATTGCCGCGCGTTCCAACTGCTGCCCACCGCGATGAATTGGTTGACGAAGTCTTCTCTAAGGTTGATGACGCGCTGAACCGTGCGAACTATCGGCGGATGAGTTCAGAGGACATACAGCAAGCCCTGGCAGCGGCCAGTCAGTGGGGAGTGCGGATGCGTGTCAACTTTGATTTGTTGCAACGCATGGAGATCTATTCGCGCGGCTATGTCATCGGTCGACGCTCACGCCGCAACTGGCGAAAGTTCTTTCAATACGAAGCGTACGACGTACCGCTATACCAGCGGCTGGTCGTGGTGTTTCGAACATTGGAAGGTCACAAATCATCCGAGCGTTATGATTCTCGCAAAGTTTACTTGCGAATGTTTAAGAACGTACCGCAACAAGATGTCGACATGATGTTACCTGCCAGCGGCATTCAGATGACGTGGCTGGATCATTCACGCATCGTGTTGCCATCGATGTATACATTCGCGATGACGCTTTGGCGGATCCTGCGAAATGTGTTGCTATTAACTTTGGTTGGACTATTCAAAACCGTGGCGATGATTTTCATCGTGCTGTTCGCGATCGGCTTTGGACTGAAATCCATGTTCACCTACTCCGTGAACACTCGACGTCGTTATTTGCTGAACATGGCACAGAGTCTGTACTACCAGAATCTTGATAACAACGGAGGAGTCCTCTTTCGCTTGCTCGAAGACGGTGAGCAACAGGAAGCCTGCGAAGCGGTGTTAGCCTACTTTGTAACCGCAGTTGTTCTAGGTGGTCGACCTGAAATCTCGCTGGGAGACATTCGCAAAGAGTGCGAAGCGATCTTGCTGGAGGCGACGGGCGTTTCCATCGCATTCGATATCGACGACGCATCCCGCGACTTAGTCCACTTAGGAATTCTGCGGATGAAGCAGAATCACTGGAACGCACTTTGTTTGCGCGACGCAGTGACGCAACTGGATGCGACTTGGGACAATTGGTTTAGCGCGTGACACGCGCGCACCATGCGGATTTCCACTGAGCGGAATCCCCACTGCACGGAATGCAAAATGTTGCGAAGGCGAACTGCTCGGCCATTACCGAGCAGCTTCACTTGCAGCACTGCATTCCGAAGTGTGGTGTTTTGAGATTATCGACCGCGCTGCATCGCTTCGGCGCGAGCTTTCTTGTTAGCAGCAGTCTCATTCGCCAGCTTGTTTTCGGAACCGGCTGGGAAGTACTGCACGTCGTCGTACAAGTAGTATGGGCTTGGCAATGTTTGTCCAGCCACTGAAACTTGGCAACCAACTGACGGGGCAAGACCACCTGCGAGGATCAGTCCCAGGAAGGCAAAGTGCCAAGCACGCGAACGCTTGGTATCGGTCATGAGTAAATCTCCTCGACATCCATCCATGATTGCACTTGATTGCTACGTCGGCCAATTTGTTGGCGCTGACGGGCCATTTAAACGAGGCCTGCGGTACGAGCCTACAATGGTGGCATTCACCGCTGGCAAGCTCTAACGGTTCTATCGGATTTATTGTGCTGGCTGTCCAATAATTCGGGGGCGGCGAGCGCTAATTCCCGCCGCAGCGGCTCTGAATCGAATTTTTGATGCTCCTGCTTGTTCTCATTTCGTTTTCGCATCAGCGGGGACGCTCAGAATTGAAGCGGCGACGTTCCACTATTTGCTGGCAATAACTCTCCATATTTGCAGATAACGGTTTAAACTGAGAATTGCACTCGATGGCTGCGAATAAACAGGAACTACCTAAATGAACCGATCGACTAGGCTCTTTCTCGCTGTGGCGGCACTCTTCATAGCGGAATCGTTTGCGAGTTCGCTGTTCGCGCAAGCAGTGGGAGAGGCGCCGCGATCCGAATACTACTTAGCGCGCGAAATGTACGAAGCAGGTCGTTTGGCGGACGCTAGCGAAGGGTTCCAATTAACGCTCGCGCGTTCGATGAAAGTGCGCGAGCAACCTTGGATCGATAGCATTCCGCCACTCGTGATGCTGGGCGAAGCCTATTTTCAGTCTGGCAAAGTCGCGCAAGCGATGGAGCAGTACGACGCCGCTTTAATGATCGCGCTCGGATTCCCCGATTGGATCGATCAAGTTTCTGTTGCCCCGGAGTTGCTTCCGTATGAAAGCAAGCTGAAGGGAATCAATTGGTTCATTCCATCGCGAGCTTCACAGGTCATGGGGATTCCTGAGCCGGGACAGTTGACGGTGAACCCTGGTGGAGCGGGCGCCGGGCAACCGATGGCTGTGACCACACGTGTCGACACGGCTGAGATCCTGCGCTCGATGGGGCTGGCCGTTATTCGTCGCGGCGAAATCCTGGGCCCGTTGGCGGTCCACTCACCGTTAGCGGAGCAGTTGAATTTGCTGTTTGAAAGGAACCTTTCGCAACCGGCACCGTGGGCCAAATCGGCTTGGCGATTACTGCAAGGTTTTCAAGCGCTGTCGGTTCCAGGTAGCGCTGATCCGATTGCGCTCATCAGCGAACATGCTGTTACCAGAGACGACGCCGAGTACTTCATGACTCCACTGGCTTTAATTGAGTTAGGGAAGTACGAGTGGCTGGAGAGAGATCTCGAGACCGCGCTAACACGATTGAAGGACGCGACACTGATTGCAGCTCGTTATGAACAGTATTCAACTTTGGCCGAAGCGCTTCGCATCCTCTCAGCTACCTGTTCTGCAGAGAACCGAGTTGAGTTGCTGCCTGCTCTTCAATCTGCGGCGACGTGGGGAGTGAAACGAAGCGCGTCGGTGCATGCGCAAGGTTTCGCTGGCGCCGCAGAGTTGGCAACTGTGTCACGCGATTGGGCGGCGGCTGAGTCCAACAGCAAGCAAGCTGCGAGTGCGCTGCGAATGCGTGATGTCGCGCTGCCGCGTGCGCAAGCTCAGTTGTTTTACGCGAACGCGCTGACAGCTTTCGGGCAGAATCGCGCAGTGCTTGGGCAACAAGCCTTGGAGTCAGCGCTAAAAATCATGCGCGGTAACGCTCAAGATGGAGCACTTGCGAAGCAGATTTTCCAATCGCAGTTGGTTTTGAATCTACTGCAAGGCGGTGCGCTGCAAGCGGCTGATGCTGAGCAGGCGCTGGAACAAATCCTGCAGGAGCCGGGACCAAAAGAATGGAAAGCGGAACCGCTCGAGACGATCGCAGCCATGACCACATCAGCGATTCCAGCTTACGCAACTTGGTTGGAACTCGCCGAACGTCGCGGAAGCCGTGAACAGATTGTGGAACGCATGGATCGAATTCAACGTCAGCGTTTCTTTGAAGCATCTCCGCTGGGAGGCCGTTTGTTCAGTTTGCGTGCCGCTGTCATGGGTGATCAACAGCAGTTGCCAGCGGATGTTCAAGCCGCTGTTACCGATGTACTTCGTAGTTCCCCTGAGCTCACCGACAGCACGCAGCGGCTGGCAAATCTCTCGCAATCACTTGAAGGCATGCCGCTGCCGCTAGAAGAACGCTCAATCAATTCAGAAGGCAAGAAGTTTTTTGCTGAGTACACGAAAGCGATTGAAGTGCAAGAAAGCCAACTGACACTCCAGGCATTGCGTCGGCAACCGTTTGATCGCTTTTTACCATTCGCCGCAAAAATCGCAGCGCTGCAAGAGTCGCTCGGCGACACCGATCTGGTAATTGGCTTTGTAAGCACAGGCGGAAAACTCTACGCGGCGGCTTTGAACAAGACGGCGATTGAGACATGGAGCGTTGCTGAGGTTGGACCGATCGATGAACAGATTACGAAGTTGCTCGCAGGCATTGGACTGTCAACCGCTTCGAAAGTTACTCCGTCCGAGGTAACCGCAATTGGTGCAGAGTGGCGGGCCATAGCCGCGAACTTGCACGGAAAATTGTTTCCCGTAGCCATTCAAAAAATGATTAGCGAAGCGGGCCGCATCGCGATCGTTCCCGACGGATCGCTGTGGTATCTTCCCTTTGAACTTTTACCGAGCTCCGCGCGAGCTCAAACGACTTGGCTGGTCGAGCACCCGATCGTTTACATGCCTACGCTCGGGAGCATCGAGTTGTTAAAGGCACCTGCACCGACAATCGATCGCACTTTGCATATCGCGTCCAATCTTTTCAGTACCGACAAATCGCTTAACGAGACCCTGACTGCGAAACTGATCCGCGGTGCTGTTGGTTATCAGCGCTTCGATTTGCCAGGGAAGAACATTCCTGCCGCGGCGCATTGGTCTCGAATGCTTGTCGATCAGTTGCTGTTAACGAGTAAGATCGAGCCTGCAACGCAGATTTGGGAAAGCAATTTTCTGCCGTTAGACAACACGCGTTTCTCGCAGTTAATTGGATGGAGCGAATCGCCAAGACGCGTTCCTTCGCGGGTGCTATTACCGGGATATCAAACGGCTGCGGCCGCTGGCAATCTTGCGGACGGTCGCGAATTGTTCATGCCCGCTTGCGCGCTGCTCTACAGCGGCTCGAGCACAACGCTACTCAGTCGTTGGCCCGTCGGCGGTCGCAGTACACAGACGGTGCTGTCGCGGTTTCTGCGCGAACTGGGCAGCGAAGCGCCATCAACGGCTTGGCGTCGGTCAGTCGCAGCTCTGTGGGCTGATGAGTTTTGGATTGCCGATGAGCCAGCGATGTTACCGAGCGGTAAGGAGTCAGCCGCCTTGGTCAGTGGCGGTCATCCGAAGCTGTGGAGCGGCTATATGGTAATTGGTGATAGTCAATCTCCGCCAACAAAGTTACCTTGATGGCTTTCATCCTCAGCCAATCACAAGCCGACAGCCAGTCACCATTCGTGTGACGCAATTCAAAGGTAGCGCATGCACGTTTTACATCATGGCGCCCTGCATGGGGTAACCGGATCGTGTCACCAGTTGGTTATCGATTCAACCCGTTCGGTGCTGATCGATTGCGGGCTGTTTCAAGGTGAAGATGCAAAAGGGCGCGATGAGGCTCAGATCGATTTTCCACTGAATGGAATCAAGAGTCTGATTCTTACGCATATTCATATCGATCATGTCGGTCGGCTACCGCACCTCATGGCTGCTGGATTTGACGGACCAATTTACTGTAGCGCGCCGACGGCCAAGTTGCTGCCGCTGACGATGGAAGACGCGATGCGAGTTGGTGTGACTCGCAATAAAAAGTTGATCGAACGTTTCGTACAAGAAGTTGGTCGCAAACTGCGTCCGCTGCAGTATGGACATTGGCACAAAATTGAAGGCGGAGTCGAGATTCGCCTCCAACCGGCTGGGCATATTCTCGGCTCAGCGTACGTCGAAGTTGAACATCAAGGGGAACGTTTCGTATTTAGCGGCGACTTAGGCAGTCGCAATCAACCGCTGCTAACTGAGCCCGAGAGCCCTGAGAAAGCGGATTTTTTGGTGCTTGAAAGCACCTATGGAGATCGCAATCATGAGGGTCGCGAAGAGCGACGCAAGCACCTTGAGGACATCTTGTGCCGGACAATGGAGAACCGCGGCGTCACCATCATACCGGCTTTTAGTGTAGGTAGAACGCAAGAACTGCTGTTCGAAATGAACGAGATCTTCAACCGCGTCGAGAAGCGTTGTGGGTGTGCACTTCTGCATTCAGTTGACGTGATTGTCGATTCGCCGCTTGCAAATCGTTACACCGAGATTTACGAAACGTTGCGCCAATATTGGAGCGATGAAGCGCTGCACGTTCTGACGTACGATGACCAACCGCTTGTATTCGATAACTTGTTTACCATCAATGAAGGCGACGACCATCGCGATTGCGTCGATCGGCTGATTGAATCAAAGCGGCCTGCGATTGTGATTGCAGCGGGCGGCATGTGCGCCGGGGGCCGTGTTGTGAACTATCTGAAAGCGTTTATCGAAGACCCGACAACGGATGTGGTCTTTATGGGGTATCAAGCCGTCGGTACGCCCGGACGTTACATTCAAGACACCGATTGGGTAAAACTCGACGGACAGCGATACGACATTCGTGCCGCCGTACACGTTCTCGATAGTTATTCGGCTCACGCCGATCAATCGGATCTGATTAAGTTCGTTATGGGAATGAAGGAGCCTCCCAAGGCGATTCGTTTAGTGCATGGTGAAGCGGCCGCAAAAGCGGCGCTGTCGCGCGAGTTGACTGAGCGTGGGTTCACGGTGGTTTGAAGTCCCAATTATTTTCCGGTATGAAGATGCAAGAAAATTTCCCACGAAGGCAACTTGGCAATTCCGATTTGTGGGTCAGCCCGGTGAGTTTCGGGTGCTGGCCGATCGCCGGGGTTTCTTCGCTTGAAGTGACCGATGAATGGAGTTTGCGAACGCTGCACGCTGCCTTCGATGCTGGCATCAATTTCTACGATACCGCTTACTCGTACGGCTATGATGGCGAAGCGGATCGACTGCTGCGTACCGCGTTCGCTGGCCGCCGCGATCAAGTTGTGCTGGCGAGCAAAGTTGGATCGCATTACGACCAAGCTCGGCGACGTATCGTGGATGGCCGCGCTTCAACATTGATCAACCAAGCGACTGCGATACTCAAACGACTGAACATTGATCATCTCGACTTGATCTACCTTCATCAACCCGACCCTCAGATTGCAATCGAAGAGTCGGCTGAAGCGGTTGCAGAAATCGTACGTCGCGGGTGGGCGCGTTACGCTGCAGTTTCCAATGTCGACTTGACGCAACTAAAACGCTTTCATGAAGTCTGCCCAGTCGTTGCCGTGCAACCACCTTACAACATGTTGCAACAGAGCGATTGGCTGTCGATACGCGATTACTGCCAAGAGCAATCGATCGGCGCGGTTTGTTACTGGGTTCTGATGAAAGGTTTGCTCGCTGGGAAACTCGCACGGAATCATCAATTTGATCCACGCGATCGCCGCTTGACGTACGAAATTTATCAGGGCAAAAATTGGGATCGCAGCCAAGATTTTTTAGACCAGTTGCGAGAGCTTGCAAAGGCCATCGATTGCAGCGTGTCGCAGCTGGTGATCGCTTGGACTGTGGCTCAGCCGAGTGTCACGGTAGCCTTGTGTGGAGCGAAACGTCCCGACCAAATCGAAGAGACTGCCGCAGCCATGTACGTCCAGTTGAGTGCCGAAGTGTTGCAGCAAATCGACGGCTTTCTATCGCAGGTCAATCTGTGACTGAGAGAAGTCGTTAACTTCCGAATAATCAGAACCCTGTGATGTGCGGTGGTGGTCGAAATCCACCCGGGATCCATGTTCTGGCTCAATATAAAAAATACCTGCAAGCATAATGATGCTCCGGTACGGTGACGATCAACACTTTCTGAAAAATGCTGAGCGTAATTTGAACGACTATATCATCGCGACTCTTATCGGCATCGTTGAAGGTTTGACGGAGTTTCTGCCTGTTAGTTCGACCGCGCATATCCGCATCGCTCAGAAGCTTCTCGGCGTCGACTTAACCAGTGAGTACTGGGAGATGTTTGCGATCGTGATTCAGTTGGGAGCGATTCTCAGTGTCGTCGTTTACTTCCGACAGCGTATACTCGAATTTATTCGCAGCTACCCCAAAGGCAAGAGTGGCGATCGTACTTGGTGGAATCATCCGTTAGCGTTGGTTGTGATCAGCTTTGTGGTAACGGCAATTCCGTGCTACTTGATCGATGAGCAGATTGGCGAAAACTTGAAAGACATCCGCGTCATCGGTTGGGCGCTCGTAATTGGTGGTGTCGTCATGTGGGTCGTCGACCAAACGTTCAGTTCACGTGCTACGACGCTGACGATGGAAAGCATGAATCTCAAACAATCGATCGTGATTGGGTTCACGCAAATTTTCGCGGCGGCACTACCGGGAACCAGCCGATCGATGGCTACGATCGCCGGCGGACAAGTAACTGGGCTGTCGCGTACGGCGGCACTCGAGTTTAGTTTCTTTCTGTCGATTCCGGTGATGTTCGCTGCAACGGGCTTTAAGTTGTTGAAGTTTATTCTCGCAAATGAGACAACGATTTCATCTCACGAGCTAGGTGTGTTGGGAGTTGGTTTTGCGGTCAGCTTCGTCGTCGCTTTGGCGGTGATCGCATGGTTCATGTCATGGGTGCGCACTCGCGGTTTCACTCCGTTTGCAATCTACCGATTGCTGATCGGCGCGGCAGTGCTGCTGTGGCTGAAGTAGATGCTGCGGTGGTTGGAATTGGTGTTGGAAACGAAACCACTTGGTTAGCGGCGTGTTGAAGCTTTGCCGCCAGGGATTAGCGCCAGGAATTGTCTTTCGCTAAGTATGCGAACACCGCTGGCCGTCGAATCTTTCGAGTCGGCATCACTCTCGGCAAGTGACCTGCAAACGATTTGGCTGGCATCTTCCAGCGTCCAGCCGCATGCCACGACATAATGGGTGCGCGCATTGACACTCATCTCACAAGTCGCACCCAGCGAAGTGGCCAACTGAATCGTCTCGCTGACTGTAAGACCGCGAAGAGGACCGAGGAATACAAAATTGCGTCCAGCCAACGGCAACTCACCGGCCGAAGCCGACTTCACGGTTTGCGGATCCACTCCCGCTTTACTGGCGCCTTTCAGCGGGAACCCCCAGCGGTCCGCAGTTGTCCTGCCCCAGCTTTCGCCGGAATCGGTGCGATTCCTTCGCAAAGAACGCGGCGAAGTAATGAGACCTTGGCGGTAACTGCCGCGCCGAATTCCCAACGCGTTTTCCAATTCTGTCAGGTCCGATTGTTCACAACTCTTTGCGACCGCCAACGCGATCAGCGCACAGCAGCGGGCATCCTCTAGCGCATCGTGATGTCGGAAGGAGATGCCCAACCAACTTCCCAACGGCTTGAGTCCATAACCAGATCGCCCTGGCCAAGCCCCTCTCGAAAGCGACCGCGTGCAGTTGAACTCAAAATCGGGACACGCCAGATCGAAGGCTGCCAGACTATTGACCATGACTCCTACGTCAAACCGGGCGTTATGAGCGATGATGATCTCGCCCTCGAGCAGCGGTGAAACCTCCTGCCACGCCCCTTCCATGGTTGGCGCGTTCTTGACATCAGTAGGGCGAATCCCGTGAATGGAAATATTTCGGGGCGAAAAGTACATCGATGGCGGGCGTATTAGCCAGCTTCGCTCTTCGACGATCTTCCCATCAACAACTTTCACCGCCGCCAATTGGCAAGCGCTATCTGCTTTATTGTTCGCCGTTTCAAAATCAATCGCCACGAATCGCATCATGCAACTTTCATCGTTCCGGAGGGCGTGTTCAATGCCCTTATTCGCGCTGATGCAGGCGTGACTGTCAAGTAGCGGTCTCGCTGCTACCCATTTGTGCACGGGTTCCAGCGTGTTCGAAGAAAACATTAATAGAATAATCGCGCTACAAAGTACTTAAATTGCCCAAGTTTTCGCATAGACTGAATATCCAAATGAACATGCGCGAGTTTACGGAAACGCCTTGAGCTCGTTTCTACAACTTACAGCTTGTTCAACGGTCCATTGCCCAGCGATTTTCTCGTTTCAACATCTGGAGTTAGAACTATGAGTCTTCGTTCGATCGTCTTAGGGAGATATGTTTCTATTTGTGCATTGGTTGCACTTTGTTTCGTAACGTTTGATGTCAGCGTTGTCTTTGGTCAGGCAACGGGCTATCAGGTAATTCCGTCAGTTCCGAGCCCGCTCTATAACATCGCTAGCTACTGCATGGCCGTTAAGTGTGTCGGCTCGAATGATTTCATCGTGGTTAAAGCCTCCGACCCCGATCCTGTGGAAGCCGAGCGACTCGCTTGGGAGAAGGCGAATTTGGCATGTCCGGGTGGAATTGAACACACTTACGAGTTACCACCTCGCGCATGCAGACTGATTGAAGAGCCGGAGGTTCTACCACTCGCGCGCTATCAATCGACTACGCGTTTGGGTTCTGAGTGGCTGCTGAAAGCTTCGCTTGTTTACTGCGATGGATCGCCAGGCTTCAAAGACGTACCTATTGGCGGCGCTACTTTGTGTGAAGCGATTCAAAATGCCAAATTGGTTCTGTGCTGCGACTTGAAGGATCCTTGCAAAGCCGCTTACTTCACTTATTGCATCGTCAAGAAGCCTTGCCAGCCAGCATGTCAACCCTCGTGCCAGTCGACCTGTCAACCTACATGTCGACCCGCATGTCGCCCTACTTGTCAGCCTGCATGTCGACCACGGTGCCTGAACTTCGGTCGATAATCCCTTCAGGTCTATCTCAGCACCCGCGACTCCGACCAGTTTCGGTTGGAGTCGCAGCACGACGGGTGAATTGAAATCGTGACGTGCGTCATTCCAACTGCACAGTTACCGCATCAGCTAAGCCAACGTGATAGGTTTCCTTTTCTTCGGGAAGTAGGTCGCGATAGGTTCCCTCGGTCAACACACGACTTGGAATAACCGGCATTACATGCGTGCGAGTGTTAGTACGTAATGCGATATATTTTCCGTCTGGTGAGAAGGGCGTCCAGCGCGTGGCGTGCGAAGGGTCACCGAACTCGCCACCTATCGCTTCCGGAGCAGGCAACCGATGCAGTTCCTCGCCGGAGTTGGATTGCCATAAGGAAATACCTGTAAAGTGCAAGGTCGCGAGGATTTCATCGTTGGGAGCAAATGCGAGGTTGCGTGTGGTTCCTGATGGAGTGAATCGACGCTTCACCTCAAACTTTCCATCGGAATTTAGAGCATACAGAGCTACGTCGCCTGTACTTTCGATGATTGCGAACTGATTCGATTGATTGGCAAAAGTACCGAAGGTCGCATTAGTGATCGGTTGACTGAGATTCTTTTGTAAGTCGACAAGTGTGGCTTCGCTTTGAGTTGGTTCAGCAGGCGGTGCGAACAATAGTGCGTAGCGCTGGTCAGCGGACAGCATGGTTGAGCTCACTTGATGCTTGCAGGGCAACTTGGTTGAAAGTCGCGAAAGCAGATCGAGCTGTTGTACGACGCCGTCGGCAGTGGTGATCATCAGCGAACGCGCCTCTTTTCCAAATTCAAGTCCGACCACAGGGCTCTCGCTGGGCGTAAGGTTGACCAGTTCGTTTCCTGGATCGGTGTTCCAAACAGTGATCGAGCCATCTGAGCGGCCACATGCGAGTGTCGATCCATCGGTGCTGATTGCACCGGCCACAATGGGATGCCCTTCACTCGAAAGTACTTTTGCAAGTTGATCGTTTTCGTCGAATATCTTGGCGGTGCCGTCCCATGACATCGTTACCGTTCGCCGTGTACCGCCGATGAAATGCGCAAACGAGAGAGGTGCCAGATGCCCGCCAACAACAGACTCCGACCGAGGCTTTTGATGGCGCAAAATGCTCGCCGAATGGAGATCCACAGCGATAGCAATCTGTCCTCCAGCGGAGTTGAAGCTCAGAGCGCTAGCGAAAGAACCGAGAGTGGAAGAAAGTTCCGAAATCTTCTCACCTGTCGCAAGCTGATAGAATCGAACGATCGCTTGGTCGGGTTGAGGTTGCCACATGACTGAGTTGGCTTTACGGCTCGACTCTTTCGGATATTCGAGAGTTATCAATTGTTCACCCAGCACGCAAGCTGAGTCAACAATCGCTTCACTAATCGACACCAGCTCCCCGGACTCATAATTCCAGAGATTCAGCCCAGTGCTGGAACCGATCGCCGCTACTGGACGTGTGGGATCCAGAACAATCTTTTGCATCAGAGATCCAGGAGTCGATTGGGCTTTGGTGCCTGTTATCAAGTCCCAGCAGTAAATCGGTTGGGATTCGGATTCGCTGAATGTAATCAAGTGTTTGCGATCAGGGCTTAACCGGCAATGGGTAGCCCCGGCTGCGTTCTCCGAAAAGAGACTTTCCGGTTCGTTGTCGCTATCGGCCCAGACTCGAATGAAGCCTTTGCCATCGATGGTCAGAAAGCGTTTGTTGTTGTCGATGAACTTGACGGCCACAATGCGATTCGCGTGCGCGACTTTGCGAATCTTGCGTCGAGAAGCCATCTCGAAAACGTGGCAATCTCCGTTAGCGGTGCCATAAATAAAGTTGGAACCATCGGGAGCGAGATCCCAGGCGAGCACATCATCGCCGCTTTGGGTTAGAGGGTAGAGTACATCGTCGCGAGTATCCCAGATAACTGAGACACCATTATTCATGATGACAGCTAAGTTACGTTTGTCCGCGAGATCGACAAGTTCATGAATCTCTTGTCCGGTAAACTCGCGCGTCACTCGAACGCGAGCAGAGATGGGGTCGTAAATGGAGACTCGAGAATCGCGAGCCGTCGCTAACAGTTCACTGCTGAACTCAGCGGACAACATCTCGCCTGGTATGAGACCATTTACCTGCTTACCGCTCGAATCGAAGATCGCCGTTTGTCGTTCGAGGTTGGAAGC
Organism: Pirellulaceae bacterium; assembly: GCA_041739135.1. Lineage (GTDB taxonomy): Bacteria > Planctomycetota > Planctomycetia > Pirellulales > Pirellulaceae > Aureliella. Next base: position 48,531 of record JBGSOM010000215.1, read on the forward strand.
GGACAAGACATGCTGCGAGCCTTGGGAGAAGCGCAGTCCGGCTGGTCCGCGCAAATCACCCGGCGTTTGAAATCGTTGTCGAAGCGCACCTGATTTTTCGCTCCATACGCGGACGGTTCCGTCGCTGGACGCGGTTAAGACCGTTCCTTGAAGTTTATTGAAAACGACATCGGAAACAACTTTCGTGTGGCCGCGTAGATCGTACAGGTGTATCCCCGTCGCGGCATCGTAAACGGAGACCATGGTACCATGCGCGATTGCGATTCGATCACCACTTGCGTTGAACGCAAGATCTTGGACTGAGTCAGCCGAAGTGATGCTACAAATTGGATCACCGTTGGTGATATCGCGTACATGCACTTCGGTAAGCGTTGCGCCTGCGGTTCGATTATGGCGCGGTGACATCGTGAAAGAGGTTTCCCTTCGCCATGCAGCCACATTGTTTTTCGTGTCCGCATCTGTGGCATACGACCTTGTTCCGCTTCGGGTGGCAAGCACGACAAACTTAGAATCAGGCGAGAACACTAAACGCGCTTCCGGTTGATTATCGGGTGAGCTGAAACTCCGCAGATAATCGCCATCTTTACCACTCCAGATTCGAATTTCGCCCGATGCATCTGCGGTTGCGATCGAATTGCCATCGGGGCTAAACACGGCTTGCAGGACGGGATGTGAGTGGCCGGGCAAGACAAAATGTTGAGTTTGGTCGGAAGTGTTATAAACGGTAGCATTCGCGCCGGGGCCGGGCACAACGAGCGACGCGTTGTCGGGTGCGAACATGTCCGGCGAAACTCGCGCGATTTGATGCTTGGCGAACGTGATGAGTTTTCGTTCGGTCAGAACTTCCCATAACACGGGGTAATTTTCTGACTTTGAAACCTCGCTTGCCGCCGGAGATTTGTAGCCGTACGAGGTCGTTAGGACCATGTCTTCGTTGGGCGAATAGACTGCCGCGGTGATTGCGCCACCGGTATTCAAAGTTCCAATCTGCTGCGCCGCTTTAAGGTCATAGATGACGACCGGGAAGCTGCCCTGCGCGAATTTCTCAGGACCAACCGTGAAAAGAACGCGCTGACTTCTCACGGCCAGTGCAATTCCGTGCGCTGCATTGGGTTTAGGCTGAATTAATCGCAATTCGTGATTGGCGTTCATCGCATCCTGCGTAGTCATGTTGGCTTCGATGCCGGAAACCCTTTTTAAGCTCTCGACTGCCAGAGCAAGCGCAAGTCCAGGATTGGAAAGTAGTAGCGAACGGGACAGCGTTGCGATCCGCCAGCCTTCCGAGCGGCTGAGTTGCTTGACAACATTGCTGCGTTCGTCGCTGATGATCTGGTTCGATCTCACTGTGAGCGCGGTCAAGCCGAGTGAGGAGAGGAAGATTAAACAAAAGCCGACCGCGAAAACACCAGTGATCGTTTGATGCTTGGCGGTCCAACGACGGAACTTCTGTAAAGTTGAGGGCCTCCGCGCGGCGATCGGTTGGTCGTTGCAAAAGCGGTCTAAATCCTCTGCGAGCGCTGCGGCGGAACTGTAGCGATCGACAGGATTTTTTGCGATCGCTTTGCTAATGATCGTTTCCAGCTCGACTGGAATATTCGAATTGACTTGTCGAAGTGCCGTTGGATCCTCAAAGGTGACTTGGCGGATAATCTCTTTCGCGCCTGAACCTGAGAAAGCGGGTTTTAACGATAGCAGTTCGTAGAGTGTGATACCGAGCGAATAGATGTCTGTGCGATGATCGACGAGAAATTTCCGCCCCGAGGCTTGTTCTGGGCTCATGTAACGCAGGGTTCCGAGAATATCGCCGGTACCCGTACCCACTGGGTTGTCACGGATCTGGGCAAGTCCAAAATCGGTGATCCAGATTTTGCCTTTGTCATCGAGCAATAGATTGGAGGGTTTGATATCGCGATGAACAATACCGATGTCGTGAGCGTGATGGATGGCTTGTGCAGCGTCTCGACCTAATGCAGCGATCGACTTAAACAATCGTTGACAGCGATGAGGGCTGCGACGGCTTGATACGATAGCAGCAAAGTCTTCTTCCATATGCTGTTTGATGGATGAAGACTCACTGGAGCTTCTCGGTGCTGGCTGCGGGGTTTCGGTGACTCGCTGCGTGGTACCAATCGCGCGCGGCGTTTCGACTGCGTGCTTTGCATGCGCGTTCGAGCTTACGCGTTCGCGAATACTGCCGATAACTTGGGCGATGTTTTGCCCTTCTATTAATTGCATCGCATAGAAGTACACGCCTCGATCGCTACCGACTGAATAAACGGGAACGATATTTGGATGGACTAACTGCGCTGCCGCTGCGGCCTCGTTACGAAAACGACGAATCTGTAAATCATCCATCAGCGCCGCTGGTGGAAGGACCTTGAGAGCCACACGGCGATTCAGGATCGCTTCGGTCGCTTCGTAAACAACTCCCATCCCGCCGCGTCCGATTTCGCGGTTGATGGAAAAGCTGCCGATAGCATCGTTGAAGTGAAGCGGGGTTGAGCGTGAAAATCTTTCGGGCAGGGTTGGGTCTGGGCGGAGGTTGGTTCTATCGGCCGATGAGCTCTCGAGTGGCCCAGTTTCATCCATCGCTCCGCTTGAAGAAATGTCGCTATCATCGTTCATTTTGAATCTCGCTTGAGCTGGACTCAACTCGTGGACTGTCAATCGACGTTTCGTAGATTGGCGGTTGAAGTCGCCACCACTTATTCTTCGCCTGATCCTTAAACGACTATTCAGGAACTGCCATAGATTGTGGGGCATGCGCTGTCGCGACACAAGAGTTTTCGTCTGGAGTATTAATAAACAGTTTACGAAACACTAAATCCTGTAAGATGGGCTAACGGGGTTCGAGCTGCGGGAGGTGTACTTGTTGTAAATGGACAAAGTCGGTCGGTGGGAGGCGCACAAGAAGAGCATTAGCATGACTTTGCTGACTGGGCGGGCCGCGGGACGCCGTTCGGTGTGACATCGCACTGGTCAAATCTCCCCAACTAATGGCAAACGGGCTACAATTAGTCGGTAGGCCCTTATCACCCGTTTGTCGCTCTCTTCACCTGGAATACGCACATGGCACAGGCAATCGTTGACCCAGAGCAACTCCGCCAGTTCGCGGCGTTACTAAAGCGTTATAGCCAAACGGTGCGCGATTCCACTACGACGCTGAACCAATCGCTTTCGCGGCTTTCCGAGTCTTGGCGTGACCAAGAACACCGCAAGTTCTCTGACGAATTCGAAGAGCAGATTAAGTTGGTGTCGAAGTTGCTCGAAATGACCGACAAGCACATTCCGTACTTGGTCAAGAAAGCCGAGATCATTGAACAGTACTTGCAGCGATAGCTTGGTTCTCAATTCGTAGAATCGATTCAGTCGCTCATGACAAACTCTGCAACTCGCCCATCGTTTTTTAAAGTTACACGATGTCCTCTTCAGCTAATGTACGATCGCTCGAGAGACTGGAAGGCTTTCTCGAGCACTGTCAGCGGACGCGCGCTCAGCTATTGAAAGAGTTAGATAGTCTGCAGACAGAGGTTCAGCGATTAACCGCTTGGTTGGAGAATGATGCCGAACGGTATTGGGCCGGCGAGTTGAAGCAGGCGCAACGCGATTGGGTCGATGCAGAGCAAGCTTTGCTGCGTTGCAGATCGGTCGTGCGCGAGAGCGATCGCCGACCCTGTACGGAGCAACGCAAGCGACTCGAAATCGCTACTGAACGGCGAACCCTCTGTGAACGTCAGGTGCGGTTTGTCCGAGAGGCTTGTCAAATGTGGGAACGAGAAGTCACCAAGTTGGATTCGAAGATTTTTCGATCTCGCGATTTAGCGCAGGCGGAGTTGACGGTCGCCGTCAGCAAATTGAAAGATCAACTCGGCAGACTTGACGAGTATTCTCGGATGCGGTCAGGGGCGGTTAGTCCTCTAGAATCAACGTCGAACGAAGCTTCGCCGCCAAAGGATTCAAGCGAAGTTAACGCAGACTCGGAAGATCTCCCGCGCGATACGGAAGCGAGCGAACAGGGCAGATCAACATGAGACGAATCAGTCACGACATGTCGGGTATCACACAACGATTGAACCATATCAAAGAGTCGTTCGGCAATGAAGTCCGCGAAGTATCCGAAGTGTGGCTTGATGCCAAAGGCAGAACGTTTTTACAACAGCACACTTCTACGGTCGAACCGACGCTTGCACAGTTGATGGGAGCGGTGGTACAGGCAACGGATTTGTTTGAGTCGATCGCAAAAAAGCTCCGAGATCCTAAGAGTAGTTAGTTTTCAGGCGATTCATCATGATTGATTCGACACCACGAGTTTTACCGCGAGCGAGGCTCGAACGCTTGGTTCATGGTTTGCGCGAACGTTTGAGCAGCGGCGCGCAGAGAATCTCCGCTGAACTGGATGAACTGGCAGATCACTTGCAAACTGCTGAAGCTGAGCAGAAGCAAAATCTGCTTCAGTTGCAGGCTGAGCGAACGGCCAGCGAGCGAGTCAAGATCAACGAATGGGATGAAGCGCTGCACGCGCGCTGGGATGACGCGGAGTTGCGTTCGTTCAAAGCGGTCTTTGAGACTTCGGCTCGAGAAGGGCAACTGCGATCGGATGCCCGCAAGCATGGCGAGCAGATTAAAGTTGACGCAAAAAAACGGATTGCTGAAATCGAGGCCAGGTTTTTGCGCGCCAAAGATGTACCTATCAAACGCTTGCACGAATTTCGCGCGAACAATTTGAACTTCATCGGCGAACTGCTGGAGGTCGAACAAGCGGCGGAAGCTGCTTTGGCACAACATAGTTTGCGCGCACCCACCGACCAACCTCCAGCGTTGAAATTTGAAGAGCCGCGGAATTCGGATGACTGCTTGCGAATGTTGCGCGCCGCGATTGCAGATGCGAAAGTGCATTATGACCGATTGACCAACCATCGCTTGATTCGCTTTTTTGACTCCGTTTGGTTGTGGTTGATCGTGGCAGGTTTTTTCGTGTTCGTCACGGTCGCGCTGGGACTGAGCGGTTTGATGCCATGGTTGTTCGCTGGAATGGGCGGAGCCGTCGCATGTGTTGTACTGGTCATCGTAGGGTTGTTGGGAATTCGGCCTTGGATCAAGAGCATCACGGCAGCCGAGTATCCTCGCGTGAAGCAACAGGTGGCACATGGACGCTGGTTGCATGACCGCGGAGCCGAATTGGCAGCGAATGAGAATGACGCTGAGCTGAAACGCTTGTCGAAGAAACGTGACAACCGTTACCAACAAACGGAGCAATGGCGCGTCTCAGAGCTGAGCGAATTGACTCGCAAGTTAGAGGAAGATCTTGCCAAGTTGCGTCAACAATCCGCGCAACAGAAGCTGGCTGCAAGTCAACAACTGACGACGCAACGCGACGCCACCGCGCAGCAGTTCACGCAAGAGCTTACGCAGTTAAATCAGAGCGCTGCCGAGCGCGAACGCTGCTTGATTCAAATGGCCGCGGAGTGTCGTGGGGGTTATCTTGCGCGCATGGATCAACTAAATCGCAGTGGTGCTCTGCGTTTACGTACGGCTACCCAGAAGGCAGTTCGAACCGTAGCCCGCAGCCGTCGTTGGTGCGGACTGCATTTCCCTGACTGGGAATCGCAAGAATGGTCGCCTTCGTCATGGCCCGACCAGCTCGAAGAACCAATTCTTCCCATTGGTAATCTGCCATTCGGAACGTTGCTCCCCGAGAACGTTAGAGCGGATGCGGGCTTGCATGTGGAAGCGCCCGTTTTGTTCTCGCCGCTAACGGACGGTTACTTAACGATCACTGGCGATCCGAAATCGCCGATCATTCAACAGACGGTACGAAACCTGATTTTGCGTGCGCTGACAACCTTGCCCGCAGGTCGAACTCAAATCTGTGTGATCGATCCGCCGGGGTTGGGTCGCGACTTTGGATGGTTAATGCACCTGGGCGATTACGATCCGCAACTGGTCAGTCACCGCGTTTGGACTCAGCCGGGGCACATCGCCAAGCAGATTCAGCAGCTCGCGCAGGCGGCGGAAGACTTTATTCAACAATCGCTGCGCAATCAATATCGCAACATCGTGGAATACAATCGCGATGCGGGCGCGCTGTCTGAACCGTATCGATTGTTAGTTTGGAATTCGATGCCGACTGGGCTGGATGAACAATCGTGGAAATCGTTGCAGAGTTTGCTAGACACCGGGGCGCGATGCGGCATCATTCCGATTTTCTTGGTCGATCCCGCTGCGCCCTGGCCGTCGCAAGAGCACCGCAATTTGCTCATGCGTCATGGACTTCACTATTCCGTTAGCGAAGATGGAAAGTCGTTGATTGCTGATTCGAACGCGATCGTCAACTTGCCAATTCAACCGATGCCACTTCCGGACGAATCCCACGCGCAGTCGGTGATTCATGAAGTGGGGCGTCGCGCGATGCTGGCCAGTCGCATCGAAGTGCCGCTTGATAAGATTGTGCCCCCGACCGAACAACGCTGGCAAGCTGATAGTTCAAAGTTCTTGGAGATTCCAATTGGGCAAAGCGGCGTTGGGCGGACGCACGCGGTCAAGCTTGGGGTCGGTACGGCTCAGCATGCCATCGTGGCTGGTAAAACGGGTTCCGGTAAGTCGTCGATGTTGCATGCGATCATCACCAGCGCAGTCCTGAAGTACTCGCCCGACAACTTGCGTCTCGTGTTGCTTGACTTCAAGAAAGGCGTTGAGTTTCAAATCTATGCAGATCATCAGTTGCCACATGCTGACATCATCGGCATCGAGAGTCATCGCGAATTCGGGCTTAGCGCGCTCGAGTATGTCGATGGTTGCATGCAGCGTCGTGGCGAATTGTTTCGCAGTCGCGGTGTGCAAGATATTGCCAGTTGGAATGCGGCGGCACCGGATCAGCATTTACCTCGCATGTTGATTGTGGTGGACGAATTTCAAGAGTTGTTCGTAGAGGACGACAAGCTGTCCAATCAAGCGAGCTTGATTCTCGATCGCATCGTTCGCCAAGGTCGTTCGTTCGGTGTGCATGCGATACTGAGTAGCCAGACTTTGGCAGGTGCGTATTCGCTGCCGCGCACGACGCTCGGACAGATGGGAGTGCGCATCGCTTTGCAGTGCGATGCTGCCGACGCGCAGATAGTATTCGCAGAAGACAATCCGGCCGCAGCGCGATTGAAGCATCCAGGCCAGGCGATTTACAACGACGCGGGCGGGCGTATCGAAGGCAACCAACCGATGCAGATCGGCTGGTTGAGTAAAGTTCAGCAGCAATCTTGGCTGGCTGCGATGGAAGGCGGATATCAGAACGCAGATTCGACAACAAACACGCTCGGCCGCGCAGTTGTTTACGATGGAAATCGACCAGCGACGTGGAACAACGAAAACGCGAAGCGCGCTGTAAACGAGTCGCGAACGAAAGTGAATCCCGACGCCGTCTGGTGTGTCGTAGGAGAGAGCGTTGCGATCAGCCCTGCCGTCACTTTTCCGTTGACCAACCAAGCGGGTCGGAACGTATTGATTGTGGGTGGTGTGGATGCTGTGGCTGCGTCGGTAATGAGTACGTTGAGTGCGTCTTTTGTGCGGCACTGTCAACGCGCACAGCCCGCACTTCGCGCCCAGGTCTTCATCGCTCAAGCGGCTAAGCCGACGGATGCGAAGGCGCTGCAGATGCCCGAGCGACTGAAGCAGTATCCATGCGATCTGAAAGTTGCCGATGCGCGCGGTGTCGACGGCATGTTGAAAGAGCTTCACAACATGTTGAAGCTTCGCATTGAGAATCCTGACGACGTGGCGACGCAGATTCCAGTGCTCTTGAATCTTGTTCAACTCGGTCGATTAAGGACGCTTCGTCGAGAAGATGAGTACGGCATGGGCAGCTTCGGTGAGGCAGAAGCGACACCAGACAAGCAGTTGGAAGAAATCCTGCGAGATGGTCCAAGTCACAATATGCATGTGGTGCTTTGGGCGGAAAACTATTCGACTGTAAACCGCTGGCTATCGCGCACGGCCATGCGAGAAATTGAAGTGCGCTTGCTCATGCAGATGGGCGCAAACGATTCAACGAACTTGATCGAATCGGTTGCGGCAAGTCGCTTGGGTGAAAAAGTGATGCTGGCACACGATGAAGCGACTGGGCAGAGTCAGGGATTCAGGCCGTTCGATTTCGATACGCTGACAGCATTGCCAGAATGGATCAAGAGTAGCGATTGATTCACGACAATCGGTGGCACGTTTTGAGGTTCTGCGAAGGGCGTCTTTGGGCGGCAATAGCCACGCCCTTCGCAGAGCCTCAGAGCGTGCCACCCATTATATCCCCATGCAATATATCGCCACGCGTTATATTGCCTCGCTTCAGATGTTACGAGCGAGACTAGCTATCGGCGAGCGGCTTTTGCTTCTCGGTGATGACTTGGCTGTCAGCCGCTTTTTCAGCGTTCAGTTGAATGTATTCCTTCCATTCATCTGGAACGTTGTCCTCGTGGAAGATCGCTTCGACGGGGCATTCGGGTACACAAGCTTCGCAGTCAATGCACTCTTCAGGGTGGATGTACAACATCTTCTCACCCTCATAGAAGCACTCGACCGGGCAAACGACCACACAATCTGTATAACGACATCCAACGCATGGTTGAGTGACCACGTGAGTCATTGCTGCAAGACCTTTCTAGGATTCAACTTTAGACTAAAGTTTGCCAAGTAGTAGCGAGCTAACCGGAGATAGTTCGTCGGGCTGTTCGAAAGTGATATGGCATGGTAGGCACACCATAATAGCCTGTCAAGCTAGCCCAAGCCGCCAAGTCAGCGCCATCCGCATTAACAAGCTCAGCTAGCTCTTAAGGAACTGTGTTAAAAATTCGGTCTCCCGCGTCACCCAAGCCTGGCACGATGAACTTATGCTCGTTCAACTCCGGATCTATCGCACAAACATAGACGCTGACTTGCGGAAACTCGCTCTGAAGTCGCTCAATTCCTGGTCGTGACGCGATAATGCTCAGAACTCGTACATCCGGGCATCCCCAGCGATGGAGAGCTTCGATTGCGGATACCACGCTGCCGCCGGTCGCCAACATCGGATCGATCACAAAACCGATATCGCTCGCACCGCCCACTTGCAACTTGCAATAGTATTCTACGGGCAAAGCGGTTTTTTCGTCGCGGTACATGCCGAGATGCCAGACGGCTGCATCGGGCAAAAGCTGCTGAAGTGGCTCAATCATGCCCAAACCAGCCCGCAAAATGGGAACCAACGCGATTTTTGGTGCTAGCTCGGCTCCATCCATTTCCGTAATTGGCGTCTCGATTCGCTTCGTCCTCAGCGGCAAGTCCTCGGTAGCAGCAAACGCAAGCAACGTTGCCAATCGATAGGTCTGCTGGCGGAAAAGAGAGGGCGGGGTCGTTTTGTCACGAAGAATCGTGAGGTGATGGCTAACCAAAGGATGCGTCAGTTCAACAACACCAGCCACATTGACCTCATCTGTATCTGAGTTTATCGAGCATGCTAAGCCAGCAATCTATACTTCACCGCTTACGCCGTCGTAGATCGTACTGATTGCAGCACAGCACAAAAAGGGGGCAAACGGTCGCCCCCCTGTCGTTATTAAATCTCTGAACCGCACAAATTCGATAACTCCCCTCCTCCTGCACTATTGGAACCCGATGAAACTCATCTTGAAGCACAATGTCAGCCAAGATCCGAAGCAGGTTTGGTCAGGTTTTGATCAGTCGCTTTTCGAAAAGCTCGCGCCACCGTTTCCTCGCATCCGCTTGCTGAGATTTGATGGTAGCACGACGGGCTGCTTCGTAGAAGTTGAACTTAATTTCGTTCTATTCCGCCAGATTTGGCAGAGCGAGATTGTGGAACATGGCGAGTCGGATGCGGAGATTTGGTTCGTAGATCGAGGAACGCGTTTGCCGTTTTTTCTGAAGTTTTGGCTGCACCGGCATCGATTGCTGAAAACCGAATCCGGTACGCAAATCGTTGATGACATCGAGTATCGCACCGGATCGACGCTCTTGGATTACATCATGTTTCCGCTCATGTGGGCTCAGTTCGCCTATCGCGGGCCAATTTATCGCAGATCGTTTAACAGCAAACGTTGAAAAACGTTTAAAATTGTTCGCTTCCAAGCGAGATTAAATTGATTTGAAGTTAGCGATCCGATGCGACCCGAGCCCAACGATTATTCCCCCCAAGCCGCAGGTTATGTGACGTTAGTTCCCGAAGAGGATGTTCTGCCGGTGCTGCAGCATCAGTTGGATGCGGCGGTATCCTGGTGGCGAACGTTTCCAGAGTCTGCGAAATGTACCGTGCACCCGCCTTACACTTGGGAACTGCGTCAAGTGTTGCATCACATTGCCGACGCGGAACGCATTTTCGGTTATCGCTTACTGCGTATCGCTCGAGGTGATCAAACTCCGTTGCAAGGTTTTGAAGAGAACGAGTACGCCGACAAAACGTTGGAACTTCACTGCTCACTGGCTGACATCGTCAATGAGTTCGCGGCGCTGCGGCAATCCAACTTATGCGTACTGAAGAGTTTGCCGCCAGAGGCTTGGGATCGAGCGGGCTCGGCGAGTGGTGCGCGGGTGACAGTTCGTGGATTGGCTTACATTCTGGCTGGACATGTTCGGCATCACGACGCGGCTCTGCGAAAACGCATGGCAGCGAAAATTTAGAAATTCCGGCCGCTATTTCGCACCTCACTAACGACCAGGTGCATTCTCAACTTTTACTCGAACAAAGCTCCGTCACTTGACTGACTCCGAATTACTGTCCTCCTTCAAGTTGTTGTGGGCAGAGGCAGATGCGATCTGGGAAGCCAACGGGAACGCACCGGCTTATGCGCTGTATGTTAGCGCTGACTATATGGCGATCTTCGAGAAGCTGTGCGAGTTGCGTGGCCGCGTTGAAACGATTCTCGAATGGGGATCGGGCTTGGGGGTCGTAACGATCATGGCCAATCGTTTGGGCTTTGACGCTTACGGGATCGAAGCAGAAGCGGATTTAGTCAAGTTGGCTGAAGGGCTGGCGACGAAGTACTCAGCGACTCCGCGGTTCGCGATCGGTTCGTTCATACCCGCCGAGTTTGAAGAGGATTTCGGAGCTGGCGAAGAGTTCGGACGCACTTTGACGAACCTCGTACCAGCTTACGAAGAACTGGATATGGAGTTGCGAGACTTCGATTTGGTGTACGCTTTTCCGTGGCCGGATGAACACGGTATCTATCGCAGCATCATGAAGCGTCACGCGAATCGCAATGCACTTTACATGCGCTACGACGCGCGCGAAGGTTTATCACTCACCCGCGTTGGCAAACGAACCGAAGCTTAAATTCAAACGTGCTCACAAGGTATCGAGCGGATCGATATCGATTACGTATTGCACGTCCTTGGGCGGCTTGATTTCCGCAGTCGTCCGCACGATCAAGCGATTTAGCGGTTCAGCTTGAGTTGACATCATCAGCGCATGGAAACGATACTTGCCGCGCAGTTTGGCAAGTGGCGGTGGTGCCGGGCCGAGAATGCGACAATCGATTCCTTGTTGTTTGCGCGTGGCTTGTAATCGCTTTACGAACGACTCGGCGAACTCTTCGACTTCTTCAAGAACCGGTCCGCGCATGATGATGCGTGCTAAGCAGCCGAAGGGCGGATAACCAAACTGCTCGCGCTTCGTCAGCTCATCCGCAGCAAAGCCCATGAAGTCGTGTTTCGACGCGGCGATAATCGAAGGGTGATCAGGGGAATAGGTTTGCACCATTACGTGACCGGGTTTTTCACCACGGCCGGTGCGTCCAGCCACCTGTGTTACCAACTGAAACGTTCGCTCCGCAGCGCGGAAATCAGGAAAGTGCAATGCGCTGTCTGCGTTGATCACGCCGACCAACAGCACGTTCGGAAAGTCCAAGCCTTTGGCGATCATCTGAGTGCCGAGCAAGATATCGACGCGACCTTCACGAAACTCTGTAAAGACGCGTTCATGACTACCCGGCTTGCGCATCGTATCGCTATCCATCCTCGCGATCGTCGCTCTTGGGAATCGCTGCTGCACTTCGACTTCCAATCGCTGTGTTCCCAAACCGCTAAAGCGAATGCCATCGAAGTTGCACTTGGGACAAACTGGCGGCGTCCCGATCTGATAATCGCAGTAGTGACAGATCGCTTTGCCTCCATCGCGATGATGCGTCAGCGGCAGATCGCAGTCCGGGCAAGTGACTACGTCGCCGCACGAAGGGCATTGTATCGTCGTCGCAAAACCTCGGCGATTGAGCAGCAATATGATTTGGCCTTTGGCGCCGAGCGTCTCGTGAATCGATTGCTGTAGTTGGCGCGACAATGAACCTCGCGATGGCTCTGAAGAACCTTGTCGCATATCGATCGTTGTCACATGGGGCAGCGGTCGATTGTGAATGCGTCGCGGCAAAGTCGCCAATCGATACTGGCCCAATTGAGCTCGCCGCCAGCTTTCGAGCGATGGTGTGGCGGAGCCGAGCACAAGTGGAATTTGTTCTAGAAATGATCGATGCAAGGCGACATCGCGGGCGTGGTATCTCGGCAGCGTGTCTTGCTTGAACGATTGCTCGTGTTCTTCGTCGATGACGATTAAGCCAAGTCGCGGCACGGGAGCGAAGATCGCGCTGCGTGGACCGATCACCACTGGCACTTGGCCAGCCGCGATCATTCGCCACTGATGATGACGCTCCACCGGACTCATGTTGCTGTGCAGTACCGCAACTTGTCCAAAACGTTGAACGAAACGTTGTCGAGTTTGCGGAGTGAGGCTGATTTCAGGTACCAGCACGATGGCTTGCCGACCGTACGACAGCACTTCGTGGATCGCTTGCATGTAAACTTCGGTCTTACCGCTGCCGGTGATCCCGTACAGCAAGATCGTCTGCTGTTTGCCTGAATTGAGCGCGTCCATCACGTGTGCGAGAGCTTGACGTTGATCGACGCTCAGGGCCAAGGGCGGTCCATGCGGTCGCGCCGCTCGAGCACCGAGGTCATCGAAGACGCGTTCCGACCTCGCATCGATAAAGCCGGTTTCGCGAAGCGAGTTGATCGGGCCGGTCGAGCATTCTGCCAACTTCTGAAGTTGGTCGATCGTTACGCCGCCACCAGCTAGGATCAACTGCCGCAGAACGCTTTGCTGCTTCGGCGAGAGTCGCTGCAACTTTGCGTCATCATTCGCCGCTGCGGTCGGGTAGAGCATCACACGTTCGCGGCTGCCCGCGGAAGCTCGAACACCGGCTGGCACCGCTGCTTCAAAGACTTGTCCCAGCGGCGCGATGTAGTAGCGGCTCATCCACTGAAACAATTCAAGCAACTTCGGCGTACACAACGGCTCGGGATCGAGAACCGTAGTGATCGGCTTGAACGCGTCTGCAGACTGTCGAATCATCTCGACTGCCACGACGTAGCCCAGCATCTCGCGATTGCCGCGACCAAGCGGAACTTTCACCCGCACGCCCAATCGCACCTCTGCGACGAGTTCATCGGGCACAAGGTAGTCGAGCGGACCGTGCGGCGGCTCGGCAAAAACGATCTTCGCCACCCGGCACTCGCCTTGCAGATCCAGCTCCCATGGAGGAACATCTGTGGCGAACAGTTCTGGTTGCTGCTTGGACATGGATTGCCTGTTGTGATCCGTTCGACCCAATCGGATCGTTTTCCTGAGGTTCTATTTATATGTCAGCAGCGACGATTCGTCAGCAAGTTGAAGTACATCGAATCGGTGTTTACGGCGGTTCGTTTGATCCTATTCACCTCGGACATTTGTTGATCGCGGAAATCGCCCGCGAGCAGCTAAATCTGAGCGAAGTGCGTTTCCTGCCGGCCGCGCTCTCGCCGCTGAAGCAGGACCAAAAACCGACTGAAGCCAAGCACCGAGTCGAAATGATGAGGTTGGCGATCGGCGGCAATTCGTATTTTAAGTTAGATGAACGTGAGCTGCGCCGCGGCGGCACTTCGTACACAGTCGATACGTTGGCAGAATTGAAAGCCGAGCAAGCCGGCGCCGAACTGTTGTTCTTGATGGGCGCTGACTCGCTGGCCGACTTCCATGCTTGGCGTGAGCCAGCGAGGATTTGTGAACTGGCGTTTGTTGCTGTTGTGGCTCGCGGTGGTCGTCCCGCGCCCGACCTCGACCAGCTTCGAAGGTATTTACCTAAGACACACTCCGTTAACGTCGATGCGCATTTGGTTTCCGTCCCGCAAGTGGAAATTAGCAGCACTGAGATTCGCGCTCGCGTTCGCAACGGCAAGAGCATACGTTATCAGGTGCCGGCCGCCGTTGAAGCTTACATCGCAGCGGCCAATCTCTATCGCGATCCCGCTACGGGGCCAATCTCGTAAGCGACCAGTTCGCTGCGTCGGCGTTTTTCGAAAACAGAAAGCGATCGTGTAGTCGATTGGGTCGACCTTGCCAGAACTCGACACGTTCAGGCTTGAGCAGGTATCCGCCCCAGTACTCGGGGCGTGGGATCGTGTGATCGTTGGCGTACTTTTCGGCAAGCTCGGCGGCGCTCTGTTCCAACTGGTCGCGGTCGGCCAGCGGTTGGGATTGCGGGCTGACAATCGCTCCAATTTGGCTACCACGTGGCCGCGCGTGAAAGTACTCATCGCTGACTTCAGCGCCCGTTTGTGTGACCGTGCCTTCGATACGGACTTGCCGTTCAACATGCGGCCAATAAATCACTAAGGCTGCGTGCGGATTATTCAGCAACTGCTGAGCCTTGTCGGAGCGATAATTCGTAAAGAATGTGAACCCGCTTTCGTCCACCGTTTTCAGCAGCACGATGCGAGCGGACACTCGCCCGGAGCTGTCCGCGGTCGCCAGCGTCATCGCTGTGACTTCCAACCAATCCGGAGCGGGCGTCGCGTGTGCCAACTCCAACCACTTCCGGAACTGAACGATCGGATCCGATTCTAACGACTTTTCGGTCAGTGAATCCTGTTCGTAACTGCGTCGAAAATCCTGAATTTCCAATTGAGCAAATTCCAAAGCAAGAGTTTAGGGCGAATGTCAGTAATTGTATGGTAGTTTTGAAAAGCCGCAAAGTTATCGCAATGCCTCATTGTGTTGGCGGCGAAGCCCAGGTTGGCACATGAGTTGCAAAATTGGGACCCTGAGCGGTAGAGGTTGCCACGTTGACATAGTGACTCACACGAATTGAGCATCCGATATTGAGGTTACCGATGACTAACCGGTTGGAAACTGACGAACACTTTTCAGGCTGCATCTTGGTCGCTTCACCTTCGTGGAGCAACGAGTTGTACGCTCGGAGCGTTTGTCTGTTGGTCCACCACGGGAAGGACGGTTCCGTCGGGGTTTTCCTCAATCGGAGCCTTACAGATAGTCCAGCTGAGTTGTGGAAGCACTTGGCCGGTGATAAAGCACCTGTCGGTTCGCCGCGCACCGTGCATTTTGGCGGACCAATGTCAGGGCCCGTCATCGCACTGCACAACCGTGAGGATCTCGCCGAGTACACACCTGTTGACGGCGTCTATTTCGCCGCCCAGCTAGAAAATCTACAGCGCCTGCTGCAGGCGAGCGATGAGGCCGAGGTGCGGATCATCGTCGGCCAAGCGGCTTGGAAGCCAGGAGAACTGGATAGCGAACTGCAACAAGGAAAATGGCTGCCGCTGCCCATTTCACCTCAGTTAGTCTTTTCGAGCGAAGACGAAATGTGGGCTCGCGCCATGCGCCAGTTTGGAAACCACTTCGTCGCATCGATTACGGGCGCAGTCGGACAACCGGAAAGCGTCTTGCTTAACTGACGTTATCTCTGGCTTTCAGACTAGTGCTTTGTCACACCTTAATCTTAGGGTAGACGGAGGTTAGTTTCATCCTCGCATCGTCGATCTTCATTTGCCAGTCTACACCGCGCTGAGTTTGGTTAACGTCGCACGCCCAGGCGCGAGTTTCGGATTGGAGCGT
>JBGSOM010000228.1:0-5740 GCA_041739135.1 Pirellulaceae bacterium
TTTTACAAACAAATGAACTCGCCAAGGCGTGAACTCCGTCGCAAAAGGCTCTCGAAACTCCATTGCCCCACTTTGGGACTTGATTATTCGAGACACTCAGCAATCATTGGTCCACGTCAGTCGACATCCGATTGCCCTGCACTCACGACGAACTGCTAACCGTATCACTTCAATCATTTTGATCGTATTCCCTATCTCAGCATAAACAACAGTCGACAAAACCATGAAGATCCAACGCAAGCTATTGCTCCTGACTGCTGTCCCAACCGCCATGGTGGTCCTGCTTTCTGTAATCATGATAAAGCAGCAGATGGGTGCGGTCAGCAAAACTCGGAATGCGATCGCGATTCATGCGTTGTCGGAACCGCTTTCGAGGTTGGCGATCTCGGTGCAAGAAGAGCGGCATCAAGCAACCAAACTGTTGGCGGACACCCAGCAATCGCGAGACTACGACTTGCGCTCCAGCGCCGAGAAAGTGGATAACGAAGTTGCTCTAATCCCATTCCCTTCGTTGCCCGCACGTCCAAGCCTTCAATCCGCCCTGACGAAGTTCCAAGAACTTTACACGTCCGTCAAAGGCAACCGACAATCCGTTTTATCGCGCACTGTTGATGAAACTCAAACACTGGAAGCTTACAACTCTCTGAACCGAAGCCTCCTACAACTACTTTTAGAAGTGATCAAATCTGCCGACGACATGACCTGCAGAGTTGAGGAAGCTTCGCTGTGGCACTTACTGAGCTGTATCGAGCACTCTGCGCGAGAGCGGGACATCATCGACGGAGTGCTGGGTCAACAAACACTCTCCATAGCATCTTTCAAAGCTTGGCAAGCGGTACAACTCGAACAGAATCTCCATCTGCTCGAGGTCGCCGGTGAAAGCCAAGACTTAGAAATGGTCACTGAGCTAAGCGATTTTACTGACAGTGAGTCCAATCAGAACATTTCGCGTTTGCGAACCGAAGTAGAATCCATGGTTCGCGGAAAAACAGTGGATTTGACCGGCGCTGATTGGGACTTTGCCGCGGTCTCCCGACTAAACGCTCTAAAATCCCTGTTCAACAATCACAGTCAAAAGCTCGCCAAGGACGCAACCGAACGATTCTTGGCAAGCAAGAAGTCATTGATATTGCTGATCGGTTCTCTGATTGGCACCGTCTTGCTGACCATGACATTTAGCTTCAGCTTTTGCCACTATCAATTCATAAAGCCGCTCAAGCGTCTGACGTCTGTAGCTAACCATCTTGCTGCGGGCGATATCAACTGCAACCTGCTAAAGCCTCGCAACGACGAGATTGGTGAAGTGTTGTTAGCTGTTGGAAAGGTCCGAAACGTTCTCAACTGTTTGCATGATGAGGTCTCAGCGCAGATCTCACATGCAGAGCAAGGAAAACTCAATTATCGTTGCGATGTGGCGCAGTTCGAAGGCACCTATCGTCAACTGGCGGGTGCAATGAACAAGTTAAATGAGTCTCTGACAATGATCAATGGCGAGATTCTGGCTGTGATCACCGCGATAGGAACAGGGGATTTAACCAAGCGTCTAACCGGATCTTACAATGGTGACTTCGCTGATATGCAAAATGGACTGAATTCAGCTATTGATCGAATCGCGGACACGCTTTCACGCGTGCGGAACAGCAATCGTGAAGCTTACACAACGTCGGACAATGTTGAGCAGTACAGCCAAACCGTTGCGCGTAATGCGACGGAGCAGGCTGCAGCATTGGTCGAGATTGCGAGCAGTCTAGAAGAAATGACGGCAATGACAAGGCAGTCCGCAGAAAGTGCGCGCACGGCCAAAGTTGTATCCGAAAGTACTCGCGAATCCTCAAACCGCGGCGCAAAACAGGTCCGCGAATTGGTTTTGGCAATTGAGCGAATCAAGAAGGTCGGCGACGAGCAGACCACAATTCTAAAGACTATTGATGACATTGCGTTTCAAACGAACCTACTTGCTCTTAACGCGGCAGTAGAAGCCGCTCGAGCGGGAGAGGCTGGCAAAGGTTTTGCCGTCGTAGCCGATGAAGTCCGCAACTTGGCGTTGCGCAGCGCTGAAGCCGCCAACACCACAGCCCGTATGACCCAACAGTCACTTTCTGAAACTGCAATCGGTGTCAATCTCGCAAACGAAGTGTCTCAAATCCTAACCGAGATTTGCACGTGGGCTGAACGCAGCAGTGAGTGTGTAAAAGAGATTGCATCAGCCAGTAGCGAGCAGGCACAGGGTATCGAGCAAATAAGTACCTCTGTCACGCAGCTCGACAGCGCGCTCCAGGAATCAGCAGCTGAAAGCGGCGAGACCTCTGAAGAAGCGATTCGCATGCGCGTGCGTCTGAGCGAACTAGATCAACTTCTAACCGCTTTCGACTTCGGCGACGAGCCGCCTGTTGCCGCAGCACCAGAGAAGAAAACATTTAAGAGCGCGCCCGTACGCGAACGCGAACGACCAAGGCAGGGAAGTTGGACGAAGCGCACCGCCGATGAGCTGATACCGTTTGACTCCAAAGATTTTGCTGACTTCTAACCAAGTCTGTAATAGCGACTTATTCTAAATAGTAGTAGCCGTGCTTTTTTCGCCCCCAAGTGCCATAGATCGAAAGCGATTCAATCATCTCCATAACTAAATAACACCAAAAGTCTTTTACCGTGAAAATCAGTGAAGAGACCTTCGCGAAATTTGCTACTTTGATTTCCTCGATTGCGGGAATTGAGTTGGCATTGAATCGCGAAAAGATGCTCGTCAATCGAATCTCGTCGCGACTGACCGCTCTCAACATCAAGACGTTTGAAGAGTACTACGACTTCGTAACGTGCGACAGTCAGCGCGTGGAGCGTCAGGCCCTCATCGACTCTGTCACCACTCACTTCACCTCTTTTTTTCGAGATGAAAGCCAGTTTACCCACGTTCGCTCAGAACTTGTGAAGCTCTTAGCCAGCGGTCAACGCAGAATTAGGCTATGGTCTGCGGCTTGTAGCAGTGGCGAAGAGCCGTACTCTTTGGCAATCGTGGCTCTGGAAGCCGCTATTCAAGCTGGGGTCGAGAACCCAGACATCCGCATACTCGCTACGGATATTTCACATCGAGTTCTCAAAGAAGCTTACAACGGTTGGTTCCCAGTCGCTTCACTGAAAAAGCTCTCTGCGGCGCATCGCACTTTCTTTGAAACGACGCCGACGCAGTGCGAGGTTACGGGCGAACCGTTGGTCCGAGTTAGTAAGCAACTGCGAGATCTTGTGATCTTCCGAAAGGTGAATTTGTGTGAGCAGCCGCTGCAAGTTCCATCCGGAATTGACATCATCTTCTGCCGCAATGTGCTGCTGTATTTCAATGTTGAAAAACAAAAAGAAATACTCTGCAAAGTTGCCGACAAATTGAAGCCAGGTGGTTTTGTTTACGTCGGCGCATCCGAACAAGTGCGAGCCTATTTACCGCAGTTGACGTCCGTTCGCGCCTGCGTTTTCCGTAAGCCCGTTGACAACTGCTCGCCAGCGACGAAGTTGCCCACGCTCCTGTCTCCTACAACACCAATTGCCATCCAGACGTCACTAACAGTCCGCTAATTCAGAAGCCAACTCGATGCAACTAATTGAATCAACCGACTGCCAAAGATATTCCCGTCGAGCAAACATATGAGTGCACAACGTAAACGCAAGTACATCTTGGTTGTAGAGGATTCGACAGTCGATCGCGCGATCACTTCGAGTTTCCTGACCGAAAGCGGCTGCGAAGTCCGCTGTGTCGAAGATGCTTTTCAGGCGCGCGAGGAAATTGCAAAGGAAGATCCGGCTTTGATCGTTCTAGACATCGAGCTACCCAGGATGTCGGGTGGCGAATTTCTTGGACACCTAATGCGCCACCACCCGCTGCCCGTGATTGTCGTAACGCGCGGCAATTTTGGAGATTCTAAGAAGTTTGAGAAGTATCAATCGCTAGGCGCTGTTAGTACTTTGTGTAAACCGACTTCGCCTGACGATTGCTCGCGTTTTGGAACCGAACTGCTGCAGGTAGTTCAAATGATTCAAAGTTTCAAAACCTGCTCGCATGACTCGCCAAGCCGTCGCTTGACCAAGAACGATGTCAAGAACACGAAACCTGTGCCCGAAAGCGAACCGAACTCTTTCACGACAGACCCGGTGGTAGTTGCACTGGGTGCAAGTTCTGGTGGTCCGGTCGCTCTCAGCGAAATCGTGCGGCATTTTCACGCCAAATCCCCACCTATTCTCATAGCCCAACATATTTCAGACCGATTCCTAACGAAATTGGTGCAGGGTCTCCGTCACTTGACGGACATGAAAGTAAACACTGCCGAGGACGGCGAACGTATCGCTTGGGGGAACATTTACGTCGCGCCACCCGAATACCATATGGAAATTGATGGTGCAGGTAGGATAAAGATCCTCTCAACAGTGCCGACAGATAGATTCACGCCAAGTGTAAACGTGTTATTCAACTCGCTTGCACGCTGTCCAAATGTGTTTGTTGTCGCTGCTCTGTTGACTGGGATGGGAACTGACGGAGCAGACGGACTGTTGCGATTGCGTCAGGCCGGTGCGATCACCATCGCTCAAAGTCGAGAGACGTGCGCGGTGTTTGGAATGCCCGGTCGAGCGATTGAAATCGGCGCTGCTGAACACGTGCTGAAATTGTCAGAAATCGGAACAGAAATCAGTCATCACATCGAGCTTCGTAGTAATCGGAAGAATCGACACACGAGGATTAGTGAGCTAGCCCACAATTTCGCTAAGTAGAAAATCGTTCATAAGATAACTCCCAAGTACAAAGTTGCTATCCGAGGACAAACGTGAATACATTAATTGTTGATGACTCAAGCTTGATTCGCTGTGTAATTCGTCGAGCGCTCGTGGAACTTGGCGTTCCGGTCTGCGACGAGGCCTGCGACGCCACTCAAGCGATCGAGATGATTGCGGAAACGCGTTATCATCTGGCGATTATTGACTGGAATATGCCAGGTATTAGCGGGCTGGAAGTAATCCGCGCGCTGCGTGCCTCCGGAAACAAGTGCCCGATCGTGATGCAGTCCACGAATGCAACCAAAGGACACATCATGGAAGCTCTGCAAATGGGTGCTAATGACTACATTCTCAAGCCTTTCAATACGGCCGATTTGGTTGCAAAGTTGGAGGTGCATGTTTGCAATGCTGCGATGGTCGCGCTGTAAACGATTCTTTCTCAGTTACATCAGTTAGGTTTCAGGAGACGAAGACAGCAACATGATCGCCCTCATTGCAGATGATTCAGGAGTAATTCGTACGGTCATCAAGCGAGCACTCAACTTGCTTGGCGTTAAGGAAACGCATGAAGCAGTTGACGGTCGCGAAGCGATTCAAATGATTGAAGAGACCGCGTATGATCTGATCGTGACCGATTGGAATATGCCTCACAAATCCGGCTTGGACGTCATCAAAGCGGCTCGCGCAGCCGGCTTTGTTTGCCCTATTATCATGCAAACAACGGACTCCGATCGATCCAAAGTGATGTTTGCTATTGCGGCTGGCGTCAACGATTACATCTTGAAGCCGTTCGATACAGACGAAATTCAGTTCAAGTTAGAACGCCATGTCGCGCGAGCGCACCAACTGTAGCTGTCCAAACTGTGAAAACTGATCTTGGAGGGATTGGTGGGTTGGGTCAATAATGGGGCATGGACATTGAACAACTCAAAACGGATGTTGCGGCTGGCAAGCTTTCTGTGGACAAGCTACTGGTCGTTATTGT
>JBGSOM010000255.1:0-3199 GCA_041739135.1 Pirellulaceae bacterium
CGCTCGCGATCGCTTCGTCATCGCCCGTAACCCAGAGTGTTACGTTTGCACCGTAGAGAATGGCATCGTTCGTTCGACCAATACCCTTCGCAAAGTTAGGAGTCGGTGGCGGAAGCGGGGCGATGCCATAAGCAGAGTGAATTTGGTCGAGTGGAAATCCAAGTTCGTGAAGTTTATGCAACGCCGTTTCCACGCTCCGAGCTACAACTTGAACGCAACCTGCAATGCTGCGAGTCGGCGCGATCGCCAGCCAAATATCCGAAGGCGCAACATCGCACTCGACCGCCATCGCTTGGACAACTTCGTCGCTGGGCAACTGATCGCACTCCAGTGTACCGACAGCCAGGGTCGATGAGTCCGATGCGTTCAAGGATTGAAGGAGCGCTTCACGCCCGCGACGAACTCGCATCGCCCCAGAACCCATCGCGAAAAAATCGGAGTGCTTAACCGGCCAACCGGCATACTGCGACAACATGCAAGCTTCTACTGGGTTCTCCGTCGTAACTTGCACCCACGGCCCCGACCAAATCGCGCGATCGCCCGGCACCAAAGCCACTTGAGCTTGCCCCGCCAAGCAGATTGAAGCCATCCGCAATCCGGCTTCCAAGCCGCCCGCCGCTTCCACACCAAAGTCCAGCAGCGTAGCGCCGCACTGGAGAGTCGACGACTTGATGTGCAACGACGACTCATCAGCAATCGCTTGCTGAAAGATCGACAACGCTCGCTGATTCAGCCCCGCTCCGCCAGCCATGTAGTCACGCCTAATCAGTTACTGGAAATCCTACCAACGTTTTCTCGCGGCGTTTATCATCCGCACAAGCGACTGGTACCACAAGCCCCACGCCGTCGCTGAGCTTGCCTGATATCGCCGCCAGCATCCGTATATCCCATCCGTATCCCACCCGCAATTTCTGTACTTTTCGCTAGACTGAGTGCCTTCAACTGCACACAGCACATGTCCGTCAATCGCGAGCAGCAGATGTACTTTGATCAAATCTATCTCTTGCAACTGCTTGGTGTCGGCTGCTTACTCGCCACCGTTTTCGCGCTTTTGCGAAGCGCGATCGATCTTCAAAAAGGAGCCCTAATCGAAGCTGCAGCGGTTACGTTACCCATTCTCGTGTCCGCGCTTTTTCTTGCCACCCGCTATCCCATTCTCAGCTCCCGTGACTTCGGCAACGCATTGTCCACGGTCATTCAAACCGTATTCCTGACTTTGCCCGTGTTCGTAGTTGCACGTTTGGTCGAACGATTAAGATCGGGTGAGCATATTCAGATTGCAGATATCTTTCGAATAACGACCGTTGTTTCGCTGCTGTTCTTCGTTACCACGAATCTTGTCGTCTCAGTCGACATCTTCGTGATGCTCTTCTTCGTTGGGCCGTTCCTAGCCGCGGACTGGGCCAGACAATCTTCAAAACCCTCGTTCTATCTCGCGATGGTTTTCACACTTTCCTTTCTCGTTCTGGCGATCGCGTTTGCGGCAGAGAACGTCTGGTACACGGCTTCGATGCAGTCGAGAGGCTTTGGAACAGTCCTAAACCTCGACGTCGCCAGCGCATTCGAAATCAGCCTTCAATTGATCGCTTATCTACTGCCGCTGATTCTGTTGCCAACTTTCTTTGAACGCTTGGTCGTACGAACTCGCTGGTTCTCGAAACTGGCAACTCGCATGACGCGTCTTCAGTTTGCGATCGGTTCGGCCAGCGACCTGATTTACAAGCGTCCTGTGTTCGAGTTATGGCACTTTGATCGCAATGTAACTTATCTGAATCACGGCTCGTTTGGCGCAGTTCCCAACACGCTTCGCTTCGACCAACAACGAATTCGCGAACGGTGCGATAACGAGCCGATGAATTTTCTCACTCGCGAACTTGAGTCGAGTTGGTTTGACGCGCGCTTCAAACTAGCAGTCTGGCTCGGGACCGCGCCCGAGAATATCGCCTTCTGCGAAAACGCAACGGCAGGCATGAACGAAATCGCGTATTGGTTTCCGTTGTCCAAAGACGACGAAGTAGTGATGAACGATCATGAATACGGTGCGGTGCGACGCATCTGGCAACGCCGCTGCGATGCAGTCCGCGCGAAACTAGTTAACGTCAAGTTACCGATGCCGCTCAACTCGCCACAGCAAATCACCGACGCAATTCTTGCGGGCTGCAACGAGCGCACGCGATTGGTCATTGCCAGCCACATCACTTCGCCCACAGCGATTCTTTTGCCCGTTGCCAATATATGCGCTCAACTTCGCGAACGAGGTATCGCCAGTTGTTTCGACGGTCCTCACGCTCTGCTGCAAGAGCAATTCAAGCTGTACAGCCTGAATTGCGATTTCTATACGGCCAGCTGCCACAAGTGGCTGTGCGCTCCGCTGGGCAGCGGTTTCGTTTATGTCGACCCACGCTGGCAAAGTCAATTTCAGCCCGCGAGATTGAGTTGGGGGCGACTCAATCCAGCTAAACCAGCAACATGGTCCGACGAACTGCTGTGGACTGGCTCGCGCGATTGGTCGGCTTATCTGACGGTTCCCCAAGCGATCAAGTTCTTTTCGAATTTCGATCGAGAAAAACTGGACTCACGCAATCACGAGCTCGCCTGCTACGCGCGGCGTCGGCTTTGCGAAATTCCAGGTGCGGAACCCGTCACACCCGAAGGCCGCGAGTGGTTTGGATGGATGGTTGGAGTGTGGTTGCCGTCCGACTACCCGCATTACGATACGTTACAACAGCGATTGTGGCAGCGTTATCGAATCGAAGTTCCAATTGTGCGTTTTGGCGACAGACATCTTGTTCGCGTCTCTTGCCCGCTTTACATAAATGCTCATGACATTGACAAACTGGTATTGTGTTTAGTTAAAGAACTGCAAGTCACCAAGTCTGCTTAATGCCCTTGCATGAAGCCGATGAGTCGGCACATGTTTTGCTTCGCTGCTGGCTTTCAGTGGACAGTTCGAGCCGAGCAGTGCAAGTTATGTTTTTTTGGAGAAAAATCGTTCATCACAGCAAGAAGTTTCGCCGATCAACCTTGCTGTACGGACGTCATCACCTATGATTGAGTCGTGGGTTTTGATGAACCCGCAAAAAGAACTTCCGGCCGTCATTCCGGCAGAGGGACCAATTTTTTGCGTTGGCCTAGATCATAAAGTTGCATGTGCAGTAGCACGCACGATCTTCGCCAGTCTCGCAGCGGCTCCGCTTTT
>JBGSOM010000012.1:0-28140 GCA_041739135.1 Pirellulaceae bacterium
TCTTGCGGCTGGACGTAATACGAATGAACGAAGTAGAAATACGCTTCGCTTGAGATATCGTCCAGCAAACGGCAACCGGGCTTTTCGGAATGAACTTGGTTCCAACCCATGTGCGGGACTTTGCGATCTGCCATCGCCGGAAATCGTACCACTTCGCCAGGCAGCACTCCCAATCCCTGGTGGCGTTCGCCTTCGTAGCCGGTCTCGAAGAGCAATTGCAGACCGAGGCAAATTCCCAAGAATGGCTTACCGGACTGGATCGAATCGATGATCGGCGCGGGCAAGTTTCTGGCGTGCAATTCGCGCATCGCATCGCCAAACGCTCCAACACCAGGAAGAATTACCTTGCGAGCTTCAGCGATCTGGTTGGGGTCATTCGTAACCGTCGCCGTTGCGCCGACATGCTCGAGCGCTTTCTGGACACTGCGCAGGTTCCCCATCTGATAATCAACGATCGCAATCTCAATTCGGCTCATTCTGAGTTCTATCTAAAGGCGGGCAGCACATGTGTCACTCGAAGCCTATCCCACCGACCGATTGAGATCAATAAGGCATCTCTTGCTTTAAGAAGTCGTTGACGCTGGAGATTTTTTGCTCTTCCTCCTCTTGCCACATCCAACCGAACATTCCAGAGCTTTTCTCTTTCTTAGGTTTGTTGCGATCGGCCCAGTAGTCTGTCTGGTAACCGTGGGATGCAGCAGGTTTGGGTTTTGAATCGTTAAATGGATTCAGGAAATCAGCTGTGTTGCTCATCCACTTCTTGGTCGTCGAACCCATTTTACTGAAACTCGATTTCGACTTGGATTTTGTTTTCGACCAACTGGGCAGTTTGAACATCGAGGAACCGCTCGACTTTGGTTTCGTTGTCGAAGCTCCGAAGAACGAACTCGATCGCGTTTCCGACTGTGACTCGGATTTCGAAGCCGATCCAAATGGCCACCAAGAGGAAGACTTCGATTCCTGCGCCAAAAGCGGACTGGATGACATCAAGACGAAAACCAAGCTAAGCGTAAACGTGCGTTGTGCGTTCATGGCATCCTTTCCCTATTCGAACTGATTGATTCAGTTCGGGGATAGTGTCAAAAAACGTCAACGGAGTCGAGAGCTATTTAGTCTTCGCTGGCGGCGTTTCGACTTGGATGTGCAACTCTCGCAATTGCTTGCTTTCAACTTCGCCAGGTGCTTCTGTCATCAAGTCCATCGCACGCTGCGTTTTCGGGAACGCGATGCAATCGCGAATGTTATCCAAACCTCCGAAAAGCATAACGACGCGATCGATTCCAAGTGCGATTCCACCGTGCGGTGGCGCTCCGTAGCGCAATGCATCCAACAGGAATCCGAACCGATTGACCGCCATTTCAGGCGAAATGCCTAACAGATCAAATACGATTTGCTGCGTCTCGGGATCATGAATTCGGATCGTGCCCCCGCCCGCTTCGTAACCGTTAATGATCAAGTCATACGCTTGAGCTCGGCAAGCGGACGGTTCGTCACGCAGTTTTGCCAAGTCGTTTGGGCGCGGCGCAGTGAATGGATGGTGAGTTGCTACCCAGCGATTCTCTTCCGGATCGTGATCGAACATCGGAAACTCGACGACCCACGAAAAATGCATCTGCCCCGGATCGTACAGCTTCAATTCAGCCGCCAACTTCCGACGCAAGCCGTTCAGTCCCTTGCAGGTCACTTCCCATGTATCCGCCAGCAGCAAAATCAAGTCACCCGGTTTGCTTTCGAATCGCGCCTTCAGGCCTTCAAGCACCGGCGGTTCAACATTCTTGCTGATCGGCGACCACAGCGAGCCGTCCGGTTCGACTCGGAACCAAGCCAACCCCTTTGCTGCAAAGTCATGCTTAACGAAGTCGGTTAGTTCATCAATGCGCTTGCGAGAAAATTCTTCGGCGCGACCATCGATCTTCAGACCGCGAACGAACCCGCCCGCATCGACGGCTCCGCGAAACACTCGAAACTCTGATTGCTTAGCCAAGTCGCTGCAGTCGACGATCTCCATACCGTAACGCAAGTCAGGCGCATCGCTGCCGAATCGTCGCATGGCTTCGTCATAAGTCATGCGAGGCAGTGGTGTCTGAAGATCGATGTTGAGCAACTCTTTGGCAAGCCGCACCATGAGTCCATCGATCATCTTGATAATATCTTCGGCGTCGACGAATGACATTTCCAGGTCGAGCTGCGTGAACTCCGGTTGCCGATCCGCTCGCAAGTCTTCATCCCGGAAGCAGCGCGCGACTTGAATGTAGCGGTCGTAACCGGCGACCATCAGAATCTGCTTGTACAACTGCGGCGACTGCGGCAGCGCAAAGAAGTGCCCCCAGTGCACGCGACTTGGAACCAGATAATCGCGAGCGCCTTCAGGTGTGCTGCGACCGAGAATCGGAGTTTCAACGTCAATAAAATCATGCTCGGCAAAGTAGTCTCGCATGCCTTTGATAATCTTGCTGCGCAGCACCAACGTCTTCTGCATCGCTTCGCGGCGGAGATCGATATAACGGTACTTCAAACGCAAGTCTTCGCCCGGCAATTCGTCTTGATTTGGGAAGAAAGGAGGCGTTGTACAGCGATTGAGCAAGCGAACTTCGTCGGCGCGAATTTCGATTTCACCGGTCGCCAATTTCGCGTTGACTTTACCTTCGAGTCGGTGACTGACGATGCCAGAGATGAGCACGACGTCTTCGCCACGCAGTTTCTTGGCAACTTCCAATGAGACTTCGCCGCTGTCTGCATTGGCAACGCACTGAGTCTTGCCATAGCGATCGCGAAGATCGATGAACATCGTCCCACCGTGGTCGCGCGACGTATCGACCCAACCACAAAGGGTCACGCGTTGGCCAATATGTTCGCTACGAAGTTCGCCGCAAGTATGTGTGCGAAGCACAGGAAGACTCCTCAGGTTTTTTCAGGGCACTACCGAATCGCTTCGGTCAGTCAGTTTTTGAGCCGAATGCGCCATTTCCAGCAACAGTTTGGCCCGCAGATTTGCCAGATTTTACAAGACCCGCTAATTGCTGCTAGTGACCCATGCCAACTGAGCCTCCTCACCACAACCACTAGCCTCATCGCAAGCAAAGCCACCTGTCCAAAACGTGCAAAATAAGCAATGTTGATACGACCGTTACAATTGAGAAGTGGTTCAGCGTTTGCTTCGTTCGTTGCTCGATCGCGCACTCGCGGTTTGAGCTACATTTCCTAGCTTGTGTATCCCCGCTGCCGCCCTTTCAGTTGCAAAAGCAACTGTTGATTCGTTTGAAGTGAACTCGTCGAATGTTAGCTCCACAACCTTGGCTTGTAATGATCGCAATCCTAGGTGGGCATTTTGGATTTTGGCTGCTACTTTTCAACCGAATCAACGCCACTGGGCTTGACCGGCATTTGATTAAACGGCTTGAAAAAGTGCTGGTGCTGGCGTCGTTGCTGATTCCTGTGTTGATCTGCATCGCCGCTTGGGCGCCGCTTGCCGAATGGTCTCTGGGCAATCAGAGTTGGTTGCCCACGAACAACACTCTGCTCACTGCGTGGGCGTGGTTCTCGCTGCTAGCCGCCGCGGTGCTCGGCCCTTTGTGGTTAGTATCTCGGCGTCATCTGATCCCACCTCCCCATTTGCTAAACCAGTCGAAGATGCATCACGATGTGGCGGAAGCGCACGAAGATGAAATTGTTGTCGACTCGAAATTCCGACGCTGTGCAAATCTTCCGCTCAACCAAATCACCGAACTTGACGTGACTTTCAAAGAACTGTGCTTGCCGCGCAGCGTCACGGGCATCGATGGGCTCAAGATCGGGCATTTGTCGGACATCCATTTGACGGGCAAAGTCAGTCAGGATTTCTACCATTTTGCCATCGACCGTTTGCTCGAAGGGCAACCGGACTTAATCGTGATCGCTGGCGATATTATCGACTACGATCGGTGCCTGCCGTGGATCGAGCCGCTGATCGGGCGCCTGAAAGCACCACTCGGATGCAGCTTTGTGTTAGGAAATCACGACCGCCGACTTAGCGATATTAAACCTCTGCTTACCAAGTTAACCGATTTGGGCTGTCATGACCTTGGCCAAGCGACTCAACAACTCCAGTTAGCCAACGGCACTCGACTGCGTTTAATTGGCAACGAACAACCTTGGTTTCGTCGACACACGGAAGACGATGCGCAGGCATTGGATAACAGTGTCATGGATGACGAGCTGCGAATCGGCGTCAGTCACAGCCCCGACCAAATCGGATGGGCTCGACGCAATCAACTAGATCTGATGTTAGCTGGCCATACACACGGCGGCCAAGTTCGCATTCCATTTGTCGGGCCGATTGTGGCGCCCAGTTATTACGGAAGCCAGTTTGCTTCGGGCGTTTTCTATCTCAATCCGACTTTGATGCATGTTTCGCGTGGACTATCGGGCGTGCATCCGTTCCGCTGGTTTTGCGCGCCCGAAATTTCAATTCTGACGCTGCGAAATCCTGCTTGACGTTAGCAATTCAGCGGGCTGCATCTCATTCATGCTGCTAAATGAAACAGTCCGCGGGAAATCTCCAGCGGACTGCAATACATATTCAGCGTGTGCGCGTTGCAACCTGCACTACTTCACGTCGAGCAATTCAACTTCGAAAATCAGCGCTTCGTTCGGACCGATATCGGAACCCGCGCCGCGTTCGCCGTAAGCGATGTTGGGTGGAATGAACAAACGCCACTTATCGCCAACTTTCATGCGCTTCAGAGCTTCGGTCCAGCCAGGAATCACTTGGCTGACGCCGAACGTTGCGGGCTCGCCACGCTTGACTGAGCTATCGAAAACTTTGCCATTGATCAATTTGCCTTCGTAGTGAACGGTAACTGTGTTATCGTCCTTTGGCGCAGCGCCTGTCCCAGACTTGATCACTTCATATTGCAATCCGGTTGCGGTGGTTTGAACACCTTCCTTCTTCTTGTTGCTTTCGAGGAACTTATTTGCATTTGCCAGATTCTCTTTCGCTGCGGCAGCGACTTTAGCTTGAATCTTTTCTTGTAGCACTTTCATCGCCGCTTGAATCTCCGCCGGCGGAACTCCCAATTCCTTACCAGCAAGTGCATCCATAATGCCGGCGATCAAGTCGGCTTGAGTAATGAATTCGGCTTTGAGGCCTTGCTGAGCCATGTCGCTGCCGATTCCGAAACCCATACCGTAGCTTGCGGGGTCGGCAATTTTCTTTGCAGTTTGTGTATTCAAGGGAACAGTTTCTTGAGCAAAACAGGAAGTGGATAGGCACAGCACTAGGGCTGCGATTGCGACGACTCGCATGGAAAATCTCTTTCGTTGCTAAGTTAATGTTGTAAGTGAAGTGAAAGACGGCGAGTTTTGGAAGGTTCGCGGTCAAGCCAAACGCACTTCGACTCAAGCCAGTATTGTTCGGGTGAGCAAGTTTGATGCAAGTTCGAATTTAGGTCTGGAGCGGGAAATAGTTCGTTATTTCCGTCGAAAAAGGGGAATTAAGCGACAGAAACGACGTGTAGTGCCGCAGTTGGACACTCGGCTGAGATGTCGTGAGTGACGCAGGGCGAGCTGACGAACTCCGATTCGGCCGTTTGGGCGGCACATCCAAGCACTCGTCGTTCAATAGGAAATGCTGTCCCAGCGATCTAGATACTGCTGCGCTGCAGGCACTTCGAGGGCCACCAAACAAGCCTTTTCAGCCTCGCGCATCTGCTGCCGACCGTGTGCGTCCACGTCATCCAGACCGGCGAGATGGAGTAGGCCGTGAATAATGTAGAGTAGAAGTTCATCAGCGACGGGCCACGCGGCTTGTTGGGCGAGACGAGCGGCTGTGTCGATGCTGGCGATGATCTCGCCGTCGACGTTTTGATTCTCGCTATCGAACACAAAGCTGATCACATCCGTCGGCCAATCATGCTGAAGATGTTCGCGATTGAGCCGATGGATAGTCGGGTCGTCGACGATCGAAATACTCGCGGTAAGGCTTCCAAGTCCAAAACGCTCCACGACCCACTGCGCGGCTTGCCGATAACGCGCGTCATCTGGGACTACCTTCGCGACGTGGTATTCGATTTCTAAGTCGATCATGAACGCTCAATTGCATCGAAGTCAGGTTGAGTTACAGACAGCGCGCTGTTGGATACAACGAGCGGCTCATTGCAGGACCACTTTCGAATCCTGTACTTCCTCAGTCGGTAGTTCGCTTGGGTCTGTTGCAGTCGGCGGCGACGAGCCGCTTGGTTTGACGATAATCATCGCAACGATCAGCGCGACGATATGCAAACTTGCTGCGAGCATGAAAGGCAGGCCCGGTGTTTTCACTGTCGATTCTTCCTGAATTGCGTACGAAAAAACGTTAGCAAAAATCCACGGGCCAATCATGCCTGAGATGCCCATCAGCGAGCTATTGGCGCCTTGCAATTGCCCCTGTTCACTGGCTGAAACGCGGCGAGTCATCAAGCCCTGTATCGCAGCGGAAAAATAGCCAACTAAGGAGAAGATAGGAATCCCTAGCCAAAAGATCCATCCGTTTTCCGCGATTCCGTAAATGAAATAACCAATCGCACCAAACGTGAGGGCGATGATGAGCATATTGCGCTCGCCCAGCATCGATGCGGTACGGCGCACAACTAAGCCTTGCATCAACACGCTCATCAAACCAACCACCATCAACGTTAAACCGGTCGTCTTCTCGCTCCAACCGTAACGATAGTCGGTGTAAAAAACAAAGACCGATTGGAACACTTGATGCGATAGTTGATAGAGCAGCAGCACACTGGCCAGCCCAAGCAACTCTGGATGCGATCGCAGCAGCTTTAACGAACCGAGCGGGTTGGCGCGACGCCATGAAAACGCGGTTCGATTTTCTTTGCTAAGCGATTCCGGCAGAATGAAAGCGCCGTAAATTGCATTCACAATCGTCAAAAAAGCAGCCACCCAAAACGGCAACCTCAAACTGTATTCGCCCAACACGCCACCAAAGGCTGGACCGATGACAAAACCGAGTCCGAACGCGGCACCGAGCATGCCATAGCTTGCGGCGCGTTTTTCAGGTGGCGTAACGTCAGCGATGTAAGCGCCAGCAGTCGAAAAACTAGCTGCGGTAATGCCCGAAAGAATTCGGCCGATGAACAGCCAAGTCAGATTTGGCGCCAGTGCCATCAGGATGTAATCGAGCCCCAGTCCCAAACAAGAAAGTAAGATGACGGGTCGACGGCCGAAACGATCACTGAGTGCACCCATGATGGGCGAAAAAATGAACTGCATCATCGCCCAGACGGTCACGAACCAGCCGTGATACTGTGACCCAAGTTCATAGTCTCCGCCAGCAAACTGCTTCACAAGCTGAGGCAGTACCGGAATCGTGACGCTTAGCGAAAGTACGTCCAAAAGCACTGTGATGAAAATGAAAATAACTGCCGCTTGGCGACGCTTCGGAGCTATCGCTTCGAAGTTATCCGAATGCGCAGAAAGTGGTCCGGAGGGCGTTTCAGAATTGTCTGACATTGATTCTCGTCGGAGCTCAGTGCATTACACTGAGTTTGGAGTGTGCTTGATGGGGCATTTCGTGTGAGCGGTATTGTAGCAGGCGACCGAGATTCGACGATTGGCGACAACAACCTAGCACATGTTGGACTCTCAAAGTGTCGATGTGACGAAAGGATGCAAACCAGGTCCCAATTCAATTGCGAGCGTCGTACGCGAACGCGTTAATTTTGTGCGAAAGTTGCGCCACTCAGTCGCTCGTAAGCTTCGATGTACTTTTCGGCAGTCTGCTCGACCACGTCGTCGGGCAAATCGGGTGGAGGACTGTTGCGATCCCACTGGCTGGCAAGCAACCATTGGCGAACGAACTGTTTGTCGAACGAAGGTTGACTCTGTCCGGGAGTGTACTGATCGGCGGGCCAGAACCTGGAGCTGTCCGGAGTGAGCACTTCGTCGATCAGAATTAAGCGCTCTTCAAACCAGCCCCACTCGAATTTTGTGTCAGCGATCAGTAGTCCGCAGGTCGCCGCATGCAATGACGCTTGGCGATACACTTCTAAGCTGAGCGATCGCAACTTGTCAGCCGTTTCAAAGCCGATGCTGTCGGCCATGTATTCGAAACTTACGTTTTCATCGTGGCCATATTCCGCCTTCGTCGCCGGAGTGAAAATCGGCTCTGGAAGTTTGTCGCACTGCCGCAGTCCAGCCGGCAGCGAAACTCCACAAACTTTGCCCGATCGCTGATACTCAACCCACCCTGAGCCTTCCAAATAACCTCGCACAACACATTCAAAAGGAACCACTTCGGCTTTGCGGACCAGCATGCTGCGACCGGCTAGAACCATGCGATCGGCGTCGCTGATGCTCAACTGTGCGGGAACTTGCATCGAAATCAGATGATGCTCGACCGGGAGTCGTTCGAACCAAAATTGGCTCAACTGAGTCAGCACTCGACCTTTATACGGAATTCCGCAAGGCAGCACCCAATCAAATGCACTGATGCGATCAGAACTGACGATCAAGAACGCGTCGCCGAGATCGTAGACATCGCGGACTTTACCCTGTCGTTTAGGAAAATCGAGATTGGTGGCAGTAATTGGTCGCGGGTAATGCTTCACGGAATTGCCTCATGCCGCGTTGTTGAATTAAAGTGGGAGTTCGTGACGAGTTTTCGTGAAGAGTTTAGGAGTGCACAAACAGCCAAGCTTGATTGAATGTTTGGCCAAGTTGAGTTAAATTCTTCGGTTTGGAGCGCAGGGCTGTTGCTGCTATGGGCCAGGGACTTGCGATAATAACGTTTCATTACAAGTGTTTCGGCAACGGCTCCAGATTCGGTCACCCCGAATGTCGCCGTTTTGCTGTTCGAAAGCCAACCTTTTATGGGTGACCTTCGGTTTAAGGTGCCAAACGCAGCGAGCATCGATCCACGCGTATGGGAGACGGCGTATATCTCGGGCATGGAAGGCATCCCCTGGTTCTGCCATCGACGACTTGAAGGTGACCAGTTTACCATCGGTCGCGAGATTGAGGAGTCTGGCAAGCTGAACATCGTTTGGCCAACGCGCAGCCTCGGCAATGTCTGCCTGGCGACGACCAGCCTGCGAGTTATCGAGCAACCCTATTCGTTGCTGACGGAGTTGGCGCGCGGCACCGTATTTCGCATGAAGAATCAGTGCTCCGAGTGGCAGCGAATCGGATTGAAGTTGCCGACTGAATTCTTCCCGCTGTCCGAGCAGGCGCTAAACAGTTTTCTGCACGCTATTACCACTCGCAATAATCCGGCTAAGCAGGACAAACATGCGCAGGCCGCGATCGACTGTGCGACAGAGGCGAATGTGTTGATGTGCGACGTGTACAGTTCGCAAGTGCTAGATATCCGGCTGCAGAACGAAGGTCGCTTTTCCACGCTGCTCGGATGCCGCGTCCAACCTCAAATCGAGATCGAGAGCATCAGCGACGCACTGAAGACGGCTTTCAATATGCTGTCGGTCGACGCCGACCTCAGTTCAATCGAATCCGCTTCTGGCTCGCGCAACTATTCGATCGCGGATCACCAAGTTGAATGGGCTCACCAAAACGGGCAGCGAGTCTGTGTGGGGCCGCTAGTGAATTTCAAGCCAGGCGGACTGCCGCGATGGATGGTATTGCTCAGCCAAGGTTTTGAGACAGTCATGAAAGTGGCCTGCGATCATGCGCTCGAAACCGTTGAACGCTATCGCGGTCGCGTGCATTTATGGAACTGTGCCGTGGGCTTGAATTCGCCGGGCGAGATGCAGTGGTCAGACGAAGAAGTGCTGCGAATGTCCGTCGCGCTGATTGAAACAGTGCGGCATGCGGACGAACGAACTCCCGTGTTGCTAACCATCGACCAGCCGTGGAGTGAGTATCTCGGAGTCGAACGCGACGGAATTTCTCCTTTGCATTTTGCCGACGCATTGATTCGCGCTGATTTGGGATTGAGTGGATTGGCGTTGCAGTTGAATCTTGACACTTGGCCCGACGGCTCGTTGCCGCGCGATCCACTGGATGTCAGTCGCTTGATTGATCGCTGGGGATTGTTGGGATTACCACTGATGATCGCAGTCACGAATCCATCGCAGTTGTCGCAAGATGTTCAAGCGGAACATGGCTCAGGCGTCACCGCTTGGCCGACTGGCGGAACGGTTCCTAAAGAAGGCATGCGCAACGAAAGCCTGCTCCGGATGTTATTGGCCAAGCCAACGGTGCATGCGATCATCTGGAATCAGACAAGCGATCAACTCCCACACGGTTTCGCAAACGCGGGTTTGTGGGATTCCAATGGCAAAGCAAAATCGATTCTTAACAACGCAGCCACGCTACGCCATCGCTACTTGCATTAGCAAACTCTGTGAGACTGAGAGCGGACCGAACGAGTGCTTGGCGCATGAAAAAACCGGCGTGCTGAGTAATTCAACACACCGGTTTCAATTTCGTACCAGATTAAGCTATGCGACTAGCAATTAGCTTCCGCATCCGCAGCTTGGAGCAGCAGGAGCTGAGCATCCGCCGCAGCTTGGTGCAGCAGCAGGAGCCGAGCAACCACCACAGCTTGGTGTGCTTACTGGAACGCTGACGGTTTGTGCAACCATGCGTGTAACGGTAACTGGAACTTGTTCTTCAACGGTGTATGGAACACAAACGTTGTAAGTGTCAGTCTTTTCTTCCGAAACGGTGTCCATTACAGTCACGTTGTAAGTACGTTGACGTGTTTCAGTCGTGTACGTGGTGTAAGGAACTTCGCGTGTGCGAGTTTCGGTCGAGTTTACGGTTACTGTACGAGTACGAGTTTCGTCGTTGTAAACAGTCTTCGCAACTTGACGAGTCTTTGTCTCGGTTGTGTACGAAGTACGTTGTTCTTGACGAGTTCGTGTCTCGGTGGTCATGCTCGTTTGAGGAACCATGCGAGTACGTTCTTCAGTGTTGTACGAGACCTTGTTAACCGTACGTTGACGGGTTTGGGTCTGCATGCTGCATTGCTTCACAGTACGTTGACGTGTTTCAGTCGTGTAACTGGTCTTAGGAACTTGGCGAGTCTTGGTTTCAGTGGTGTAGGAAACCTTGTTAACCGTACGTTGACGAGTCTCTTGACGTGTCATTGGAACGGTGTAAGTGTAGGTTTCTTCCGACTGTTGGCTTTGGTAAGTGGTGTAAGGCACTTCTTCAGTCACAACGTTTGGAACCCAAACTTGCTTGCAAACAGTGCGAGTTTGTGGTGCACAACCGCAACCAGCATCAGCCGCTGGAGCTCCGCAACCGCTGTTGCATCCGCCGCATGGGCTTCCGCAACCGCTGCCACATGGGCTTCCACAACCGCTGTTGCAGCCGCCGCATGAGCTGCTAACGCCACAACCACTGCTAACTGGAACTTCTTCACTTACAGTTTGGTAGCTGCCCATGTCTTTGGTAACGGTCCGAGTCATGGTGACTGGAACGCTCTTGCAGACAGTGCGAGTTGCAGTGCGAGTTTCGCTGTAAGGAACGCTGACGGTGTAGTCCTGAACTTCTTGAGTTGTAACAGGAACTTGAACTGTGTAAGTCTCATCGACCATGGTGGTCACTGGAACTTGGACGGTGTAATCTTGAACTACGTCGGTCGTTACAGGAACGGTAACGGTGTAGTCTTCAACAACTTGAGTTGTTACAGGAACTGTGACAGTGTACTTCTGCTCAACTTGAGTTGTAACAGGCACAGTAACGGTGTAAGGAACATCAACCGTAGTCGTTACAGGAACTTGAACGGTGTAGCTCTGATCTTCCATTACAGTCGAAGCAACTTTGACTGTGTAAGACTGTGTTTCTTGCTTAGGAACACATACTGTGTAAGTTTCAGTACGAGTCTGTTGAACAGGCACTTGAACAGTGTAGTCCTGTGTCTTGGTCTCAGTACGTGGAACTTGCTTCGTGACTGTATAAGTGCGAGTGCGCGCTTCTTGACGAGTCAGAGTCTTGGTAACGGTCTTCATTTCAGTGAACTGCTGAGGAACCATTACGGTCTTCTCAACATAGCTAACTGACGATCCGCAACCGCCGTCAGCTGATCCGCAACCAGCGCTGCTGCCGCAACCGCTCGAAACCGCAGCTGAACCGCAACCGCTGTCGCAACCTGACGAGACAGGAGCACCACAACCACTATCACAACCGCTTGATGCTGGTGCACCACAACCGCTGTCGCAGCTCGCTGGAGCCGCTTCACCACATCCGCTACCACATGAGGATACGGAAGAACTTGCTGCACATCCTGAATTGCATTGACTGGATGCAGCACCGCACCCCTTACCGAAACGACCCTTGAGAAGACCGCCTGCTGATGCTTGGCTGCTAGCAGCCACGATCGCGATCAAACCCAACAGAAACACACGAACTTTCATCACTATCTCCTGAGACAATTAAAGTGGCAAAAGTTGCCACGTAAACACGCTGCGTATCAAGTTGTTAACTTGTCTATCTACCCCGGCGGCGGAACGAAACCACCGACAGAGTAGCTTTGAATAGTAGGTTTAGAGTAGTTGCAGTGCGCCGTTTCTCAACAGCAACTCTCTATCGTTTTCGCAAAAACGAAATCTCTTAGCCGACCAACTACCGCGACACAGTATTTTCCACATAAAGTTCGGCCAGCAAATCTAAAGAGATTTGAGCAATTTAGAAATATCGAAGCCAGACCACTTGCCGCACAGTGGATTTTGTGGCAGCGATCTCAATAGTCTACAAAGCACGAGTAGGCAAGAATGTTTGGGGCTGCACTGCCGGCTGGTCGTGTGCCACTGTGCTTTGCCAGTGCGAACGAAGTCATTAATCCAAGTAGAACAGTAGATTAACCAATGACTCGAAGTAACCAAAGTACGCCCACCACTGTGCAAACGAGTTTCGGTTAGCTCGAAGCGAAACGCGTTGGCCACTGAAAGGCGGGGCGAACACAACCGATCAATAGAAACGATTGCGAGCCGCAACTTCCCAGCGATCAACGACATCACGTCCTTCGACAACAAGTAGATGACTGTGAAGCGCAACGGTCGGGCACACGTGAGCAGGCAGCGCATAAACAACATTTCCAACTTTCAACGAAGCGGCTGCCGAGGATTCAATAATTAAGTGCTCTTCGCTGTGCCCCACTTCCTTTGCGTCAGCGATGTTCAGAATATGACATCGACGTCCCGCTGGCTGATCGCCTGAGATCGCCTTATATCCTAAGTCGATCGTTACGCGATTGTCGCTGCACTTACTGATGACGCGCGCAAGCAGCACCGCCGCCGGTCGTATGCAAGCCATATCGTTATAGTTGCGACCATAGTTGTAATCCGACAATACACATGTCCCAGGCGAACACTCTAAGCCCGCGTTATTCAGCGCGGCATACATCGGGAAAGTTGGAGTGCCACCACAAACAAGTCGTGGCACAGCTAGGCCTCTGCGCTGAAGTTCGTCGACCATCTGGTTCACTGAGACCATCAATTCGCGAACCGCTTCAATACGCTCCGACTCACTCGGTTGATGATTCTGACCGTCGTAGATGTGCAGACCTCCGGCCGTTACATGCGACCGATTTGCGACTTCTGCATAAAGCTGTATCGCTGGCTCACCCGCAGCGATTCCAGTCCGGTGCATTCCGGTATCGATGTCCACTAACACGTCAACGACTTGGTTTGCGGCTTGCAGAGCTTCCGCAAGTTGCTCAAGGGAACTGAGGTTGTCAACAGTGCAACGGAATTGCGTTCGCGGATAAGTAGCAATCAACTCAATGAGCTTCGCGACAGCAGGTCCGACTAAGGGATAAGCAATAAGAACATCCGCCGCGCCGCATTCAGCTAACATCGCCGCTTCGTAGAGCGTTGCGCACTTGTGCTTTGAAATTCCGGCTTCGATTTCCATTTTCACGATATGCGGAGTCTTGTGTGTCTTCACATGCAACCGCAATCGATCCGCACTCTTCGCAATCCGAATCGACTCACGCAAGTTCTGTCGAATAATCTCCGGATAGACCAGCAAGCACGGAGTTAGCAAACGGTCAGTTGAATTCAGTTCGTACCACGGCACATTCGACACGAATAAAGCTCTCTACACTACTTCGATACAGTCAATTTCGATACCGTGAATCAATTCGCTTTGAATTTGAACTGAGCTCACTTGGACAGCAGCATGACACCCGCATAGCCAACTACTTGCGAGCGATCGCCTGTGACATCACCACTGGTCGCATACTCGAGCTCCTGCACATGGAAATCCTTCCCGAGTTGGCGAAGTGTCTCCATCACCAAAGCCGCTGGGATCACGCCGCACATACTGATCTCTTTTTCTTTGCATGTGGTGAGTAAGTGCTGCGGATCGCAAGTCGAAAGAGCGTCCAGCGCCATGCGATCTCGCCGGCGGTTCTCGACGTCAGATGCGTAGTGATTCATGTCACTGGAAATTACTAGCAGCGGTTGGGTTTCAAGCGATCGTAGCACCGCAGCGAACTCGCTGGCAGCTTGTTGAATGTCAGCCCAATTGCCACCATGAACTGCGACGCCGACAACTTTAACATTGGGCGCGATTTTCTCAAGCAAAGGCAACTGCACTTCGATACCATGCTCGTTTTGGTGAGCGCTTGTGTCGAGTTGCAGCGCGCTCACACCGGCGGCGATCTTATCCGCCAACTCGGTGTCGCTCGCAAAAGAAGTCCCCGCCGACAGTCGCCAACTTTCGTTCGAGCACACCGACCAATTTGGTCCCATCATCGTGTGCTTCGGCGAAATGATCACCACCGTCCGTCCATCCAAGTCCGCAATGCTTCGCCAAACTTGAGCAGCGACATGTCCGCTATATTTCAGACCTGCGTGGGGAACCATCACCGCCAACGGTGCAGCTTGGTCGGGCGCTTGCCCTTTACAAATTGATTGCACCAATTCACGGCGCGCCGCATCTTCGGCTGGGTAGAACTTCCCCGCGACCGCTGGGGGACGTACGCCGGTCGATCTGACTGGGGTAGGCGACGATACACTGATCACTGCTGGCATCGTCGACATCACTTGCATTGAATGCACAGCCACATCGCGGCTGCCGACAGGCAAACCATCCCGCAAGATCTTCAGCAAGGTTTCGGGCGACTGACCAGGGTCAAAAGCAAATCCACAGTGTAAGGGATCGGACATCACCAGTGCTCGACCGCGCGATTCAATCCCCGCTAAATCTGCTCTGTCTCCCAAACCATGCATGCACGGATCGACTCCAAAAGTGACTCCAACTTGCAAATCTCCCGAGTAACCTTGCTGCTTAAACATGCCAGCCGCGCTTTGGCACATCTGAAACAACGTCGACTGAAGCGGAACTCCAGGTCGGAAGGAAACTTGCAATGCGTTCGCTTGACGCAAACCCTCGTTAGGATCTCCCCATTGCATCGACAGCACGATTGCGTTTACGGTCAAGTCGGGAAGGCCCGGAGCGTAGTAAGTTGGCGTCGATCCAGCCGACAAAGCAGCGATGTTGCTGCCCGCCAATTGCGAGTAAGAAACCAGTTGTTCCGTACTCAATGGCAGAGGCAAATCAGCCTGCGATTCGCCGATGAATTCTCGCACTTCTCCTTCGATCGCTTCGCCTTCGAACACACTCACACGTGCCGCCGGCTGTTCCCAAGCCGACTGAGGCAAGCCAGCTTTGCGACAGACCGCTTGAAGAAATTGC
This sequence comes from Pirellulaceae bacterium, assembly GCA_041739135.1. GTDB lineage: Bacteria > Planctomycetota > Planctomycetia > Pirellulales > Pirellulaceae > Aureliella. The sequence goes on from JBGSOM010000012.1 coordinate 15,637, forward strand.
AATGCATCCCAGCCATTCTCCGGCGCAACGGATGGTAAAAGCAATCCATTCTTATCGCCCATCTGAATCATCAACCCATGCTTGCCAACTTGCAACTGCGTTGCGCGATCGCTGGGCGGTACAGTCATTTGCTTGAACGGTCCAAGCAGAGTGACGTCAATGTTCAGGTGCGTTAACTCGACCGGCGAAATCGGCGCCATCCGGTTGTCTTCTTTCGCTGTACGCGATGCCGCCCGCGCAACCGCTGGACCAAGCTGCATCGGCTGACCCAACACGCCGCAACAACCTCGAAGCAACTTGCCACGCTTGAGCGTTACAAACACGCCCATGATGATTGACGAGTTCAGTTCACCGAGCAACGCTTGCGAGTCGGGCGCAACTTTCGAATTAACTGAGGCGACGACCGTTTTAGCAGCAAGATCAAGCAACGATTTTCGTTGAGTCTTATTGAGACTGTTCAGTCGCAGCGCGCTCGTCGCTGGTGAAGTTGGAGCCGCAGTTGACGGAGTTGGTGAGCTGGTCATGTCGGAATCTTTCGACGAAAGCTGAACAAGTGGTTGAATCGGAGTTTTTTGGTCGTGGTCCGCGTACTGATCAATACGTACCGGTTGTCGTTTGGCTCCCCAATCGCCGCGCGCGGTTCCAAACTGTCCCGGGATACGAGTTCGGCAATGATTGCAGCAACCATCTGCACCGATCTCGTAGGTGCCCAGTTGATACCAATCACGCTCGATGACCAACCGCTGACAATTGTGGCAATAGGTACTCTGCCGTTGCACATCGTGCGTATTGCCGACGTAAACATACTTCAATCCGGTCCGCTTGGCGATATCGTATGCGCTGCACAGTGTCTCGGGATCGGTCCGAGCGCGATCCAGCATTCTGAAGTCGGGATGGAAGGCGGTGAAGTGAATCGGAACGTCGTCTCCAATCGCTTCCAAAATCCAGTCGCACATCTTGCGCAGCTCACCTGGATTGTCATTCGCGCCAGGTATGATCAAGTTCGTGATCTCAAACCACACCGCTGTTTCTCGTTTGAGATAGACAAGTGTGTCGAGGACCGGCTGCAAATGCGAGTACGTTATTTTTTGGTAGAAATCTTCAGTGAAGGCTTTCAGATCCACATTGGCAGCATCCATCACTTCGAAGAACTCACCGCGAGCCTCCGGACTGATGTAACCGGCTGTAACGGCAACTGTTTTGATCCCAACTTCGTGACAAGCACGTGCGGTATCGATCGCGTACTCAGCCCAAATAACTGGATCGTTATAGGTGAAGGCAACACTAACGCAGCTCAATTGACTAGCCGCTCTAGCAACTGCGTCGGGTTCAGCGTGAGCGCTCAGCCGCTCGACTTCGCGCGATTTCGAAATGTCCCAGTTCTGACAGAATTTGCATCCTAGATTGCAACCCGCCGTACCGAACGACAAGACCGGCGTGCCTGGATAAAAGTGATTCAACGGCTTTTTTTCAATCGGATCGATACAGAATCCAGTGCTCTTTCCGTAAGTCGAAAGCGCGATCGCGCCGTCGCGGTTTTCACGAACAAAACAGAACCCGCGATCACCAGGTTTCAAACTGCATTTCCGAGGGCACAGCTCACATTCAATGCGTTCCGATTCAATCGGTCGCCACCACGCGCCCGGCATCGCGCCGTCCGCGAATCGTCGTTTGCTGCTCCCGCTGTATTGCGGAAGCAAGTGGTTGCTCATGGCGTTTACCTAATTGAAGTCACTTGCGTGAAAAACCAACGCAAAGCCGCGTGGCCCTGTCGACTTCATTATGCCAGTTCGCTGCCATTGCACCAAGACTCGACAACTCGACAACTCAACTCGACAACGGCCGATCAACGCCAGTGGTTCGTAAGCGCGATTAAGATAGAATTTGGACATCGTATTTAAAGTCGCGACAAACGACGGCACTCTTTTCGTGTTACTTCTGGATCCCAAATGTCGAACTTACAAGTACCGGTTGCTGGCGTGCAGATGGACGTTTTGATCGGCGACAACGACACCAACGTCGATCGCATGATCGCTTGGCTCGATGACGATCGCACTGCAGCGGCTCAGTTGGTCGTGTTCCCTGAATGCGCTGTCACCGGATATTGCTTTGACAGCAAGTCTGAAGCAATGTTCGTGGCTGAACCGATCATGGGCCCAAGCACAAATCGAATGTTGGCAGCAGCAATAAAGCACAACAAGTTCCTGGCGTTCGGAATGCTCGAACGCGATGGAGAGAAACTTTACAACAGTTGCGTTTTGCTTGGTCCGCAGGGACTAGTCGGAGTGTACCGCAAAATTCACTTGCCTTTCTTAGGTGTTGATCGCTTCGTTGATCGCGGGGAAGGTCCGATGGAAGTCTTCGAAGTAGGTGGTCTCCGGCTCGGCATGCACATTTGCTATGACGCTTCATTTCCCGAGTCGACGCGCGTGCTGGCGTTGAAAGGAGCCGACTTGATAATCTTGCCAACCAATTGGCCACCGGGCGCGGATACGTTTGCGGAATACCTTCCGAACGCGCGAGCGCTTGAAAATCATGTTTACTTTATGGCAGTGAATCGAGTCGGCGAAGAGCGTGGTTTCCAGTTCATCGGCACCAGCAAATTTTGCTTGCCCACAGGTCGCTCGCCATCAGTCGGTGACGCCGCAAACGAGTGCGTGGTGAGTGGAACGGTCCAGCCACACATCACGCGCAACAAGCGACTCGTGCGCGTTCCAGGCAAGCACTTGATCGATCGCTTCGCCGACCGTCGACCCGACCAGTACGGCTTGCTCGCCAAACCACATGGCTTGGTACGCGATGAATCCTAAGTCACCACCCTGCAGCGCGCTTCATCTGCCCGCGGCAAGCAAACGACTTGCAACGTAAGCCACCAGCATGGTAATCGCCTGCGTGTTGCCGCTTGGCAAATCAGGAAGGACTGATGCATCAGCGATCCGCAAATTGTTAATGCCGTGTACCCGCAGATTCGTATCGACGACTGCGTTGGCGTCAGTGCCCATCCGGCAAGTTCCAACCGGATGATAAATGGACATCGCATACGTTTCCACACAGCGAACGATACTCCCGACATCCGTTCGACGTCGACCTGGCAGAACTTCATCTGCGATAATCTCTCGCAGCGCTTCGTTACTTGCCAGCGAACGCGTCACATCGATCGCACCCAGCGTTCGCGGCATGTCTTCTTCGTGGCTCATGTAAGCGGGATCGATATTGGGAGACGCATGAGGGTCCGAGCCCGTGATCGACAATCTGCCTCGACTGCGCGGATGTAGGTCTGTTACGGCTAGGGTGCAATGATCCGTCGGCGCGTGACGTGATGGATACTTTAGATAATGAGTGGGTGTAAAGTGAATTTGAAAGTCAGGAGTTTCGCCGCCATCGATTGAAAACTGATCGACTGTAAACAGTGCTCCCGCCTCAGCGATGTTGCTTCCCAACGGACCACACCCCGCAGCATCATTTGGCTGACGAAAATGCTTTCGCGCGGCCGCATCGAACCGCGCCGGCAAGCCGATGTTGTCCTTCGCTCGATAGATCAGCGGCATGACGAGATGGTCTTGCAAATTTGCTCCAACGCCCGGCAAGTCAACTTGCGGAGAAACTCCGACGCCGCGCAACAACTCGGCGGGACCAATTCCCGACCGCTGCAAAACACTCGGCGAGCCGATGGTGCCAGCACACAAAATGACTTCACCCGATACGCTAAGGCGAATCGTTCGCCGCTCACAATCCACTAACTCGACTGACTGCACGCGTCCATCGACCAGTTGCAGTTTGTTGATCGTCATGCCATGCAACACATCCAGCTTGCCTCTCGCCAGCATTTCAGAAAGTTGCAATCCAGTGTGCTGCCTACGACCGTTATGATGGGTCAGCGAATAGAGCCCGCAAGTTTGATTTTCCGATTGCGTCCACTCGTCACGCTGCTCAATACCGGATGCAACACATGCTTGAATAAAGGATGTCGACCACGGATGCGGCGATTGAATCGCGCTGAGCGGCAGCCAGCTGTAGGGACATCGTAGCATGGAGTTCGGCGGAAGTAGGCGACGCGAAAGCGACTGCCAATCCCATTCATCGCAACCATTTAGCGACCAGCGATTGAAATCCGCGGCCGCCGCTTGCAGGTAGATCAAAGCGTTGATCGCGCTCGAACCACCCAACGTCTTCCCTCGTGGCCAAGGAATGCGGCGCCCCTTCAAAAAAGCTTGCGGCTCCGTCGCGAACTGCCAATCGAGCCGGCTTTTAAAGGTCCGTAGATAGAGCGCAGGCGCAATGGTTCGAACATCTGCCGACGCTCCCCCAGCTTCAATCAGCGCCACAGAACCAATATCCGCTTCCGCTAATAATCGCGCCAGCAAGCAACCAGCGGTTCCACCGCCCAAAATGATGAAATCGTATTCGCGATGATCCAGTTCTTGCTTGCGTTGCACAGTTGACAGGTCGATAACGGAAACAAAGTAAAAGCGAAAGGTGATCGATGAGAGCGAGCGCAGTTGTCCTGCGAATCCAAAGCATAAGCGAGCCCATCGTTTTTGCGGAGCCTACCGAACCGAATTGCATCTACTGGGGTGTTAGCAAATTCTCCGGCAGCGATTGTGGCCACGCGCCCTGCAATTCCACATTGCGAATGCGAGCCGTCGTTGCTTGCGCGTAGTGGAACAGACCAAACACTTCACCTTTGTCATACGCACACGGCTGCTTGAGAACTTCTTCACCATTTAAAATGATCGTGAACGAATCGGCCTGAAAACTCAACTTCACCAAATTCCAATCTTTGTCTTTAAGCGGCAGCGTCGCGCGATCAATTCCTGGTGCTGCAACTTCGAGATCGTTCGGAGTCTTCCACGATGTATAAGGCTCCGTCATCCAATGCAACTTGATACCCTCTGGACGTAACATGTAAGCCGTTCGTCCCACCGCGGGATGTACTTCGGACTTGCCAGCGTCGTAATAAAACTCATAACTCAGCGATTCTTGAGCCACGAGCGGTCGCAGCAACTGCACAACACTCTGGCTGCCAGGCCCCAAACGCTCACTCGATCCGCTAGTCAATTCACCATTCGCAAGATACCACGACAACTGTGGATTGCTCGCCGGCTCACCCTGCCGCACAACGCGAACGGTGTTCGTTGGGTCAACTGCAGATTGGCTGAGACTGACGGTTGGCATCGACTGGTCGTAATACTTGCCGGTCCAGTTTCGTAGATCGCCGGTTTGAAGCAGCGGGACTGAGCTGGCGATGCTTGGCGATCCACTAATCTTTGGGTTGCGAGCGATCGCCTGATGCGCGCCGTAAGCCTGCAGGCCGATGCATGCAGCGGCTGGCGTTCGAAGCTCGCGATAGAGCGTCTTGCCGTTGATGCTGTAAGAAACGTGCCGGTCTTCAAAAGTCAAAACGTGCTTATTCCAGTCGTCCTTGCGAACCTGTGTCGTGTTCACAATCAACCGATCTTGATCGTCATTCGCTGCAACCTCTACCAAGTAAGCTCGCGAATGCACCCCGAACTTGATGCCGTTATACACGACATTCACTACACCAGATTGCCCATCGAGCAACTCGACCTCAAATTCAAAATTCCCTTGCAACGGATAACGCAGCCACAGTTGGCTGTTCCCGAAGCCACAGATGTGATCCAGTTGCGTCTTACCATCGGTAACCCAGATTGCGTCGGTGTCGCCTTCATAGTGATCATGCGCGGAAGCGTTTGTCGCGGCGATCCAATGTGGCAGTTGATTCGCACTTTGCATCTGATTTTGCTTCCAACCCTGTCGATACTGGAACCGAGCCAACCAAGGCATAAAGTAGGAACGGTTCGCCAAGTGACCATGCGAGGCAACGAGTTCGGTGGTCGCCTTCGCCCAGCCTTCGCGCTCGCGCGAGTTCGCTAGCAGAGATGCCAATTGCAACTCTGCGAGCGGCGCGGCGCAAGTTGCAACCATCGCGTCCGCGGGCTTGAGGTTTGATAAGTGCTGCTCAATGTCGGCGAGCTGCGTTGCATCGATTTCTCGTCCCCATGCCGCCAGCGCGATCGCCAAGCCCTGCGTTGCTCCGCCTCGCTTCTTGATTCGCGCGGCTGTGTATCGCTGTTTGAGATCTTGCGTTTGATTCGTTTCTGCGGCTAACTTCGCTAAGAAATAGTGACTGGTGGCGATCGGCAATTGCGGATCGTGAACAGGAGGAAAAGTTGGATAGGTGCCCGCTATGTCTTCCTCGATCCAATCTGGCAATCGTGCGCGGCGTGCAAAGGCGGCTATCGAGTTCAACGCGCCATCGCCCGCGAACGTCCAATCAGCAAGCATTTGATACGTTGCTGTGCGATCAGACTGCGACTGCAAATTCTCTAACGCCCAAATGCCCACCCAATCGTTGCTCGAATCTAATCCAGCATTGAAGGCGCTTTGCCGCATTCCCAAGTAACGCAGCGCGGCCGCGTTATCACCCTTCATCAACATGATCTTGGCTAGCTCTTCGAAGTCCTTCGCTTGCTGCGACAAACCGTAGCGACCAGAACTGCCCGGATTCGCCGACTGCGAGCGTTTGAGATACTGGTCGATCGCGGCTACTTGCAACTCCGAGGAGACATTGTTCTGAACGGCCGCACTCATCATTTGAGATGTAAACGCAGTCTGAGCCTTCAATAGATCAGGATCGTTGTACACAGGCGGCAGGGACTCGGACCAGTGGACAGCAAATTCAACCGCTCGCGGGGCACATTGCGCGTTATCGAAAGCTCGCAACAAGGCATACATCGCTGTCTCATGGGGCACCGCGCTCAAGGTTTCAGGCTTGAACGATTCAAGCAACGCAGCGGCTTCTTCGTTGCGGCCAGATTTCAACAAGACGACCAGCGACAAAAGTCGGTCGGAAGGCGAATCACTGCTGATCTGCTTAAGCAACCAATTCGTTTCATTCGCGTCGATAGCGCGCGAAATAGCACTGTCGAACGCACCAGTAATGCGAAGCTTGTTGTCGTCGATCTGGATCGAATTCCACAGCGGATCAACGGTACCTCCGAACTTGCAGAACTCGAACAGCGCCTTGAACGCACGCTTTGGATCGACGCCACGCGTCCTCCAGCCGTCGTGCAACTTATCGATCGCCTGAAGTATTGGGGAATTAACAACGTCGCGTAATCGATACTGGTTTGCATTTGACGAATGGTTAGCAGGTCTTCGGATCAATGAGTTCAATCCTCCGCCGATGGAATTCGCTACATTTTCCCCGACGTCTGGCGCTGTTGGCGAATTCTTCGAAGCGCTCGCGTGGGCTGCGGATAGCGACAACTCGATGAAATCCGCTTGTACGGCTGCAACGGCGAGTTCCAGCAACTGCGATTGCCCGAGACTACGAATGCCGACAAACGAAGGCGCCTGCTGCTCAACATCCAACTCCAGAATCGAAGTCCACAGCGACTCTGCCGATGTTCGGTCACCACGATCTAGCGCGCCCCTACCAAGCTCGGCTCGCAGCATAAATTGATACTCAATGGGTACATCGCGACGGTCAGCCGCGAGTGCAAGGTCGAACAACGCACGATCGTCCTCCGTCACAGCGCCACGATTCAACTCCATCAATCCCAGCAACATAAGCTGTCTTCGCAACCTTCCGTTATGCACTGCGGTCGAGGTGGATTTCAACCAATTCTCTACCAGTTGACGCAGCGGCGCGCGATCACCGCTCGAGCAAGCTAGGAACGCAAATGCCGCTTGAGCACTATCGTCAGCGGGCCGATCCTTCGCCAGTACACTCAACTTCGCCTTGAGCGCCCCGATCGCCTCTGCTTGCGACGGATCCTTAATCGCGCTGTCCAGAATGTTTGTCCACACTGACGTGACTACGGGATTCCTGAATGGTTGCGACCCTAGTTTCATTTCGAAATCGACACTAGCTTCGCTGCCTGATTCACTTATCAACGCGTTCAATGCCTCAGTCGCACTTCGCTGAAGAACTCTCGTGAGTGCATTCGATCGTCGCGTCTCGAAAGCCCGAACGACTCCCGCGTGCTCACGCCCCCATTGTGCAAAGAAGCCCGCTGGAACTCGGCGCGACTCGCGCACCGCATCACTTGGGAAACCCGCGGCGTCTAGCAAATCCATGAGTTCAATGAGTGAATTCAATCGGATCACTTGCTGTCCATCCTGATCGCCACGTTCGGTAGAAGATGGAAAGTTCTTGAGGGCGCGGTCGGCCCAGTTAATCGCAACTTCGCGCACTCTTTCCTTATCCGCAGCCGTAACGCTTTTCCGATCAAGCAAGAAGCGACAGTACCGAAGTTCAATCGAATTCTGGAATTGGATATTCAGTTGCGTTGGATTGCTTTGATTCTGCTCGAATAATCGCACAGCGAAATCGTGCATCGGTTCAAATTCGTCGATCATACTGGTCGTAATTTGCAACACATCGTAAGTTGGCGATGGAGCAGCGACGTCGGAAAAAACGGATTCAAGTGCGGCGAGCGACTCCGCGAACCGCTGATCGGAAACTAACAGGAACGCCAACCATAAGTTTCCGGAACGCCAACGCGGAAACTTATCAAGCGCCACACGCAGTTCGGCCTCAACAACCGCAGCCGCCTCAGGATTGGATTTTAGAATTTTGACAAAGGCCGACAGATGACTGTCGCAGCGACCATCGGGTGCCCATGACTGCGCGACGAACAACGGGGTCCACGAGTGAATATCTTTCAGACTCTGCTGCATGAAATACTGACACACTCGACGGGCAACTTCGACATCCGCAAGAATTGATTGTTTGTCCATTACAAAGTACTGCAGGTTAAATGCCCCAGTGGTGCTACGGTCGGCCGCAGTAACGAGTGCAAAGCAAAGCTTGCGAGCGGCATCGACTTTCTGCTTTCGAGACAATTCATCGCAAGTTACTGCAAGGTTCTGAACAGAAAATTTCTCCACGCCGATCTTGACCAGCAATGCACTGAACTCATCCAATCGATTCGCATCGGCAAAAACTCGTTTCACGAGATTGAACTCATCGAACAGTCGCGTTGGACTTCGATCCAGCAGCAACTTGAAAGCGTCGCAAGCTTCGTTGATGCGACCTGATTCCGCCAGCTCGTCAGCGAGATCCGACAACTCGCCAATTGTCGCGCGAGGGTTGAGCACAGTGGACATCATTAAAGCGTTCGCTTTATCGGATTGTCCCGCAGACTTGTAGAGTTCAAGTAATTCGTTGCGCACGCTCTGGCTTTTCGGATTTCGTTCCAATCGTTTCTCGACGGATTCTATCAACGAACTCAATTGACCGGCGGATGCGAGCGTTTGGATCGCTGCTTGACGATACTCCAGCGTACGCTGCTGAGTGTAACTGCGTTGGTTCGTATTCAATGGTGTGCGATGCTGTGCCGCATTGCAACGTCGCAATAACTCCAATGCAATCTCGACCGCCTGCGACTCGTCACCGCGCGCCACCAGCAAATTCATCAGTGTCAACAATTGCGACGGTTCGTTGATGGCGCGAATGCTGATGCGTTTACTCAACTGAGTCGCGACGTCATGCATTCCGAGCGATTGCATAAGCGAAATCAATTCGACTTGCGAGCCACCGCCTAGCCGAGATTCCAGTAATCGCTTTCCTGCAAGCTGTAAACGCGAGCTATTCTCCATCGCCGCAGCTAACTTTGCCGCCGTGTACTCTCGAATGACCAGCATGTTCTGATCAAGTACGGCGATGTCATCAATGACCGCCAGCGCATCCGATTCTCGCTTCTGATTAATCAGCAAATCTGCCAGCAGCAATCGCAGCTCATTTGCGTGCTGCGGAAACTGAACCGTTGCCAGACCAATTCCCTTGCGCAGGGCGTCTTCCGCTGACTGGCTGCGATCGCTCCACTGCAACCAGATCGCTTCAATCATCAATCGAGTGATCTGTTCACGTACGTCTTGTACGTCAGGTTTTCCTCGAATACATGCGATAGCCTCGTCGGAGAATTTCTGAAGCACACGATGCGCTTGAAAGAGACTCGACACCGCATATGCATCTGGTCCTAGGCCGTATGGTGGAAATGAAATCGATTGCCGCGAGCCGTCCGCACCTTGCAGTTCATGGGTGCGACCGCTCCACAATGTCGAGAGGCGAATGGAGTTTGCAGCGGATGGTTGCTTCGATTGTTCCATGATGCAGTCGTCAAGCAATTGCATCAAGCGATCACGATAGCGCTGTGCTGAGTTGGCGGTTGCCAAGCCGCTTGCCATGCGTTTCGGCGCACTCCACAAGCCAAGTAAGACGGATGGGCGCGCATAGTAGTTGAGCGGCGATTGCGAGGACTTGCCGGCAGCTCGCGCTGCGCGAATTTGCTCAATCGCTATCCAAAGTGATTCTTCACTAAATGCATGCGCATCTTTCGCGGCTCCTTCAGGCCAAGTTTGTTGGTCGTAGTTTATAAACTGTAGCGGATCGAATTTTCCGGCTCGCAAATGCTCTTCGACATAGTTTTTCGATTGCTCCGCATTTCCCGCCAGTCGCAACTCGTTTGCGTACAAGACTTTCCAGTCCACATAGACTCCGCTCGCCACCAGCGGATCTTCGGCTTCCGCTTTCGATTTCAGCAGTGCCAACCGTTCTTCGCTTAGCGGTTTCACTTGCGAGCGACGCGAAGCGGAATAGGACATGCGTGCTTGCAGGTAGTTCGGGATTTGGTCAACTTGCGTTGCGTCGACTTCCATCAGTTTCCAATACACACTCCACTTGTTGGGATCTGAAACATCGATGAGTTCTCTCTCGAGAAAATGCACTCGAATCCCATGCGCTTCGAACCAAGCCAGCACGTCTGGCGCACTCGCACCGACAGCGTTTCCTTTTCTCGCTAACTCAGCGAATGCAACGCGCTCCGCTTCTATTTGGGAAGGATCGTCCGAATCGAAAACTTCTTTCTGCAGGATAAGTTTTGCCATCTGCTTCGCATTGCCAAAGTCGATAGGCTGCACGAATGAATGGTTCGTCTGCGCTAGCCGTTGGAAAAAAATCATTTTGCCTAGCTGGCTCGTTGCATCTGTTCGGGCGATGACACGGGCTGCATCTGTCGCATCCGCTGGCAACGGCTTTGCACCTGCAACCACCTCAGTATCCGGAACGTCGAGTTCGAGCAGCGATCGCGCGCACTTCGCAGCTTCAGCAATTCGTTTATCCACTGCGAGAATCTGCATTAGCATTAACTGCGTTTGCCAATCGCGTGGGTTCTCTGCGAGCAGTTTTCCAGCCAATTCAATGGCGATTTCTGTCTCACTCAGCGCCATCAAGCGCTCGAACAGCTTGGCGGTATGCTGCGGATCTGCAAGTCGAGTTGTCGACCGCAACCCATGTTCGACCGCCTCGTCCACAGCGCCGATGGCAAGCAATTGCGTTGTGAGACGCATATCGGCCGTGGGGCTTGGTAGTAGAAGGATTAGCTGGCGTTGAACCTCAATCGCGCGTTCGAGGTCGCCCGATTGCTCGGACAATGAAACCAAACGTTCTAGCAGTAACGGATCACGCGCGTTGTCGTCCAGTAATTGTTCGAGTACATTCCGCGCCGCTCCCCAATCTCCCATGTGTTGATGCACAGCGGCCGTCAATTCGATCGCAGTGCGTTGGTCATTCAGTTCGCGACCTCGCAGATCAAGGCGGCTGAGCAGTTGATCCAGTCGGTTTGTGCGCGAATACAGCTCCGCCAGTACGATCGCAAACTCACGTTGCCGTTGCAGGCTATCTGCGCTGTCCAGCATCTGCCAGTAAAGTTCGATCGCTTGGTCCGTTTTGAAATCGGCCGCCAACTGCTCAGCCAACTTGCGCCGCGCGCCTTCACTGCTTGGGTTCACTCGCAAACAGCGACGCAGCGTTTCCAAGCGCTCTTCGCCGCGCCCCGCTTGCCCGCACAAATCCGCGTAAAACAGAAACGCCTCCACAGATCCACCTGCGCCCGCGAGCATTTCCTTACCGATTGCCAACGCTTCATCGATCTTGGCCGCACGAACGTATAGCGTTGCGAGCCGCTCGAGATGACTGGTGCGAAACCGAAGATCTAAATCCGCGAGCTGCCTGCGCAGCGCGATCGCCACTTGCCACTGCGAAGCCAGTTCCGCCAAACGGGCTGCGGTGTCAAGCGTGCGGATGGAACGCGGAGCGATTTTGACGGCACGATCGATCGCGTCCAATGCAAACGGCACATTAAGATTCGCTTCGTAGAGAATCGCCAGACGTCGCCAGCGCTCTTCGGTCGGCTCGGCGGTAGCAAGCGCCTGTAGCGAGTCAATCCGCTGATCGAGCTGTCCAGACATTTGATAAACTTGAACTGACATAGCGAAAACGCGCTCGCGACCTTCGCTGCTGTCAGCTTCCTCCGCAGCCAAGTCCAACTGCGCGATCGCTTGCTCGAACTGCTTCGCCTCACTCAACCATTCCACATACGTTAGTCGCTCATGAAGTGCCGGTTTCATAGCGCATGCTTCGGCCATAGTTCGCAGCGACTCAGCAGCGTATTGGTTCTGCCACAGTACACGAGCCAA
>JBGSOM010000043.1:0-24285 GCA_041739135.1 Pirellulaceae bacterium
CCTCAGATGAAGTTTCTGTTCGTAACCTGGCAGGTCTTGGTGAGATGTCTCATGTCGGCCCAGCAACAGGACTGTTTCACCTGGAGAGTTCCGAATCCGTGACATCGCAGGCTTCCTCCCCACGGTTCGTCGCCTCCCCGCCGACCACCGCTACGCGTCGGTGCCCGCCTTCACCTCGTGTTGTTTTCTTATGAGCTATCCATCTGGTATGATGACTCCCGTTAGAAATACCGGAACTAAACACAGGGGACTAAGTTCTCGTCGAACCGCACCCCATAAACTCACGCCCATGTTGGGCGTACATGCAACGGAGCCCTCGATCAACCGTCTTGGCTTGTGTTGAGTCAATTGCTCGGGCTCGCTGAACCCTGCCGTTATGCCTCTTTGTCGGACTGCCCATGTCGCCTGAACAACTCACCTTCGAGATTATCAAAATCGTGTTGGCGATCGCCGCGGCCGCGTTCGCCTACTTCAAATTTTTTCGCGAAGGGACGCATCGTCAACGAATCGAATTCGATATTGATTATTGCGACTTGGGTTTTATCGGGGCGGAGAGAGCGATTGAATTTGGCTGTATCGCCGAAAACAAAGGGAATGTAGAGCAACGCTTTGACGGTATTCGTGTTACCATTCGCGGGATTGAGAATGGCCCTTTGTCACAATTGAAGGGGCACGAACCACGGTTGGAGTTCCCCGTCGAAATTGCACGCGCATCACTTGTCACCGACAAATGGCAATACTATTTCGTAAGACCCAAAGTAAAACAGAGATTCCCGCTGGTTGTGAACGTCCCACAATCCTGTTCCATCGTTTGGGTACGCGCAACGTTTAAGTATCAGAACACGGATGACATCCATTCTGCGGAAAGAGCGTTTCGCCTGCCAGAAATCGAGGCATAAATCGGGTAAGAGCGGCCATCGCTGACCGCCCTCCCCACACCACCGTACATGCTGACCCGCATACGGCGGTCGGGCGGAGATGAGCAAGTTCGGCCCACAATGTCTTAAGACTCAAGACTCCTTTAGCTGCTAACCAAGCGTTCGTCATACCGACGCCGCTCGCGATCGTCTTGGCCATATGCCAAGGACCCTTGCGACTGATGCTGTGCGGGATGGCTTGCGGGCGCGAGACGCCTAGTGCGGTTAGCTCGCGGATGCGTGTGCGAACGTGTCTGCACCTAGGTAACCCAGGGCCGCAGGAGTCATCGATACGTGTCGAATGAACTCGGAATAGCAAACGAACTGAACTTTGACGCGTCTGCTATAATGGGGAGGCGGCGAAATCACTCAGCTCATCAACCTCATCGACTTTGTCCTAATGTTTAGAATCGCCCTGAAAATGCTTTTTGGAGACCGGGCGAAGTACATCGGGCTCATCTTTGGGATTGCCTTCTCAACGCTGCTGATCAACCAACAGTGCGGTATCTTTGTGGGACTGATTTCACGCTCGGGAAGCCTGATTGACGATACGCCGGAAGCGTCGATTTGGGTGATGGATCCAGGAGTGAAGAATCTGGACACGATCTTTCCGCTGCGCGACACCGAATTGGCTCGTGTCCGCGGAGTGCCCGGAGTGAAGTGGGCGGTGCCTTACTTCAAAGCGATGGCAACAGTGCGAACGGAAACCGGGGAACTCGAGTCCGCGCTGCTGATCGGCGCCGACGACAATTCGCTGGTCGGAATTCCATCGAAGTTGTTTCTCGGCAACGTCGACGACTTGAAACGGCCGGATGCGGTCGCGGTTGCCAAGGATTCGTTTGGCAAAGTTTGGCGCGGGCAAGCGATTGAGTTGGGGAAGACATTGGAGCTGAATGATCGTCGCGCTGTGGTAGTGGCAGTGGTGGAAGACTCACCGAAGTTCACTTCATCGATCACCTTCTACACGCGTTACTCGCAAGCGCTGCAATACACGAACAACGGCCGCAACCAACTTTCCTTTGTGCTCGCCAAGTCGCAAGATGGCTACGACAACACAGCCGTCGCCCGCGCGATATCTGAGCAAACCGGCCTGCTCGCTTTGACCTCGACCGAGTTTCGCGACAAAGCGGTCAACTATGTGATTGAAAACACCGGCATCCCAGTCAGCTTTGCGACCGTCATCGGTTTGGGAGTGATCGTCGGAGTGGCTGTCGTTGGGTTGATGTTCAATCTGTTCGTACTTGAAAACCTAAAGCACTTCGCAGTTCTCAAAGCGATTGGCGTGAAGAATTGGCGATTGGTGACGATGGTTTTGCTGCAAGCGTTCGTCGTTGGACTTGTCGGCTACAGCGTGGGACTGGGCGCGGCCGCCTCGTTCTTCGAGTTCGCTGGTCGCAGCCCGAATTTCAAGGGGTTTTACTTGCCTTGGCAAGTTGCGTTGGGCTCCGCAGCAGTCGCGGCCGGGATCATGTTCATCGCCGCGCTGTTCGCCTTGCGTCGAGTTCTGTTTGTGGATCCAGCCACTGTGTTTCGAGGTTAATTTTCTGTCGCGATTTATAAGGGCAAGCAGTGGTCGTAACGCAACCGTCAACCGTAGCCAAAGTTTCCACTTCTGCGCAAAACGCAGTTTCGTGTCGCGGCGTAGTCAAGGAGTTTGGTACAGGTCAAACACGTATCCGAGTTCTACGCGGTGTCGATATGGACGCGAACTTTGGCGAGATCACCTTTCTTGTCGGTCCCAGCGGATGTGGAAAGACTACGTTGATTTCAGTGCTCGCAGGCTTGTTGACTCCGAACGCCGGAGAAGTCGATGTGCTGGGGCAACGACTTGGAAAACTGCGTGGCGGAAGACTTGTGAAATTTCGTGCACACAATTTGGGTTTTATCTTTCAGCAATTCAATCTAATTCCAACGTTGACTGCGGTTGAGAACGCTGCGGTATCGCTCGTCGCCCGCGGCGTCGGACTCGGCAAAGCGGTCAAGTTGGCGGGTGAGATGTTCGATCGACTTGGACTAGGCGATCAACGTTACAAGTATCCGAATCAGTTGTCGGGCGGTCAGCAACAGCGCGTCGCAATCGCGCGAGCTCTTGTCCACGAACCACGACTAGTCATCTGTGACGAACCCACTGCGTCGCTCGACGCGGCGACAGGACGTTCCGTCATGCTAATGCTGAAAGAGCTTGCACTGGCATCGACGCGTGCCGTTGTCGTCGTAACGCATGATGACCGCATCTATTCGTTCGCAGATCGAATCAATCACATGTCCGATGGCTTGATTACCGACGTTACCACTTCGCCACCAATGGAATCAACTCCGGTGCAACCATCTGTTCACACTGTCGTACAAAAGGGTCCGTCACAATGAGTGTTTGGTTGAATCGCGGCTTTGCATGGGGAACCGTGGCGCTTGCACTGTGCGTGCTTGCATGGGGCGTTTCGCTGATCAGCAAGAATCAACCGTGCCGCTCTGCCGCTGAGGTGCGATTTGAGCCGCCGAGTCCGCCCAATTCTGAAAGTACGGCTGGGCGGCCAGTGTCATCTATAGACGGCGCAAGTCCAGCGGCGGCGGGCAAGGATCGGCGATTTATTGGCGGTATCGGTATCGTCGAACCTGTTGGCGAAGCGGTTTCGATCGGAACGGAATTGCCGGGCATCGTGACTTCGGTGAAAGTGAAAGCGGGCGACCGAGTTGCGAAGGGCGATCCGCTGTTCACGTTGGACGATCGCACTTCGCAAGCCAACCTCGCTATCGCGCGCGCGAATTTGCTGGCCGCCGAGGCCAAGCTGCGAGAACTCGAATCGGAAATTCCGCCCACTCAAGCAAAGGTAGCTGCGGCGGAAGCGCAGTTGGAACAAGCTACGGCGGATGTTCAGAACTCCAAACTGCAACTCGAACGCGGACAACCTCTGCTCAAGTCCTCAGCAATCTCGCTCGAGGAGTTCGATACACGTCGCTTGGCCGTCCGCTTCAACGAGGCTCGTGTGCTCGAATCGCAAGCGCGCGTGCAGGAAGCGGAGGGACAACTAGCCAAAATCGCTGGGCCCAACGGCGCTCCAACTCTGGACGCGCAGCAGGCGGCAATCGAACAAGCGCGAGCGAACTTGAACAAAGAGCAGATTGCGCTCGAAATGCATACGATCCGCGCACCGCTCGACGCAACCGTACTTCAAGTTCGCATTCGAGTCGGTGAGTTCGCGCCCGCTGCGGTGCTGACCGACTCGTTAATGGTACTGGGCGTGGTGGATCCTTTGCACATTCGGGTCGATATTGACGAGTCAGAGATTCCGCGGTTCCATCCCGGTGCCAAAGCTTATGCGTCTGTGCGAGGCCGCGCGAACGTTCAAGTCCCACTGGAGTTCGTGCGGACTGAACCGTATGTGATTCCGAAACGCGTGCTCAGCGGCAGTGTCAGTGAGCGCGTTGATACGCGCGTCTTGCAGTTGATCTACCAAGCTTCGCCTGCGGAGCTGGGCGCGGTCTCGGGCCAGCAAGTTGACGTTTACATCGAAGAAGCCGTCCACTCAGACACGAAGTAATCAGACACCGAGTAATCAAGTCCAAGTAAAGCGAGTTATGCGCCACCCACCACTTCGTATTGAGCGGTCGAATCCGTTGGCCGAGTCACATCGACTTTGAGCGTCGGTGAGGTCGCTTCGCTGACTTGAACACGAATCGTCAGCTTATGCACGCCAGGTTCCAACTTCGCCTCGATCGGCTTGCCCGCTTCCGCAGGCTGGTCATCCAACCACACTTGATACTTCTCAGTGCTGTCGATCTCAAAGCGGATCGCACCGGCTTCATTAACTTGAACTTCACCTTGCAAGATCAGCGTCGTTGGTTTGTCATCCGCGCGGAGTTCAGCGAGTGGCAGTGACCCAGAGAACATTGCGTAAGCACTAGTCCACTGTTCCGGTTGGCTGTTGAGCACCAACTCGCGAATGTGTTCCAAGTGAGGCACGTCAGCGATCAATTCGTCGGGCGCGCCCGACATCACTCGCCAACGTTGAATACTCGGAACCGAACGAATCCCGTATCGCCCCGGTCTACCAAGCTCAGAAATAAACTTGGCGAGGTCCAGCATTTCGTCGTGCGTCAAGAACTTCGTCAAACCTTGCGGCATCAGCGATTTCCCTTCGGCTTCGTCTTCGATATCCGCGGTCGGAATCGTCACCGTTTTGCCTTGTGAATCGCGAACCAAGACACGATTGTCGTCGCTGTCGATGACAACGCCCGTTAGGATCTTGCCGCTATCGAGCACGAAGATTTTGGTTACGTATTGCTCTTTAACCGCCAAGTTCGGATTGAGGATCGAGTTGACGATGTAGTCCACTGGAGAAGAACCACCAACGGCGCTTAGGTCTGGACCGATTTGGCCGCCGCCACGATTCAAGCCATGGCAGCGCGTGCAACTGAGTTCCGCGCGACGGAACACCAGTTCGCCGCGCTGTGCATCGCCTTTCGCGACCACTTCCTCAGCCAGCTTTGCAACCTCTTCCTGAGTTGGCGGCGCCGGGTCGCTCGCCACACCCGCCGCTTCGCTCAGTACTGCCGACAGCGATGCGTCGCTGCGACCGATCGAGTACATGTAACGCAACGCCATCTTCGCGACGTCGACTGTCAATTTCTTTTCTTCAATTGCCGCAGCCAAGGCGTCGCTGCCACCTTGCCGATCGAAAAATGCATTCAGCATCCCATTCGGTTTGTCGGTTGCACTTGCATCGGCGAGCGCTGCAGCGGCTTGTTCACTAGCCAGCTTCAGATCCAAACCCGCCAAGCCCGCGATGGCTTGCATGCGAACCGACATCGGTTGCGTTTTCGCAGCCAAATCGAGCAGCGTTTTCTTGCTATCTTCACCGCTAATTGCGACCAAACCTTCGATCGCTGCTTTTTGTACTGCCTCAGAAGACTCGCCGCTTGTTGCCAACTTCTGCAACTCAGCCGACGCGCCGGTCAACTTCCAAGCCGCTGCAGTTCGAATCGCCGCCAAACGCAACGCAGTATCTTTAGCTGAAATCAACTGCGCGAACGAACTCAGATCACCCTGCGGAACGACTTTCCGTGTTCCAGCCGCTTCGGCCAACCAATTGATGACTTTCAATTTCAAGTCATTCGAGAATCCTTCCGGCGACATCAGTTGATCGTAGATCACTCGCAAATCATGCTCGTTGCCGCGATTGCAAATCATCTCGACCACAGAGCCCTGGCGTTCGGGCGGCAGGCGACCACTCTTGAACAGCTTTAAAACTGGCCCAACCGCACTCGGTGGCTCGTCCGCGCAAACCGTGCTCAAGTTTACCGAGCTGAATAAAACAGAAACGCAAGCGGCGAAAACGATAGAAAAAACATACCGTGTGGACTTTGGATTGCTGCCTGTCATCGAAACCATCTTTTCCTTATGTGCATCTCCGTCTGCCGGAGTAGTTAACTGTGTGCGCATGTCGTGTTCGCTAGTTCGACATGTTTACATTTTAGTCACCAATTTGAATTCGAGCGAGCAGCGGCCAAGTCATTCTACTAAGCAACTCTCTTGCAAGTCGCTGATCGCATTCAGACTTAACCCGCCCAGCGAAGCGACCGGGAGGGTCGGCAATCGAGCCTTCAGCGAGATTGCCGGGGAGGGCCGCCCGCGATTGATCGGATTGAACGCGTGACCCTAGTACAGCGTGACCTCAATGCAGCGTAGCCCTCGACAGCGCGACCCTCCCCAGCCTCGCTTTCGCGGGCTGACCCTCCCTAAACTGCGTTTTGGGAGGGTGAAGATTGGTGCTTTGTTAATGGCTAACGGTCGCTGGGCTTTTCATTGCGAGCACAGATGGACAAGTAATTTCAGTTTGAAAGTCGTCCGAGAAACAATAACGCTCTACGCGTCTTTTTCGAAGTAAAGATAAATGTATACAGCCAACCCAAAGTCGGTTGCATCGGTTGATACTAGTCGCCAGCCGTCGGCGGAATACTGATCGAGCTTCTCTTGAATTTCCTTCGACGATGTCGCGACGATGTGCTCTTTGTCAGCGAAAAGCTTCGTGTAATAGATCAACGATTCAAGTTTGTACTTCTTCATTCGCTTTCCCTTTATCGACTACGGCTGTTGAACCACACTTGGCAACATTCGACATCAGTTTACGTTCGGAGCAAGAACGCGCCTACTTGTTCTTTTCAAGATCGATGCGGCCGTTCAGTTTCTTGAGAGCTTCGACCTGTTCGGTCTTGGCTTTGTCGTCCAGCGGATTGCCGGCGAGGTAGATATGCCAAAACGGTGCGAAGCGACGTTCTTTGTCGCCGCTGGCCATTTCAACTAATGGGCTGAGGTCAGAGATCTTGTTGTTTGCCAACATGAGATAATTGAGCGACGTCAGCGGCTTCAGGAAACTCAAATCGGTGACTCCGCAATTCTTCAAATCGAGCGTCGTCAGACCTTTCAATTCGCTGATGGGCGAAAAGTCCTTCACAGGATTGCTGGCCAAGTACAGTGTCCAGACTTTCGGCAGGGCTTTGACAACGTCGATCTTCTCGATCTTGTTTTCGGACAGATACAACGACCGCATGTTGCTCATGTTCGACAGCGGATAGATGTCGGTAACTGCGTTGCGTGACAGTTCCAAGTACTGCACGCGTGAGAGTGCTGCGAGCGGCTCGATGGTTTCGATCTTGTTTTCCGCCAAGTTGATCGACTGAATCAGTTTCAGATCGGTCAGCGGTTTGAGGTCGACGATTTCATTGTCTTCGAAATCGATCTGCTGGACGCTGACACAATGCTGCATGCCTTCGAGACTCTTGATCGACTTGCCTTTGGCAAGTACTTGGGAGATGTTCTTGACGTCGTCTTTGGTCAGCGGTTCGGTGTTATAACGCTTCGCGAAAACTTCTTGACGCACTGCCGCTTCAAGTCCCTTGTCAGGAAATAGATCTTGAGCGATTGAACGTTCGGCGGGGACCAACGAAACGGCCATGGCTAGGGCAATGGCAAGTTTTAAGGGCAGGGTTTTCAGCGTGAAAATCGTGCTCATCATGATAATCTCAGGTGGGTTGTGCAGGCGTGATATGCGAGCGGAGGGATTAAACGTGCTGACGCGATTGTTACCGATCTTTACCGAATGAACAATCGGCGTGGAATTGAACTGCTTCCGCAGCCACTACCATACTAATTCGAGCGCCCTGGAGTTGCCAATCGAGCGGCTGTTCTGGTGTCGCCAAAGTTATCGCCGGAAGGAGGACGAACCGATTGCACTTCGGTCGGCGAGCGGGTAAAGTCGACGGTCGACATGACGTCAGCTCAGTATCCGAGGCAATGAGGCTCTCAGTAGTGATGCTCCCCCTTGGTAACGAAGTCGACGAGCTTCGTTCGCAGAAAGCTGACCGAAGTGCGTGTGCTGCTCACTGCTTTTGAACCGTACGACCAATGGACCACGAATTCCAGTTGGTTGACGCTGGTCGAGTTGCTCAAAGAGCTACCCTCGGACGGTTCGCTGGTCACGCGTCGTTATCCGGTTGATCTGCCGGCGATGCAAGAGAAACTTGAGCTGGACTTGCAGCGAGAATTTGACGTGGTGCTGCACTTGGGACAATCGCCCGGAGCGAGCAGCATTAAGCTGGAAGCGATCGCGTTGAATGCCGCCGGTTGCATCGAAGACCGCGGTATCGAACTTGACGAAATTATCGCAGGCGGCCCGATCGCTTATCGCAGTAATATGCCGCTTAGTCGCTGGTCCGAGCTGCTGCGTAGCCACCAGATTCCGTCGATCGTGTCTTATCACGCTGGGACATTTCTGTGCAATGCGGTGATGTACCTTTCGCATCATTGGCTGCATCTTCGTTCGAAGAAGAAACGCAAGCCGCAGACGCTGGTCGGATTCGTGCATTTACCGCTCGCGACGGAGCAAGTGGTTGCGAACGGACACTCGCTGCCATCGCTGCCGCTGAGCACTCTTGTGCGTGCGGTGCGATTGTTAGTTGAAGATCTTCAAAGTGCGGCTCAAGCGGAACATGTTGCCTAACTGACGACTTGGCTGCGATACTGTTGCAGCAGTCTAGCAGCAATCTGATTGTGCCGTTCAAGTATGCTGTGTGTGCTCTGTTAACTGAAATGGAAAGAAGGAAGTAACGTGGGTGTTGAGATTAATATCGTTTACGAAGGCGGGCTTCACTGCGGAGCAACTCACGGTCCAAGCGGGGTGCAATTGAGCACCGATGCGCCGCTGGACAATGGCGGTCGCGGAGAGTCGTTCTCGCCGACTGATTTGGTTGCGACCGCGCTGGGGACTTGCATCATGACCATCTTGGGGCTGGTCGCAGACCGTCATCAACTGGATCTGCGAGGAACTCAGGTGCATGTGGTCAAAGAGATGGTCCAAAAACCGGTACGGCGGATCGGAGCACTGCGGACCACTGTGCGATTTCCGGTGGGCTTGCAAGTTTCCGAAGAGGATCGAAAGCGGCTTGAAAACGGTGCTCACACTTGTCCGGTCCATCAGAGCATTCATCCGGACATCGAAGCTCCGATCGAATTCATCTACTCTTAATGGGTGGTGAGAGTTTTCAGCCCCGTCGCAAGCGCTACCATTTACAATAGGTTTTCACAGTCATTTACGAACAACATAGGATCGGAGTCAGCAAATGCTCGCGGTAAGAAATTGGGTGCTAATCGGAATCGTGCTGTCAGCGAATTGGGGTTCGGTGAATCGAAGCGATGCTCGTGAGTGGACAAGCAAGAATGGTCAGTTCAAGGTGGAAGCAGAAGCGATCGCTTTCAACGACCAGTTGGTGGTTTTGAAGAAGGAGAACGGCGGGCTGGTGGCTGTCGACTTGAACGAACTTTCCACTGCGGACCAAGCTTACATTGCTGAAAAGGAGACAGTGGACGAAGCGAAAAAGCGGCTCGACGAAATTCAAACTTGGACTGGCAAAGATGGGCTGAAGATTCGAGGTCGAATCGTAGCGTTCGGCAAGAAGGACGTGAAGGTCCAGCGCAAACTAGGGACCGTTCACATCGACGACAAGAAATTTTCGGCGATCGATCCACTTCACCAGAAAGTCGTATTGAAGGTCCTTTCGTATCTCGAGAAAACAACAATTGAAGATGAGAAACAGTTAGAGAACTGGGCGAAGAGTATCGGGGGCGAGCCACGCATTTATCCGCTTGAAGGGGTTCGGATGGAGTTGGAAAGTGGCGACGAAATTGGCGTGCCCTTTTTCCTCTTCTCAAGCCAAGATCTGGAGGTTCTCGAACCAGGCTGGGAACTTTGGAAAGAACGCGACGCTAGTGAGCAGGCGCGCGAGCGGGAAAGCTTCTTGATGCGGGCTGCAGCGCTGGAGTACCAGCGCGATCGCAAACGTTCGCAGCAGATCGAATTGCTGAAGCTGGATATGTTGGCCGCGACCGCTGGCGTTGTTGATATTTGGGAAGTTGGATTAGTGCCTCGTGCGGGCACCTTCAATCGACCGATTACCGTGATGGTGCCAGCGATGAACAGCGGGATTGCGAGCAACTTGGCATTGCAACGCTATCCCGGTTACACGATTTTCGGAGTTCGACGCGCTAGCTACTAATTGGTTAACGCGTAGGGATGCAGATTCAGTGAGCGATTACGCTTGAGGTTCGGTCATGCGGAACGGATCGAGCGCTTCGCGGAGTGTGTCTTCGGGCAGGATGCCCTGCTCTTGGCACAACTGCCGAATCGTCTTGCCGGATGCGAACGCTTCCTTGGTCAACTTCGCGGCCTTCTCGTAACCGATCAACGGATTGAGGCTGGTCGACATCGAGAGGCTTTGTTCCACAGCTGCTTCGCAAGCGACTGGGTTAGCTTCGAGCCCGATCATGCAGAATTCAATGAATGCATTCACGCCGCCGGTCATCAACTGGATACTTTCCAGCGTCGTTTGACCCATGACTGGCATCATGATGTTCAACTGAAAGTTGCCCCCTGCCGCGCCGCAAATCGTGATTGTTTGATCGTTGCCGAGTACCCGCGCGGTGGCTTGCATCAGGCTTTCGCACATCACTGGATTGACTTTGCCGGGCATGATTGAGCTGCCGGGTTGGCGGTCAGGCAGGATGACTTCGAAGAAGCCGCAGCGTGGACCGGAGCCGAGCCAACGGATGTTGTTGGCGACATTGAACAGTGTCGTCGCGATGGTCTTCAGTTCGCCGTGGCACTGCACGAGTCCATCGCGCTGCGCGTTGGCTTCGAAGTGATCGACGGCTTCGATGAAAGCGATTCCAGTTTCCGTTGCGAGCGCTGCAGCAACTCGGCTACCGAATTCAGGATGCGTGTTGATGCCGCTGCCGACGGCCGTACCGCCAACTGGCAATTCCAACACCGACTCGAGCGCCAATTCAGCGCGTCGAATCGATAACTGCAACTGGCGAGCGAAGCCACCAAACTCTTGGCCCAAACGCAGAGGCGTTGCATCCATCAGATGCGTTCGCCCGATTTTGATTACGCGATCCCACTCTTTGGCTTTCGCGTCGAGTTGCTCGTGCAGTTTTTTGAGAGCTGGAATCAGTTGCGTTTTGATCTCGCATGCGACAGCCACGTGAATGGCGGTCGGGAAAGTATCGTTGGTACTTTGGCCCATGTTGACGTGATCGTTTGGATGAATCGCTTTGTCTTTTCCAAAACGATCGCCGCCCGTCATTTCGATCGCTCGATTGCTGATCACTTCGTTGACATTCATATTGCTGGACGTTCCCGAACCGGTCTGGAAGACATCGATTGGGAACTGGTCTGCGAGCTCGCCTGCGGCGACTTCCTTGGCGGCGGACAGCAGGGCGTCGACTTGCGAATCATTCAGCGGATTTTTGCCGCTTCCGGTCAGTTTTCCAAGGTCGCGGTTGGCGATCGCGCAAGCGAACTTGACCAAGCCCATGGCACGGACGAGGGCGGGCGGAAGGCGCCAACCGGAAACGGGGAAATTTTCCACGGCGCGCTGCGTTTGAGCACTGTAGTAGGCTTTGGCGGGCACTTTAACATCGCCCATCGAGTCCTGTTCGATCCGAAATTCTGACATGCTGTATCTCACAACGGGTATTTTACAACGGGAGTTAGTGCACTTTTGGGTCGCTCGGCTGCGGTTGGCAAAGGAAGCCAACTTATCGAAGCCATATTATCGGGCCATGTTATCGGTTTGTGCAGTCCTCTCCAACAGGGCATCGAATTCGAGCGGCAACGGCCAGAATTAACATTTGGTTAGCGGTTCTTCGCGCGATATTCACATTGCCTTCGCGATTTCTTAACAATCTTCGCGACAATCACGCTTGCAATGATTGTCACGCGTGGTGGCAATAGAAATCGCTGTTTTTAAGTAGGATTTGGAAACGCAATGAAGAAAGTAAGTGTTTTGACTCGACCGGGATTTACACTGGTTGAACTTCTCGTGGTGATTGCCATTATCGGCATCTTGGTTGGCCTGCTGTTGCCAGCCGTCCAAGCAGCTCGCGAAGCGGCTCGTCGCATGCAGTGCTCGAACAACCTCAAGCAAATCGGCTTGGCGGTTCATAACTTTGAATCAGCAAACAAGAAACTGCCTCCATCGGGACAGTGCGGATCGACTGGCTCGACATCGACTGCCTACGTGATTCACTCGACAGCGACACAGTTGCTGCCTTACATCGAGCAGATCGCGGTTTACAACCTGTTCGACCACAGCTTTACCGACTACACGCTGTCGCCGTACAACATGAACGCATCAACGCGCGTCACAGCGACGGGTTGCCTTCTGCACAAAAATGCCAAGGGCAAGTCTTACGACGATCCGACCCATCCAAGCGGCCAAGTCGCTGCCAAAGCGCACATCCCATCCTTTGTTTGTCCTTCTACACCTGCCGGTCCAGAATCGCGTGACCCTGTGCATCGCTACGGCGTTTGGGATTACATGTTCATTGACTTAACTGACGTAATGGAAACCGTTGGCGATCCGCTTTACGGCGAGCGAACAACGCCGAGCGGCAGCGCGGCTTGGTTGGCCCAGGTTCGCCAAGGTATGTTGACATGCGACAACGGCGGATTCGGTCGCGTGATTGACGGTACTTCGAACACCATTCTTTGTGTGGAAGATGCGGGTCGTGCTCATCCAAACGTCGGAACTTTTGGTTCACTATCAAGCCGCAAGACACCTGTATCGGGTGCTGCGGATCCGATCAACATGTCCAGTGGCGGTGATGGTCGCCGCATGTTCGCTTGGGCTGACGCCGATGCCGTCACCAACGGATTCTCGGGTCCAAGCAATGCCGTTAGCCCAGGATCACGCAAAGCGAAGATCAACAACTACGCAACACCGATCGGTGGACCCGCTGAATGCCGTTGGTCGGTCAACAACTGCGGACCGAACGATGAACCGTTCAGCTTCCACACCGGTGGCGTGAACACAACGATGGGAGACGGGTCGGTTCGATTTATGTCGTCGACTACAGACGGCATCGTTCTCAAGTGGATGGTTGGCGCGGCTGATGGCAACGTCGTTCCAGACACCGGCAACTAATCAGGGAAGAGGGTTTCGATCAAATGCGAAATTTGGCATTAATTGCTGGCCTACTGATGATGGTTGGCTGTGGAATGAGTCCACCGCAACTTGAAGGTCCAATAAACGTTAGCGGAAAAGTCGTTGGCAGTGATGGCAAAGCCGTTGGCGGTGTAACGCTGAACCTGCAACCGCTCGAGCAAGGGTATCAGAAAGCTGTTGACGTCGATGCAAGCGGTGCTTTCACTGTTGAAACGCACGCTGGCAAGTACGCATACTACTTTACGCCCAAGAGTGGTGCTAAAGCAGTTCCGCCAGCTGTTGCCAGTCTGGTTGAAGCCAGCTTGGACCGAACGGTGAGTATTACCAATGGTGAGTTGCTGATTACTGTTCAGTAATTGCTTTGTTCCTACTAGAACAAAGCACGAGGGGCAACCAGTGTTCCACGCAACGGACGGGACCGGTTTCGCTTAGGCGAAGTCGGTTCCATCTTTTTGCATTGTCGGAACGAGCATGTACAGTAGCTGGACTCGCCAGAGTTCAGGGAGTCAGGCGCCACCGAAGTCTGGCGACTCCGGCTACGATTGCAAGCACGTACAGTAGCTGGACTCGCCAGAGTTCAGGGGCTCAGACGTCACCGAAGTCTGGCGACTCCGGCTACTTTCCACCGAAGTCTGGCGACTCCGGCTACGGTCAACGAGACAACCGACGGACGAGCGTCAAGGACGCTGCATTTTTGTTGCAAACTTCTTAGAATGGCCAACGATGACATGGCGGAGGCGCTGTGCGACGTGAACGGCTAGTGCTAATGGAGTTGCTCTATTCCTGACCTATTTTTTCTCGAAGCCGATTGGGTCGACTGGCTGCAGTCGCTAGTCTCTTGGGGCTTGATCATCGCTGCGCTCGACTTTGTTGTCGTGTGCATTGCGGTTGGTCATGTTGTTTTGAACAAGCGCGACGTCCGCGCTGCAATCGGTTGGTCGGGAGTAATCTTCTTAGCTCCGTTCATTGGTTCCGCACTGTATTTCATGTTCGGAATCAATCGGTTGAAGCGTCGCGCTCGCAAGTTGCTAAAGAAACCGTCGACAGGGCAAGCCACTGAAGAAGCCCCTGCATTGTTCAAATCGAGTGAGTTGCTCGGTGATTTGGCTGGACAGTTTGGACCGCTGGCCGAGTTGGGTGACAAAGTCATCCAGCGACCACTGTCACCCGGGAACCACATCGACATCTTTTCTTCGTCACAGAATGCTGCAGCGGCCATGTTGGCCGCGATTGAACGTGCCGAGAAGTCGATCTCGCTGTGCACCTATATTTTCGACCGCGATCGCATCGGCAGGAGCTTCGTGGAGGCGCTGCGGTGCGCTAAAGAGCGTGGAGTGGAAGTGCGTGTTATCGTCGATGGTGTCGGCATGCGGTACTCTTGGCCCTCGATCCGCGGTTGGTTGGCTGCTGCAAAGTTAACCTACGCAGTGTTCCTACCAAGTCTAATTCCTTGGCGACTTCATTACAGCAATCTGCGATGCCATCGCAAGATTCTAGTCGTCGATGGACGCATCGGCTTCACAGGTGGGATGAACATTCGTGAAGGGATGTGGCGCAAATTGGTTCCGGCTCAACCGCTGGTGGATACGCATTACTACATCCAAGGGCCAGCGGTTCGCGATCTGCAAGAAACGTTTGCGTTCGATTGGGAGTTTTGCACTGGCGAGATTTTGGCCGGCGAGAGTTGGTTTCCGGAAGTAACGACCAGCAGCGCCTCAAACGCTGACGTGTCGCAAGACGAGCTACCACGAGCAGGATTTACTGTGAAGTCGGGCGGTAGCGCGATCGCGCGCGGCATAGCGGCTGGACCTGATCTGGATTCCGATAAAATTCGACTGACAATCGCCGGAGCGATAACGACTGCGAGGAGAAGCGTTTACATCGTCACTCCATATTTCTTGCCCGACTCATCGTTGATCGAAGCGCTGAATGTGGTGGACTTGCGAGGCGTGGATGTTCAAATTGTTTTGCCACGTATTAATAACTTGATACTCGTGCAATGGGCTTCGACGGCGCAGTTGTGGCAATTGCTTCGGCGCGGTGTACAGATTTGGACTTCGCCACCGCCGTTTGATCATTCTAAGTTGATGGTCGTTGACGAAGCGTGGTGTATGTTCGGTTCATCGAATTGGGATCCGCGAAGTATGCGTTTGAATTTCGAGTTTAATGTGGAATGCTATTCACGCGAAGTTGCAACGGCGACCGCTGATGTGATTCGCCAGAAGATCGCAGCTTCGCAACCGTTTACCCTCTGCGATATCGATTCCCGACCGCTGCCAATCAAGCTGCGCGACGGGCTAGCACGACTTGCGACTCCGTATCTCTAATGCTCTGTTAGTTTTAATTTTAGGGCGCGCACCCGTATCCCAAAAAAGTCCTAGTATGTCGGAATACGAAATCGCAACCGAGTTTCGGATTCGGATGTCGACCGGACCCCTTCTTTATTCTCGGCGTGGAGTTGCGCGAAGTACCATCGCCGTCCCTGGCCAGTTTACCGACCTGATCGCATTAAACCGCCAGAGTTGAGCGACTGGTGAGAGGTTGTGACACCACACAGGAGAAATCCGTGGACAACAGGGAAAACAAACCGTATCCTAAATCCCAAAGCCCCAGGACTACTCGCCCGAAGCCCGCGATCGGGTGCTTCAAAATGGACGCGGTCATCGCGCGGGCAGGGTGAACGGACTCGCTACTTGCTTAAGATTGCGATTCCAGCAAATGCTCCAGTTTCGTATTCTTACAGGTGTTGGTTACCACAGTTCTACGTGAAAGGACTCTATCGTGAAATTCCGTATTCTAGCCTTCGGTTGCGTCACAATTGTCGCCGCAACTGCATTTGTTCTCGCAGCGCCTCAAGAATCGCCCGGCCCCGCTCCAAAAGCGTCTGAGGAAACTTTGAAGGGACTCGCAAATCGTGGTGCCTATCGCTTCTCTCTCGAACTGACTGACTCAGCTGGCAAGTCTCTCGCGCGATCAGGTGGAATCCGTACTCGTGAAGCATTTGCAATCTCACCTGTCATTTCGGAGAATCCACAAGCTTATGAGATTAGCGCTGAATTGTTGACTGTAGAGAACGACGAACTCGTGATCCGCTTTGACGTTGCCCATAGGACTGAGATCAAGCATGACATTTCGCTACAAGGAATTCCGCACGGTTCAGCAACTTGGCGATCTGAAAACGTTCGCCTAATCGAGACGATAACTGTCGATGACCACCGGACATTTGAACTCGACGCGATCAAAGATGGCGAAGGTCGTCCGGTACGACTAATTGTGGGTATCGATCGCTTTCGCTATCCAGAAAAAAGTAAATAACCAAGCGTTAAACGGAAGTTCGCGATGGCGTTCTGCTTGCTAAAGAGTCATACTCGCGAACTCTGTTAACGCTGCGGTTCGTCAACAATCCAAACGAGTATGAAACCTATGCTTACTGGTACAGAACTCGCTCGTCCGTTTATTCCAACAAAGGACTTCGAACTATCCAAGAAATTCTACGAGGCGCTCGGGTTCGAAAAGACACTCGATAGTGAGGTTGCCATCTTCAGGGCGGGTAGTGGAGGTTTCTTGCTTCAACGACATTTCCATGAAGATTGGGCGGCCAACTGCATGTTGCAACTGATGGTTGACGACTTGGATGCTTGGTGGGCGCATATTGACTTACTTGAGCTCCCCAAACACTTCGGCGTGCCAGCCCCCAAGCCCCCGGCCTTGCAGCCATGGGGACTTCGCGTCGCCTACGTTGTTGATCCGGCGGGCGTGTTGTGGCATATTGCAGAGCGCAGAGATGGCATCGGTCATGACAAATAGTCCGGAAGAAGTCGACGAAATCGGGTAAAGACGGCCATTGCTGAACGTCCTCCCCACACCACCGCACATGCGGACCCGCATACGGCGGTCGGGCGGAGATAAGCAAGTTCGGACCGCAATGTCTTAAGACTCAAGACTCCTTGAGCTGCTAACCAAGCGTTCGTCATACCGACACCGCTCGCGATCGTCTTGGCCATATGCCAAGGTCCTTTGCGACTGATGCTGTGTCGAATGGCTTGCGGGCGCGAGACGCCTAGTGCGGTTAGCTCACGTGTGCGAACGTGTCGCCAACGTTTCCAGTAACAGCACCGAATGCGGCGTCCCAGGCCTTTTGCAAGAAAGACACTGGCACTGTTCCAAGCTTGCGAACAACTTCAACTGCGCGGCAAGACCATAGTAGCCCATCCAGCCTCGAACATAACGCTTGAGCCCCGCGACGGTGACTTGCTTGTTGGTTTTATCAAACGCGCGGGCATGCTGAATGCGGTCGTTCGTGGCTGCTCGGTTACGGCAGCCGTTCGTGCTGCTCAGTGCTCGCGTGTTGAATCGTCTCACGGATTGCAAACGCTGAAGGCGTTGGACAACATAGCCCAGGGTCGCGTAGCGCACCCTGGGCTATGTGTGTGTGAGAATCAGTGGCGAGGGGTTCGGCGACTATTTGCGTTCGCTCGACCGAGCCGCAATGTCACGGATGTTGCGACTTCGAATGTGATCCGTTTGATGGTGTGTCAACTGCTCGTCGCATTTGCTTTGATCGTGTAACCCAGGGCGACGCTCGTGACCGTTCCGGCACTTCGCTTGCCCTGGGCTTTGTTGTTGAACCGCGTTGCGGTAAGTTTCCGCGCTGGGATGACCCCAGATCGGCTGACACTGATATCAATATTACAACATCAATAATAATTGGCGCTGCCTGATGAAGTACCGCGAAGCCGCTCGACGCCTCGGCCTCCGTTGCCTGCGTCGCCGCAGTTCGACCTGATCGCATTAAGCCGCCAGCGTTGAGCAACTGGTAAGCGGTGTTGGTTGGGCCGGATGCTTTAGCTGGGCTAATCCGGTTCTGAGAGGGTTCTGGGGTGCATTGTGACACCACACAGGAGAAATCCGTGGACAACAGGGAAAACAAACCGTATCCTAAATCCCGGAGCCCCCAGGACTACTCGCCGGGAGCGGCGGTGGCGTTCCGATTTTTTCACTGAAGTGAAGGTCACCCGCGCCGTTTCGGCCAGGTGACCGCTAGCGTTACGCCACCAAATCGAGGATTCATGTTCGGCTGGTTTAAACCGCAATGCCCAGTGGATGGTTCCGCGAAGCAATGGATCGAGAATCGTCTCCAATGGCTTTCCGAGCAATTCGGTCGCGATACCTTCACGCGCCGCGCAGTCATTCTTCCGACTACCGACTTCTTTCCCGATCCGGTCGACGGTACTGAACTGAGCGTTCGCAATCTGCTTGATCAGGTTTGCAAATACATGGACGTGAAGCCGGAGTGCGTAACACTTGAACTTTTCACTAGCAAGAATCAACTTTGGCTCGTAAACGACGATGGCAAATATCTTCCGACTGGCGCCGCCGGTCTATACGACGAACAGATCGGGAAAACTGTAATCCACATTGAGACTTCCGAGATGACGAATCTGTCCGGAGTTGTGGGAACAATGGCTCATGAACTTGCCCACTTGCGTCTAATGGGTGAACGACGTGTAACGGGAGAAGAGTACGACAATGAACTGTTGACCGATCTGACTGCGGTTTTTCATGGTTTCGGAATTTTCCTCGGCAATTCTCCTCGCAACTGGGACAGCCAATACAGCAATTGGCCGGGCACTGCTTTCAAACGTCCCGAATACATGACACTGCCGATGTTCGCTTACGCATTGGCGCACAGCGCCTGGTTTCGTGGTCAAGCCAGGCCAGACTGGTATCCGTTTCTATCGTTTGAATTGAAACCTTGCTTTAAGCAAGGGATTCGCTACCTGTTGGAGACAGGAGACTCAACCTTCACGCCAGAAGATGTGGCGTAACCATCGCATGCAACGGAGCCGGCGCTCGGGTCGGTTTTGAAATCAACGCATCTCGCGCCGGCCCGGTGATGCGTTTCGTACTATCACAAAATTTGGAGCCTCAAAAAAATGTCGCGGCGGATTGGTTGTGGTGCGTTGCTCTTGATCCCGCTTGCGTTCTTCGGCGTTGCGTTATTGATGCCTTCGTTGGCTCGCCGATCGCTTCCCTGGAACGCAACCGAGATTCGCGAGCATTACTCGTACGCAAGATTTGGCTCCGACTTCACGCGATGTCTGCGAGCAAGAATCGACGAATCCGAATTCACAGCGTACGCAAATAGGCTTGATTTGACTGAACCGTATGATGCACAAAACCCTAGTCACGCAAGGGTGCACTGGCCGTCGTGCTCCGAGACTTGGTGGACTCCGCCGAAATCATTGAACGGAGCGAGGATTCAATTGTTACCGGATCCAAACTACTTAGCGCTGGCAATATACGACGATGGATTCGTGTACTTTGGCGTTTTCTCGTGGTAGGCTATGGCCGCGATTGCATTGCCGCAACGCAATCGGAGACCTCAATCATTTCGAAGGAATCGCGACAGAACAATCGGATGCACGTGCGTACTGGAAATGGTTTGAACAGGTGGGTGCGACTCCCACCTGAGTAGCTCTTAGCCAGAGGCTCAGTATCGAGTGTTGCAGCGTGTCTGGTAACAGCCACCTTGAAGCCCAGTGAAGTTTCTCCAGGGTTCGACAGTCAGTCGATACCTTTCGTCCTCGCTACCTTTCTGCCGGACACAGCGCCAGGATCGGTATGCTAAGTCGACTGGAATGCAGAACGTGTCGACTTGTCAACACGGGACAGCCGTCGTGGGAGCCGGATGCGTTAACTGCGCACGTCCGGTTCTGGGACGGGGTGACGCTCAATCGATTGAGTCCAAGCTTTGTGCTAAACTTGAAAGAAAGAGCCCGCTCTACTCACCCAAAATTCGCGAATGGGTGTTTTTCAATGGAAGAGTTCGCTTCGCGAACTGGGTGATCGGTGCCGTTCGTCGCGACAACGCAGGAACGCCCAACGTTCTGTACCGTTGGGCGTTTTCGGCGCGCGTCTCGTACACGCCAGTATTTCATCGTCGCGCACGAATAACGACTACAACCTGTCATTCGATACTATTGCGAGCCTCACAATGTCGAACGACGAAAGCAATCTAGGAAATGTAGTCGGCGGTACGTTCTTCGGAGCTCTTGCCGGCGGAGGCCTTGGACTTGGCGCTTGTATGTTCCTTTTCGATGATCCGCCATTCTTTACAGGCGATACAATTCTGCTTGGGGCGATTGCCTGTGGGGTCTTCGGGTTCTTTCTTGGTGCTGGGTTCATTGAGTGGTTGAAAGAAAACTGGTGGGGATTCTGGTGATAGGCGTCATTCAACGATTGAATGCGACGAACAAAGGGTTGCAGATGGAGCGGGCGA
Source organism: Pirellulaceae bacterium (assembly GCA_041739135.1). GTDB lineage: Bacteria > Planctomycetota > Planctomycetia > Pirellulales > Pirellulaceae > Aureliella. The sequence goes on from JBGSOM010000043.1 coordinate 20,701, forward strand.
AAATGCGTTTTCGTAATGGTTGCTCAATCTCGGCCGCCCGCTGAACCCAAGCGTTCGTAAACCGAAGGATGTCGATGGAATCAGTGAGATTCATCAAAAACCGTCCAATGACCATCGGCGGCGAAGAGCACTCAGGATGGCTTCCCGCTGGTGCTGCAATGCCATTGCCGACACCGATAAGCCATCTACTTTTCAACTTGGAAATTCAATTTGATGGAGACGGCTATCTCTTGTGTTACGAATCGACCGATGGCACAGTGTCGGGAGACACATGGCACCAAACACTTTCTGATGCTGAAAATGCGGCACAAGACTGGTTCGGTATTGCGGGTTCCGAATGGAAATCAAAATGAATCACTCAAACCGCGAAATTGATTCCAAATTGACTGCGAGCCGGATTTGCGGGACAATGTTGCCGAACAATGGCATGCAACCAAGCCCTCGATCCGCCGTTTTTGCTTGCGTTGAGTCAATCGCTCTGGCTCCCTGATGCCAGACGTTATCCGACGGGAGAAGGACGATAGACAAACTTGCTTTCAACTTGAGCGTTGCGAACACCAATAAAGTTGACGTGGAAAGCGTCTTAGACTTCTTGGAGACGCATCACGCGGAGACCAGGACGTTTCGTAAGGTTGTTCCGTTCGGGCAACCGCGTGCAGACGCGTTTCAATTCCTTGCTGTGCTCGGCGTGATTGGCTCTGTCGCGTCTGTCGCTTCATTACTTTGGGACGCTTATGAGAAACTTGTCGTCCCGAAGAAGGACGGTGAAAAAGAAAATGCGGGCTTGATGATTTCGGTCGCCCCCAATGAACATCGCATCGGCAAGCTCTTTTGGATCGGCGGTACATACAAAACTCGTGAAGCCTTTGTTAAAGAATTTGGGACTGTACTCGCAGAATTAGATGCTGACGAAGAAGACTACAGTGCGGCTGTGGACCAATTGATGGCAGATTCTCGCAAATGGCTGCCGAGGTCACGCTCGAAGAACGACTAACTAAAAATCCGCGAATCGAACTGGAAATAGTTGAAGTCGACTGAGTGAGAATCTCACCCGAGTAGCTGCTAGCCACAGGCTCAGTATCTAGGCTTGCAGCCAGCGTATAAGGCGGAGACTCCGAAGTCGCTGGTTGATGTGTAGTCAAGAAACGTAGCGAGGAAGAAAGGTAGGTACTGGTTGCGAGTGCCCTGAATGAGATTGAGCTCCACGGTGTTAGCTTTCTCGGGCTTTGGTTCCTGTTGAAACTGACCAAGGCCTATGCATGCCGGAAGGCCATTATCGATCTCGCTAGCCGAACGCAAATTGAGCTTCCGCGCTAGCCTTTTGCGCTCGTTCTTGCTCATCAAGATCGCCTCCACGGCAAATACCTCCTGAGAGGTAATCATGGGGACATTTCTAATGAACGCTTATGGGGTCATTTCTATTGGCGCATGACACACCAACGGCGGAAGCGCTGGCAAACGGATAGGCGTTGCCCTAGACTTATCGAATCTGATTTCTACTCTGTCGCGAAATTCAACTTACGCGAAATAGATCGTGTTCCGAACGCTAATAACCATAATTCGACAACTTCTCGGTCGGCCCCAAACCGACTCAGCGAAGCATTCAGGCATCGGCACTGCACACTTGCAATACGATTCTGTCGAGGAATGGATGACTGGTGAGAACGTGCCCACGGGGTTCATTAAGGAACCCGATCCAGTGCTTCGTGACAAGTACATTCAACAGTACGGAGAGCTTCGGCGTCACTTGTACGCTAAACATGTTGCAACGCTGTCGCCTGATGATCAAAAAGCGATGAGTGATGGGTGCCATCCTTCACAAAGTCATCGTTTTGGTGATGACGCTTTACCGTACTGCGAACGATTGAAACACCATTTGATGTCGCACGATTTGGATGTGTCCGACGTGCATCTTGGCTGGTATCACATGGATCGAATTGTGCGGACTGTCGAGACTCCAGAGCAACTCGACGCAGAAAGATTTAGGCAACTTCCGTGGCTCTTTCAGGGGTTCGAGATAAAATACATATCCACTCATGCTGGGACCTCATCTCGCGATACTTAACACGGTTTTCAAAGTGTTACTGCTAACCGAACCGCAAATTGATCGCTATGTTCTCCACCGCCGAACAGTGTTCGTTTGTGGAGTCGCGCTAATGGTGCTTGCCATTGCGTTGCCGCACGGATTGCGAATGGGGTTGTTCACTGGTTTCATGCTTGCATCGCTCGGCATCTACTGCTTTGCATTCCGCAGGTGGCGAACAGAGCCTGGGGTTTGGATGTTGGCTGGCTTTCTAACCGTTGCTCTTGCACCTTGTTGGTTGTACTTTGAATACTTGAGTTGGCAAAATGTTTTTGCTACTCCGGTCGCCAACAATCAAGCGTGGAATGCGTTTCGCCTATCGACAGACGCGTTGATTTCGCTGTCGCTGTTCGGGAGAACTGTCCGGCTGTCCATATCGGTAGCCATTCAAAACTGGAGGCGGACGCGGAGCGGCAGTCGAACTCTGAGCGCAAGGTAAGCATCCTAGCAACGTGCGATTGGGAGTCTTCCTTCATATGGCGCGGAGTCCCAGTCGACATTCCTGAGGTTGGCGGCCGAAAGTCGCCACTAATGCCAAGCTGGTGTAGGATGACTTGCAAGATAATTCGGCAAACTTTGGAAAAGAGGCGCCCGGCGGCACGGATTGACGGCACTAACAATGACCATGAGCGACCGCAAAACACCAACTGAAACGATTGCTGCTTTGCAGAGGCTGACTGAACCCGCTGTGCAGGGGGCGATGCAGTCCGATGCAGAGTTGCTGACTCTGTTTGTGGAATCGGGCAGTCGAGAGGCGATCGAACAACTCGTGCATCGCTACGCGGGACTAGTTGCCAGCGTTTGTCGGTGTACGGTGTCCGACCCAGCTGCTGCGGAAGATGCTTTTCAAGCGACTTTCCTCGTGCTGCTCAAGTCCGCGAAGAAAATTCAGAACCGTCGCTCGGTGGCTGCGTGGTTACATGGTGTCGCCTTTCGAACCGCTTGTCGATTGCGGAAGCAACGGCCAGCTCACGTTGAAGTGCAGAGTCCAGATGAAGTGATCGCACTCAACCAAGACGAAGATCCAATTAACGTGCTCGCTCGAAAGTTGGAACTTGAAGCACTCGATCAAGAACTTGAAAAGTTGCCAGCGCCGGTCCGCGAGATCTTGGTCGAGCACTACTTGTTAGGCTACACCGCTCCGCAAATTGCGGAACGAACCGCGCTGAGTGTCGCCGCAGTCGAAGGCCGCATTCGTCGTGGCCGTTATACATTGCTGCGACAGCTGGCCAAGCGAGGCATTAGTTTGACTGTACTCGTTGCGGCTTCATCGTGGTTTCAACAGCACTTGCAGGCGACCGAAGCTCAAACGTGGACCGAGTCGTTCCTCGATTCGTATTTGCCTCGCGAAAGCGACCTCACTACCGAAACTTGTCCGAGAAAGATTGACCCCAACTCCGATATCTCATCTTTAGTCTACGAGGAAATGAACATGCTCAGCTCAGTTGTGTTGAAAGCCGCCTTTCCTGCCGCTGCGGCCTTGTTGGTCGGCGGGTTACTCA
>JBGSOM010000044.1:0-16812 GCA_041739135.1 Pirellulaceae bacterium
GGCACGCCGCATTTCATGGCACCAGAGCAAGCGCTCGGTGAGTCGCCTGACGAGCGCAGCGATATCTACTCGCTGGGTGTTGTTGCGTGGTATCTTGCCACAGGTCGCCTGCTGTTCGAAGAAACCAATCCGCTGAAAGTGATCATGGCTCATTCGAATCAGTCACCGGTTGCTCCGTCCCATTTCAATCGCGATCTGTCACCCGCTTTTGATGCAGCGATTTTGGCTTGTCTCGAGAAACAGCCCGACCAGCGCCCGCAATCGGTGACCGAACTTCGCGATTTGCTGCGCGCCATTCCGTCGACGCAAGGCTGGTCGGAAACACAGGCGGCCGAGTGGTGGACCTGCCACGGTTGCCCGCACAAGAAGAAGCTCGACGAAGCCGTCGAAGCCGGGCAGATCGCGTAGTAGATGTCGTCATGCTCGCAGCTCAGCTATCCTCGCTCGCAACTGTTTCGGTATTGGCGCCGCCGTCGTCCGAGCGATACTTGTCCAGCTTGCGATATAAAGTGCGAGCGCCGATGGCTAGGATACGAGCCGCTTCTTCACGATTGCCGGCAGTCATCTTCAATGTCTCTTCAATCGCCCAGCGCTCGATCTCGTCCATGGTTCTTCCGAGCAACGACGACTCCGCGCCGCTGAAGGAAACGTTCGCCGTTAGCGCTGGCTTCTCCGGTTGCGTGGCTAGTAATCCTTGATCGCCATCTTCCATCAACTCCGGTGGCAAGTCATCTAAGTCAAGCACTCCGTCGGTATCGAGCACTACCATAGTTTCCACAAAATTGCGGAGCTGCCGGATGTTGCCTGGCCAACTGTAACCATAGAAACGTCGCGTTACCGCCGGAGCAAAGTTCGCGGGTCCTTTGCTGTGGCGTCGCAAGAACATTTTGCGAAAGTGATCCATGAGCGGCACGATATCTTCTAAACGCTCGCGCAGCGGCGGCAGATGTACCGTGACAACTTTCAAGCGATAAAACAGATCGTTGCGAAACACGCCTTGCGCAACCATCTCTTCGAGTGGTCGATTCGTTGCGCTCAGCAACCGCACATTGACTTTGATCGACTTGTTATCGCCGACGCGCGTGATTTGATTCTCTTCGAGCACACGCAGCAACTTAATCTGAGTGCTCATCGGCATGTCGCCAACTTCGTCCAGGAATAACGTTCCACCGTTGGCGAATTCGAATGCTCCCATGCGATCGCTGACCGCGTCGGTGTAAGCTCCTTTGACGTGTCCGAACAATTCGCTTTCGACGAGATTCTCCGAAACAGCACGCACGTTCAGCGCTTTGATGCGCCTGTTTTTTCGCGGGCTGTTCTGATGAATCGCCTGCGCGATCATCTCCTTGCCGGTACCACTTTCACCGGTGATCAATACGGTTGCATCGGTCGGCGCAATACGCTTGATACGCTCGATAACGTCCAGCATCTTGGGGCTGGCGAAAACGATTCCCTCAAAACCAAATTTCTCGTCCAGTCGCTGGCGCAGCTCCGTGTTGGTCTGCCGCAGCTGTACCGCTTCGATCGCTTTCGCAGTCACCGCCCGCAATCGACCAGGAGTGATGGGTTTTTCAAGAAAATTGAAAGCGCCTTCCTGCATCGCTTCGACCGCTTTGGGCACCGTCGCGTGACCGGTGACCAGAACCACTTCGCAATCCGGCAACGCCTGCTTCGCCTTTTGCAAAACCTGCATCCCATCGAAATCATTCATCACCAGGTCGGTGACCACGACATGGTAGGTGTTCTGGTCGATCTGAGCAGAACCTTCGGGGCCGCTGGTTGCCACAGTGCAGCGATAACCGACTCGCTCCAGACTTTCGGTCATGGCGCGAGCATGCGCCCTGTCATTGTCAACAATGAGAATGGAAAACTGTTTGGGATCGAACGAGCGTTCAGCGTCCAAGTTAGGATTTGATTCACTCATAAGTTGCTAATTTCAAGTCAAACACAAACAAAGCGGCGTCTTTACGAAGCGTACAAAACGACACCTCAACGGGGGCTGAACAATAATTTCTCTGGTGATATAGTAGCGTGCCGATCGAGTATCGAGCACCGCCCTTCCGCAAAACCTTCGAGGCCCGTTATGACGTTATGCTGCCGCGGCGTCCGAGGCGCAACCACCGTCACCGAAAATTCACGCGACGCAATTCTCAATGCGACTCGGCAGATGCTTGCGCTGTTAATTCGACGCAATCAGATCCAGTCCGAGGACATTGCAAGCGCCATTTTCACTGTTACGAAAGATCTCAACGCCGAGTTCCCAGCCCTGGCCGCGCGACAGTTGGGATGGATCGAAGTTCCGCTGCTTTGCGGCTACGAAATCGAAGTTCCGGGCTCGCTGAACCTGTGCGTCCGCGTTCTGGTGCACTGGAATACTCAGTTGCCACAAAGCGAGATTAAGCACATTTATATTCACGATGCCGTTCGCCTACGCCCAGATTTGTCCAAGTTGCCGCCGGTCGATTGGGCTGAGTTGGAAGAGTGGATCGGCGAAAACTTAGGCAAAAAGTAGCACGTGCGGGCGGTTACTTCGCAGGTCCATTAAGCATCAGTACAACGCGCTCGCTGGCTTCGCGTGTGCTGTCTGTGGGCCGTGTGTTTGTGGGCAGTGTGTTGGTGGGCGCGGTCCCGCGATCGATCGCCTCGTCCGGCACTGCAACTGAACTTTGAACGCTCCAAACCGGGGAAGCGATTTGGCCAGCCTGTTTGAGTTCATCGAGTACGCGGCGGGCTTCATCGCGCGTCACAAACAACACTAGTGAATTCACCGAAGGCAAACCTCGGTCCGCTCGGTTCGGCGCACTGAATTGGCCAAGCTGCGAAGCTGACTCGCTCGCATTGCTCGATTCGACCCCAGCCGCACGTGCAACCGAGTCGGCGTCGGCCACAGAAAACTCCGTCAACGGTGCGCTTTCCACAGCTAACAACGCGTTCGCTGAAACAACTGAATCGAACAAGGAACTCAGCTCACGTTCATCGACGTTGACCGTGGCCATGAGAACTTCAGCAACTGTTGCTCCGCCGTCACGCTTGGCAAACTGCGAATCTGAGTTCGCGTCAAATACAGGCCGCCTCTGTCCGAAAAACATAGCCGACTGTGCAGCCGCTTGGTTCAACGTGCGCGGATCACCCCAAGTCGCGCTCCGAGCAAATCGCACCTGTGAGCGGGCAGGTAGCGAGTCGGCAGGTAAGTCCGCAGTGTCTTGCTTCACGTCAGCGGCGTCCAACAGGGGCTGGCGAAGATTTGAATTTTGAGGCTTCTCGTCTTTTGCGCTCTCTGCGAATGATCTCGCCGATGCGGGCGGCGGAAGCTCAGCCGGCGCCGCCCCACCGCGACTGTTATCCGGTTGCAAGCTGGGCTGCAAGTTCATGGCGGGTTCCGCAGCAGCGGAATCGTCAGCACCGTCACGCGGAGGATTTGCCATCCGCAACTGAGTCCCGGGTGCCGGCGGTTGAGCCCCGCGCTTCGGTAAATTGAGCGGCGATCCAGGAGCTTCGGTCTGCATCGGATCGACCCTGAGCGCCTCGCTGCTGGTTATGCCGCTGTTGCCAGAATCGTTACTTGCCGCACTAGGTGACAAGTCCCTACCATTGTCAGCCGCGCCCGTGGCCTCAAAGTTTGGCGCTTTTAAGTTCGGAGCCTCTAAGTTCGCGGAGTCGCTTAGGGCGGCTCCCGCTTCTTCAAGCTCTGCTTCAGGCGTGGCTCGCTGGCCAGCCGGCGCAGTGGGTGCTGACATTTCGTTGCTGCGATCCAATTGCGAAACCACGAGCGTACCGGATGGCCAGTAGAAATAGCCCAGCCCCAGCACTAACAGGAAACTGGCTGCTGCGGCGAGCCATGTTAGCGGCGATCGGCTGGCGACTAGAGATCGCGCTGGCGGTTCTTTCCAAGCTGCCGTTTCATCGGCTCCGCGCAATGAGTGCGTGACCGCTTCAAAATCGTTCGGGCTCTCGATCTCATCGGCCAAGTCATTCTGCAAACTGTTCGGTAGATCACTGGGCAACTCGCTTGGAATCGCAAACTCCAGATTGCTTCCCGACCATGCAGGCAACTTGGAAACCATTGAACGCACTCTTCGCAAGTCGTCGAGCATCGACTGCGCAGCGGGATCGACCGCCAGTCGCTGTTCGACAACTTGACGCTGCTCCGCTGTCAGCTCATCGTCGAGATAAGCGGACAGCCACTCTTCTTGAAATTGCAACTCGTTCATTCCACCAGCCCAATGGGATCAGCTTGATCAGCCATTGGCTCCTAAATTGCCAATGCGTTGTTCCAGGATTGCCTTCAACTCCAACCGCGCGCGATGCAGCCGACTGCGTACGGTTCCGATCGGGATCTCCAAAGTCTCCGCGATCGCGTCATAGTCCATTCCGTCGAAGTCGCGCAGCAACACGACCGCTCGACGTTCCACATCCAACATTGCGACTGCGGCTTGCACGTGCGTCCGAGCTTCATCGCGCTCGAGCATCGCTTCGGCATCTGCATTCGCGCCCATCGAGTCCATGGCTGCGTCAAAGCCCTCGCGCGGCACATGACTTTCAACACGTTTGCGCCTTCGCTGACTAGCCAGCAAATTCATCGCAACGCGACACAACCACGTGTAAAACTGACTTTGACCAGAAAACAGATGCAGCTTGCGATAAGCTCGAGTGAACGTCTCCTGCGCCACGTCTTCAGCTTCGTGATGACTGCCGCATGCATGTACGAGCAAGCCCATCAGCCGCCGTTGGTAGCGCTCGACCAACTCGGCATAAGCGTCCGCTTCGCCATTGAGAACTTGCTCTATCGCAGCCTGATCATCGCTCAGCATAAGTTTCCGAAAGAAAAAGACGCCGCTTGCTAATTTCTAGTTCCGGAATCCCCAGTTTAACCCACTCGATCGCTTTGCGCACGTTCGGTCTACCGTCAAAGCAATTCTGACCGCGGAGATCAACCGACTGTCGGCAACCAGAAATTGACTAAAATGCGCTCAAGTCAACGATCCCGTCAAAAGAGTCGCGCACGAACACAAAGTCTAACTATGTTGTCGCTGAAAACTTCGATTGCGTACAGTCTCGTCACCACCAGCCTCTGGTGGCTTGCTTCCCCATTGTCCGCGCAAGAAGATCGCCAATCGAGAACTTCGTCGACACAAAAGAACTCGCCGATCCCGCCAGACCCCGCAACTCCACCGAACCCGAACGAAGAGTGGAGCTATCTTGCGAACGGCAAAATCAAAGTCGGTATCAAGCGTTCTTCAGGCGCCGCGATTGGCTGGCTATCACTCGCCGAATCGGATCAGAATCTAGTAAACCATTTCGACCGTGGCCGCTTGATTCAGCAGTCTTACTATGGTGACGCCGACGGTTCGATGTGGGCTAAACAACCATGGAACTGGAATCCAGTTCAAGGCGGCCACTACCTGGGCAGCGGTGCACCGGTTACAGAACTGCAAATCACCGAACAAAAAATCTATGCGAAGAGCACGCCGCTTCATTGGGCAACCGGTGAGCAGCTAACGGATTGCACGATGGAGCAGACGATTACGCTCGACGAATTTGTCGCTCATGTTCGCTATCGTTTCACCTACAGCGGCCAGCGCGAGCATTCGATTCGCGACCAGGAAGTGCCAGCCGTTTTTCTCGAACCACAATACAAACATCTGGTTCTTTACTCAGGCGAGCAACCATGGCGCGCCGGGCAACTCGACAATCAACTCGATCGCACCATTCCCGGTTGGCCCAACGAGCGTCGCGAGATCACAGAGAACTGGGCGGCCTACGTCGACGATAACGACTTTGGCTTAGGTGCTTATGTGCCAGTTGCCGAACAGTTGACGTGCTATCGATTCGGTAACGGACGACGCGAACAGGGCGCTTGTTCGTACTTCGCTCCTATAGTTCGCTTCGCCATCAAGCCGGGCTTGACGTGGGAGTACGACCTTTATCTCACAGTCGGTACACAAGCCGACATTCGCGCTCGTTTTCAAGCCATTCAAAAATCGCAGAAAAATTCGAACTGAGTCGCAAGCGCGCTCGCTACCTTAGTTGCTTGGAAACAGCAGCTCGCGAATTCGCACATCGGCAAGCGAATCCGCGACAAAACAAACGCCGCTGAAATCGTGCTGCCGACTGTGTTCGCCGGGCACAGCGACCGTGCAAGCGCCCGCAGCCATACCAGCTTTCGATCCATGCTGACTGTCTTCGAACACGACCATGTTCTGCGCAGCGACTCCTAACCTGCTCGCCGCCCCAAGATAAATATCCGGATGCGGTTTTCCATTTGGCACATGTTCAGCCGTAATAACAAAGTCGACGCGATCGAGCACCGAAATTCCACTCAGCACTTCACTCGCGAAACGCAGTGAACTGCTGGTAGCGACGCATCGCGGAATGCGATGAGCGTCCAGGGCATCGAGCAATTCGAGCAAACCCGGCAGCGGTCGCAAGCGATGAGGCAACATCCCAGCGAAAACTTCGTCGCTTTCCGCAGCCAGCACTGCGACCGTATCGATCAACTCCTCGGTAGCGATCATCAACTCGAAAGCCTTCGGACCCGGCAACCCCATCATGCTGCGTCGCAACGAATCCTTGAACTCGCGTCCACGGCGCTGAAGGATCGTCTGACCAACCTCGAAGTACAATTCTTCGGTGTTGACCATCAATCCATCCATATCGAACGCAACGGCCTTCAACTCGTGTGGCCAATGAGCCATGGGTGACGTATTCATACGCATTGACTTGCTCGAATCACTCATTTCACTGAATCAATGCACTCGCATTCCAGGTTTTGCTCCGGAATCGATCGCCAGCAAAAAGACCTCTTCGCCGCCAGGTCCCGCCGCGGTAACCATGCCTTCGCTCAAGCCAAACTTCATCTGACGTGGAGCGAGATTGGCGACGCACACGACCAAGCGACCGATCAATTGCTCGGGCTCATAGGCCGCTTTGATCCCCGCGAAAACAGTCTTGCGAACATCGCCGCCTAGGCTAAGCGTCAGCTTCAACAACTTGCGCGCTTCTGGAACTTGCTCCGCCGCAATGACGCGCGCGACTCGCAGATCGATTTTTACAAAGTCATCAATCGAACAAGTTTCTGCCATCGGTTCGGCTTTGAGCGGTTCGTCGGAATCATCCCATGTTGTTCCAGCCACCTGGCCACCCGCTGCTGAACCCGTTGCTGCCGCATCCGCTGGCGGAGTTGCTGGTGTGTGGCTTGGAGCCGCTTCTTTACTGTCTTCAATCATCGCTTCAACTTCCTCTTTCTTGACTCGTCCGAGCATATGCTCGAACTTGTTGACCGTCGTTCCAAGTAAATGTTTTTGACTTTGGTTCCAATTGACTATCGGTTCACCTAACAACTCGCTGCACTGGAGAGCCAAACGTGGCAGAACCGGCGCGAGGTAGATCGCTAGTTGGCGGAATAGATTCAACGCTACCGTGCAAACGTCGCGCAGTCGATCGCCATGCTGAGCCATATCTTTGGCCAGCGTCCAAGGTTGGGCGTTCTCGACATACGGATTCGCGCGATCGGCGAGCTCCATGATCAACCGCATCGCTTTCGCATAATCACAAACTTCGTATGCCTCAGCAATCTGTTTGCCAGCGGCGGCGGCTTGCTCGAACAACCCGCCATCATCCGGATACGTCGGCGACAGTCCTGTCTGATGCGCAAACTTAGCCGTACGACTAGCCAAGTTCACAACTTTGCCCACCAAATCTGCGTTCACCTTATTCACAAACTCATCGAGACTCAGATCGAGATCATCCAAGCGCGGCCCAAGTTTGCTGGCGAAGTAGTAACGCAAGAACGCAGGATCCAGGTGCTTTAAATAAGTCTCCGCCTTGATGAATGTGCCTTTGGTCTTACTCATCTTCTCGCCAGCCACGTTCAGAAAGCCGTGAATGTGGACTTTCGTTGGCAAGCTAAAGCCAGCCGTCTTCAACATGCCAGGCCAAAATAACGTGTGAAAGTAAGTGATGTCTTTGCCGATGAAGTGATGCACTTCTGTATCGCCACTCTTCCACCAATCCTCAAGCCGCTCGCCGTGTCGCTTGCACCATTCCCAAGTGCTGGCGATATAACCGATCGGTGCATCGAACCAAACGTACCAATAGTTTCCGGGCGCATCGGGAATTTCGAATCCAAAATACGGTGCCGGTCGCGAGATATCCCAATCGCGCAGCGGTTCGCCGAGGAAATGTCCCTTTAAGTAGTTCGCAACTTCGGTCTGCAAATGCTCGCCACACTGTGTCCACTCTTCGAGAAACGGATGCAACTTCTCAAGCTCGACGAACAAGTGCTTCGCTGTACGAACTTCCGGCGTCGCACCGCTGACCGTGCTTTTCGGATCGATCAAATCCGCTGGCGAATAGGTGCTGCCGCATTTATCGCAGCTATCCCCATACTGATTCTCTGACTTGCACTTCGGACACGTTCCCTTCACAAATCGATCGGCTAGGAACGTGCCTGCGACGGGATCGAACAACTGACTGACATCTCGCTCCACGACCAAGCCGGCTTTGCGCAGCGAGCTCCAGAACTGCTTACCGAGTTCGTAGTTTTCAGCGCTGTTTGTGCTGCCGTAGTTATCGAATGCGATGTCGAAGCCAGCAAAATCGCGCTCGTGGCTTTTCTGCATATCTGCGATTACTTCCACTTCGCTGCGACCTTCGTTGCGAGCTCGCAACATGATGGCGGTGCCGTGCGTATCGTCAGCACAGATGAAGATGCAGCGGTTGCCTTGGAGTTTCTGGAATCGCACCCAAACGTCCGTCTGAATGTATTCCACCAAATGTCCAATATGGATCGGACCGTTCGCGTAGGGCAATGCAGCAGTGACGAGAATTTTTCGAGCGGTCATGTCGGTGAATGTCTGAAACGTACGAACAAGTGAATCTAGCTAAAGGACAGATTGCAACCGCGGCGGTTCACGAAGACTCGCAAGCCGATCATCGCGCTCAATCGACAGGGGAGATTCTAGAGCCATTGCACGCGAAGGAACAGGACGACGTAGATTATCCCTGCTATCGGCGAACTTCTCGCTCGATCCGAGTGGCTTGCGGCTGCTGGTAGAAAATTATCCGCTGGAGGTTAGGTCGCAGCTATACCGCGTCTCTCGGGAGACGCGGATATGTGTTTAAGCGGCGCACTTAGCTATGGATATTGATTGGCGACTGAAAGTCGCCACCACTTAGTCTTCGATAACTGGCGTTTCGCCTGGACATATGCGATGCTTCATCTGCTCACCGGTGGCTTGGCTGCAGAGGTAGTAGTCGTACGCACAGCTTGGACCGCCGTACTTGCAACACCTCAGGAACTGCATCAAGCATGGGGTCGACAAAGCGTTCTCATCCGTACTCGGCCGCACGTGACCAGACAGTGAGAACGGGTTGCGCGGAACGACATTTGACCCTTGGTTCGCTTGGAAAGGCATTCCCTGCTGCGCTGAAGCGGTCGACTGAGGGTAGTACTGACGGTCGGGCTGAGGGTAATACTGGGCAGCCGCCCCGCAATTACAATTGTTACACGCCGAATTCTGCGTTGGTAATGGCGTTGAGTAAACGATACCTTGCTGCACCACGTGCGGCTGCGCAGTGTAGGGCTGGTATTGTGTACCAAGTGGAAGCGGTTGATTCACGACCGTCGAGTAAGTTTCTCCGTAAACAACTTGTGGTTGCGATACAACACTTCCACAAGGCGTTGACACAACGGCATAGCTCGTTTGAGAACATCCGTTGTAACATGGACTTGAACTAACACTTGGATAGACAACTGAACGCTGCCCGCAACATCCTTGAACAGGTTGGCTCTGCACCACATAACTCTGAGCCATTTGACAAGGTGACAATTGGCACTGTGCATTTAAAACGCTCACCGCGGCCAAGTTCATCAGACTGGCCACTAATACGGCGATTCGCATCGTTTACTCCCTTTAACTGAGGCGACTGAATGTACGACTGGGGAGATTCTGGCGAGTCCTTCGTTCGATGTCTAGATTGATTTTTTCCGCCTAGGGGTGAGAAAACCTAAGGGTTTTTACCGCATTTATTCAATAACGACAGTTTAATTTATACTGAGAAGCACACTGCGTTGAGTCAATTAAAACTGCATGAAGTTATATTGCAATCGATTCACGAAGCGACCACTGCAGCACTTCGAAGTGGCGATTGGCAACGCTATGAGGGAGCGAGTGCACGGAAACTTCCCAAGCTCTTGTCGGAACGCGTCAACCAAACTCACTGTCAGTTAACGAGCAGCGGAACTGCAGCTTTGGAAATCTTGCTGCGCGCCGCCGCGATCGGCGTCAACGACGAAGTGATGCTGTCGAGCTATGACTATCCCGGAAACTTCTGGGCCATTGAACGGGTCGGCGCACGCCCAGTCCTGTTGGATACCGAGCCGATCGGCTGGAGGATCAGCCAAGCATCGCTGGACGAAGTTTACAAGCCGACTTGCAAAGCAATCGTAGTAAGTCATCTGCATGGGCAGATGCAGAGGGTCGACGAGCTGCGTCAGTGGTGTGACGAACGAAACGTTCTATTAATTGAAGATGTCTGCCAAAGTCTCGGCGGTTCATGGTGTGGCCAGCCGCTTGGTAGCTACGGTCATGCGGCAGTGTTCAGTTTTGGAGGCGGCAAATTAATGTCGTGTGGACGTGGTGGGGCTTGGGCCTCTTGCGATGAATTGCTAGCAGTAAAAGCACGCGTTGCGGCGGGAGCTGGCAGCGGTCCGTATTCAATGAGCGAACTGCAAGCTGCAGTCGTATGCGCCCAATGGCCTTACTTAGACCAAGTCAATGCTGCGAGCCGAGTTTTCTTCGCAGCGCTCAATCATTCGCTAGAGCGTGAGTTTAAGACCTGGATGTTTGCCGCGAATGATGGCTTAGCCGAAGCAGCCTTCTATCAATGCGGATGGTTCATAGACGGAATTAATAGTGAAGCGCGCGATGAGCTGATCGCCGCACTTCGAAGTCCGACAACTCTTGAAGTCGCTGGCGAACAACTAACGCTTCCTTTTGGAGGCGGCTTTCCAGGCTTTCATCGTCGAACCCAACGTCGTTGTCGACGGCCAGAATCGTTAGCAAATGCTATCTCTGCCGCAGCTCAAACGATCGTGCTGCATCATAGCATCGCAGTTGAGCTAGCTATGGATGTCTCAGAAATTACCCATTGGATCAGAAAGCAAATACATTTAGTTCAGAAAACCTAGAGTCCCCAAACTACTTGCGGCTCGCCGATGCGACGAGCCGCTTGTGGGTCATTCACATCGCGTGCTTATCGAGCGCAATGTTTTCGAACTCGTCGAGATCGATAGTCATCGTTGCAGCCCGACGCATTGGAACAACTTGCGACGGTTTCTCTGCTGACTCTTTAAGCTCTCCACGCAGAATTTTTACGTCCGCTGGTGCCTCGATACCCAGAGTAATACGGTTACCACAGATCTTTGAGACAACAAGAACGATATTGTCACCGATAACCAGCTTTTCACCCTCTTTGCGACTTAATACTAGCATCAGACCGACCTCCATGAGATGTTGTACTTCTTGCCACCAGCTACTCGCATGATGACACTAAAACTTGGAAACTAGACTCCATTTGTGCCAGGTTTGTTCAAGTTTCTTCGCGATAATCGAATGAGTTGCAATAACCGTTCCGAAGCGTCTCAGAAACTTGAATACATTTCACTTGGAATCTTTACGTGAAACAGGGTCATTCCGTTCAACCAAGTCATACAAAAACTCAACGTTGCAAATGCTTGCTTGCGGCCGCTTTTTCACTTCTACAAATCGTGTCCAAGATTGAGAACTGCGTCTCACCTTGGGACATTATTGATTTGCGACTAGTGGCGATGGCCGAACCAGTTGAGCTTCACTTTGCATGCGAACAGCATTTGTCCTGCACTACCTTATTAAACGGCAGCATCTGGACAACTTTGGTCACGCACAAAACGAATTTCCAAAGTTCTGTCACTGCAGGCTTTTTTTGCATGCAATTCCCCGCTTGAACTGCCGTGCGGTGATCGCCTGGATAAGTTAGCTAGCTTCGAGTAAAAATAGCGAGGCCCAGGTCTCGGTTGAGGCTCAGAAACCAAACTCGAAAAACGACAAACTCGAACCACGAATTGCACGAAAGCGACGGGCGGGATGAAGCAGTATTTGGAACTGATGCAAAAAGTGCTTGACGAGGGTTCCAACAAACCAGATCGCACGGGAACCGGTACGCTCAGCCTGTTTGGGCATCAAATGCGTTTCGATCTTTCGCAGGGTTTGCCACTGCTAACCACAAAACGCGTCCACCTGCGAAGCATCCTCGTTGAATTGCTGTGGTTCCTTCGCGGCGAAACAAACATCCGCTATCTGCACGAAAACAAGGTCTCGATTTGGGATGAATGGGCCGACGAAAACGGCGAACTGGGGCCAGTGTATGGCAAGCAATGGCGCTGCTGGGAATCCGCAGACGGAACAACCGTTGACCAAATTCTCGACGTCCAGCAACAGATTCGTTCGAATCCCGATAGTCGCCGGTTGATCGTCAGCGCTTGGAATGTTGGCGAAGTTCCCAAAATGGCGCTGCCGCCATGCCACTTGCTATTTCAATTCTATGTCGCCGATGGGCGGTTGAGTTGCCAACTGTATCAACGCAGTGCCGACCTGTTTCTGGGTGTCCCCTTTAATATCGCTTCCTACGCGCTGCTGACGATCATGATGGCTCGTGCGACAGGCTACGAACCCGGCGACTTTGTGCACACTCTTGGCGACGTCCACCTCTATTCGAATCACCTCGAACAAGCTCGACTGCAACTGACACGCGAACCCCGCGCACTCCCATCAATTCGAATCCTCAACGCACGCGATTCGATCCTCGACTACCAATTCGAAGATTTTGAATTGGTCGACTACAATCCGCATCCGCATATTCCAGCTCCCGTAGCGGTTTAGTCAACTAACAAAGTCAGTTTCATGCACGAGCAGAGTTCAATCGCTTCACCGGCGGATCGCAATTGGGTGGCAGTAGTCGCCGTCGCGCAAAACAACGTGATCGGTAACCATGGAACGCTGCCGTGGCGATTAAGCAGCGACCTGAAGCGCTTCAAGCGATTGACGATGGGGCACTGCCTGTTGATGGGACGCAAGACATTCGACTCGATCGGTCGCGCACTTCCGGGGCGGCAAACGATCGTTCTCTCGCGATCTGGTTTTCAAACGACAGCGTCAGGCGTTCTCGCAGTTACAAAGCCAGCAGAAGTCGCGGCGCTCGTCGAGCCAAACCGAAGAGTCATGGTGGTCGGCGGCGCTCAGATTTACGAAGCGGTCTTAAATCAGTGCTCCGAACTTTGGCTGACGAAAGTCCTGGCCGATGTTGAAGGAGATGTTCAATTCCCCACCATCGATTGGACTCAGTGGAAACTCATCTCCACTGAATCCGTGCCCGCCAGCGAAAGCGATCAGTACGCGACGGAGTTCCAGATTTGGCACCGAAGCGCGTGCTGACTCAGCGATCTTTCACACAGCGATTCTTAACTCAGCGAACTTGAATTCAGCGAACCTGAATTCAGCGAATCGCAGCGATCGGTTCACCGTTCGTGCTCAGAATCTGCGTGTTGGTTGTCGAATCGCCGAAGCGTTCGAAGTCATGAAAACTCCACACGACTTGCTTATCTCGATTCACTTCCACGATCTGCGGATTCTTCTCGCCTGCATGACAATTGCCAAGCACAATGTTTCCCGACGGCAACACTTGTAATGTCGTGACCCAAGCCAGTTGGATTCCCGGCAGGTCATTTTGCGCAAGCTTCCAGACGATCTCTTTCGCAGGTGTGACTTCGATCACCGCATGTCCGTTGCCGGTCGAAATCAGCGTGTTGCCACTCGCTAAACGAACGGCTGCGAAGCACTGATTGCCAAACGCTTCGACGCCATGCCCGTCAGCCCGCTGTTTGTCAAACAAAGGAACCGAATACTCCCACGCGGTCTCGCCGTTTGGTTTGTATTCGCGAACGACACCGTCGCCTTCGTGACACACGAGATAGTTTCCGGACGCGAGTTTGCGGACCAAACGTGTATCGCGATGCGGATGCGGACTGGCGACCTTCAATGGCATTTCATGCACCAACTTGCCACTCGAATCGACTTCGATGATCCGGCTCACACCGCTCTCCGCGATCATGGTCAAACCGTTTTCCAGTCGCTGAAACGCGTGCACTTCAATCTTCTTGCCTGCGTTGCCGTTCGCAGTTGCTGAGTCGTATTCCCAAACAACTTTGTTCGACTTTGGATCCACTTCAAGAATCTTCGTCCAGCTTTTCTGAAGCAACACGTTGCCATTGCTCAGCAAGTGGAGGTCGTGCAGCGGCCCGATCTTCGTCTCCCACTCCGTCTTCCCTTGCTCATCGATAATCGCAATGCGACCTTTCGATGAATCAGCCGTAAGGAAGCGGTGCTTCGGTGCTTGGGCTTGTAAGGCCGCACTGCTGGCCACGCATATCAGCATTATTCCAATTGAAAAAGTGCCGGTTGAAAAAGGGGCTACGTGGCGAAAGAGTTGCATGGATTAGCTCGCATTGGTTTGAGTGGAGGCGGGATTTTACAAGAGTTTTACAGATTGCTTACGCTTTCCGAAACTTTCTAGGGGGCCGAAAGCGTTTAATCGTAAGTGAGGATTGTTCTTCGCAAACAACATCGCATTCGCAAAAGGAGAGAAAAGATGAAGTTGCATCGCAGTATAGCTTGGGTTGCTGTGCTCAGCATGATCGGTTCAAGTGCATTTGCCAAACAGATCCGGCTCGACGTCGGACTCGCCAAACCCACCGTAGCGGTCGGTGACGGCGGTAAAGTCGAAGGTCATATGCGCATCATGCTGAAGGGTTTTGAACTCGATCGTGAACGCGAACGTATGCCTGTCAACGTGGCCATCGTGATCGACAAATCAGGTTCGATGCAAGGCGAGAAGATCGAGCAAGCGCGTGCTGCAGCCGTGCAAGCGATCGATCGTTTACGCGATAGTGACATCGTGTCTGTCGTGACCTACGATTCATCGGTAACAGTAGTTGTCCCAGCTACCAAAGCTTCGGATCGTCAAGCGATCAAAGCGAAAATTCGTGAAATTCAAGCTGGAGGTAACACGGCGTTGTTTGCTGGTGTAAGTAAAGGCGCTGCAGAAGTTCGCAAGTTTCACGAAGACAAGCGAGTCAATCGAGTGATTCTGCTCTCTGATGGTTTGGCTAACGTCGGACCATCCGCTCCCAGCGAACTCGAAGAACTTGGCGCGTCATTGCTGAAAGAAGGCATCAGCGTCTCCACGATGGGCTTGGGCCTGGGCTACAACGAAGACCTCATGACTGGGCTTGCCCTTGCCAGCAGCGGCAATCACGTCTTCATCGAAGATGCCGAGAACCTGGTACAAGTCTTTCAAAACGAGTTCGACGATGTGCTCAGCGTTGTAGCACAGAAGATCGTTATCGATGCAAAATTGGCTGAAGGTGTCCGACCAGTGAAGGTGCTGAACTACCCCGCCGATATCACTGGCCAGCAAGTATCGATCGAACTCGGACAACTGTATTCGAATCAAGAGCGCTTCTTCGTGATCGAGTATGAAATGGAAGTTGGAAAAGCGAACACCAGTTCACCTGTGGCAGAAGTCTCTGTGAAGTACATGAACATGGCGACAGAAACGCCGGATACGCTTACAAGTGCTGTGCAAGCAAAGTTTACCGACTCAGTTGAACTCGCCGAAAAAGACGTCAACAAAGAAGTGCTCGCTTCCTGCGTGATTCAGATCGCGAATGAACGCAATTGCCGCGCAACTGAGTTACGCGACGCTGGCGAAGTTGAAGAGGCCAAGAAGTTGTTGAAATTTAACGCCGACTACCTTAACCGAAACTATCTTTCGCTCGGCGTTCCAGAACTCGATCTGCGTTGCAAGCTGAATGAGCAGCAGTCTGAGCAGCTAGAAGGCAAAGACTGGGCTTCGAACCGCAAAGGAATGCGACAGTTGCAGAGTGTTGACGCTACGCAACAGTCCTATTTCGGTTCTGGTGCGAAAAGTGATTACAACAAGAGGTAGGTGGTCATACCTCTCATACGTAACATGAATGTTGCTATAAAACGAAACGGGAGGACGAATAAAATCGCCCTCCCGTTTGTTTTTTGCGTTGGAAGCCTACTTAACGTTTATTCCACGATTGACTTGGCACGTCTGGCTGCCGTCTTTGGAGCTTCGGTCAGCAGTTCTTCCGTGAATCTCGCATCATACTTGAGCGATGTGTCATCGCCTCGGAATCCGATCGCTTCTTCGCTCCAGTCGAGCTGTTTGCTGAGCATGCGACCGCGATCCAAGTCGAACTTAATCGTGCCTTTGCTAAGCTGCTGAATCAACTGCGATTCGATCGCTGGGTTATTCACTGGCGTCAGTGGCTGAGCTTCGATACGAATGGTGGCGACGCCTGCGGAGACTTTCTCGAGCGTATAAAGTTCACGGACTTTGATCGTCTTGTGAGTGCCATCGTCCAGTTTCACTCGCATATCGCGAGGAACACTCCATTCGGCTCCAACCGCCATCGGTTCTTCAGGAAGCGGAATGGTCAGTTCACCCATGCCGAGCGGCGGACTTTTCGTTTCGCTGTCCCGGTTTTTCACCTGACCGCGCGGATTGATGGTGACAACGCCAAGCGAAGTGTTGATGGTCTCAGCCACCTTCTTGAAGATATCAGGCGCCTTGTCATCGGTTTGGCTGTTGTAAGTGAACTCATCTTTATCGCCAACTTTTTGCGCCATATCGACCGACAGAACTCGAAACTCGAACGTCATGTTACCTTTATCATCGACCGACTTA
>JBGSOM010000049.1:0-9184 GCA_041739135.1 Pirellulaceae bacterium
GTCGCCATCGTGTACAGCACCGCCCCCAACGAATACAAATCCGAACGCGCGTCAACCGACTCGCCGCGAGCCTGTTCGGGGCTCATGTAGTTTGGCGTACCAGCCACCAGACCGCTCGCCGTCATCGACGCATCATCAAGCACCCGCGCCAATCCGAAATCGCTGAGCATTACGCGATGCCCACCTTCGTCGATCAAAATATTCGCAGGCTTGATGTCGCGATGAATGATCCCTTGCTTATGCGCCGCAACAAGGGCTTCTGCGATCTGCAATCCGATCGACAGCACATCGCTGATCGGCAAAGGTCCATCGCGTTCAACGCGTTGTTGCAAACTGCCGCCACCGACCAGCGGCATCACGATGTAAGGCAACGCGCCTTCGCAAGTCACTGCATAGATCGGCACGATATTCGGATGCACCACCGCCGCAACGGCTTGAGCTTCGCGAAAGAATCGCTGCCGCGCCGTTCCAGTCGAAGCAAGCATCGGCGACAACAACTTAATCGCTAGCGGTCGATGCAGTTGCTCGTCCCAGACCTTGAGCACCACGCCCATTCCACCTTGACCGATTACCGACTGAACGGTGCGCCCATCGAGCTTTCCCAGCGAGTCCGTCGCGTCGCTCGGTTCAAGCAAACCCGCAATCCAATTCGACGACGACTGCGCTGCACCTGCTGTTACTCCTGCTGTTGCAGATTGAACCTGGTCCGGAGAGTGACTTAGTTCCGTGGTATCGCTTAGCACCGTGCGAGTCTCTTGCCACAACTCAACCGTTCCAGCCAGTTGACTTAGTTGCTCACGGCAAGCGGTGCAGTGATCCAAATGCTCAGTCACCGCGCGCTCGTCAGTCGCGCTCAATTGCGATTCAAGCAACCGCACCAGCCGGTCGCTGTAGCAAGGTCCACCTGAAGCGATCATGATTCGGTTTCTCGATACGGGGCTAATAGACTTTTCACACGTGCCAGCGTCCGACACCGCGCCACATACACTGCGCCGACACTCATTCCCAACTCCTTCGCAACTTGCTCGCCCGGCTTGCCCTCGACGGCCGACAACCAGAAAGCCTGCCAAGTTTTCGCATTTACCAGATGACGCACTTGATCCGCGGCCCATCGAAATTGTTGCCGTCGCGCCTCCGTCTCGAACGCGGCGGCTTCGTTCGTCTCAGAAGCAAGCGGCACGTCGGCAACGCGTCTCGCAAAATCGCTACCGCCAACTGCCACCAACTTGCGCCGACGCAGCAAGTCAATCGCTGCATTGCGAGCCACCTGAGCCAACCAACCTCGGAAGCGTCCATCGCGAGCCAGATCGAAGCGATGAATCTTGCGACTGACCAGCAGCAGCACTTCCTGCGTCACCTCGCGAGCATCCGCGTCCTGCAAGCCAAATTTGCGAGCAATGCGATAAGTCGTTGGTTCGTAAATCGCACAAAACTCGACCCACGCTGCAGCATCACCGGCATCATGCAAACGCGCAATCAAGCTGTGACGTGTATCCGGGGTTCGCATCATGTTTCCCATTAAAGCGGCTGAACATATTGGACACGCGACCGCCGAAGAAAACCTTACACGATGGACGAAAATTCTTTGGGCCGATCAAGTTTTGATGCTGGCAATACTTCGACCCAGCTACCTTACATGCAGCTACCTTACAGTCAGCTACTTGCAATCCGCTAACTTGAAATGCGGGTTTTCAATCACGCCAAAAACGTTTCCGCAGGGATCGTACACGGTCGCGACGACGATTCCTCCTCCGACTTCATGTGGTTCAGCGTGCTGCTTCGCTCCCTTCTCGATCAGTTCGCTGTAAGCTTGACGACAGTTTGCAACTCCCCAGTAAGCCACAACGTTCGTGCCCGAAGTCACATCTGCCATGTCGGGATCGAGGCCGAGCTCAAAACCGCCGACGTTAAACCCCACATAAAACCGCTCATCGAAATACGGAGCGATACCCAGTACTTCGGAGTACCACTGCTTCGCTTTGGCAAGATCAGCAACTTTGTAAATGACGGTACGAAGACCAACAATCATGAGCTCGAACCTAGCTATACGAGAAACGCAAACTGAGAAACGCACCCGACTGATCTGGTTTGGGCCAGACAGGAGTGGCAATCGCAGGAATGGCAAACACAATCTACCGGCCCGTCATGCCCCAGCGATTGCGTAACAGCGCGGCAACGATCATGAACATCCCAGCAATCATCAGCAGAGTGAATCCGAAGTAGAGCAGGACAAGGCCCCAGTTGCCAGATGTCGCTCCAGGGTCCTGCGTATTCAAAATGTTCGCATCGAGCGGCACCCAAAACGCAGCCATCATCGGGCTTGTCACTCCGACCGCTTTTAGCGTCTCTGCCAATGCAGGGTCCGTTGAAACACTCGTCCCGACGTACCAAGCTGCGACGGGTAAGAAATAAAGAATGATCAACACGGTGTAGCTCATCAGCATCGCGACCGAGGTTCGTTTGCAGATCGCAGAACAAAAAAGTGCACTGACTGAATTGAACACAGCTGCAACAAACACGATTGCGAAGAACGCGATAACCGACAACCAGTTGCTGCTGTAGATATAGAATCCGAGCACAAATGCGAGGATCATTGGCCACATCAGAAACATGGTCAGCACATAGGAAACGCGGAAGCCAGCCAGCAACTTGCCCCACATGATCTGCCAGGGTTGCAGGACCGTTGTCAACAACAACTCAAGCGTCTGGCGTTCGCGTTCGCTGGTTAGCGCTCCCGCAGAAAACACCGGAGCAACAAGAATGTTAAAGACCAAGACATAGGAAATGTACCAAGGGCAGTGCTTGGGCATGATAAACAGGAATGCGACCATCATTGGAATCGCCAGCAGCATGCTGATCTGAATTACCAGCCTCAACATCAAGGTGCCTTGGCTGAAGAGTTCGGCGTGAATCTCTTTATCGTAAACCGGATTGGACTCATCCTTCATCAACGAAGTACGTCGAGGCGGAGCGAACAATCGATCCGGAAATTGATCGCGCTGGATGATCATTCCAATCGCGTTCTTCGATTCCTGATCCAGGTCGATCACGTCTTTGCCTTCACTGCCTACGTCCGGCGGATAAAGTAAACGCCGCGCCGTCCACGCACATAACCCCCAACTAATGGCAAGATAAATCGGAGGTAGCACCACAGTTGCGATCAACAATCGCAAATCACCGTTGCTTTCGAGCCCTCGCCAAACGATGGCTCCAACAATTACGAGCGGCAGAATGACCAAGTACGAAACAACCAGGGACGAGGCGGTTCGTCGAAACCCACAACTGCACGCCAGCCCAATCGATCCAAACAGCAAGACCGATATCATCAGCCATAGATAGGCTGCCAACACTTCGTAAATACTGACTCCACCAAGTGGCAGCGCCAACATGATGATCGGCAAGGAAGCAATAATCAGCACGGTGAGATGCGTCAGGGACGCGACCATTTTGCCGATAACAATCGCCCATGGTTCCAGTGGGCTGGCCAGCAGCATCTCGTAAGTCTTGCGCTCTTTCTCGCCACTGATCGCTCCGGCCGCAAAGGTCGGCGCCATCAGCGAAGCGAGCACATATTGCCCGAGAAAAAAGAAGTCGACCAATTGCCGCGCAGCCGACGGGTCGCTCGTCAAATCAACACGCTGATTGCTCGGATAAGCGAACAGGAGCACCGCTGCTAAAGCAAGTTGATAGACGAGCATCAGCAGGAACGCTTTGTTAGCTCGTAAGTTCGTCAACAACTCGCGTTGGAGTACCGGATTTTCAACAAGCAGCATGCGCAACAGACCTTTTACTCGCTGGATTCATTTGATCGCAAGTAAAATGTAGCTGCAACGGTCCCCGCAATCCACCACCAGTACCAAGACGGTGTTTTATGCAGGTGCCGCCTCTGGATCGAATCGCAACGTATAACCGCTGCCACGCACCGTGAAAATCATCTGCGAATCGGTTCCGTTATTGATTTTGCTGCGCAACCGATTGATATGCACTTCAATAACGTTCGTCACGCCTTCCCAATCCGGATCCCACAAATGCTCGCACAACATCCGACGCGTAACCACTTTCCCCTGGTTCCGCATCAATATTTCGAGCACACGAAACTCGGTCGGAGTCAGTTGCAATTCGCGTTCGCCACGGACCACTTTGCGACTGGCCAAATCCATCGACAGCGGCCCGACATCCAGCAGCGTCTTTGGTCGCGTGCGCGACTTAACGAACGCTGCATCCACTCGCGCGCGAACTTCGGCCATCGAAAAAGGCTTAATCACAAAATCGTCCGCGCCATGCGACAGAGCTGCTAATCGCTCCTGCCGAAACTCAAGCGGCATAAGCACGATGATGTTCGCATTCTCGTCAGCTTCACGAACACAGCGCAGGACCCCCAATCCAGTCTCGTCAGCCAAAGCCAAATCGAGAAGAATAACAGGGAACGGCTTCGACTGAACGATCGCCACCGCTGCTTTCCCGCTATCAACAGACTCGCACTCGTAACCTTGATCCGTCAAAGCTTGTAACAGAGCCTTGTTCAAGATCGGATCGTCTTCGATTACAAGAATCGGTCCCGAAAATTCTGATAGGTTCATAGAAGTAATCATGTCATTCCCTGAGTGGATATCCGACTCACCTAGTAACACGATCGGAACTGAATAGTGTCGCGAGTTTGTCTAGATTTTGCAGTTTTTTCAAAGGCATCAAACCGCCACCGTGAACCTTAAGGAACGTTCATGATGTGCGGTGCGTTTGCACACCAAAAACCGCTCGAATTGGCGGAACGTCGCACAGTTACTAGACGTTTTCCAACCGATTTGGTCGCATCCCAACCAGCAGAGACGCGTATGCCTAAGACTTGCTTTTCGCATCCCTCATGAGAGCGCGAACAGCCTCCAACCGCGTGCGCAGCGAACCCTCCCACCCGCGTGCGGTGGGTTCATAGAAATTTTTATCGACTCCCAGATAATCCTGAGCAACGATGCCCGCAGGATCATCGTGAGGGTACTCATAGCCAGTTCCATGACCCAGTTTCTCAGCCCCGGCGTAATGCTTATCGCGTAAGTGTATTGGTACCGGGATCAGCTTCCCTTGACGTACTTCATGCAGCGCCTTGCCAATCGCTGAAGTGGCTGAGTTACTCTTTTCAGTGCATGCCAAGTAGATAACAGCCTGCGACAAAGTTAATTGACACTCTGGCAAGCCGACGAACTCGCATGCCTGCGTAGCGGCCATCGCAAGCGGTAGCGCTTGCGGATCCGCATTACCGATATCTTCGCTCGCCAAGATCACCAATCTGCGGCAGATGAATCGAACATCTTCACCCGCTTCCAACATGCGAGCTAACCAGTAAAGCGCTGCGTCCGGATCACTTCCACGAATGCTCTTGATCAATGCGCTCGACACGTCATAGTGCTCATCGCCCGTTCCATCGTACTGAATCGTCTTCTGCTGCACGGATTCATTGATCAACTCGACTGTGAGCACTACAGGTCGCTCCGCTGTCGAGAGCACAGCCACTTCGAGAGCGCTCAGTGCTCGCCGCGCATCGCCTTCACTTATCCGCGCTAACGTTTCAAGCGCATTGGGAAGAACTTCCGTCGGTATCGAACCCAGTCCCCGCTCACGATCAGCGAGAGCTCGCTGCAGCAATGCAACTACCTCCGCTTCGGAGAGCGGTTGCAATTGAAAAATCTGACTGCGACTCAACAGAGCTCCGTTGACGGCGAAGAACGGATTGCTCGTCGTTGCGCCAACAAGCGAAACGATACCCTCTTCGACGTCCGGCAACAGCGCATCCTGTTGGGACTTGTTGAAGCGATGAATTTCGTCCACAAACAACAGCGGTCGAGGCTGGCCAGTCGCAATTTCGTCGCGTGCCCACTGTAACGCTTCGCGCAGCTCCTTCACGCCGCTCGATACCGCACTCAATTGACGCAGTCGTCCACCGGTTTCCGAGGCCAGCAAAAATGCCAAAGTCGTCTTTCCGGTGCCAGGCGGACCATACAGCAAAATGCTTCCCATCCGCCGTGAATCAATCAGGCGTCGCAACAACTTTCCCGGCCCCAAAAAATGCTGCTGACCAACATACTCGCCAAGCGTTCGCGGCCTCATCCGCGCAGCAAGCGGCAAGTTATTGCGTCGATTGTCGGCTTCAGCTTGTGCAAACAGATCCATGATGTTCACTGCCTCTCACGTAATTTGATCTGTTCCGCTGCCCAGGGTGCAAGCTGCTCGCGAAATATCTTGGAGTTGTGTCGAATGTCCGTCGGCAATCGTTTCGGATAAATCAAAATTCTCTCGATCGACTCCGTTACCGAGTGCGATTTTCCGACTTGCCGCAATTGCGATTCCAGTTCGACACGCTCCGCAGCTTTCCTCGGTAAATGCTCCGGCCAGGGCTCAGCGATCACAACCGGTTGTTGATTGCCCGCTTCGCCAACTCCGACTAACGCCGAACGATGTACTTTGGCATGAGTGTTAAAGATCGCTTCGCAAGGCTCAGTAAACATCGGTCCCTGCTTCGTCAACACGCGATGCGATTTGCGGCCACAACACCAGAATCGCCCGTGTTCATCCAGATAGCCGACATCACCCATACGATGCCACACTCGATCGCCATCTTGAACCTTTTGCAACGCATTCTGTTCAACACGTGTCACATAGCGATGCGTGACCACATCGCCAGTCACCATTAATTCCCCGATCTCACCATTACGCAGCGTTCGCACCTGATCGATTCGTTCGAGTGGTCCGTCATCAATCGCAATTACTTGCCAATCTATTCCGGAGAACTTTTTGCCGACGCATGTCCCACCGCCTTGCCGACACCTTTCAGCCGTCTCGTTCAACACTTCGCGAGATTCGATCGATGCGATCGGCAATGCCTCAGTCGCTCCGTAGGGAGTGTACATGCAACCATCTTCAGCGATCGCAGCTCGAACTAATTCGAGTACATGAGGCGGCACAGGCGCGCCGGCCGAAAAGACGCGAATGAGGCTAGGAACTTTGCGCCCGCGTTCATGGGCATAGCGACCTACAGTCGTCCACAGGGCGGGCGAACCGAAAGCTTGATTGATCTGCCACTGATCAATCGCATCCAACAAGCGCGGCGGATCGACATCCGCTGGTCGTGTTGGATCCATATCTGGAATCACTGTGGTCGTGCCCATGACGGCGTTGAACAGCCCGAACAAAGGAAATCCGGACAAGTCCTTACCGCCCGGTTGAATTTGATAGTGTTCAACCAGTTGATCTATCTGACTGTTAAATGTTCGGTGCGTGTACTGAACACCTTTCGGAGGTCCAGTACTGCCCGTCGTAAAGATCACCGCAGCCGGCGAATCCAGTGTCAGCGCGGGTGGTTGGTAACGTGAAGCGGGTGTTCCGGAAAGCTGCTCCAAAGTCGGTTTAGGCAAGAATCCAAACCGCCTGCCAACGGTAACATTCAGCGCCGCCTTCGGAAATCGACTTCGCAGAGCCATGCGCACCATGTGAGCCGCTGGAATGGCGACAAATCCGTCCGGTTCACTCTGCTCTAAACAACGCACTAGGTTCTTGCGTCCCATACCAGGGTCAACCAATACAACAACAGCGCCAGCTTTCAAGAGCGCGAAAACCAGCGAGATAAAGTCCGCTCCAAAACGCACCAACAATACGATGCGCATGCCAGCGACCACTCCATGCTGCTGGAAACCGGCAGCGATCGACGATGTTTGCTGCTCCAGTTCCTCGAACGTAAGTTGATCATACGCTCGCTGCTTGCCGGATCGATAGCGTCCACGCGCGGTCGCCAGCGCGCACTGCTGCGGCGCTCGCACGGCGGCGCTGCGCAAGCGGCAGGCCACATTAACCTCAGATGCATGCGATTGTTCAGCTACAGACATCTAAGCTTCCCCTGTTTCAACTAGCGCTGCAGTGTGCAGTAGCACCTCGCGCGCGATGTCGACTTCGAGCGCTGCTGCCAGCCCCTTCCAACCGGGAACAGCGTTCACTTCAAGCACCATGAGGCGTCCGTCTCGCAACGGCAAGAGGTCGATCCCCAGCACACTTCCGCCAATTGCCGCTGCCGCTCGCATCGCTTGGTCACGCTGCTCATCAGTCAACGCGTGCGGTTCCGCAAAATTCCCGCGCGAAAGATTCGTCCGCCAACAACCTTCATTCGCCACGCGTTTGATGCTGAACAGTTTTCGCCCTACGACAAGTACTCGGATATCGTATCCGACATGATCTAAGAATTGCTGAACGTACATCACTTGCCCCAGTTGTTGCAACGTCCCACAGGCTCGCCAAGCCATATCGGCATCTTGAATCCGCAAGATCCCGCGACCTTCTCCACCAAACAACGGCTTGATCACCACGTCACCGCCAAGCTGCTCGAAGGCAGCTAGCGCGTCATCGCGTGTTTGGCAAACTACAGTAGGCGGAGTCGGTAAGTTCGCGAGATGCAATCGATGCTGCGTCAACCATTTGTCGATTGCAACTTCTAAACTGCGTGGCGGATTGAGCACCTTCACACCTGCCTGCAATAGGGCTTGCAAGCAGTCCATCCGAAAAATAACCTGCTCTAGCGACCCGAGCGGCATGGTGCGAACCAAGATCGCATCCAACTCGCGCACGCACTCGACGGCTCGCGAATCGGTCGCGATAGTCCGGATGCCGATCGCGTTCGTTCCCGACATGGAAACTTGCAAATCGCTAAAACTCAGCCACTGGACGGGAGACAGACGCGGCACGTCACCGGCGGCTCGCATCAAGTCTTTGGCATACCAGCTTTCGCGTGAACCAAGCACTCCAATCCGTACCATCGCAACTCACTTAAAGCCGATCGCGCGAGATGGAGAACTAATCGACTCGATGCCAAATGACTTACTGATCAAGTCAACACGAGGTCCACCGCATCGCCAGCTTTTACCGGACGACAAATTGACAATCATCACTTCCGCCGGGCTGAACAAACCTGGATCGACTTTGTAAAAATCGTACTCGTATTGCTTAAAGATCTCTGCAAAGGGAGAACCGAAGTCTTTCGAAGCACAGCTTGGCAGTTGCACGCACGCGCTCGCGATCGCTTCGTCATCGCCCGTAACCCAGAGTGTTACGTTTGCACCGTAGAGAATGGCATCGTTCGTTCGACCAATACCCTTCGCAAAGTTAGGAGTCGGTGGCGGAAGCGGGGCGATGCCATAAGCAGAGTGAA
>JBGSOM010000252.1:0-46964 GCA_041739135.1 Pirellulaceae bacterium
GTGGTCATCTTTGATAACGACTTAACGCCCGGCCAGACTCGGAATATCGAAAAAGAGGTTGGCACCAAAGTCATCGATCGCACCGAGTTGATTCTCGACATCTTTGCTTCGAACGCGCGGACACACGAAGCGCGTTTGGCGGTCGAACTCGCGCAGCTCGAGTATTCGTTGCCGCGGTTGAAACGTATGTGGACTCACTTGTCGCGTCAAAGCATGGGCGTGGGGATGCGTGGTCCAGGTGAAAAGCAATTGGAAGTTGACCGACGGTTAGCGCTGCGTCGCATCCACGAACTGAAGATGGACTTGCAGAAAGTCGAACGTCGCAAAGAGCGTGAGGTTGCGGGCCGTCGCGATTACTTGAAAGTCTCGTTGGTTGGTTACACCAACGCAGGCAAAAGCACGTTGATGAACACGTTGACTTCTGCGGACGTCGAAGCGGTCGATAAGTTGTTCGCGACGCTCGATACGCGGACGCGGCGCTGGAATTTGCCGAGCTGGGGGCCTGTTCTGCTCAGCGATACCGTCGGATTTATTCGCGACCTGCCTCACCATTTGGTGGCAAGCTTCCGCGCGACTTTGGAAGAGAGCCGCCAAGCGGATTTGCTACTGCACGTGTGCGATGCGAGCAATCCGTCGGTGCTCGATCAAATTTCGGCGGTGTACAAAGTACTGCACGACTTGGAGATCGACGAAAAGCAAACGGTGTTGGTCATCAACAAGATCGATCTGCCCGGTGCGGCCGAACGATTGCAAGTTGTGCAGAATCGCTACCCGCATTCGATTGCGATCAGTGCCAAGTCGGGTCAAGGTTTAAGCGAGTTGGCGGCGCATGTCAGTTCGATGTTGAGCGAAGATTTTGTAACGATCAGTATGCGGTTGCCGCTGTCCGATGGTCGCACGCAAGCTTGGTTGACCAAAGTCGGTGATGTGTTGAGCAAGCAGTACAACGATGACCACTTGGAAATTCACGTCCGCTTGCCAGCTCGGCATGCGGGGCGTTTGCTCCGAGAAGGGCACGAATTGGAAGTGCTGGCTGGTGAGTTGCCGAAGAAGCAACCGGATCATAGTTGGAAAGAACAACTGCCTACCGCAGGCAAAGTCTTTAACTGTCCAACCAACTGCGAGCCGGAATTGCCAAATGAAGAAGTCGCTTGAGCCTGACTTAAATCAGCTCGGGCGTCGTTGTGGTTGCGGGTAAAGGCAGCAGTCGACGGGACAAACATCGTGGCTGGCCGGGAGATCACCGATCGCCGCGCGGGTCGGCCAATTTTCGATGCGTTCTTGAATTAGCTCGCGAATCATCTGAACAAATAGCGGATGGGTTCCAACGGATGGAACGCGGACCATCCCGATCGAATGCTTCTCGGAGATGTCTTGGGCTTCGGTGTCGAGATCGAAGAGCACTTCCATATGATCGGACACGAATCCGAGCGGAATGATCGCTACGTCTTGCGCGCCTTCGGCGGCAAGTTCTTCGATTCGATCGCAGACGTCCGGTTCGAGCCACGGTTGTTGCGGTGGCCCGCTTCGGCTTTGGAATACAAGTTCCCAGTTTTCAGAACCGACGCTGGTGGCGACCAGCTTCGCGGCTTCTCTCAGTTGTTTCACGTAGTTGCTGTTGTCAGCCATCGACATCGGAATACTGTGCGCAGTGAAAAGTAATTTCGCAGCGGCTCGCTTCGGTGCATCGATTTGTTCAAGACTTTGCCGCACGAGGTCCGCTTGAGCTTCGATGAACAGCGGATGATTGAAACCTTTGCGCACTTTCTCGACGCTCGGTGCACCATCACCGACTTCTTGCTGGGCAACTTGGATGTTCTCGCGATATTGTCGGCAACCGGAATAGCAACTGAACATGCTGGTGAAGAATGCGACGGCGCGACGTTTACCATCGTTCTGCATGTCGCGGAGCGTATCGGCTAGCAACGGATGCCAGTTACGATTTCCCCAGTAGATCGGCAGGTCGATGCCCGCGGAATCCAATTCGGTGCGAAGTGCTGCGATCAGCGCACGATTCTGAGCGTTGATGGGGCTGACACCGCCAAAGTGCTGATAGTGTTCGACCACTTCTAGCATGCGTTCGCGCGGAACATTCTTGCCGCGAAGGACATTTTCCAAGAAGGGAAGCACTTCATCAGGACCTTCCGGACCGCCGAAAGAGACCAGCAGAATCGAGTCGAATGGGATCTGGTCGGACATAGTCTAGAGCTTTGAAGATGCGGCAGGAATGGATCGAAAAGTCGAACGGATGACTCACAAATACTGAGGATTATTGGCAGCCCGTCAAGCGGACGAACGCGCAGCGGACTAATCCCCTTCCAGCTTTCCACGACTTTGTTAGGCTGTTGAGACTGCTGCATGCAAAAGATGGTCGCCAATCGCTCGGCTTGAGTCGTAAATTCACAACCTAGGCAGCAGCAACATAACGCGGACAGGAAAAGTTTGATGTCGAATCCGAGAGTGCTCCTTCTTCGAGCTCCGGGAACGAACTGTGACGTCGAAACGGCATTCGCCTTCGAATCCGTCGGCGCAACTGTCACGAGTGTTCATATCAACCAGTTGATTGAAACTCCGTCGTTGGGCGACAACTGTCAAATTCTCTGCTTGCCCGGCGGATTCAGTTACGGTGATGACATCGCAGCCGGCCGCATCCTGGCTCAGCGACTGAAGGTGCATCTGGTGGACTTGGTCAATCAGATGCGCAGTCACGATCGCTTGGTCTTGGGGATCTGCAATGGATTTCAAGTGATGATGCGGCTGGGTATTTTCTTTCCGGGCGAAGAAGAAAATCCGCCAGCCACGTTAGCTCTGAACGCGCACGGTCGTTTCGAAGATCGTTGGGTGCATCTGAAGAATATGGATTCGAATAGCATCTTCCTGCGCGATATCGACACGATGTACTTGCCGATGGCTCATGCGGAAGGCCGTTTTGCGGTCCGCGATGAAGCGACGATCGCGAAACTGAAGGCGGCTGGCCAGTTGGGTTTGCGTTACTGCGCTGCGGACGGATGCACTTCGGACGCACCGCTCGACTTTCCCAACAATCCGAACGGAGCGCAGTTCAATGTGGCGGGAATTTCGGATCCGACTGGCCGCGTGTTTGGATTGATGCCGCATCCAGAGCGTCACTTGGATGCAACGCATCATCCGTTCTGGACTCGGCGGACGGAGCAACCGGAACACGGCGAAGGTCGGAAACTGTTCGAGAACGCGGTCAGCTACTTCGCGTGATGCTTAGCCGCAGCCGAAGGCCGCGCGTGGAGTTGGCAAGTTCCTCCGTCGCAGTTCTTTCCAGCGATGCGATAGCGACGCTCGGCGATGATTCGATAAAGGTAGCGCCACAGAGGCATCGCGAATGGAATGTGCATAATCGGAGCGAGCCACCACAATCGCGGCAGGTACCGGCTGAGGTAGCGAAAAGCGTCCGCGCCTCCGAACATTCGCCGGTCTGGAGTCACCACCCACAACTGCGCCATCAATTGTTCGAAACTCAGCTCCGGGTAACGCGCACTCACTCGAATGTCATGCAGGCTCAGATAGCTCAGCCGCTCTTTAGAATCGAAGTGGCGTAGTCGCTCGACTTGCGCGCGACAGAAGTTGCACTGCCCATCCCAAATCACGACCGCGGCGGTTGGAGCTTCG
Source organism: Pirellulaceae bacterium (assembly GCA_041739135.1). Lineage (GTDB taxonomy): Bacteria > Planctomycetota > Planctomycetia > Pirellulales > Pirellulaceae > Aureliella. The sequence goes on from JBGSOM010000252.1 coordinate 3,643, forward strand.
TCGGGGTCGCGGAGTTTAGGATTTGCAGTCGTTGTGGACATTGAACTTCACAATTGCGTGCGATCGGTGCGTCGGCCAAACAAAGTTCGCTTCACCGCCACCTTACGGACCGCAAGTTTAGCGACCGAACAACTTCTTCATGCCAAGTTTCATTATATCTTGAAAATCGAAGTCGCCATCGCCGTCTTGATCGAGCAGACCCGAGAGCAGCCCGCCCGAGGCTTGATTCTCCATGGATTTCTTCTCGTCACGTAGCATGCCGGCCATTCCGCCTGCATCCATGTTCTTGGATTGAACGGTTTTGCTCAGCGTTCCCATGACCAGCGGGGCGAGCATCGACATCAGCGAACCGATCTGCGGAGCGCTCAGGCCGGAAGCTTTGCCGATTCCATGTTCCACTTTCGCTTGGCGGCCACCGAGCAGGTTGCCCAGCAGATCACCCATGCCACCACCGCTTCCACCGCCGAGTGCCGATGTGATTGCGGAACCGGCGCTACCGCTGAGCAATCCGCCAAGTTGGCCGAGCATGCCGCCACTGTCTTGCGATTGCACAGCTTGGTGCAACTCGTTCGCGCCTTCATCGCTGTCCGCCTTGCGTGCGACGGCACCCAGCAGAGTTGGAAGCGCCAGGCTGACCGCGGACTCCGTTTGCTCCGGACTCGCACCGATCTTTTGAGCGATTGCGTTAATTTGATCTTTGCCGATGTGTTGCGAGATGAGATCCATTAGGCCCGACATGGCGATACCCTAGCTAAAGTGAATGCGTTGACAAATGTGGATACAAACGAAGCGTTCAAGATACAGATGATTGCAACAAGCGACCGCTTTTTGTCAGTGATTTTTGTGTGTTTTGCGGATACTACGCGTCACTCAGGCGGCTGGTGCAAAGACCTGGGCAAAAATACGAAAACGCACTTGACTTCCCACTAAAAATCTTCTGGGCAAGCACGCGAAAATTTCTGAGATATGATTCCAATATCAACGACGAACGACGGCACAACTGTCTGCGGAACGCTCGGTGGAAAGTGGCGGAAACGTCCGGGGCAAACTTTCCGCCGAGCATCCGCAGGCTTTTTTTATCTTCTGATTCGCTTCCCCGTCGATGGTCAGATTCTTCAGTGTCCAGAAATGGCATCCAGTAACTCCGACTGGCAATGATCTAACGCGTTTCGGGTGGACTTCTTGAACTCAGTCGACGAACCGATTCGAGCGCGGAGCGAACGTGACGCCTGCACTCGCATCTCTTGCAGAGTGTCCATTGAGTAAGCAAGTCACTTAACCGCAATTTGATTCAGTGCTAGGTGGAGGCAGAGGAGCTACCCTTGATCCGGCGACCGCTCGCCACTGTGTTCGATGGAGGCGACATTGCCATTATTGCCAGTCAAGGGAAGTCGGGTTGACATTCTAAGCCAGACTTGCATGGTGGATCTTCGAGCGCGTTAAACCCGCCTTAACCCCATCAGTTCACGATGTCGGTCGTGACCCTGCGGTAAAGTGTCAAGGTGCTTTCTGAAGTGGAATTCTTGCGAAGAAAAAGCTTGACTTTATGAATTAGGAGTTAATAATCTGGTCGGTAGTTGGCAGGCGAAAGCTTGCGTAAGTTGGTTCATCAAAGTTGTACACCGAGATGGCTGCGGGACGGTCGAAGAGAACTTCGGGAACGGTAACACGGTTGCTCGCGTGTCCTGTTCTTCTTGCAGCATGAGCGCAGTGAAAAAAGAGATCGAACATATTGATTTCAATGGACGTCACAAGCTTTGTCGCTCGAAGGAAGACTTGAACCGGTGGACACTCGCGATTCGCGATCCTGAAGAGAATTCGTTAGACTGGAATTCAGACTTGGGAAGATCCGAGACTGAAGTTTTCGACTTGGGAACTTTAGACTTGAGGTTGGAGACCAATGGATTCCTAACTGCTGTGAATTTTCGTACGCAGTTAACAATTGCAGTTTAGGCGGCAGCGGCCGCAAAGTTCATATAAAGTTACAAACAGTTTCATTTCTTCGAGGTGCCCAATGGGTGATGTTTGCAAAAATGTTTTCGAAGCCATTCTGAAGTATGGTCATGACGAGGATTTCGATCCGGAAGTGAATGACCTGTTCTTCCCTACCGATGCGCCTGCTGGTTCGGCTGAGAAGATCGAGATCTTGCGTCGTCGTGTTGAACGCGGTCAACCGCTTTGGCACCGCGATGACCGCGTCGATTACGCTGGATTGACCGGTGTTATTCGCCCACGCGAATAAGCGGCCTTTCTGTTTCGCGACTAGTCGAAATTGCTACAATTAAAACGCCTGGAGTGATGAACTTCAGGCGTTTTTCATTTACCGCACACTCGTTACTTCACGCAGTTAGAGAGCTCATGAGCGACATAGTCAAGAAATATAACGAAGCCGAAAAGTTGAAAGATGCTGGCAAGAATGACGAAGCGGTCGTATTGCTCGAGCAGATCTTGCAGGAAGCCCCCACGCACGTCCTAACTCACCTGACTCTGTGCAGGATCTTTACGCTGCAAGGCAAGTACGAGCAGGCGATTGAACACGGCTTGAAGGCCTGCGAGCTCGAACCGCACGAGTCCTTTAACTTTACGGCGATGAGCGTTACGTACCAACGCGTCTTTGCTGGAACTCAAGATCGCCGTTACATCCAACTCGCTGAAGATGCGATGGCTCATGCGCACCGTCTGCAAGGCGCCTAGAACTATCGTTGCAGTCGCCCGGCATTGTTGCCAGAATGGCCGCCATTAAGCACTGGTACATTTCAACGATTTCTATAAGATGCCGACACACTCACAACTTGGGCTTTGCGTGAATCTGGATGCACTGGTGCAGAGTTTTATTCCCGAAGCCACTAGCTACTACTAACTGGAGAACGATTCGAAATGCTGCAAAGAAGCCTCGTACTGCTGAAGCCTGACTGTGTTGAGCGCCGTTTGATGGGACAGGTGATTTCGCGCTTTGAAGCGAAGGGACTGAACATCGTCGGCATGAAAATGTTGCGAGTCACGCCTGAGTTGTCAAAGCAGCACTACGCAGAGCATGTTGCCAAGCCGTTCTATCCAAGTTTGGAAGAGTTCATTACGTCGGCTCCGATTGTGGCGCTTGCGGTCGAAGGTTTGGAAGCGATTCAATTGATTCGCGATATGCTCGGTGCGACCAATGGAATCAAAGCGGCGCCTGGCACGATTCGCGGCGACCTTTCGAGCTCGCGGCAAATGAACTTGGTTCATGCTTCGGACAGCCCAGAAAGCGCGGCTCGCGAGTTGGCGCTGTACTTCAAGGCGGAAGAGTTCTGCGAGCACGAGTTGCTGATCACCCCAGCTCTCCGTGCGAGCGACGAAGTTCGCTGAGTTCCTAGTTCAAGAGTTAGTGGCCCGCTCAGTAAAAGTGAGCGAAAAAAATCGCCAGATCGGGAAAATCATGATCCCGATCTGGCGTCGTGTTATGACTCTGCGAATCGCAAAGCGACTCGATCTTTGCCATGTCCAGCTACTTGGACTTCAATTCGAACTTCATATTCGTGTCGCCTTGTTCGCCGAGGTCGGCGGTTAAGCCCGAAGTCATGAAGCTTGCGTATTGCTTGGGTAATCCGTACTGAAGATTTACAGAAGTTTCGCCTTCCTTCTCGCTCCCCTGCTCAACAATCGTTTTGCTGATTTCGACTTTGTATTTTCCAGGGACAGCACCCGTTTTCTGGTCAAAAGAATTCACTTTGAAATTGCCGTTCTCGTCTGTTTGGCCATGAGCGTTGAATTCGCCCGTTTCGCCGATAAAGAGAACGGTCGCACCATTGACTGGAGTGCCATCGAGCGTCACCAAGCCTTCTGCGGGAACGGTCTTAGGTAAAGCGGGACCGCTGTTACATCCATTTAGGATGCAGCAGGACAGGGTCAGTACCAAGAACGTGAATAATGGTTTCAATTGGGTCTCCTAAAGTAGATTCAAGAAAACGATCGAGGCTGGAAAAAGAAATAGGGCCGCAATTACTTGCGGCCCTCTTCCCAAAGTAGTCACTAGTCATTCAAGGAAGCGATTTCGCCTGCATTCTTGGTTCCTAATGCTCCCCAGACACCGTATGGGCTCAATCCACCAGTGCTGATGGTTGGTGCGATTGCGCCTGGATTACCTGCGTCAATCGATGCAGAGATGAAACGCACGGAGCCGTCCACGAGACCGACTTGTGCTCCGCCAGTGTGCTCACTGCCGATGCTGTAGATCCCGCCCATCCAGTGAGGATTGCTGACCGACGCCCAAACCATGCAGGATGGTGAGTTTGGCGGAAGAATGGTGGTGACACCGTTGAAGAACGGATTGCCTGCCCACGCGCGATAGCCACGCGCGGTGTCGCCGGTGTAAATGATTGCTGATGGCACAAATTGGCGGCCTGTCCATTGAGCTCGGCATCCCAACGGAGGCGTAGCGGCTGGGTCACCTGCAAGCAGGATCACCATACCGACCGACTGCACTTGGTTAGGTCGAATGAACTCGCCGATGCCAATCGTGTTGCTTGTTCCGTCCGTCACTTCGGCGATCTTCGGCCAGCTTCGTCCGTAAACGCCTCGGTTGCGGATCTCGCGCTTGGCGGCACTTAGTCCATCGTTGTCGCGCTCTTGAGTTGAGCCGTTGAATGTTTGACCAGCGGCGTAGTTGTCGCCTGCGCAGAAGCCGTAGTTCGAAATGCCGCGCGTACGACCGTTGTTGGTTGGTTCGGCTGAACCCGATGAGCTCGGACAATTCAGATAAGGTACTCGGCTTTCGTTAACAAGCTTGCGTTCTGGGGTTCCATTTTCCCAAGGATTCCAGTTTACGGTAACAAAGCTGTTGTAGGACGCGCTTTGTTCGCAGTAAGGCAAGAGAGCATAGTGCCCCGACATCGCAAAACGCTGAAAATTGCCGTGCGGCGCGATAGGGCGGACAGCCCCAGTGCCGCACTGCATTGGAGGCAGTCTCTGGTAGGTGGATTCATAGTTCAAACACGCCAGCGAAATTTGCTTGATGTTGTTGCTGCACTGCATCCTGCGAGCTGCTTCGCGGGCCGCTTGTACCGCAGGTAGCAACAGTCCAACGAGGATCCCGATGATTGCAATCACGACCAGCAACTCCACCAACGTGAAGGCCGACCTCTTACGGTAGAAAGCACGTAACATAACACGCTCCTGAGAAAAGATTTGAAATGCCGCGAACAACAATTCGCATAACAACTTAGTTATGATCTTATGCGGCTGATTATTGCTTTGCAATAGTGCAATTAGGAAATACGCTCCACAATCGGCGAGACGTATTTTTCCTGCCCCCGCGGCCTTCGTTCAAAGCTACCTTTTTGCGGCCTGCGTTAGCGGTTCGTAATCTGGCACGTTTGAGCTTGTCGGTGACGATTGGGCCGATCGTAGTTGTGGTTAACCGCAGTGCAGTGGTCATCCCACGGCAATTGGCGCATCGCTCAGTCTGTGCGCGTTTTCGATGAAGTTGCCGTAAACCCGGAAACGCTTAAATCGCAATGACTTGCGTAAAATCGGCTCGATATTTTTCCGGCGCAAGCAGTTGTTAATGAACAACTTTTCCACGATAATTTACAGCTCGCCGTAAGTTTGACTGAGTCGTCATCCGATGCCAGCAAGAGCGGTAATGAGCCGAATTCTGGGACTGAACCAGGATCGCGTTTGAGGACTTTAGCAAAACTTGAAACTATTGTTTGACACCTTAGCTAGCAATCCTACAATCGGCCTCGCCCAGCAAGGGAATCTCGCAAGTCGTGATTGCGTTGAGGCAACTACCAAGTTGTCGACGCTGCGATCGCAATGCGAGGGCTTAGCAAGGTTTGCTAGGTCAGAACATAGGAACCAAGTCACGCAATGATAGGCGCGACATTGACCGACAGGAGTGCGCGTTGAGCATGTCACACGATGTGAATCAGAGCGAAAAGGACATCGCTGCTCAGGTGCGATCTGCTCTGATCGCTCGAATTAGTGCGGAGCGCTACGAACTTTGGATTGCCCCAGAGACGCAATGGTCATGGAGTAACGGAGCGTTATCGTTGACGTTCGAAAGTGACTTCGCGTGCCAACTTGTTCGACGTATGTTGGGAAAAGAATTGACCGCAGTACTCGCTTCCACCGCTGGCCCGCATGCTGAACTGAAGATGGAAGTTGGCGCTATTGTTGTCTCCGAACAAAAGCCCTACGACGATCTGCCAGCCACGATCAAGATGCCGCAACCCGCGCAGGCAACGTCGACTGTCGCAAACTCAACATCTGTTACAGAATCCGAACAGCGTCAAACCAATTCGCGCGAGTACTGGAGTCGGTTTATCTCCGGCGCTTGCAATCAATTGGCTTGGACGACGGCGAACATGATTGTCAGCGACCCAGGCCGCATGACTCCGGCACTGTTCTATGGTCCGTGCGGCGTTGGAAAGAGCCACTTGCTTGCTGCAGTTGCTCAGCAATTAAGAACGCATTGTCGTATGCGCCGCGTAGTGCATATGACAAGCGAGCAGTTCACGAATGACTTTACGGAAGCGATCAAAGGCGGTGGTCTACCAATCTTCCGTCGCAAGTATCGCGACGTCGAAGCTCTGATTGTTGACGACGTGCATTTTCTGATCGGCAAGAAAGCGACGTTGGGTGAATTCAAACATACGCTCGATATCTTGCTGCGCAGTGGCAAGCAGGTCATCTTAACGGCGGATCGCAGCTTGAACGATCTTCAGGGACTTGGCAGCGACATTGTCGGTCGATTGCGAGGCGGATTAGTAAGTCCTCTAATGCCGATCGACGAGAAGACGCGCGCCGCCTTGTTGCAACGCGAAATTTCGGACGCCGAAATTGAAATTCCTGCAGAAGCGGTCAAGCAGATCGCCGAGCGGACGGTTGGCGATGGACGCGTGTTGCATGGCATCGTCAAGCGTTTGATCGCTGTCGCATCGCAAGCTACTGCGGGTGCTGCGTTGACTTGGGATCAATGTTGGAACGCCGTGTACGATCTTGTTCAAGCCACCCAGCCGGTCGTGAGGTTGGGCGATATCGAGCGTGTGGTCTGTGAAGTGTTTGGGCTGGCACCGACCAGTTTGCAATCTTCCAGCAAGACGCGAACCATTGCACAGCCGCGGATGTTGGCCATGTTCCTCGCTCGCAAGTACACACCAGCGGCTTACAAAGAGATCGGTGACTACTTTGGAAACCGTCGCCACAGCACAGTGATCTCAGCCGAAAAAACCGTCGAAGAATGGCTGCGCGACAACAGCGCGATGGGTGACGCTCGCGGCTTGACGGTTCGCGACGCCATTCGTCATGTCGAGTCCCACTTGCAAGTCGGTTAACTGCCCCGCGTTCTAGCAACCAGAAATCCACGTTATGCTCGAATCAGCTCTTCCGCGCTTAAATTCGTTGCTCGGGCTGGTGGTGCTGATTCTGATCGCTTGGGCGCTCAGCGCGAATCGTCGCAAGTTTCCGCTGCGGATCGTTATCGGTGGAGTCTTACTACAGTTCGCTTTGGCGGCGGCGGTGCTGTGGACAACTCCGGGGCAGTGGTTTTTCCAGCAAGCCAACGCCGCAGTCGAGGGCTTTCAATACTTCGTAGGCCAAGGAAGTGGATTCGTCTTTGGACTGTTCCCGGATGCGAACCAGCATGTGGCTGGCGATCGGCTGTTCATGGTCAAGTCATTCGCGTTCGGCGTGCTGCCAACGGTCATCGTTTTTAGTAGCCTCATGTCGGTGTTGTATCACATCGGGTTGATGCAGTTGGTGGTGCGCGGTGTAGCGGTTGTCATGCAAAAGACGTTGGGGACGAGCGGTCCGGAAACACTGGCTGCGGCGGCCAATATATTTGTCGGTCATACCGAAGCGCCGCTAGTCGTCAAACCTTATCTCGAGCGCATGACGCGCAGCGAACTGAATGCGTTGATGGTCGGTGGCTTTGCAACAGTTACCGGCAGTCTGCTGGCGGGTTATGCGAGCATGGGCGTGGAAGCTGGGCATTTGATCACCGCAAGCGTCATTTCCGGTCCGGCTGCACTGATGATTGCGAAGTTGATGGTGCCGGAAGACGATGGCGTAGTCGTCGAGCAATCGTTGGCAATCGATGCAGATTCGCAGAGTGTGAATTTGGTCGGAGCGATGGCACAAGGCGCAAGCGATGGTTTGCATTTGGCTTTGAACATCGCTGCGATGTTGATCGCTTTTTTGGCCTTGATCGCTCTAGCCGATTTCGCGCTCGGACAAGCGGGCGCGCTGGCTGGGTTTGTCGATTCGCAGGGCAGTCCAACGCTCAGCTTTACTAGGTTGCTGGGGTATCTGTTCGCTCCGCTCGCTTGGTTGATCGGTGTGCCTTGGGCAGAAGCGCTTGACGGCGGGCAATTGCTGGGCGTTAAGATGGTGACCAATGAGTTCTTGGCTTATGAACAGCTCAGCGAAATGATTCATCGCGAGAATCCGATCAGCGACCGCACCAAGCACTTGATGACTTATGCGCTGTGTGGCTTTTCTAACTTCGGCGCGATCGGGATTCAGATTGGTGGCATCGGCAGTCTCGCTCCGGGTCGCAAGAACGATATCGCGCAACTGGGGCTGCGAGCGATGCTTGGCGGAACACTTGCGTGTTTGATGACCGCCTGCATTGCTGGCATATTTCTCTAACAAGCTTCAATGAAGTTCGCGGTCTGCGAGTTGTTGTTCGTAGCGACGCAGTTTTATCACTTGTGCATCGGGCTCCAATTCCCAAACCGTGCGGTCTTTGGCGTAGCTCTGCAAGACTTCGTTGATCCAGCGGTTGTCTTCGTTGCGAGCCCAAACGATGCGGCTTTGCAGTGGGTCGGCATCGTTGTAAACCCATTCTTTATGCACGTTGTGTTTGTCGCTGTAACGAACCAAAACCAAATGCTGGCCACCTAACGCGTTCAGTTCATGGACGATCTCTTGTCGAAGATGTGCCCAGGAGTTGACTTCGAGTTCTTTCGCGAAACCGGCGAACACGATGATGCAAGCGACTTGGACGAATGCAACTGACGCCATAATCGCCGTCGCCATACGCTGCGCGATTCTGTTTCCATTACTGTTTTGTTTTTGAAGTGAAGTGCGCAGCGCGACGAGTGAAATGAGGAGCAACCAAGGTAACAAGACGGCGAGGTAATGCGCGTAGACCCAGGTCACACAGCTCGACATGGCAACTTGCAAAGCGATCGCCAGGCAAGCGGCGCGCGGAACGCGAAACCTTAGCCAGCGCGTGCCGCTGAACAACAGCATCGCAATGAATGGGAATGACAGATTGAAGAGAACTCCGATTGAGTCTCGCAAGCCGTGTGGCCAGCCTCGCCAACCTTGACGGTTAATGTACCAGTTCAACGAGTCGACGGCGTGGAACTTCTGAAACATGGCGGGTACATCGTTCGAAGGTGCGATGTTTTCGACGATCGGATCGCTGAAGATAAACACCGGCGCAACGGCATACTGCTGTTCATGCAATTGGTACGGCATCCGTTTCCAATCGCCCGTTGTCGCTTGATTGTGCGCCACGATCAATCCGAGTGTTGCAACGATTGGAATCGAAGCCATCATTGCAGATCGCACTGCCAGCATGATCCGAGGCGCGATCGGCCAGCGATGCCAAGCGAACCACAACAGCGACGCGCAAATCAACGTGCTGCACAATCCTTCGAAGGGCCTCGACACGGCTAGCAATCCGATGCCGCAGCCGCTGAACCAAGCTGGTAGAAACGCAACGCGCCGCCGCAATCGTAAAGCTCCACCGGTGAGCAGCGCGCAACCCGCAGCGGCCAGCGATCCGTGCAGTAGACTTTGACTCCATGCGAGTTGCACGAATGGGTGAAGCGAAATGAGCAATCCGCCGACCAACGCCCAGCGCCTTGGCAATACGCCTGCCAGCATCCAAGTGATTGAACTGGCGAGCAGTGCTGCTGCCAGCCAACTGCCTGCGTGCGGAGTGCCAACTAGCAACCAACCGATCGCGGTTACGAGTGCGGTTCCGATCGGATACTTCGCAGTGTAAGTCGGCTGCATGATGATATGAAACGACTGCAACGCTTGCCAAGCTGGTGGTGTTGGATTGGCGAGACGTCCTTGCAGCAACGTGTCAGCGGCTAGTCGATAACAGAACTCGTCGTGAATGCGCAGCGACGGTTGAATGTAAGCGGACAGAAGCGCAGAGAGCAGTGCGGTCCAAAGGCCGACGGCGACGATGGAACAGCACCACACGCGATGGCTGTACCGCAACGGCAGATCGAATGCGAGTGTCGAGCTGACGGAAGCGTGCGGTTGGGCTGCTTCGACTGGAATGCAACTCATTTTGACTCCGACATTAACGACGGCGAAGTCTTAAGACGCTCAGCAAGAAACTACTCGAGGCAGCTTGAACACCGAGCGCGATAGCACCAACGGCAGGAATGAGAACTCGCATGGTCTGCGAATAATCAAGGTTACCGAAGCCGCTGTTCATCCACCCACCGGTTGTCCAAGCGATCGCGCCGATGCCACCTGCGATCAGCATTCCCGAAAGGATAAGACAGCGTTCAAGTGTGAACGTGTGCGACAATCGTTCGAGGCGTTCATCACGCGGCAGCAGACCTTCAAAGCCGGCGAAGACTTTGGCCAGCACTCCGCATGCAGCGACTTGAAAAGCGACTAACACCGACAACGTGGCGACCAACAACGAATGGACGTCGATCGAAATGTCGCCCAACTTTAACTGAGCAAAAACCAGAACGTATCCAACGATTCCCACTGCGGCCAACAATGCCGCGGGTGCTAGGAAAGTCCAGCGTGGGCTTTGTAGCAAGAAGAATCGCAGTGTCTTCCAACCATCGCGAAACGTGCGCAAATGCGGACGGTGCGCGCGACGACCATCTTTATAAAGCGTGATTGGAATTTCAGAGATGCGAGCACCGAAGAGCGTGCTTTTGACGATCATCTCCGTGGCAAACTCCATCCCGGTGCAGCGTTGATCCAGCCGAAAATAGAGGTCGCGTCGAAAGCCACGCATGCCGCAGTAAACATCTTTGATGGGCGCGTGAAACATCGTACGAACCAACCACGTCAACGCCGGATTGCCAAAGCGATGCAGCAGCGGCATAGCGCCCGGCATGATCGTTCCACCGCCACTTGGAAGACGGCAACCTTGGACCAAGTCCGCGCCCTCGCACAAACGGTCATAGAACTTGTGGATCTGAGTAAAGTCGTAACTATCGTCGGCGTCACCCATGATGATGAAGCGGCCCTTCGCGGCTTCGATTCCGCCCATGAGCGCCGCGCCGTAACCGCGCTCTTCGACATGGACGACTCGAGCACCGAGTTCTTCGGCGATGCAAACCGATTGATCTCGGCTGCCATTGTCAGCAACGATAACTTCGCCTGCGATTCCCATGCGCTCGAGAGCTTGACGCGCTTTCAGTACGCAACTGCCAACGGTGTCGGCTTCGTCAAGGCAAGGAATGACAACGCTCAGCTCAAGCGTGTTCCGGTTAGATTGAAAAGCGGTCGCGAAGATTTCATCATGGGCCGCCTCTTCGTCGCAGAGTTCGATTGGTTCGGCGTCGAGTGTTTGATCAACGGCAAGGAGATCGATCAAGCGATCGTACTGCTGTTCGACTTGCGACGCTTTCGCTGGAGTGCCGCCGCGGTTTGGAAGCACGATGTCTTGCATTTCACCGAGCGTCGATTCACTTGGCTGAATCGCATTGATATGGCTGCTGTCAATCGTGGTTCGTCGATTCATCGATTGTTCCAGTTAAACATGCCGCCAAACGCACGGTTGAGCAGTCAAGGTGAAGGGAGTCACTGAGGTCACGATGACTTGTGCAACTTGTTGAGCGACTGAATTGCACGATACGGAGCAGGCCGCAAGCGGTTTGTCACAACAAGTCGCTGTGCAAGAGTAGGCCATGAACTAGCAGCGTCAAATCAATGACGTTTGAGAAGCGCTAGCAATCGCGCAAAGAAGGTCGACAGCGCCACCTGTTCCGCGTTTATCGACTATGACGGCTAGATGTTTCGAAGATCACTCTTCGGCTTGGTTTTGCGCGGCGCGAGCATCGCCGTTGCGGCCGTTTGGATTGCCATTTGCTTTGCCGCGGTTCTTGTCATTCTGGCGATCTTGTTTGTTGAGCATCGCGCGCAGCGCTTCGGCCATCGAACCATTTGCCATGCCGGGGCCGAGCTTCAATACTTCGACGTTCCCCTGCGGCTGGGCTGCGTTGTCGAGTTCAGCGATCATGTCGCAAACTAATTCCAACAAAGGTTCACCACGTGCGGATACCAAAACAGAGTTCGTGATTGTGTCGGCACCGAGCGACAATTCACCTTTGAAATTGGAGCTCAATCCGCCATCCGCTTGGACGGTTTCTTGCCGTGATTCACGTTTGTTTTCGCGATTGCCGCCTTGTCCGCCTTGACCGCCTTGCAGCGCCGAATCGTTGGAGCTGAGCAGATCCTTGTAGGCTTCCTTGATCGTGCTGACGATCGACGCAGCATCGGAATGTTTAATGCGGACCAGCTTCGTGTAGCGGACATCCTTGCCATTGGTCGGCTCTGGCACGTCCCACAACTCGATCAGTTCTTTGATGGTGCGGCGATCGAGGTCATCGGCGCCGATAGCGATGATGGAGCTGGTGTCGTTGTCAGCGATGAAGCGCAATTCCGCTTTCTTGCCGAGCTGCCGATCGGTGTCTTTCTTGTCGTCCATCGGCATATCGAAGATCCAAGAGTAGAAGCGATCGTTTCTGTCGTCACGCTTTTTCTCTTTTTCGAAGTACTCGTCGAGGTTCAGTTTGACCCAAGATGCGCGGGCATACTTTACAAAGAACTTATCGTAAGGGCGTTGCGGTGGCTTGTTCATCTGCATCATCTCTTCCAACCGATCGAGTGCGGCTGGATCGGACGATTGCAAAATCAAGCGACCGCTTTCGTCGACTCGGATCATAATGTTGGCTGGCGGCGCGGTTGCGTTTTGTTGCTGAGCCTGAGCGTCATTTGATTGTGTGTTCCCTGCTTGCGTGTTGCCTGCACGCAATTCGTCGGCAGCGCGACGTCCAAGCGGTGCGAAGGTGCGTCGTTGTTCAGGCTGCTGCGGATTATCATCCACCACTTCGTCAGCCGATTTTGCGGGCGCTGTTGAGGTTGAACTCGCGGCAGCTCCATCATCCGCAAGGCTGACTAGACGGGCGTCTTGTTGCGTTTCGGATGGTGTGTCTGAACGCGGTGTTTGAGTGATATCCGACTTGGGCGCGACCGCGTTCTCTTGAGGCGGTTCAGTTGCTGACTTCGGTTTAGGTTGCTCGGGCTCCTTGAACTGATCGGCGTCAGGGATGATCAACGAGTTCGGTGAGATGGTTTCCCATTGCTCCTTCAAACGTTTCAGGTATTCGTAGGTTTCCGGTTGTCGTGAAGCATCAATCACGCGCACCGTGCTGGCGCGACCACCGGGTGGCGGCAGTTCACCCAGTTTGATCAGCAATCCGTTGACTTCTTCCATTTCGATTTCGTTGGCCCAAACAAGCACTTGGTTATCTTGCACGTTGGCGCCGACACGCATCTTGTCAGTCTTCTTGTTGGAATTGTTCCGCGAAGATGAATATCCGAAGTCATAGTAAGAGTATCGATTGCGATTGTCGTCCTTTTTTTCTTCGTCGGCGCCCATCAGAAATTTGATGCTTCCCGCAACCGCTTCCGCATCCAATCGCCGTAGTTGAATCACATGCGCGCTTCGCTGGGAACCGTCGAGCCGATCGATGATCGACTGAATCATGTACTGATCGGCGATCGATGCGTATGCGATGATTGCGCTGTTGGTTTCATCGACTTGCAACTTCGTTCCGGGCTCCAAGACATCCATCGCTAACAGTGACTTCACCAATTCGCCGGGCGTGAGGGAAGCCAGTCGAAAGACTTTCATGCGAATGCCGATACGTTCGAAATCGGCTTGGTTGTTCGGCACGTCCATACGTTCGATAAACGAAGCCACAATCGCCATTTTGTTTTGAGGAGCGTGAACGATGACGCTGTTGTTGCGATCGTTGGCCACGAGGTAGATCTCTTCCTTCGTCGCTGGCGCTTTGCGTGCTCCACCGCCCCCCTGCATCTGTTGCATTTGCTGCATCTGCTGTTGCATCTGCTGCTGCATGGCTTCCATCATGTCACCGCCGCCGCGTGAACTGCCGCCGGAAGTTGCCTTTTTAAGTCCCAAGAAGATCTCGAGCTGTTCTTTGACAAAGCTTGCTCTTGCGTGCTCGAGCGGAAATTCGCGTGCGAGATCCGCAATCGCGTCGAGCGATTGTTCTTCGCTGAGTATGCGGTAGATGTCTTGCAGATTGGCTGCTGCGTCCATCACTTCCAATCGATTAGTGGCGACCAGCGGAGTGATCTTTCCGTTCGGGCTGAGCATCGACTTGAATTCTTCGTGCACATCGTTGGCCATAAGAAATGCGAGTTCGAACGAAGACCGAATGAAGCGGTGAGGCGGTTGCATCGACAGATCACTTGGTTCAACTCGTGGAACCATCGATGGATTGATCGAAGCGACTTTGACAACTGAGATGACGCCTTCGCTGTCCAGCATTGTGAAGCCGCGCATCAGCAGGTGGCGGTTGATCGCGTCGCGAGTTTCTTCGAGCGAGTAAGGTCGCTGTGTTGCGAGATTCAAATAATCGCCGGGCAGTTCCTGCCAATCGAGCGACACTTGCGAAACTTCCGCGAGCCACTTAAGTAGGTCTGGCCAAGGTTGATTGCGAAACTGGAATTCAACCAAGCCTTCGCTGTTCGGCTTGACCTTCAGTTCCTCTGGATTCGGTGGCGTCGGTGGCTCGGCGGCTCGCTGAACACTCTTGGGGCCATCGTCTTTGCTCTTGTCGTCTTTCCCTTTCTTGTCGCCGGGTTTTGCTCCCGGAGCGGCACCTGGCACGGGCTGGCCACTTTGTGCTGCCATGGCAGCGGCTTCGGCCTGAGCTGCTGCGGCGGCTTGAGCGGCTGCAGCGGCTTCCGCATCGTCATCCGGTTCTTGTGGTGATCCGAAAGGATCTGTTGAGGCGCCGCCAGCTTCAAAGGCTTGCTGCGCCACGGCGAGCGGTTCGACGATATACTGTACGCAGCAAACGAGGGCAAAAGCGATGCTGGCGGCCAACTTTGATTTGAGTTGACGGGATATAAAGATCATGGACACGATTTCTCGATTGGAAGCCACTTTTGAGCCCTCATTATGGCTGAGCAAGTATGGTTCTGCTACCTGATTTTTGGGATTTCAGATCGCTTTGAAAAATAGCATTGTCATCGGCGCCGACGAAGCGGGGTACGGTCCGAATCTGGGGCCGCTTTTAATCGTTGCGACTGCGTGGTCAGTTCCAGAGGATTTGGATGATAGCCAGCTTTCGGCCGCGCTCGTGCCGACATTCGCCGCGCGACCTTGGTCGCTCGGTTGCGATCATATTCCGCTGGGCGATTCGAAACAACTCTACCAACCGTCCGCTGGATTGGCTTCGCTTGAAGCCGGTGTGTTGGCTTTGCTGCACGGAATGGATGCGCCCAAGCAGCCTGATTTCGCTAATAATCTCGGAACTTTCAAGCAATTTGTCGAATGGCCGAAGCGCACTGGCGACGGTGACGAGAACGATTCGCCAACGATCGCTCCGTGGTACCAGCAACTTGAACAATGGCCGGTACCGGTTTGTCATACGTTAGAGGAGATTTCGCGTCTCGCAAATGTGGCTCGCGAAGTTCTGCGACCCCGCTCCATAAAATTGTTGGGTTGTCGCGCAGCGATCATTACGGAATCGCAATTCAACTCTTCTGTGGAGAAGTCCGGTTCAAAGGGGCAGTTGCTGTCGTCGGCTACGCTGCAGTTGGTGCGCTCGTTCTGCGATGATCAGGAAAGTGCCGTTACCGTTTTTTGTGATCGGCAAGGTGGCCGCAAAAATTACCTACCGATTTTATTGGAAGCGTTGCCTGATCAGTGGTTCGTCGAAACGGCGCACACGACCACGCGTTGCAGTTATCGCAATACCGCTTTGCCGCTGCGCGAGTTTCATTTTACAGTTGGCGGTGATAGTTTCGCGCCTACTGCGCTCGCATCCATGGTGGCTAAGTACCTCCGCGAACGACTGATGCATTCCTTTAATCAGTTCTGGAAGCAACACGTTCCCGACATTAAACCAACGGCCGGCTATCCGCTCGACGCAAAACGATTTCGCACAGCGATCGAAGCCAAGGCGCAGCAACTCGAGATGCCCGAATCGATGTGGTGGCGCAGTCGTTGATTGCATGCAATAACAAGTTTGCTTCCAAGTCGAGCGCTACAGTTGCGTTACTTGAAGGCACGCGGCCATAATTGCGGCAGTCGCGAATGGGTACAGACGCGAAAGCATCGCTAAGGATTGTGGTTTACGTTCGGCTTGGAACACAGCGCGACCGACTACATTGATTCAACCAATCATGCAGGGAATGCGGGCATGGAAGCAACTCTTGATGAAGCACCGTTTGTTGACTTTGGAGAAGATTCACTGTTCCCATATCGCGCGCCGGGTATGCGGCGCATCGAAGCGGACTCGCGCGGTGAGTTGCGTTCTCAGGTGAAGCAATTTGTTCCGAAGGTTCCGGGCGTATACGGAATGCTCGACCTGCTCGGGCGATTGATCTACGTGGGCAAGTCAAAGTGTTTGCGCAATCGCGTGTTGAGTTACTTCTTGCCGAATAATGAAGAGGACAAAGCGGGACGGATCGTCGACTCGACAGCGGCGATTGTTTGGGAAAGGCAACCGAGCGACTTTGCCGCGTGGATGCGCGAACAAGCTTTGATACGCACGCTGCAGCCGCGCTTTAATGTTCAGGGGATGCCAAAGCGATTGAAGCCGGTGTTCGTTTGCCTCGGTCGTGGGCCGGCGGAGCAACTGTATACCGCACGCAGTGAAGATCCCAAAGCGGTTGCGTGGATCGGGCCTTTGCAAGGTGCGGCGCGGGCGAGCCGTGCAGTCGAAGTGCTGAACCGGCTGTTCCAACTGCGCGATTGCAGCAGCTCGACGCCGCTAGGGTTCACTGAGCAATTGCAACTGTTCGACATTGAAATGCGTCCCGGCTGCATTCGCCATGAGATTCGTAGCTGTTTAGGTCCATGCATTCGCGGTTGTTCACGCAAGACTTACGAATCGCAAGTAAAAGCCGCTCGGATGTTCCTCGCCGGCAAGAATGATGAGCCGATCGAAAAAGTTGAACAGCAGATGTTGCATGCAGCGCGAACGCGTCAATTTGAGCAGGCTGCTGTGCTGCGCGAAGACATGCGAGCGATCGAGTGGCTCAGCCGTCGCGCGGAGGACATCGCCAAAGCCAAAAGTGTTTACACGTTCGTTTATTCGGTAGCAGGCGTGGACGAGCAGAATGTGTGGTATTTGATTCGTCGCGGACAGATCGAAGGCGCGATCGCAGCCCCACGCACTGCGGCTGAATCGCAGCGAGCGCATCGCATCGTGCAGCGTTGGTTAGACCAAGATAATCACGTCGGTTCGCAATTCGTCGCCCGCCCGGAAACGTTAGCGCTAGTGACCAGTTGGTTTCGCAAGAACCGCACCGAATTAAAAAACACTTTCAAACCCAAGTATTTTGCGACCGCATAGCACCTTCGCCCTGCATTCCGCGATCGGCGGCCATCGATTTTGTGCTCTCGTTTCTTCGCGATGCGACCAGCGACATTGAAGCGTGCGAAGTCTAATTGGTTTCTTTGTTACGATCGTTACAGCTTATTACGATCTCGCTTTTTGCCCGCCCGGCGCGAGGCTCCCGCCAGCATGGCTAATGATTGCGTGCTACTTTTCCACGAAGGCCAACTGTTCTGCCAATTTCGAAGGTGCCATTAAGATTCAGCGCGGAGAGATCCACTGCGGACTCTTCCAAGTTGTACGTTCGGTTTGATTAACTGCCCGGATCGTCGCCATGCCAGAAGCTAGATCGTCAAACAACCCAGCCATTCAGTTCTTCTCGACTTCGATCAAATGGAGTTGGCTTTGGATCGGTACCGCCATGCTGTTCGGGATCTTAGGATTCTGTTACATCACGTGGCTGAAGAAAGATGTCTGGGTCGCTTCGCAAGGTCTAATGGTTCGCGACGAAGCCAACGGAGCGGTGATGCGGTTGGGTCGCTTCCAAAGCCAGACCGACATGAAAGCCGCGCAAGAAACGATCATTGAACTGGCGCGAAACCCACAGGTTATTCATCATGCATTGCAAAAGGTTGGCCCCGAGCCGACGTTTCTTGGTCAAGTTGATTTAGCGACTTGGCCAACTGCAAAAGATATTGAAGCCACAACGAAGAAGATGGAAGTTCGCGCTCCTCGCGGTGTAGAACTCGGTACCACTGAGGTCATCTATCTCGATACAAAACACAGTTCACGTTCGCGCGCTTATGAACTGAATCTGGCGATTTGCGATTCGCTCGTCGAACGCCTGCAAGAAGTTCGTCGTTTGCGAGCTGACGGAGTGTTGGCAGAATTGACGACGGCGCGCGATGTTGCAAAGTCAGAGTTGGATACAGTCACTGACAAACTCCAGACGATCGAGCGCAAAGCTGGAGAGGATCTCAGCGACCTCCGCGGTATGACAGACGCTGGCTCCAACACGAACTCGGCACGTTTGCAGCTCGACAGTGTTAAATCTGAGCTCCGTCAAGTTGAAGCGCAGTACCAGCAGATGAAGCTGGATCTCGAGCTGGCTGAAAAAGCATTCGCGAGTCCCGAGGAACTGCTCAGCCCGAATACGCTAGTCAATTCGCAGCCCGGTTTGAAGAAGTTGCGCGAAGGCTTGGCCGACGCACGCATCAATGCTTCGCAACTCCAAGGAAGATTCACCGAGCAACATCCGCTGGTTATCGCCGCTTTTAAAGCTGAACAAGAAATTCAAGTTCGTTTGCGCGAAGAACTCGGATTGGCTCGACAAGCTATCGTGAATGATACTCTGCTGATCCAAAAGCGGATGACTAGCCTAGAACAGCAACAAGATCAGTTGACGAAACGCATTGAAGGCATGGCGAACATCCGCGCTGAGTATGCGAACTTGATTGCCGAAGTGCGATCGCGCAGTCAAGTGTTGCAGGATACAGAACGGCAACTGTCGGAAGTCCAAGCGGCTCGCGATGCAGCAGTTTCGTGCAGTCTAGTGACTCGCATCGATAATCCTTTCGCTAGTGAAACGCCGGTCGGCCCAGGCCGCACAACCATTCTCGCCGGATCGACAGTAGCAGGATTGTTCTTCGGTTTCGGTGCACTCTTCCTGTTGGCGCCAATGGAGTCAACTGGGTTTGGTCGCCGTGCAACCGACTTTGCATCGACCATCGGGCGTCGCGCTTCGGATCGCATTCCGGGCCTTCGCAGCTCTGACAGCGTTGTGGTTACGATTAACGATCCTTCGTTGTCAGCGATCGCCTCGGCCGCGCCGACTGCCGACAATCGTTCTCAGTCGCCTTCGGGAGTTAGTCGCATTCGGCGTTCAAGCGAAGGAAGTGCATCGCAGCCGCAAGCTGCTGCCGTTGCCCCGCGCTCAACTGAGCAAGCTGACGCGTCGAGCCAGTCGCCCGTCCAAGCTGCGGTACAGCCAACTGCACAACAACCAACTCCAGCACAGCCAAGTGCAACACAGCCTAGTGCAACTCCGACATCGCCCGATGTAAAGCGCAAGCCATTGCCGCCAACTTTGCCACGTCAACGTTAAGCTCGCTTCACTCATTTGCCACTGCATCATTGGTCGCTGCGAGATTGGTCATTGCATCAATCGCATCGCCAGCATCATTCGCCACTGCATCGATCGCTGCAAGCAACAGGAAACGGACACGATGGTTGAAGTGGAACAACTGACGAAATCTTATCCCGACTTGATGACGGGAAAATTCGTCGCGCTCGACCACGTATCCTTTGCAGTTCAACCCGGCCAGATATTCGGGTTGCTCGGACCGAACGGCGCTGGAAAGACAACAGCGCTTCGCATTTTGAGTACCGTTCTGCAGCCGACCAGCGGTCTGGCTCGCGTCAACGGGTTTGACGTCACGACACACCCCTACGAAGTGCGTCACAGCATCGGTTTCGTGTCGAGCAACACTGCGATCTATGATCGTATGACCGCTTGGGAAATGGTCGAGTATTTTGGGCGATTGTATGGAATCGCGTCCGAGCGCTTGACTGATCGGATGGAGAAGATCTTTGCAGATCTGCAGATGAATGAGATTCGAGACGTGGCGGGCGCGCGAATGTCGACTGGCATGCGTCAGAAGGTCTCCATCGCGCGGGCTATCGTTCACGATCCACCCGTGTTGATCTTTGATGAAGCTTCGCTGGGACTCGACGTGATGGTCGCGCGCGCTTTGGTCGACATCATCAGCGGCTTGCGCGCCAGTGGCAAGTGCATCATCTTCTCGACACACATCATGCGTGAGGTCGAACGTCTGTGTGACCGTGTCGCAATCCTCTATCGCGGCCGTATCTTGGCCAGCGGTTCGCTTGCTGACTTGACGGAGCGTTACGAGGAAACGGACTTTGAAGAGCTGTTCTTTAAGTTGCTGCGTACGTCCGACCGAGCTCATCAGGCTGCCATTGCGGGCAGTGACGCAGTGATGGCAATGGCCGCCCCAACACTTGAGGCAGGTAGCAACCGATGAATTGGCGGCACATTCAACTGATTTATCATCGCGAGATGCGCGATCAACTGCGCGATCGTCGCACGCTATTCACGATCGCTGTGCTTCCGCTGCTGCTCTATCCGCTGATCGGTTTGCTGATGATGCAGGTAGCTCAGTTCAATCGCGAGTACAGTGTTCGGATCCGAGTGGTTGGTCATGAGAATTGGCCCCAAGCCCATCCACTGCTCGACCCGCAACGCAAATTAAGCTTGCCTGCGAGTGCGACCGAACCGGCGCGATTGATTGAGTTCAGTACTGAGCCTTGGCCAGTGGATGGCGAAGATTTAGAAGGCCTGCGCCGCACGTCGAGTTCCGCCGTGCAGTTGGATTTCGTGGACGCCGTGCTGATTGTGAAGCCGGAGTTTCAGGCGCACATGCAACGTCGGTTGGCTTCCGCCTCGATCAAGGTTGAAGCCGGCAACGCGCCAGAGGTAGCGACTGACTTAGCAGAAGGCGATGGAGTGGCTGAACAAGCGACTGCACCGAAGTTCATTGACGACGGACTGGAGTTGGTCGTTAACTTGGCTCGCGACCATTCTCAACTGGCTCAAAGCCGACTGCAACGAGTTCTCGATAGCTGGCAGCAATCTTGGATCTCGAAGGAACTCGTGTTGGCCGGAATCAGTCCGCAGTTGGTCGAGCCTTTGGCGTTGTCGCAAACCGATGTTTCGCCAGTCTCGGTGCGTCGCGCGATGTTATGGTCGAAAGTTTTGCCGTTCGTCATGCTCGTCTGGGCACTTACCGGCGCGTTTTATCCAGCGATCGATTTGTGTGCGGGCGAGAAAGAACGCGGGACATTGGAAACGCTGCTTAGCAGTCCCGCGCGGCGCAATGAAATTGTATGGGGTAAATTGTTCACCGTTGCAACGTTCAGTATCTCCAGCGCACTGTTGAACCTGTTCAGTATGCATGCCACTGCTGGATTGATTGTTAAGCAACTTGCGTTGGCGGGTTCGTCTCAAGCCGCAGATGCACTTGGGCCGCTGCCGATCCATGCTCTTGGGTGGTTAGTCTTGTTGCTGTTGCCGATGGCGGCGTTCTTCAGCGCGCTGGCGCTTGCGGTCGCGGCTCTCGCTCGCAGTACCAAAGAAGGGCAGTATTACTTGATGCCGCTGCTGCTGGTCACTCTGCCGCTCGTTTCATTGCCTATGATTCCAAGCCTTTCGTTGAATCTCGGTACCAGTTTGGTTCCTGTATCGGGCGCGGTCTTTCTAGTGCGATCGCTGATCGAAGGACGCTATGCGGAAGCGTTGATGCACTTGCCAGTTGTTGTCATGGTGACGATCGCCTGCTGCTTGCTGTCGATTCGGTGGGCGATCCGTCAGTTCGAAAGTGAGTCCGTAATGTTCCGTGAATCGGATCGTTGGAACTTGCAAAGTTGGTTGCATCATCTGTGGCGCGACCGCGGAATGACTGCGTCGCCTGCCGAAGCGATCCTATGCGGCTTGATCATACTCGTGGCGATGTTCTTCGCGCAATTCATGGCTGGTTCGAGCATAGCGGATTGGAACGCAGTTGTTCGCATGACGGTTGCGGTGCAAATCGGTTTGATACTCATGCCGTGCCTGTTAATGGCAATATTCCTTACGCGTTCACTGCGTCACGCCCTGCGCATTCATCATGTTCAACCGTCACACTTGGCGGCTGCAATCTGTCTGGGAGTGACGTTGCATCCCACTTACACAGCGCTCGGTAATGCCATTCGATACGTTTACAGTCTGGGCGATCAAATTCAGGCCGCCTTAGCGCATTTCAGTCAGTTGATTTATGCGCAACCACTGTGGGCTGTACTGCTGTTGCTGGCGGTCATGCCAGCGATATGTGAGGAATTGACCTTCCGCGGCTTTATCTTCGGCGGACTTGTAAAACAAGGCGGCGCACTGCGCGCGATCCTGATTACGTCGCTGTTCTTTGGGTTCACGCATACCATACTGCAACAATCGATCGCCGCGACCATCATGGGACTGATGCTCGGATTAATCGCTTGGCGTACTGGTGGCGTCGTATGCTGCATCGCTGTTCATGTGATCAATAATGTGCTTTCGATCGGGCTCGCGTGGCTGCCTGCGAACCACTGCGAATTGCCGCCTTCGCTGAGCTGGTGTCTGCGAGTTGAGAATGACACTTGGCTTTATCAGCCGCAGTGGCATACGATCAGCGTTGGTATTGCGCTTGTGATGATCGCAATTCTGTTTAATCGCAGCCCAGAAACACAGCGCGTCGTACAAGTCGAAGCGCTTTAGAGTGTGCGTGTAGATTTGCGTTTGTTTGCTGAGTCGGCTAAGCGGCTCGACGCATCTCTTTGTAAGCGAGCAGAACTTCGTAGAAGTCTGCGGAGACCTCCAGCGACTCGTCTGAGAAATCGTTTAACCAATTGCGATTGTTGCGAGCGGCATCCATCAAAAGCGGCAGCACTTGCCGCATACTGACCACGACCCGAGGTCGCTCGATCTGCACAGGAGCTTCCAAGAAATCCTGGTCACTAACGAGTCGCAAGTGAGTTGCCGCCATATTCGCTCCACTAAGTTCATCCGTTGCTAGGCGACGTCGCTCGCAGCATCCATGCCGTCAGTCAGCGATTTGTCAGCCGTTTCAATCGCCATCGCGTCGAGGCGCGCTGGCTTCGGAGTTGTTCATCGGCAGAAACGGACTGTTAAGATGAGCCGAGTTTTCCGATTAGTTGGATTTTAGCGACACGGCAGTTGCTAGCTTGCGCCGTTCTACTCCAAAGTAATTGCGTCTTATAGCCCAGGGTTGCGAGCGTAGCGAAGCTACCCTGGGACTTAGTCGGAATGCTTTAATTACGCGAACGGGGTTACGCCACTTCGCGCTCGGGGAGCATAACCCCGTTGGGCAACGCTGCGAAGCATTTCTCAGAGGTTTTTCCTGCGAGTGCGGCGATGGCCCAGCAGTTTGCATAGCCTGGGCCATCGGCCCAGGTTTTTGATTCCTTAATGTTTTTCAGAGGCCCAAAGGGCCGGCCGTTTATCTACGAAACAAATGATCGGCCCTTCAGGCCTTTGCTGGCATCATGTTGACTCTTCCTGGGCCGTTGGCCCAGGCTGGGCAATCGAATGGCCCTTTGGGTCGAAATCGCCGCATTTCCTTCAATGAAAATGCTTCACAGCTTTGCCCACCGGGGTTGCGTCATAACATGTGACGAAACCTCTTGGAGGTAAGCCCACAATGCGTTTCAATTCCCCGTGTAGCTCACTGCCGCTCGCAACCCGGGGCTATAACACGAATCTCTTTCCGAGTAGAGCTCGCCACGACACCTATGGATCGAACACAGGCTGGTGGATTGAACGCATGCTGACCGAACTTGATGCGATCTTCCGGGTTTCCGTCGGCAGGTTTTCGGTGTGCCCCAACGGGGCTCCGCTTTATAGCCCAGGGTTGCGAGCGTAAGCGAGCTACCCTGGGAGTGCTGGGCGATAACGCATTTTTACCCCACCGGGGTTGCGTCATAACATGTGACGAAACCTCTTCGAGGTAAGCCCACAATGCGTTTCGATTCCCCTTCGACGTTTTTCGACGGCATTTGAATCTGTTGGAGCGGTTACTTTCGCTCGGTAAACATCCACTTCGTTCACACTGGCAAGCCAGTGGCACGCCGCGCGGCGATCTGCAATGGCCGCTGGGCGATCATCAGGGTTCGGCCAACGCGATTGCCAAGAGCAATTCTGCTGGCGTGGCTTCGAAGGAAATGCGGCGATTTCGGCCCAAAGGGCCATTCGATTGCCCAGCCTGGGCCAGCGGCCCAGGAAGAGTCAAAATGATGCCAGCAAAGGCCTGAAGGGCCGATCGTTTTGTAGATAAACGGCCGGCCCTTTGGGCCTCTGAAAAATACTAAAGATCACAAACCTGGGCCGATGGCCCAGGCTATGCAAACCGCTGTGCCTTTGGCCCGCGATCGCACGAACAACCTCTGTAAAATGCTTCACAGCGTTGCCCAGCGGGATTGCGTCATAACACGTGACGAAACCTCTTCGAGGTAAGCCCACAATGCGTTTCAATTCCCCGGGTAGCTCACTGCCGCTCGCAACCCGGGGCTATAAGATAAAACTCTTTCCGAGTAGAGCTCGCCACGACACCCGCGCCGTCGGCTGCTACCGAGCGGCCGGTTCGCGGGCTTTGATCGCTCCGTGTTGACGCCTTCTGCGATCGATTTACCTACATTCTTTGCCCACTAGCAACTCCCTAGATTGTTACATTGCCTGTCCAGTCTCACTATTCAAAAACAAAAATCCGGTCAGGCTTCCCTGGTTGAACGAGCCGCAACTTGCTAAACTTTGCATCCCGAAAGCGAATGCCCGACGGGAAAGCGAACTCAAAACGGGTTAGAATCGCAAATTCAGCCCTAAAGACTTCGAACAGAATCAAAACGGCGGCGTAGCTCAGTTGGTTAGAGCAGCGGAATCATAATCCGCGTGTCGGGGGTTCGAATCCCTCCGCCGCTACTTGAAACTCACTCTTCAAACCTCTGGCGAATCAGCGGTTTCTTTGCACGAGTCCGACACGCCGGACGCCTGCGACCTGCGGATTGCATCGTCTGCCGATCGACCGATGAACAAGCCGAGCGAGATGCAAATCGCGTTCAGCGTGAACAACGGTAACAGAAATCCGGATCCACCCCAGCCGCGATAGACTCCAAAACCTGCGTTGGCAACCACGCCCGCTAACAAAACAATCGCGACCGTTCTTCGTTCGAACAATGCAGTAAGCATCATCTGCACCAACCAGCCTACCGTCATTCTGTCCCGCAACTTTCTGTCCCGCATCTTTCCGTCCTGCACCTTCTGCCGCAAAATCCCGCTGGCGCTTCAAATCAACGGACTCATCGGAGCCTCGTAGGGCTGCAAACGAAAAGAAAAAACGATGGCAGCGCATCCGCAAGCAGCCGCGATCACACCGGCGGTCGCAAAGCCGGTTAACGGACCGCCCGCATACTCTTCACCAACGATCGTACCTGTGATCAGCGGCCCCATCGCTGTCGCGAAATGCGAAACCGCTGTATTCAAATTCATGAACGCACCGCGGAGAGCGGGATTGGAGGCTCGCAGCATCATTGTCTGAGCTGGAATGATGCGTCCGCTGGCTAAGACCATAAAGCAGCAGGTGACGGCCACAGCGCCGAACAACGAAACGTAATGCAAGTTGGTAATGACCAACGTCATTAACACCGCACCGCCAGCACAGATAAAGAAAATCGGCTTTGCGCCAAAGTGATCCGTCGCCCAGCCCACGAGGTTCATCGATACGAGCGTGCAGATGCCCGCTATGGCATAAATGACCGGCAAGTCAGCAGGTTCGCGGCCACAATTGGCTTGCAGATACGGAGCGATGTAAGGCACAACGATGAACGATCCAAAAATCGTTGCCAGCATAAATGCGAACGACCACAGATGATTCGGGTGCTGCACAACCGATGCGAACTGTCTTAACGGATTCACAGCCAGGCCAGTCCGATGACTCGTCAAACTCGGCAGACAAATCGCCGCCAGAACCCAGACGCCAACACCCAAAACGCCGATCGCAATGAACGGTGCGTTCCAATTCCCAAACTGAATCGCCAACCACAACCCAACTGGCAACCCGACCGTCGACGCCACCGCAAACGAACTTGTCACAACTCCAATCGCTTTGCCACGCTGGCCATCAGAAAACACATCGCCGATCACCGCCATCACGCTCGACGCCGCTAATCCGCCGAACAATCCCGCCAAGCAGCGAGCGATCAGCAAATGCGAATAATCCGGCGCAACTCCACAATAGAACGTCGCCAACGTAAAGCCGCCGAAGGACGCGACGAGCACGCGCTTGCGGTCGAACAGATCCACGAACGACGAACTGGCTATACCAACAATCATCGCCGCGATTCCATAAGCCGACACGACGATTCCGAATTGCCGCGGATTAATGTGCAGTTGCTGCCGCAGTTGATCGCCGAGCGGCATGACGATGACGAAGTCGAGTATGTGCGTAAAGTTGATCGCGGCTAGCAACATCAGCAGTCCCCATTGCTGCCGAGTAAAGTTCGCTTTCGGCTTAGCGGCAGAGAATTTCGCCGCAGTCGGTTCGACGGCAACTTCATCAACCGCTATCTGCGCGTCTGCCCCAATTTCCTCGCGCATCCATTCCCTTTCGAAGTCAGTTTGAATCGTTTAGCTGAATTTGCGCAGCTTTATTCGCTCGCAGCACTCTATCTATGAGCGTACCCTGGGTCCGAAAGTTCACCACCCTCCCCGCCATTTAACGCCAACACCAACAACGCGCGCACTCAAGCCGGCAATGGCCCGAACTTTCAAAATCAACCCCCGAACGACTTAGCGTGCCGCCCGCTCAGAATTCTTAAGATCCCGTATTCTTCGTACTCGCTACTCGCCACTCGCCACTCGCCACTCGCCAGAGCGAGAGTGTCGGACAGTCAATCAAGAATCCAATCCACCAGTGCCGGCGAAAGGAATGCGGATGCCAATATCGAGCACCAAACACAACTCGTTAACAGGTATGATTTCCAAAATGACAGACGCAGTCGATCAATCATTGACATGGACCACGCTAACGCAGGGATGACCGCGCCCAGCGTAAACAAAGCAAGATAGAGAGTTTCATTAGAGGGAATAAAGAACCGAGCAATCATGTGGACTGCAAAGGGAATCAGCGGCGGCAACAGCAGAAACCGGAGTCGACGATCAATTACGGACGCGGCATCCGGAGTCTCAGTGTTACCTTCCGGCGGTTTGTACGGATTGACTTCCACGACAAGATTCATCTGAGAGGATCGTAAAGGCAATTGTGGCAAAGCGACCGTTCTATCGCCCGCGCCTCCACGCAACAGGATCAGGCGATCCATGAGTGGTGGCAACTTTCCGTCGCCATCCGCATTGACGCAGACTTCGAGAACTCTTGGGCCCTCCTACTCGCTTTATAAACTTTAGCGTTCGTTCGCGTATCGACTGCTTAAAGAGTAATCGCTCGTCGCCGCCCAATGCGTCACTTCTCCCGAGCTGGTTTAGCGATACTATCTTTGATTCGTCTTGCAAACGCTCCGGCTACGTCGCCAATTGGAAGAACATTTCTCCGCTTTGCGACAATGTCATCAGTAGTCTCCTGTTTGCCATCGGAACCGATTGAACGCACCAATAGTGTTTCATTAACGTCAGATTCGGAATACTCAAGGATTACGTCTTGCCCCCATGCGTCCTTTAAGGCGAATTCGTTCTGACGTACAAAGCGTCCGTCCTCACCGGTCTGCGCTAAATTTTCTGCAGCCTTCTCTACAAGCGTTTCGGTCTCTCGCCGTTTGGACCGATTCGAGTCCACCCGCCAATAAACAAACCAAAATACCGCGGGAACGGTTACCAGCAGCAGCGCCAACGGCGTAAACGCGATTGCCAATCGCCGAGCGGAATAACGCTGCTCACTCGCTTCGGGTGGAGTTCCGAGTTTGGTGGCAGCAAAGCCAAGTGAGTGAAGTAGCGCGGTAGTTAAACCGACGACTATGGAAATCAGCGCAGAGATTGCTGCAACCAGTAACTCTACCAGCCCGACGATGCCTTCAATCATGAATTAAACCTCGCACTTAAAGTCTACAGACACCGCGGCCGCCGCAATTGATTAGGTGCGAAGGCCGCACATGAACTACGCTTCTGATGCCTTTCTTCACTCCAATCGTTTTATGGTTAGGCAATTCGACGTGGAAGTATAACGCGTTTGCGTTGGCCGCCGCAACTAATTTCGTCACTTGGAAATTCAGTGTCGTGGCATTGAGCACACTCAGTGCTTCGAATTCAAGTTCAGCATAAGCGGCGGGTTCGGCGGACGGGACGTCCGCGCTCCGGGAAGGCTCTTATTCGGAACGCGTGCGTCCGGCCCGCTTGCAGTACTCGGTTACGTCACTTGGAAATCCAGTCTCGTGGCATTGCGCACTCTCAGCGCTTCGAATTCAAGTTCAGCATAAGCGGCGGGTTCAGCGGACGGGACGTCCGCGCTCCGGGAAGGCTCTTATTCGGAACGCGTGCGTCCGGCCCGCTTGCAGTAACCGGTTACGTCACTTGGAAATCCAGTGACGTGGCATTGCGCACACTCAGCCCTTCGAATTCAAGTTCAGCATAAGCGGCGGGTTCAGCGGACGGGACGTCCGCGCTCCAGGAGGACGGTTCACGCCTTCGATTTAGAATGTGGCTGGTGAACGTCGATGCGATGAATCGATGGCTTACGTGAGGGATGCAACAATGTGAGTGTACGAAACCTGTACCCGCGAGGCTCACGTACTGCATCCGCTTTACCCCGCAGGGGATTCGGTTGCCGCAGGCGATAAGTCTATGCCTTTGGCCTGTAGTATTTCATTGATCATCTGACGCGAGCTCACATCGATCGGAAATGACGTCGCGACCAGCACCCCATCATCGGTTCGCTTAAAGCCTCGACACTTATAGCAGATCAAGACGTCAAGTGGTTTGCCATCGACCAAAATCCGAAGGGCATGATGCGGCCAAAAACATTTACTGACCGTTGAACCGTTCGCAATGTCTGATCGGATCGAAGCCACGACCTTTTCGCTCACTTCCTTCGAGACGTCCGTTTTACCCAGAACGGCGTATCCATGAAAAAGTTCGGCGTCGTCTGGCAACAACAACTTGTCGAAATCACTTTCAAGCGAATAGAGCGTTAGCGAGTCAAACTCCTTCGGCAAGAATGATGCATCCTGCCTGCAACCAGTGAATATCACAATGACTAAGGACAGCACGATTATGTTGCGGCGGAACATTTGCTTGACGACCCTTGTTATCCGGCATTCTCAGAACGTTCAAACGACTTCTTCCGGTCGCATACCTTGATTGCGCGTTCAAGTTTCTTCATCATCGCATACACATCCGCGTTCAGTTCGTCGCGCAGCGATGGATCACATCGTTCCGGTCGAAAACCAGGCCAACTTGGACACACTTCTTTGAAGGCATCCCAAAATTCTGTGAATGCGCCAGCGGGCTCCTCTTGAATCAATGATTTGCGATACCAAAGCAAGTACTGAAAGAACCGTGCAACCGGTATCGTAGTATTCAAACTATCGAAATCGGGTTTCTCGTCCGACCAAACAAACGCGCCGCCGAAAAACTCAACGTTACATTCGGCGTTTGGATCGAATACCAGCGTCTGAAACTTGGCGGCAAGAGCCGGAATCTGTTCGAGCGTCAGTTGCATGGACATAGTCGGGTAGTGACGAATAGTATGCGGCAGAAGGCGGCGCCTAGGCAAAGTTCAGCTCGCGGCTTTGCCCAATGCGATAACGAACACCATCAGAATACAGATAATTGCCAGTCCCAATATCACGCGGCAAATTTTCGGCTGCTTTGCACCACCAGTGAAGCAACACAAAATTCCAGCATTGATTAGCGTTAAAAAGTTGGCCATCAGCAGAGGAAGCCCGTACAGGAGTCCCTCTGATTCTGGCAAGTTCTGAGATGCGGCGGCCAGCGTAGCGAGAAACATCGCTGAGGAAATTCCTGTAAACATTGTTCCAACGATCAGGAGCATTTTCTGTTTGAAAACTTCATTGTCCATGGTGTCTCACGATTAATGGAATGAGTGTTGGAACGACTTCGGCTGATTATTTGAAGGTATAGGCGAACAAGTATATGTGAATGGAGCTGCCTTTACGACATGCGACGGAACTCTGGCGAGTCGCGCTACCTTCGAATTCTCATGCTTTGTTAGGTGTTTAGCCATTGGGCCGTGTTGGATACAGCTCGCTGGAATTCGGCTTCGTCGATTTGGAGTGTGGATTGAGATTGCAAAAGAGCTTGCAGACGGCCGGGGGTGATGGCGCCGTCGGCACCGGCGACGCCAAACATCGCTTGCACTAGCAACAGCTTCTCTTCGTGCGTCCGACGCTGTGCGGCTGAGTTCAGTAGGCTGGGAAGATGCACACGACGCACTCGCACTTGCGAACAGACTCGACCCAATTCCTCGCGCGTGATGCTCGTCCGTGCAATGCTCTCGTACAGTTTCCGCGCGACGTTAATCTCGGCTTCGGTAACTTGACCATCTTCGATCATCATCAACGCAATGACGGTCAACAAGTCTTTCTCAAACGGATCCGTACGAGGCTCTGCTGGGCTGGTCGGATTGGTCGTTGCTGATGCACCGCCTTCATTCGGATTCGCTGTCGTCGAGTTCGAATGGGTGATGTGTGAAACGAGAACTGCGGGATCGAATGCGTTTTTGCAGCGACCACATTGCACGAACTCTTGAAGTCCGCCGAGCGGTACAACTGGGATGAAGTACAGCGTCAGGAACGGTCGCGAAGCTTTCTGACGGTAGGTTTCGCGCGATTGGCAGTTGGGGCACTGGAACATCCCGCGGCTGCGAGTGCTGGACCAATTCATTGTACCGATCAAGATCATGGTGCTTTGTTTTCGAAGAACGAACGCCGCAGGGGAAGGGCCGAAGAGGACAGGGGTGGTATTCATTCTTTACCAGCGCGGACGGTAAACAAGTGGTAATGGGGATTTTTCGGGGCGGGTTGTTGGTTGTTGGTTGTTGGGAAGGGGAAAGGGCAACCGGTGCTAGCGCACTGCGACTAATATGTTTGGAGTATAGCAACTAGCAACTAGCAACTAGCAACTAGCAACTAGCAACTAGCAACTAGCAACTAGCAACTAGCAACTAGCAACTAGCAACTAGCAACTAGCAACTAGCAACTAGCAACTAGCAACTAGTGTTTCTACGGGCACTTGCCAAAGCGGGTGAGGGGCGCGATAGTTGAGCTTTGGTTTCCGGGTCCGTTCCTCGATGTGGTGATGCATGCAAAAAGTTGAATTGCGATTCGGAGTCTCCACGAAATGGGAGTTCGAATACGACGGTCAGTTTCATTCCTGGGAAAGTTGCGGCTTGCCAACGACCCAAGGTTTAACGACCGAGGTGCGCGCCGCGCTGGCGGATCCGATCGATTTTCCGCCGATCGAGAAAGCGATCGTCGAAGGGGATCGCGTGGCGGTCGTGATCGATCCGTTGCTGCCAAGTATGGCGGACCTCACGTTGGCTTGCGTCGAGTATTTGATGGACACAGGTGTCAAGCCCGAACAACTGGTATTGGTTCTAGCTGGACACGAATCGGCTGATGCGGAATTGCTGCGAGCTGCGCTGTTGCCAACGCTGGGCGACACCGTCGAAATCGAGCTGCATGACGCTGACGATGATTCCAAGATCGCTTACGTGGCCGCGAACGAGGATTCCGATCCGATCTACATCAATCGGACTGTCGTCGACGCAGATGTGATTCTGCCGATCACCTGTGCCCGCGGCGAGTCGACGTTGGATTACATGGGCGCGTATTCGGTGTTTCCGTTGCTTTCGAATCGTGCGACACGTGGCCAGTTCTACGCGCTGAGCAAGTTGGATGCGAGCGAGGAGCATCGCAAGCTAACGGCTTGGGCGGATCAAGCGGCGTGGTGGGTCGGCATGATGGCGACGATCCAAGTGATCCCAGCGGCCGATGATTCCGTCGCTCGCGTTATCGCGGGCAGCACCAATGCGGTCGAACTGGAGGCTCAGAAGTTGATGGCGACCGCTTGGCAAGTCGCTGATGAGCCCGCCGAAATTGTAGTCGCATTGTTAGAGGGTCGCCAGTCGCAGCAGTCGTGGGAGAATCTGGCTCGGGCGCTGCATACCGCTAAACAAATGGTTGCACCCGGGGGCTCAATCGTACTGTGTACTGAGATCGCGAAGTCGCCGGGGGCTGGGTTGCAGAAGTTGCGGAGCGTGCATAGTTCGCCGGATTCGATCGCGCGCAAGTTGTCGCACGAAACCGCGGACGATGCGTTAGCGGCAGCGGTTATTCTAGAGGCGACGAAGAATTATCACGTGTACCTGGTGTCGAATCTCAAGCCCGCGGTGGTCGAAGGTCTTGGGATGGGTGTTATCGAAAGCGCGTCGCAGTTGCAGCATCTGTGCCAGCAGCATGCGACGTGCGCGGTGCTGGGGTCGGCGCAGCATCGGTTTATTTGAGTAGCGAGTTGCGAGAGGCGAGTAGCGAGTTTTTGCTAGGTTTTTTTTGCTAGCTTTTTTGGAGTTGGATTAGGGTGGGCGAGTTTGCGGTGGATTGGTTAGTGGTAGGTGTTTCTTCAGCGGCTTCTACTTCGACTAGCGTTTCTAGGTCGCCGTCGTCGTCGAATCGACCGGCGAAGAAGTCTGAGAGCGTGTGCATGCCAAGTGCAGTACGACGCGCTGCGGGAGCCAGAGTGCGGTAGATCAACCATTGATCTTTGCCGATCTGAATGCGATAAGCGGTGGCGACGTCTCGCTGCACAACTTCGAGATTCTCTGCGACTGTAAGTTGCCGCCATGTAAAAGGTTTCTTCGCGTGATCATTGCTGAGACTGATCAAGACCGGCGCAAAGCATCGGGCTTTGGTGGTTTCGACGGTCGCGTGCAATTGATCATCAGTGGCTTCGAAGCGGCCGGGGGCGAGCGAACGACGCCACTCCGGCAGATGCAACGGCAGCACAAGGCAGCGACGGTCACCGCGCAAGTGAATGAAACCTTCGCGCGTTTTCTGCGCGGCTTCAAACGTGGTGCCATGCGCTAACGGCAACGACGAACGCAACAGCCAGTTGCCATCTTCGTTAGCGATCAATGCATCGGCGAGCACCATCAAACGTTCTTTGCGAAACAACATCGCTTGACGTTGCACCTTCGCATGCTGCCCGAACTTCGCTTCGACTTCGATGTAGTCGACTTCCTTGTCGGTGAACCAGCAGACTTCTTCCCAATCGCCGAGCTGCATTTCGCGCTGGCCGTTCAGCTCAACGTGTACGCCCCATTCGCCTGAGAGAACCGGTTGCCCTTTCGGTCCAAGCGCTTCGATATAGATTTCGTTGTCAGAAAAGTCGAACGCAAAGCGGCTGCCCTTGTGACGCCAATCGCTTTGCATCGTCGCACAACCCGCTTGATCGCAGTAGTGCGAGATCGCGGGCAGTCGTCCGTTGGTGATCTTTTTCAAATCGACGTGGCGATCGGTTTTAATGCCCACGCAATCGAGCGCAGCCACCAGCGGCTTGGGCGATTTCGCCAGCTTCACGACCGCATCCCAAATCGCTTTCGAACGCGGCGCGACTTGCGGCGCACCGAGCAACGCGGTGCCGTCGCCGCGCGACCAACGCGCTGCATGTTTCAAGATCACGCCCAGCGCTTTCTGCTGAGGCGGGAAGAACTTGCGCAGTCCCAGCGAATCGGCAAGCACGCGCGAACGCAACACGCTGGCCACTGCGGCTCGCAGGTACGTCGCGCCGTGGACCAACCATGGGTAAGCCTTATCTTCGCCGCGTTCGAGCAGCAGCGCGAGATTGTCCATCGCCTTGCTGGCTTCCGTTTGTACGATGCGCTTCGAACCGGCTGTGGTCATGCAGATCAACAACGGCAATTCGCATTGCAAGACGAGATGGCACAGTACCGCGTCCTCTTCGTCGGGTTTGTATTTGGTGACGCGATCGACAACATCTTGCAACCATTGCGTCAGCCAATTTGCGGCTGGATGTTGCGCGTGTTCGGGAAGATGCCAAGCGACAGCGGCGATGCCCAGCGCTGCGGACGGGGAACTGTCCGCCGTGTCCAGCCATTGGTAAGCGAGTGTTTCGAGCGATTTGTCCATCAAGCTAACGACGCTCGCCAGACTCTCCTGCTCCGCGTCAATCTTCGGTTTTTCATCAGTTGATGAAGTTGTCTCAGTTGGCTCGGCAGTCTCTGTTGTTTCAGTTAGCAACGTAGCGAGCTTTCGAGCTGGTACGCCCGCGCGGACAAGCACGCTCGCTTGCTCTTCGATCACTGCGGACCACAGCCACGTTGACTCCAGCGAGCAACCTGCTGGCCACTTGAGTCGCATCAACGCGTGACCATAAGCGGCTGACCAAACCTCCAGCGGTTGCGACAACGCGGCTGCGACTTGCGAATGAAAAGGCTTGACGCGCGGCTTGCGTTTCTCTTTTCCTTTTGCCTTAGTCATCTGCGACGAATCATCTGCTTCGGTATAACGAGGATCAATCCAGTCCATGCGTGAACTCGTTTCTAGTGTTTGTTGACGAGAGCTGCTGCCGTATAGTTGAACATGAGAATTTGGTATACTGACGAGCTTTGATTGAGCGACAGAGCTATTGAGCCTTCTTCGAGAGCCACCATTTTGCTTCCGGATCGCTCGATGTCAAAGACGTCGAACCAAGTAATTGGAAAATGATCGAAATGAATAGAAAAGTAAGCACGCTCTACTTGCAATCGCTGGTGGCTGTGTTCCTCGCAACCTTGCTTGCTTCGGTCACGTTTTACGCGTCCAAGGTGAGTGCGCAAGATGCTAAAGTACCGACTGCTGCGGCTGCGCAAGAATCCGAACCGAGTCCTTGGGCGGGCCGTGAAAAGCTGCTCGGTAAAGTGGAAAAAACGTTCGGCGATCCACCTGGCATGACGCGATTGGATAAACAGAGTCGCGTGTGGGTTGACCGCAAAGCCAAGCGTGTCGTTGTCGATGGTTACATCGCGCTGCGCGCGGGCCAGTTGGAGATGTTGGCTTGCCCTTCCGGTACGAAGGAACATGAGTCGGTTGTGGCTGTGTTTGCGAAAGCGCAAGTCGTTCACGCAGGCTTGCTTGCAATCGGTGGCGAAGTTGGGAAACCGGTCGTATGGGAACCAGCTTATCAGCCTCCAACGGGCAGCGAAGTGCAAGTGATCGCGTTGTGGAAAGACGCGGATGGCAAGAAGCACAACATCGACACTCGAAAGTGGGTGCACGAGTTGGGTACTGAGAAAGGTACGCTCGATACGAACTTCGTTTTCTCAGGCAGCCGCATGTGGAAAGACCCTGACACCGGCGAAGAACGCTACTTGGCGGAGAGCGGCGATTTGATCTGCGTTTCGAATTTCGCAACTGCGACGTTGGACGTGCCGCTGAAGAGTTCGCAAGTGAATAGCGGTCTCATGTTCGCTGCGATGACCGATGCGATTCCACCTGAAGGAACTCCGATCCGGTTAGTTCTGCAGTTGGTCGACGGCAAGAAACCCTCAAGCGATGAAGCTGCCGCTCGAGAAAAGTCGCTGATGGACACTGTACCAGAGAAACAAAAATGAGCCTGAGGCGCTAGCCGATCTCCTCAATAAACCCGATCTCCTCAATAAAGATCTAAAGCACGGATAAGTGGTTCATCCAATAGCAGAACACTAATTGACTCTAAAATCTACTAATCAAATGCACTATAACGTCCGTGCCTGCGTTTTATGGTTGGTGCAGATTAGTGTTCTCGGGATCGATGCTGGAGAGAATCATGTTGAAGCAAGAAGGCTATGACTCGATGGGGGCAGCTTTCGAAGTTTACAATGGGCTCGGCTACGGCTTTCAGTTTGAGCTCAGCGTATTGGACCGACTGCTTTTTGTGAGCCTCGCCTCCTTCGTTCACACACGTGTTGCTGTCAACGCTAATGGCACACCAAGCCGCCAGTGGCACCCCGCCGGATTAACCCCTCTACCCGACTAAAGATTTTTCCATTTTCATGATTGAAGTCTAGACTTGGCCAACTAGTATCCTATCGACTAGTTGCAAATTATCGTAATGAAGTTGTGGGGGAGTATTTCTTAATGCACAGTGTCTCAACGGCAGCTTGTATGCTCTTTATTGTAGGTGTTTTTCCTACTTCGACCCGTGCAGATTTCTTTGACTTCACGAGCCGCGTTGCATTTGATGCATTCAGGGCACCAGACACCGAACTCAATTTCGACGAATTGGCGGACGGTACTATTGTGAGCTCTGGAACGAGCGCTGGTGGTATAATTTTCAACTACGACTTTAGCGGGTTTAACGTTATGGCGACAAGCGCCTTCGATGCTCCTTCAGGAAATATTTCTCTTGGGACAGATGATGGCGGAAACGCTTTCCAGGACGGTGACGACGTTCAATTCGCCTTCTCCGCGAGGCATGGTTTTGGACTTTATATCATCAGTGCGGATACACTACTGGACAACGACTTTCGGTTAACGGTCGGCGGTGCAACCGCCTTCCTCGATACTAGCGATCTCATCAACACACTTAGCGACGGTGGAAACGTCTACTTCCTAGGGATTCAAGGAGACGCAAATTCAAGCTTCACGGCTGCACGGTTGATCGCTGATAGCGGAGCGCCAGTCGCCTTTACTTTTAACATTGATAACATTGTGTCCTCTAGTGTGACCGCAGTTCCGGAGCCCTCCTCTCTCTTGCTAACGGCGCTGATTAGTGGAATAACAACCTGGCGCACGCTTCGGCGACGCCGAGAGAAAAATGCACTTCACGGATCGTGATCTTACTACACCCATTGCAAGCCGCTTGTCTGCGTAGCAATAAGTCATTAAATCGGATGATAACTAGCATCTAGAACTAAGGGTCATGAAATGTCAACTGAGAATGAAATACAACCTGCGGATGAAATAGTTGATGAACAGTGCGTCGCGCGAAGAAATACACTTCGCATGGCGATTCTAGGTGCTTTAGCTGCAACCGGTGTGCTGATGCGTCCAAGTACTGCGAATGCTCAACAGCGAACAACACTAGCTTCGCTGCAAGCTGATCTTAATGCGGTTGTTCAAGGGCTGGCAGCATTCGATGCACAACTGGGAACCGTTGAAAGCGAATTGGCATCTGTAAATCAAAGTTTAGGGTCCGTGTTCGACATTGTTGATTCGATTCTTGCTGGCGGGCAGTCGGTTGGAAGCGTTGATGGCAAAGTTCGAATTGCAGATTCGAGTGTAGTTGCGTCAGTCCAAAATGCTGGGGAGTTGCGATTCTCCCAAGGGCAGATCCAGTTTTCAGACGGAACACAATGGAGAAAATTGCAGAACTCGTCCATATTCGTACAGTATGGGAATGTGACGCCTCCCCAGGGATTTACGCAGATCGAAACAGGCGCAGTCTATTCAAGCGAATATAGGGACGTAGGAAGCGTCAAGAGCCCAATCTTGCTGCCATTTCCGACCGCTGGGCAAGCAGTTGGAAGTAATGGCGCTAACATTTACCCGGTAGTTACCGGCGAAGCTGTTCTAGGCATTCCTAACCAACGTGCAATCAACGGCGTTGCGTGCGTTGCGCCTCGCCCGACGAGAGTTTTCTGGGGAACTACCTCTGCGCCTACGGGGTGGACCAAGATCTACTCTGGTGTCGGCATGGCCGCCTTACAGGTGCACAACGGAGGGCCATTCGAGCCGTTGCTAGTTAACAACGAGGTTTTCCAGGGCGACGTTTCTTCAGTTAACGGTAGTAGTTTGATTTACGGTTTCCGAACCCTAATCGGAGGGACCCGTCGCCTAGTTCAAGGCGTCCTAGCGATGATCGATGAGTAGATGCGCCATACATAGTCCGGGGTAGGTCGGCGAATGCAGTGGAAAGTGCAAAGACCTGGGGCGGCATTGTCGACTGGGTGTGCCACTTCAATGAAAAACTTTGCTTTGTCAATAGTTTGCAGGGCATTACTTTGTGAGCTAACTTTTTATTAACCGAGCAGAGGATATGGCTGCGGCTGATTTTTTGCGAGTTGCGACTTAGGTTTATTTGGCTTTGGGGCGTTTCTTGCTGGCGCCGATGAAATCGCGGAGCGATTGGGCGGCGACGGACAGGCGGGCACCGGCGCGCTCCCAGATTGCGAACGCTTGCGCGTGCTGACTGACGTCAGCTAATTCGAACTTCAACAGATCGCCAGGTAAACTGTAGTTGATTACCAGTCCAACAGCGGCGTTGGCTCGGACCATCGCGAGTACGGATGAATAATTATCCACCACGATGCGAGAATATCCGGGATCGGGATCCGGTAAGTTTCGAAACAGGCCCCGTTGATCGCGCCGTATTAAACATAAATTGTTTGATGCCAGATCCTTCATACTCGCTTTGAAACCTTCCTTGCACTTTCGCGCCGAGAACATTCCATAACCTTTGGGCGGCGCGACAAGCACCATTCGCAAATCGTTTCGCAAGAGCTTGTGCGTTAGTTTCTCGTGCTTGTGTCCAGGCGTCGCAGCTCCGCCGAACGCTAATTCCACTTCGCCAACTTCTAACCAAGTCAGTAACTGGTCAAAGGTCGCTTCGAGAATTTCGATATTTAATTCCTGTTGCGTCTCTTCACGATACTTCTCTAAAAACTGTGGAAAGTACGAAGCCAGCAACGTGGTGAGAATGCGATTCGTAGCGGCGATTCGCAGCGTCGGGCGGCTGGATCCGAACGGTCGCACGCGATAGGTCTCCAAAACGCGCCGCGCGTAGGCGAGCACCTCTTCGCCTTCTTTGGTCAACACCATGAGATCGCGGTTGACCAAGCGTCTCCCAAACCTACCGACACTCTCCAGCTTTCCCAGCGTGTTATGACAGTGGGCATAAGTCAGACCGGCAGCGGCAGCGACAACAGCCATGGTGCCTCCGACATTGGCGGCGATCGTCGCTCCCAATTTTTCGAAAAAGACAAGATCCGCGATCGTAATATCGTTCCAACGCACAGTCTTTTCAGGGTTGCGCATCATCCTCAGCACCGAATAACAAGTAGTTATAGCAATAGCAGCTCCTATATTATGCGGCCCCACCAGTTCTATACAACTTGAGCGACTCAATTAAGATTCTTCATACACGTTGCGGAATCAGGTGCAGCGTGCGGCAAGTTGTTGGGGATTCGTCTGCTAAATCGAACTGAGTCGAAGCCAAGCTGTTGAGAGCACCGTTGCGGTCGGCTCTCGATAGTCGTTGGAACGGCGCGCGATGGACACTTTGAAAATCTAGCTACTTCTGCGCGTCGCATTTTACGGAGATACCGCTTGTCTTCAGGATTGCGTGGCCAGGGAGTAACTCGGCCGCGAGATTCGTTCACCTTCTTTTTTTGTTAGCCCTGCCCGGGGTTCGGTCCTGCGCGCACAGATTTTATGGTTCGGTTAGAGTCAGATTTGCCGTGTCTTGTACACAGAAAGCCCAATCGTGATTACAAGTTCGAAGAGAAAGCCTCGCCCGTTAGCAAGAGAGTTTCACAAGTACGTGCGACTCGGTTACGAAAAGACAATTGAGTCGACGAAGATCGGTTTCCAACACTGCTTGAACTGCCAGCCGGAGGACTCCGCGCAGCAGGTCGTCGCAAACCTGTCCGGCATTCAAGTCAGCGATGAATTGCCGGTGTTGACCTTTGCGCCGATCGGCAGCGGCAAGGGTACGGGAGCGGTAATCCCAACGCTTTTAACCAACCCAAGGTCGATGATTGTGTTGGATCCGAAGGGCGAGAATTTCGCAGTGACCGCGCGGCGACGCATCGAACTTGGTCACAAAGTCTACGCGCTCGATCCGTTCAACATGATGACCAAGCAGTCCGCCGCGCTGAATCCGCTCGACTTGCTGAAGTTGCCCGATGTGTGCGTCGAGTCGGAGGCGGTCACGCTGGCGGCTGCGATTGGCCACGACTTCCAAAGCAAGCGCGAGAGCTTCTGGGATCAACACGCGCTCGGATTGATCTCGGGGCTGGTCGCACTTGCCGCCAGCGGCCACTATCCCGCGAACTTGACGACCGTTCGCGATCACTTGGTCGGCGAAGATCCGATCGGGAAAATCTACGAAGCCACCAACTTGCTGGCTGCGAAGAATGAAAGCGGGTCGATGGCCTATCGCGAACTTGCAGCTTTCTTGCACCAAAGCGAACGTGAGACTCGCCCCAGCGTGCTCGCCAGCGCGGGGGCGTACGCAAAGATCTTCAACTCCGATCGCGTGATGCAGTCGCTGCAATCATCGTCGATCAAACTGAAGGACATCATCAGCGGCAAACCGATCACGGTTTACATGATCATCCCCAGTTCCAAACTGTACTCGCATCGCGCGCTGCTGCGACTGTGGTTAACGACGATCATCATCGCGATTCAGTCGCGAAAGGTACGACCGGCTGAAAGCACTCTGCTTCTGGTCGACGAATGTGCGCAGCTTGGCAAGTTCGAATTGCTGCAGACAGTTGTGACGTTGTGTCGTGGTTACGGAGTTCAGCCTTGGTTGTTTTTCCAATCGCTGTTTCAGTTGAAGGAGAACTACGGCGAGAGCTGGCGGACATTCGTTGATAACG
Organism: Pirellulaceae bacterium; assembly: GCA_041739135.1. GTDB lineage: Bacteria > Planctomycetota > Planctomycetia > Pirellulales > Pirellulaceae > Aureliella. The sequence goes on from JBGSOM010000252.1 coordinate 44,372, forward strand.
CCGGTGCGATCCAAGCGTTCGGGTTTGCGAACATGTTTGGCGTCGAAGAGTGGGGCAAGTTCTTCGGTCGCTCCGCGGATCAACTGCTGTCGATGCCGCCCGAAGATCAGCTGCTGTACGTTTCGGGTCGCGGCACGTTCGAGTCCCGACGCATGAATTACTTGGTCGACAAGGAGTTCGAAGGGTTGTACGAACCGAATCCGTACTTCAACAATGAACCGGATAAAGAACGCAACTGAGTGCTCGCGGAGTTCGCTTCGCTTGATAAGCCCCGTCGACGCGGTCTTTCGGTGCAGCCGAACTTGGCTTTCACCCTTCCTCGCTGCGGGAGTTGGCTTTCACCCTCCCGCTCCGCGGGAGGGTCGAAGCCGAGGAACGAGGCTTCGGGGAGGGCTTGGGTTTGACCGTTGCGGTTGATAGCGACACCAACCCTCCCCGGTCGGCTCGTTCCTTGCGACCGAGCCTCCCGGGGGGGCGTGAGGCGAGAAAGCCAGCCTGATCAGGCTGACGCAACGCTGATCTTTCTGCATTTCATCCCCGTTGTAGAATGGCGCACTTCGGTGATCCAACTTCATGCAAATACGGATGAAAGCAAACTGCGATGGTGCGCGAGCAAGAGAAACTTCGGATCGTAATCGTGGGTGGTGTAGCAGGCGGAGCGACGGCGGCGGCGCGAGCGCGGCGAGTCAACGCGCAAGCTGAGATTACGATCTTGGAAAAAGGCCCTGCGGTTTCGTTTGCGAACTGCGGCTTGCCATATCATCTGGGCGGCGAAATTGAACAGCGTTCGAAGTTGTTGGTCGCGACCGCGGAACTGTTTTGGAATCGCTTTCGAATCGCTGTTCGCACGCATCACGAAGTGACCAACATCGATCGCGCGAAACAGATCGTTTCGGGCACGACGATTGAGGGAGCGAGTTTTGAATTGCCCTACGATCGGTTGATCCTTTCGACGGGTTCGGAGCCGATTCGACCAGCGTTTTTTGAAACGGGATCGAAGAACGTCTTTCCATTGTGGACGCTCGACGACATGGATCGCATCCTGGCGGTGCTGAACATGGCGGAGATGAACGAGCGACCGATTCGCCGCGCGACTGTCATCGGTGCGGGCTTCGTGGGTTTGGAAGTCGTCGAACAACTGGTGCATCGTGGCATTGCAGTCACTCTTCTGGAGCGTGGCTCGCAAGTGCTCAAGCCGCTCGACTACGAACTGGCTCAACTGATTCAAGCTGAGCTCAAACGCAACGACGTGAAACTGCACCTCGACGCGGCGGTCGACAAACTGACTTACGAAGACTCAGTCGCTACCGCGGTGAACTTGGCGGATGGAACGACACTGCCAACAGATCTTGTCATCGTTGGCGTTGGAGTTCGGCCGCGAACGCAATTGGCCGCGAACGCGGGGCTGGCGATCGGTGCGTCGGGCGGCGTGCGGGTGAACGAGTTCATGCAAACGGATGATCCGAAGATCTATTCAGTCGGTGATATGGTCGAGTACCATCACGGGGTGCTCGACAAGCGGATTCGCGTGCCGCTGGCCGCGCCGGCCAATCGAGCTGGACGTGTTGCGGGTGCGCATGCGGCGAGCGGCCAGTCGTCGCCGATGGGCTCCGTGTTCGGCACTTGCATCGTGCGTGTGTTTAAGTTGACGGCCGGAACAACGGGCTTGAACGAAGACGCTTGTCGCGCGGCTGGCATCGAACATCGCGCCGCCACCATCCAAGCGGCTCATCATGCCAGCTACTTTCCTGGCGCAGAGAACATGACGCTAAAGATTGTCTATCGTCCGTCGGATGGCAAGCTGCTGGGTGCACAAGCCGTTGGTGGCGCGGGCTGCGATAAACGCATCGACGTCGTTGCAACCGCTTTGCACTTTGGTGGAACGATCGACGATTTAACGAAGCTCGATTTGGCTTACGCGCCGCCGTTTGGATCCGCCAAAGACCCGCTGCACATGGCCGCTTTTGTGGCAGAGAATGATCGCGAGGATCGTCCGAATCTGTTCGAGTTCGATGAAGACTTGGAAGGTTACCAAGTTGTCGATGTCCGCAACGCAGCCGAGATTGCCAAGCTGCCGCTCGCTGGCGCGGTGACGATTCCCGTTGATGAATTGCCTGAGCGTTGGCAAGAACTCGATCCGCTGCGACCGACGGTTACCGTTTGTCATTCGGGCAAGCGAGCTCATGTGGCTGCCTGTTGGCTGCGCGGTCACGGTTTTGCGAACGTCAAGAACTTAAACGGCGGCATGTCCCTTCGCAGCTTGGCAAAGCCTGCGGCTGCATCAGTTATCGGTAAATAGGCAGCCCGTGGTGGCGACTTTCAGTCGCCAGCTTTAACCGCCATCCCTGCAACGTCGACTGAAAGTCGACGCCACGCTTGATTCAGAACACTTGCGAGCGAGCCCTCCCCGGCAATCTCGCTGACGCTCGCTTGCCGACCCTCCCGGTCGCTGCGAGGTCGTCCAGCTTTTAAGTCGTTTGGCAGATGGACTAGGGGCGTTGCTAGCATAGGGAAAAGCGACCTTCGCATGGATAGCAACACGCACTACAAAGTGCGTTGATTTCGTCGTCACACCACACGGAGGTCGCTGTGA
>JBGSOM010000133.1:0-3491 GCA_041739135.1 Pirellulaceae bacterium
GCGGGAGCAACATGCAACACACCTATCATCAGCACGGACTGTTATCCAACCTTACTGGACGCGGCAGGGCTCTCGCCGACCCCAAACCAACCGCTCGATGGACAAAGCTTGATGCCAATCATTAGGCAGGCGAACGGATTAAAGCATCGGGCAACTCGATGTCACATGTTCCAGTTCAGCATTTGCAGCCTGAATATTATCTAAACGATTTTCCAATCCTTCAGTAGGTTGATCTCGCTTTCAACGCTGCTTCCGTCTGGTGTTTCGTCGGAATCGCGTTCAAACCAGGCTTCATTAAACTTGACGAAACCAGCTTCTCCGGTCGCCTGCTTAGCCATAGCTACGTTGGTTGTCAGTGCGATCACGGCGTCGGCCATAGCAACTTCGGGGTAGCATTTCGGCTTGTTTTCTGGATCTGGGTTTCGGATGCACCATGCCCAATGTTCGATCTCTTCGGTGTAGCCGCGACTGACGGGACCGCTGGAGGCTGTCTTGGCGTTGTTCGCTGCCGCATAGTTTCCGCTGGCTTGCGTGTCGAGTGTGTACTTGCCTTTGTCAGCTTTAACGCCGACTTTCGTCGTGGTGTCGGAATCTTTGTAGAGCAGGATTTCCTGTTCTTTGTCGAGCACGATGGTACCCTTGGTGCCGAGCACAACTTCCCCGTAACCACCAAAGCCGTTGCCGTTGATCGACGAGTAAGTAACGACAACTTTCTTGTTTGGATCTTGTTCGTAGGCTGGAATGCCCTTGCCCTTTGGCGGGTAATTCTGTTCCTTGCTGTAGTAACCAACTTCGAAATCGGGATCGTATTCGGGTCCAGGAAATTCGAACATGCAATAAACATGGTCTTCGGCTTCGCGATCCATTGGGAAGATGTGGCGACCGCCAACGGCGTGCACACTGAGCGGATGGGCTTTCGATCCGTCCTTGCGGAGCGCGGAGCAGAAAATGGTTGAAGCGTCCAGTTGGTGACTACCGAGTTCCGCCATCAGGCCGCCGCCGGTGCGTTCCCACAGCCGCCAACGACAGAGTTCTTCCATCGCGGAGCGCACGCGATCTTTGATTTGCTTGTCTTCGTAGCCGTGGCTCTTGGCGTCGATCTTTGCGTCTTCAGACCAAGCTTTCCACTGAGCCACTTTCTTCTCGAGTTGTTGAATCTCGATAGGATCTTTAGCTGAGTCGAGGTCCTTTTCGAATGCCTTCAGTTGATCAGCGATCTTGTTGACGGTCGTGCCTTTGCCGTTGACCGTAACCACTTCGCCGCCTGGCAATGGCATTTGCCAACTGTCTTTGCCTGGCAAGTTGCCGCGGTGCCATTGTGCGCGGATGTGGTGGAGTTGACCGAGCAGACCGTAGCGAATCAGGTGCACTGCGTTATCGTACAGCACGCTGTAGTGGCGTTGATGGCCGGTTGCAAGGTGTAGTCCGGTTTCTTTAGCGTAGCGCGCCATCGCTTTGCATTGTCCGACGTTGTGTGCCATCAGTTTTTCGGTCAGCACATGCTTGCCGCGCTGCATAGCTTGAATGGCGATAGGAGCGTGCAAGAACAGAGGCAGTGCGATGATCACTGCGTCGATCGATTTGTCGTTGAGCAGTGCTTCCATGCCGCCGTTGGACTGATCGTAGACGGTGATCTCTTTTCGAGCTTGATCTTCCGAGGCGTAGCCGTATTGCTTGATCAAGCCTGGGCGAGCGGCGAGTGCAGCGTCGCTGGACCAGTCGCCGTGAAACGCGCGATGAATGCTACTGGGACGAATATCGGCGATCGCTTTGACTTGAACGTAATCAGGGGTACAGCCACCGATCAGCACGTTGCCTTCGTCACCAACGCCGATGATACCGACGCGAACGGGTTCCGACATCTTGTTGCCGTAGCCGAAGTACATTGCGCCCAGACCCGCGCCCGAAACCACACCGGTGCTGACAACACCTTTGATAAAGTCGCGTCGTGTCACACCGACTGCTTCGTAGTAATTATCCGAACCGATTTGTTTCTGTTCAGGAGTGAGCGATTGCATGGCTGAACCTCGAATGGTTGTGATGATGAAGGATTGTGGTCTGTGGCGGGGTTGCGATTAGTCGCTTTTCAAACGCCGACGTATGTGAATCGAGTAAGTAGGTTGTGGCTAGTAATTATCGGGCTGTGGCAACGGTTGGTGAAGTGGCTGGCGCGGAGACGGGTTTCGCTCGATTCCACCAAGCCCAAGGCAAGAAATCGAGTCCTGCGTAACGTCCCGCATCAGTGCCCGCTAAGACCAACAGAGCGAGCGCTTCGACCGCTTGAAAATACGTTGGAGCTGCACCTGGATAGCCTGGCATCTGGGACAGAACAACGCTGAGCAAAAACAACGCGGCGGCGATCGACGCGACGGGCGTCAGCAAGCCGATGATCAATAGTATGCCTACAACCATGTCGAAAATAGGAATGATTTTGTCGACCATCTCGGTTGTCAGAGTTCCCTGGCCTGGTTTCACCAACACGTATTGTCCGACCGCTTTACGTTGAGTCGAGTTGGCGATGGTATTCAGCCGCTGTTCGTATTGATTCCAAATCGCTTCGACGCTGGCCAGAGTTGGTTTAACACTGGCGAGCAATTCGCTTTTCACTTTTTCTTTTTGGCCACGCATGCTCGACACGTTGTAAACGCTGGACTCTGCCATCGCGTCTAGGCGTTCGCGGCTTTTGACGTACTTGCTGATGTCCTCTTTGGCGTCGCTGTAAACTTCCGCGAGTTTTTCCGAGTACTGTTTCGAGATGGTAGCGAGCTGCTTCATCTGATCATCGGTGAATGCAAAGTGCTTTGCAGCGTCCTCTGCTCCGGCTTTGAAGAGCTCTTGAACTCGTTTTTCATCGAGCCTAATTTCGCCTTCGTTGTCCCAGATCAGTTTTTGAAAGTCGTCTGCGAGTGGGCCTTTGGCTGCGTTGAGAAATCCGACTGACGAGAAGTCGTTACCGCGAACTTTGGTGGCTCCCTCCATGTAAAAGTGCCAGCCGATTCCGACTCGCAGGGCCACTAGCGCTAGGATGCCAAAGATTCCGATTCGAGAGTATGAGTTCATAGTACCAGTGTCGTTGGTGTGTTCGATGCGCCGGGATTTCAACCAAGTACGTCGGCGCGACAAGCTGGGGAGTTGAGCGGCAGGTGGCTCGGCAAGGTCCTTATTATTGTCGCCCGATCCGCTTTAGCCAAGCCTAAAGGCAGGGAATTCGCCCAGCGGTTGGGAGCGCTGTGGGCCGTGTGTCGATCGATGTCATGCTGGATCGAACGCGGCCCGTTGGGTACACGGTTAAGTTTTTTGCACGAAGTGCCTCGTTTACCCGCGTGACCAACGGGCCGCGTGCGTGCCGCGACGCTAGCGCGGGGCGTTGCCCACGCGGTTAAACGAACGCCATGCAATGTAATGCTGGATCGAACGCGGCCTGCTGGGTACACGGTTAAGTTTTTGCACGAAGTGCCTCGTTTAACCACGTGCCCAACGGGCCGCGTGCG
>JBGSOM010000142.1:0-3924 GCA_041739135.1 Pirellulaceae bacterium
AGTTTTACAAACAAATGAACTCGCCAAGGTGTGAACTCCGTCGCAAAAGGCTCTCGAAACTCCATTGCCCCACTTTGGGACTTGATTATTCGAGACACTCAGCAATCATTGGTCCACGACAGTCGACATTCGATTGCCCTGACGCTGCGATCTACCCAAACTTGTTGCCGTAACGCCAAGATTCACCTCAAAAAAAGTGGGAGTGGAACCTCGGCTTACAATACACCTTCGATGGCATTGCTCGATGCATCCAGGCTGGCGCGCGTCGCGGTCGAAAGTGAACTTACGGCACTAATACATACGACGATAATCAAAGCGATGATTACCGCGTATTCCACTGCCGTTGGTCCGCTTTCATCTGCCCAGAAGCGAGAAAGCAGTTTCTTGGTGTGCCCGATGAACATGTTGAATTCCAAGACGATCTATTGTTTCCGATTTCAACGAATCAATACGATGATCCACAGGTAACGTAGCTCGTATCACATCAAAAGCGGATGCAAACTGCGATAAAATTGCGCTCCTACGCCTTATTGGCTCGCCCAGAAGTTACAATCGTTACAACGCCTTAAGAGTGAATCCCTGTTTCAATTTCGACCTCAGAGACGCCTATGTTCGGACCAATTCTAGCCCGCGAATGGATGGTTTCCCCGAGAAGGGCGAGTTTCTATGTGCAGCGCGCTACGTTCGTCATCGTGTTATTCAGCTTGGTGTGTACCGCCTGGGCGCTGATGGCAGGAATCCAGCAAGTTCGGAATCTCGGCGACCTCTCCCGCTTCGGCTCGATGGTCTTCCAAATCGTTATGCCATTGGAATTGATCGTAACGATGTTTCTGGCTGCGGTAACTGCAGCCAGTGCAGTCAGCCAAGAGAAAGATCGACGCACGCTAATTCTGTTGTTGCTGACTCGACTGACCAGCTCCGAGATCGTGCTGGGAAAACTAACGTCTTCCTTGATTGGGATTGCGAACTTGGTATTCGCTGCGTTCCCATTGCTGCTGGTGATAACGCTGCTGGGCGGAGTGAGCGTACAGCAGGTCGCGTTAGGCACTTTGATTGTTCTAGTGACATCCTTCTGGTGCGCCGCGCTCTCGAATTTGTTCGCCTTCTGGCGGGAAAAGACGTTCCAGACGCTCGCCCTCACGCTGCTTGCCATCACAGGCTGGCTTGCGATTTGTGAAGCGATCGCTTCGGGGATAGTTCCGCAGATTTCAGCAAACTGGGCAGAAGTTCTCAGTCCCGTTCGCGCACTTTGGACCGTTTGCCAACCGATCAGCCAATCGAATTGGAATTCAGTTCCTGGAGGTGCGGCGACGGTGTACAGTATTTTCGCGGTTCTCGCGGGCGCAATTTACTGTGTTATTTCGGTCGGTCGCCTGCGAGTTTGGAATCCCTCGCGGCAAGTGCGTATGCAAACTCCGGAACCGGATGAAGTGTACGACGCTTTGTCGCCAAACAGTGCAGAAAATGCGGCCGACAAGCGTTCTTGGAAAGTGCGTGCGCCGCGCAAGATGTGGAACAACCCAGTGCTTTGGCGGGAGATGTGCACTTGGGCTTACGGTCGCAAGCTGCTGATTATCCGTTTGTCGTACCTCTTACTTTTCGTGGCGGCAGTCGGTGCACTGTACTGGTCGGTCAGTTCCGGGGTGGCATTGCAACGAAGTCGATTAGCCGACGAACTCGTGCCGATTTCGGCGCGCATCTTGGCTCCGTTTTTTGCGATCTCGCTGGTGATGATCAATGCTCTGGCGGTCAACTCGATTACAAACGAACGAGATGGACAGGCGCTCGACCTACTTTTGGCAACTCAAATTACGCCTTCCCAGTTCTTAATAGGCAAACTGTTTGGCGTTTTGTATGTCACCAAGGAAATGGTGGTACTGCCGATCGCTTTGGTCAGTTACCTATGGTCGCAGGGCGGAATCGACACCGAAAATCTCATTTTCACGATCGGTTGTTTGCTGGTGATGGTTGTGTTCGCCGCGATGCTCGGAATTCATTGCGGGATGATTTACAGTCAATCGCGAAAGGCGATCGGAACAAGCCTTGGGACTCTGTTCTTTCTGTTCTTGGGAATTGTCACGTGCATGATGATCATGATTAGCTTTCGCGGATCGTTCGCACGGCAGTTGCCACCGTTTTTGGCAATCATTCTCGGCGGTGGTACCGGATTGTTCGTCGCACTTGGAAGTCGTAATCCGAGCCCCGCGATCGCGCTCGCCTCCTTCGGCTTGCCATTTTTGACCTTCTTTGCGATTACCAGTTTCATTCTTCGCGACCAAGAACTGACTGTGTTTTCAGTAATCGTCGCCGCGTATGGGTTTGCCACTGCAGCTATGATTGTTCCGGCACTGAGTGAATTCGACTTCGAACTTGGTCGATCCAGTGGCGTAGACGAAGACGGCTGATCGCCGACTTCAGTTTCCTTCTCGTTGATGGGGTCGATATTGGCAAACGGAAAAGCACGTGCGAGCAACTTCTGGTCGGCTGTGATCAGCGCGTCGCTGTCCTTCGCTGTGCTGGTAACTGTGGTAATTATCTGGCACTTCGCCGTCCGACTATTTCAGATCCACCCGATCATTCTCCCCGAACCGCTTCGAGTGCTAAAGATAGCCTGGATCGAACGCGAAGTTCTCACACAGGGTTTTCTAATAACCGGTGCAGCAGCCGGTTGTGCGTTACTCAGTAGTGTGATCGTCGGCTCCTGCGTTGCGATGCTGTTCAGCCAATCATCCGGATTGCGAATTGCCTTTCAGCCGTATGTGGTGTTTTTGCAGACCGTGCCCATCGTTGCCATCGCACCATTACTGATCATTTGGTTCGGTTACAAGTTCACTACCGTAGTGCTGATCGCCACAATTATCAGTCTGTTCCCGATCATCTCGAACGTCACTGCGGGCTTGACTTCGGTAGATCGAAACTTGGTGGAGCTATTTCGGCTGAATGGCGCCAGTCGCTGGCAGACGCTGATCAAGTTGCGAATACCGTTCGCCGTTAGTCACTTAATCCTTGGAATGCGGATCAGCTCTGGAATGACTGTGATCGGCGCGATCATCGGGGAACTGTTTGTTGGCAGCGTTGCGCAGTACGCTGGCTTGGGCAAACTGATGATGAACTGGCAAAACCTGTTGCGCACGGACGCACTTTTCGCAGTCGTCCTAACTAGCACGCTGCTTGGCCTGAGTATGCTCGCGATCGTGAACATGCTTAGCCGCTTTGCACTGGGGCGCTGGACAGTCAGCAGCGGATTTGAAACCAACAGTCGCTAGTCGTTTTTAAATCTCATGACGTTGTCGAATCTCGCGTGAGTCCGAATACCTTAGACTGCGACAAGCGGATACTCACTTCTCTTACGACGCACCGGACTTCTCTTGCTACGCGTGGGGAATTGCCACCCAACAGCGCGAGCAAAACGCACGGTTGCATGACCGACACCAGAAATGCAGAAACTGGAAGCCGACTCGTCTTAGATCGATCAACGAAGAATCGATCAACAAAGAACCGATCTACGAAGAACCGATCTACGAAGTATGCACCCGAGTAAAAACGAAAAAACCCACTGGCAGATAAATCCGCCAGTGGGCTATTTGATATTTGGTTCGATAAGCTCTCTACAAGTTTTTAGTCAAGGTTGTGCTCACCATTAGCGTCACTTGTTACCAAGTGAACACTGATAGTCCTTAGAAAGGAGGTGATCCAGCCGCAGGTTCCCCTACGGCTACCTTGTTACGACTTAGTCCCAATTGTCGAGCTGACCTTCGGCGCCTGCGTCCTTACGGTTCGCTCAGCGACTTCGGGCCCTCCCAACTTTCGTGGCTTGACGGGCGGTGTGTACAAGGCTCAGGAACACATTCACCGCGGTATGCTGACCCGCGATTACTAGCGATTCCAGCTTCATGCAGGCGAGTTGCAGCCTGCAATCCGAAC
>JBGSOM010000149.1:0-27329 GCA_041739135.1 Pirellulaceae bacterium
GCTTGCCGTTAGTTGGCGATTCAGCAGGTTGGTCGCTGAGCGTGACATGATTTGTTGGCTGGTCAATCACGCAATTGCCTTCGCAATCTTCTCGAGATATTTTCAATTGACTTCACATGCCGGAAAGCTCCGCAATTTCGGCGAAATTGCGGCAGCGATTTAAAATTCCTAGGTCTGGGCTCGGCACTGTTTGGCGATGGAACGGCTTTGCGGGAATAGTCTTTGCTGCCCCCGACACGCAGGTAGACGAGACGAACGAGTTACTGCGACGATCCTCGAACACCAGCAAATGTCAGGGAGTTTGTTGGTGTTTAACGCCGGAACTCTGCACCACCATCGATCCAATGGGAAGCTTGCTCCGTGCAGTCCTCTCAGTAAGCGGTAGTCATCGTCTAAGTGATTTTTGTCCCTGCCTTAGGAAAGGAAATGTTGATGTCTCTTTTACTGAAGCCGCGTTGGCTCGCATCGGTCTTTTGTTTAGCCGTATTCGGTGTTGGCTCGATTGCCAACGCGCAGACTGCGTCAGGTTCGTCCGACTACGATTACGACGATCTCTACGACTACGAAAGTACCGACCTATACGAAGACGAAGAGTGGTATGACCCACGAGACTGGTTTGACGGCGATGATTATCAAGTCAACGACGACTACTACGAAGACCAGTACGAGTCGCAGTACGAGTCGCAGTACGACCAAGACTACGACACCTATAGCGATGGTTACTACACTGGCTCCTCCGTCGATACCGACACCCCCAACTACTACGACAACGACGATTGGTACAACGAAGACTACTACGACGGCTACTATGACGGCGTCTACGACAACTACGACTACGACGATTACTACTACGACGACTACTACACAAATGATTGGTATAGCGACAGAGGCGTCTTCAATGATTGGTATGGATATTGATTTCCGTAAAACCAATCCTCCGCGCTAGGAGAGACCGGCCGAATTCTTCGGTTTCCAGTTCCAATTGTCACTCGAAACACATTATTATTTTGGAGATTTAAGATGCGACACAATACATACAGAGGTTTCTGTCAGGCAGTCCAAGCACTTGTGGTCTGCTGTTTGGTATCGCCCGTTTTCGCGCAGCAGTCAGACTCGAAGCAGCGAGAGCAAGGTCAGGCGTACAATAGCGACCGCTCGTCATCGAGCAACGGCAACAAGCAAAACCAAGGCGAGCAAGACCAAGCCAAGCAGAAGCAGGGCGAGAAGAAACAAGCCGAGTCTGCGAGCGGTTCGTCACAACAACTTAGGATCCAGCCTCAAGGCTGGGTAAAGCTTGGCGTGGACTACAATAACGACGGGCGCTATGACGCTTTCGAAACCATTTTCGTTTATGACTTGCAGATGGCGCAGAAACGAAGCCGCGATCGCCTCGAGCAGGGCCAAAGCGAACAAAGTCAGAGTCAATCTGGCCGTCAGTCCAGCCGTCAATCTGCCGGCAGCAAGAAGCAGCAATCCGCGACAGCGAAGTTGGCAGGTGAACTGCAGGACATGCGAAAAATTCGCATGCGTGACAGCGAACAGCAGTTTGTGATCGCTCGCGTCCGTACCGACGAAGGGCGGACCGCCAAAGTACTGCTTGGCAAGCAACAGCAGCTTTCCGGCTTCGATCTTTCCAACGGCGATCGCATTGAGGTTGAAGGTCGACGCGGACGAATCAACGACCAGCCTGTTTTAGTCGCCAACAAGTTGAAGGCCGGTGGCAAAGCCATGCAAATTGAGATTGAGCGCAAGAACCAACCTGTTCGCCAATTCAAGGGCGATATTGTTCGAACACGAACGACGCGATTCCAAGGGCATGACAGCTCGTTTCTCGTCGCTGAAATGCGCTGCGAAGATGGAAGCAGCAGACTCGTAAACCTTGGACCAAAAGAGAAGTTCGCTGATGTGGACGTCAAACAAGCTGAAGAAGTTTGCGTGCTTGCAGCGACTGGAAAAATCGATGGAAAGAAAGCGTTGATCGCCGAGGAAGTCAGCGTCGATGGCGAGACGATTAAGATCAAACCAGATCAACGTCGCGACCAACGCTGGTCCAGTAATAGCGCTTCAACTGGTCAGAGCGGCAACACGCGCTGACCTGCTTACTTTCGTTAACGGAACTTTGGACGCGAGAAGTGTGATGCTTCTCGCGTTTCTATTGCGCTTTTGCAGTTTTGTAGGCGTGTAGGTTTGCCTGGAGTCATCTCACCCATCTCGACCGGTTGATCTTTCATTATTGTTATGTCGAGCGGGCGTTGCTCTTCAGCCACTCGACGACCGCTGCAGCAGTGGCTTTGTTCGTCGCCAGCGGAACAGAGTGTACGTCACAAACTCGGAGCAGCGCGGTTACGTCGGGCTCATGCGGTTGAGCGGTCAACGGATCGCGAAAGAACAGCAGCGCTGAAATCTTACCCTCAGCAACGCGGCCGCCGATAATCAAGTCGCCACCAAAGGGACCGTGAGCCACGCGTTCCACTTGTAACCCCAATTGCTCGGTCAATAGTTTCCCAGTGTTACCGGTTGCCACCAAGTCCTGCGTTTGAAAAAAATCTATATGCTGCTTAACGAACTGAACGAGGTCATCCTTCTGGGCATCATGAGCGATTAGAGCGAGCATGTTCGTGACATTCCTTTTGGCGTGGAAGCAAGCTATGCGTGTTACGATTTCCCTACTGGTAGAACAGCGCCGGAATCCGTCGAAGTAAAAGCAGCGATGCGCCTGCGTTGTTGTATCGCGGACTATGACGAAGCTACCAGTTCTTTCCCGAGCAAATCAAAATACGCACGTTAATTTCTTTTCTGGTTCGACGACCGTGATCGTAATTACCGATTCACAATTTAACAACAGCGTTGATCTTGCAGCCTCGGATCACTCAACGTCCGCCACCGCGTTGGTATCATCCCACGAGACCATCCAGGAAACCAATGGTAGAGATACTCTGCACCGTGACCGGTATAATCGCTGGAAGTGCGGCTGTCGCCACAATCATGCATCAGCAGGCCGAGCGCGAACGATCGCTGTATGCCTCCCATTCGTCGGTTGAAGAGTCGTTGCGATTGAAGGTTCTGGCCGACCAACTTCAGTCGCTTACCACTCGTGTCTCCGCTGATGTAACGGCACACAGCGAACGCGTTTCCAGCATCAATGGACGACTTGATCCAGCCGACCAAGACCCGGAGGCTATCCTTTCCGCAATCAATGAACTGATTGCTGCTAACGCAGCGATGCACGGGCAACTGGCTGAAGCACAGAATCAAATTCATCAGCAGTCACAGCAGATCGAGCAGACCGCAACCGAAGCTCGCACCGACTCGCTGACAGGTCTTGCGAACCGACGCGCACTGAACGAGTATTTGCACGGTTGCATCGAGCCCGCGCGGTCGGCCGAAGTCACCGCACTGTTCATGCTCGACGTCGATCACTTTAAGAGCTGCAACGACACCCACGGTCACTTGGCGGGTGACGCTGTGCTGGCCATGTTTGCCAAACGCATTTCGCAGTGGTGTCAGGACAGATACTACGCAGCGCGCTATGGTGGCGAAGAGTTCGCGGTAATTCTCAACGGCAATTCGATCGGAGAAGTTGTCCATCAAGCGGCGGAGTTGCGTGCGAGTATCAGTAACAAACCGATCACTTATCTCGATTTGACGTTGAAGTTGACGGCCAGCGGTGGCTTGACGCAGTTGCGACAAGGCGAAACGATCGAAACGGCTTATCATCGCGCCGACGAAGGACTCTATCTCGCCAAGAAGAATGGACGCAACTGCGGATTCTGGCTGAGCGCCGACGAATGGTTGCGCATGGAATCGAATGCTGTCGAACTTGAAGAAGTTGCCGAAACAGCGCAGCCGCTTCCTTCGCCACAAGCTTCGCAAACCTCGGCTCGCGCTGTTGCTAAGTCCGAAGTCGCTTCGGCTCAGCCTGCGTCGCCGACGTTATCTCGCGCTGAAGATGAAGTAGCTAATCCGGTCGCGAAGTTATCCGCGGAGGTCGTGGCCGTAACGCCGCCAAATGCGATGAAAGCGACGGAGCACAATGAAAGTACGGCCGATGTGCTCGATCTAAACGTGTTTCTGCAGCGGCTAGAAGTCCATTTTGCGCAACTGGGTCGTGCTAATCTGCCAGCTACCGCAATGATGCTCGAAGCCGTCGGACTCAATCGCGGTTCGCCACAGACGATGGAAGCCTGTTGGGCAAACACACTCGCATTAATCCAGTCTCACGTTCGCGGCATTGATGTAATCTGCCGAATTAACCAAGTCACGCTGTGCATCTTTATGCCAGGCAGCCAAATGGATGTTTCTTTGGATCGTGCAAGTCGCATGCAACAAGGATTAACCGCGCTGCGAAAAGACACATCGCTGGCAGGACCATTTCCCGATCGGCTTTCAATCGCACTTGCATCGGTTGTTCACAAGGAGAATCCAGGCTTCTTCATGCAGCGACTTGAAGCCGCGCTCGATGAAGCTCGCAACAGTCAGGATGACGAATTGATCATTCATGACGGCCAAGATTGCAGACCGCAGCTGGTTTAACTCGGCGTTTAATTAGAACCACCTTCAGGCTACAGCTTTACTGGCTCAGTCGAGAAGGTGATAAACGGAAAGACTTCGGGCACATGCGAATCCCAAACTCCGTGTGCGCTCCAAGCCCATCCGCCCGAATCGTCTGCCGGCGCCGCTTCCTTGAATTGATTAAATCTCGAAAAGTCCATTCGCCACACATCGCCATTCTTGGGCGGTGCACTGCGACCATCGCCCAGCGTCAGAAGCTTCATACCCGCCCATGGCAAAGCGAGTTCTACCGTCCAACCGCGGTCGCGATCTCTTGGTTCGTTCAACGTGCCGTCCACTTGCACACCCGACTTTAACTCGGGAAAGTCCCACTTTAAATAAGCCCAGCGTTTGCCGCGCGGATGCGTAGTCAATCCAACGCCGTTGAACGACTGAAACTTTACATCACCGCGAGTTTGCTGTAACTCAGGGATCTTGCTATACCCTTTCGACTCAAACGCTTCTTGCCAGATGAACAATCCTTCGTAGATCGTTCCCAGCGAATTTATCTCGAATTCGTAGTAGGCGTCCGCGCCAGCGACGAACAGTTCAACGTCGTTATCTTCGTAGATTGGCGAATCGCGCTCGGTCAACTTTCCTTGCACGAGCGGGTCTTCGATCCAGTAGCTCACATACAGAAACTCGTCATCCCACATGACCGCAGCCCGCGTGTCATGGATGGTCGCTTTGCCTGAAATCAGATCCACGAACCTTGGCGATCGAGTCACCGCTTTCCAACTTGGTTCATCCAGTTTGCCGTCAACGACAATCGGTCCAGCGGCCCGCAGCGCGGTGTAGCGTGCGACGGACTCAATCGGAACCGGCGGAAAATGGATCGCTTTGGGCGTATCCTGTGCGAAGCCCTGACGACTGAGAACTAGAATCGCCAACAATGCGAACCCGCCGGACAACTGCATCAAATAGAACCGGCGGTTAAAAGAACTTGCGTATCCCGACATGCATGTGCCCCAGCTTCATTTCGTTAAGGCAATCCAACCGTCGGGATTCGCACTTGATTGATCTGCAAAAAGTTCAGCTATGCAGGACCTATTCCGTAACATCGCTGTTCGCGGGTCGGATCGATTCAAAGTACTTTCGAACCGTTTCACGATGACCGAGCGGCAGTGGTTCGCTGTCGATCACTTCTTCCATCTGCTTGCGAAACTCGGTGTAACGAGCTTTGTAACTCAACGCCGCATCTTGCTCGCCCTCAGGCGACTGCGTTGTTTCGCGCTCGGATGATCCTTCGCCTTGAACGCCAGTGATACTCTCCTCGCGCCGCGTCGAGTCGAGCTTCGAGGCTTCTTCGCCGAGTGGCTTATTCGACGCCGCTTGACCGACCTTGTTCGAATCCTGCGTGCTCTTCTTCACCGCTCCGCCTTGGCACTGAGCTTGGCACTGGCTCTTGCATTCGGACAAACGATTGAGTTGGCAATTCAGACAATTCGCGATCGACTTCTTCAGTCCCTGTTTCTTGCAAACACCAGCAGCTTTACATTGTCCCGACTTGCACTGTGAAGGATTGTCTTTCTCAAGACCTTCTTGCATCTCTTGCGCACTCTCGGACAACTCGCCCTGCTTGCCCTCTCCCAAATTCTCACGGAACTTTTTCAAATTCGCAGCCACCGCTTCGCGCTCTTTGCGAGTCATGGTGCTGGCGTCGATCTTCTCAAGTTGTTCAGCAGCTTTCTCGTACTTGCCATCCTTCAAAGCCTCCGCAATCGCTTGCATCGACTCAGCCGATTCCAAAGCTGCGGCCAATTCCTTGAGTTCCGCATCGGTCTTCTCGGCGTTGAACTGGTTCAGTGCTTCCGCCAAGTTCTGTTGCATTTCAGATAGCTTTGCCAAAGCTTCGCGTTCGTCGACCTCGGGACTCTTCATCGACTCAACCAGCTTTTCGATCTCTTCGACAAGCTCTTGAAGTTCCGGCTCTTGTGTTTCTTCGGCAAGTTCACGCAGTTCCTCGACCATGGTTTCGTCGAGCGTGGTAGCTTGGTCGTTCACCACTTGCTGGACCAACAGATCAATCTCCGGTGCAGCAGTTTGTTCTTTCGGTACGAATGGCAAAGCGATCAGCAGCGCGCACAATCCGACGAGCGCAGGCATCAACTTCGGCGTGCGAAACGGCAACACAGCTCGAGGGTCGACCTGCTGCAAACCTTGGATCGTGTTAGCAATTTGCAACTGCATCAGAGGTTCAGTCACTTTGCGGCTCGCGAAATCAAGTGCCGAAGCGGTACTATCTTTCATGCGATAATGCGTATCCACCAGATGAGCCGTCGAAGTCCAACTGACGGGCAGCAACCAACCGATCGCGCCGGCGATCAATGTGCTCGCGAGAACTGCGAACCAAACCGTAGAATAATCGACTGAAGCACCGCTCATGCGAGCGACTTCAATCGCGACACCGCAGGCGGCTCCAACCACCGCTCCGCGCACCATCCATTGAACGCCTCGAACAAGACGCTGCCGAGTTCGAATGCCTGTTAGCAGCTTGCGAATTTCGCGCACCATCGGCTGACTCCCCGAATAAATTCGATTTGGAAAATTCCGCAGGCTCTATGGTAGCAGTATTAAGCCCCCCGTTGCCAGCGGTTTCAGACAAAAATCTAGTGGGATTCTCCAGCCAGGATGCACTGATCAGCCACCGCGCTTAATCGGCGTATAGTGAGTCTCTTTGCAGGATGAATTCGTGGCGCGAACTCCGATCCCTTACACAAATTCCAAGTTGTACGGTAAAACCTTGGTGATTCGCCGTGATTCGCCAGCCAAGCGATTTAAACTTGCGACTCTCACGGCAAAGTTCACCAAACCGGCAAAGGGCAAAACTTGAGCGACTTAGTTTATCGGACACGCCGCGAGCGGCTGGGAGAACTCGACTGCGTGATCGTCCAACCGGAAGGTGACGCAAAAATCGAAAAACTAGCAGTCTTCTGTCATGGTTTCGGCGCGCCTGGAACGGACCTCGTAGGACTTGCTCAAGAGTTGCTGAACGCGGCCGAATCCGACGAGGCGATGCAGTTGGTTTTCCCAGCAGCTCCGCTCTCGCTGGCTGATCAAGGAATGCCGGGTGCGCGAGCGTGGTGGCTGCTGAGTATTGCAAAGCTGATGGCTGCGATGGAATCCGGTCAGTTCGAACAGATTCGCGACGAAGTTCCCGAGGGCATCGACGCAGCGCGCACGCAACTGACTGCGACCATCGAGCAGGCTCTCGAGCGACTCAATCTCAACGAAGGCAATCTGTTACTCGGCGGATTCTCACAAGGTGCCATGCTCTCTATGGACGTCGCCTGCCGTGGACTTAAAACGCCACCCGACGCATTGTGTCTTTACTCCGGTGCACTGATTTGTGAGAGCTTGTGGAAGGAATCCGCGGCGCGATTGACAAAGTGCAAGATTCTCCAAAGTCATGGGAGGCAAGATCCGATCCTGCCTTTCGTTGCCGGCGCGTGGCTGCGCGATATGTTGCTCGACGCAGATTGCGAAGTCAACTTCATTGACTTCAATGGGCCGCACACGATTCCGTGGGAGGCGATCGAAAGCACTGGACGCCTGCTCGCCTCCGTTTAGGAAACAAACCTACCGTGATGTAATCGCGATGAAGCTGCGTCTCGGGCAGACGCAGCTACGGTTGGTATCAGAGTTTAGTAACAGCTATTTCCCTTGCTCCTTCTCCGGTTTAGCAGGCGGCATAGCTGTCGCCTCCCAATTTCTCAGTTGACGACAGCGCTGGATGAAAGCGGCCGCGCCATCGTTGTTGAGCGTAACGAGTTGCGATTGATGTTGGTCCTTCACTCCAGCTTGCTCGAGCAGAGGTTGAGCGGCCGATGTGTGCGCGATGAATTTTCCATGCACCAATGCATCCGCGACGAAGTCACGAGCCGACGGTTTTTCACTCAGCATCCGCGCTCCATCCTCGGTCACCATCAGCACAACTGCATCGAACAACACAGATGGACCACCTTCAATCTTCTCATTAGCTCGAATCATCTGACCATCGCTGGCCTTCACGCCTCCAATGTGTGGCGCAACTAGCTTGGAAGTCGCACCTTCCTTACTGATCGCATCCATCAACGATTTCAATTGTGCGGCATCAACTCCATCCGTCACCAAGATGCCAACGCAACGTCCCGCGAAACTCTCTGGACCATTCTTCAAAATACTCAGCGCTGGCGACGGCTTGAGATCAGCGATCGGTTCGCGAGCGGGTTCCGCCGCGGCGGGCATCTCCGACAATCGCAGACCCGCGGCAACTTGATCAGCCAACCCTTTGTCGATATTCAACAGATGCGAAACCAACCGACTTCGAATCTCGACGCGCTCAACTTTGCTAAGTTCAAACACGAGAGCATCAGCGATGTGCTGCTGTTCAACTTCAGTTTGACTGACGTAGAACTGGCGAGCTTGGCTGTAATGATCGGCGAAACGTTCCGACCGTACGCGCTGTTTCGTTCCTTCAACTTTGGCGGGAAACGATTTAAAGCCTTTCTTCGGTGACTCGCGCGGACCCGCGTCCCACGAATTCGGTTCATAGTTCACGCGACCTTTCGGATTGGTCATCGCCATGTGTCCATCTTGCTGGAAATTGTGAACGGGACAGCGCGGAGCATTGATCGGAATGTGAGTGAAGTTGGGGCTGCCCAGTCGCTTCAATTGAGTGTCGAGGTACGAAAAATTGCGACCTTGTAAGAGCGGATCATTCGTAAAGTCGATGCCTGGAACGATGTTCTGTGTGCAAAACGCGACCTGCTCAGTCTCAGCAAAAAAGTTGTCAACGACCTTGTCCAGCACCAGTCGTCCAACGGGCCGAATCGGCACCAACTCTTCAGGAATAATCTTAGTCGCGTCGAGCACATCGAAATCAAACTTCTCCGCAAACTCTTCATCGAACAGTTGCAAACCCAACTCCCACTCTGGATGGTCGCCGTTCTGAATGGCGGACCAGAGGTCACGACGGTGATAGTCAGGATCGGCTCCATTGATCTTCACCGCTTCGTTCCAAGTAACCGACTGCAGACCCTGTTTCGGTTTCCAGTGGAACTTTACAAAGGTCGATTTGCCATCAGCATTGATCAGCCTGAACGTGTGAACTCCAAAGCCTTCCATGAATCGGAATGAACGCGGAATCGTGCGATCGGACATGATCCACATCACCATGTTCATGCTTTCAGGAGTCAACGATATGAAATCCCAAAAGTTATCGTGCGCCGTTTGAGCTTGCGGAAACCCACGATCAGGCTCGGGTTTGGCAGCGTGAATCAGGTCCGGGAATTTGATCGCATCTTGAATAAAGAAGACCGGGATGTTGTTGCCGACGATGTCCCAGTTGCCTTCCTGCGTGTACAGTTTGACTGCGAAACCGCGAACGTCACGGGCTAAGTCTTGCGAACCTTTATTGCCTGCCACGGTAGAGAATCGAACGAATGCAGGCGTCTTCTCACCCGGCGTCTGAAACACATTCGCTTTGGTGATGTCAGCGAGCGATTCGTAGTTTTCGAAGTAGCCGTGCGCTCCGAAACCTCGCGCATGAACAACGCGTTCCGGGATACGTTCATGATCGAAGTGAAACATCTTCTCGCGGAAATGAAAATCTTCCAGCAACGTTGGGCCCGTCGCGCCGACTTTCAGCGAGTTCTGATCGTCACCGACCGGAATCCCTTGCTGGGTTGTCATCACCGGTTGATCGCCGCTGGCGGTCTGGTGCAGCTCACCGCCTTTGCCACGCGTGGTTGAGTCTTTTTGATTCGGCTGTTTCGGCTGATTCGTTTCTGCACGCGCCTGGTTTTGCGCGTTCTGCTGAGTTGCGTTTTGCTGCGCGTGAACAGTTAAGTTAAGCGTGATGAACGCGAGAAAAATGAAGCTATAAAGAAGTCTATTCGCGTGGAACATGGGTAGTCCTTGATACTCGATGTGGGTTGTATAACGGCGTTTCTCGCCCGTAGTTCTCCTACTCGTTCTCCTACTCGTACTCCTACTCGATTCGAGGACCGGCTGCTCCTGAGTACGAGTACCGGCTGCGCCTGAGTACGAGTACGAGTACGAAAATCGGATTTCGCTTCGGCGGATTGATCGCGGACCGAGAAACTAGTCAACGCCACGCTTAGCCAAAATCATGCCAAAGCGATGGCAGCTCGACTTCAAATCAATTAACTTGATGTGCGACTATTCATTGTTCGCAACCATCTTCACCCTCTCCAAACGCAGTTTGGGGAGGGTCAGCCCGCGTTAGCGTGGCTGGGGAGGGGCGACGCACTGATAGGACTTCGCGTGGCGTCGACTTTCAGTTGACGTGCCGTACATTGGCGACTGAAAGTCGCCACCACTTAAACTGCGTTAGATTCTTAGCCTAAGGGCAATAAACATGCGAACTGCAAACCGAGTCCATGTCACGCAGCAACTTGGACGGTCACTGCTCAGCTTGGTCGCTTTTGGTTTCCTGCGCGTAGGCACCAACAAAGTTGTATGCTTCTCAACAGATCGTCATCGCTTTGCGCAATATCTGTTCAGCGACCGCACGCGAGGAATCTGTTCGAGCAAAGATATTTACCAGCGGTTGTTTGCTGTCGATCTTATCGCCCAATCGCACAAGCATCTCGAAGCCAACTTGATGATCGACCGCGTCTGACAACTCCCGCCGTCCGCCACCCAACTCGATCACCGCTTGACCAAGCAACTGGCCATCGATCGCCGAAAGCACGCCACTGCGGTCACTGACGAACTCTGTCGCTTTGCACAGCGGCAGCTCATCGCAGAACTTTCCACCTTGGTATTCAACCATCTCTTGAAATCGTCGTAGCGCTTCGCCGCTTTCCAGCTTGTCGACTAACTGAAGAATCGCTTCCTCGACTGATTTCGATTTGCCCGTTGCAACTAACAACGCAGCGCACAACTTCAAGGTCAGCTCGCGTGCATCTTCTGGTCCGCCTCCGCGCAGCAGGTCGATCGATTCGTTCACTTCGCAAGCGTTACCCACCATGCGCCCCAACGGTTGATTCATGTCGCTCATGATCGCTTGCGTTTTAACTTGCATGCGATCTCCTGTTTGCACCAACGAGGCAGCCAGCTGATCGGCCTCCTCGCGCGTGCGCATGAAAGCGCCGGAACCGAATTTGACATCCAACACGAGCGCGTCCAGCGACTCGGCCAGCTTCTTACTCATGATGCTGGCCGTGATCAGCGCGATCGATGGAACCGTGCCAGTAACATCGCGCAGCCCATACAGCTTCTTATCCGCCGGCGTGATTTCTGGAGTTGTGCCAGTGATGACGCAGCCGATGGACCGCAGTTGTTCGTTGATCTCGCTGGCACTGAGATCGCAACGATAGCCCGCGAGCGACTCAAGTTTATCGAGCGTGCCACCGGTAATCCCAAGTCCGCGTCCGCTGAGCATCGGTACGTCCAGTTCAAAGCACGCGACGAGCGGAGCTAGAATTAACGAAGTCTTATCGCCCAAGCCGCCCGTCGAGTGCTTGTCAACGCGCGGTCGATCCGTCGCGCGCTCCAAACGAACGCCGCTGTTCAACATGCACTCTGTCAAGTCAGCGATCTCGCGACTGTCCATCCCGCGACATAGCACCGCCATCGCCCAAGCCGACATTTGATAGTTCGGAACCGTGTTCGCGACGAAGCCATCGATAATGAACTCGATTTCTTCGCGGGACAAACTCAATCCATCGCGTTTATTGGCAATGATCGCGGATGCAAACATAATGCGGGTCTATTCCAGGGGTGAATCGCAAATGACAAGTTTAAAAAAGTCCAATCAATCGCAGTGAAAAAACAGCAGTGAAGGCGAGTAGCAGGCTATCGAAAACGCGCTGCGAAACGCGATGGATAAGCCACCGCCCAAGCCACATGCCGGGTAAAACTGCTGGCGCGAAAACAGCGTTGAGCGCGAGCGTCTGCATATTGATCAGCCCCATATTAAAGCTGAACGGAACCTTGAATACATTGATGACAAGAAAAAACCACGCCACGGTGCCCACCAACTCAAACTTCGGCAAACTGACGGCGATGAGATAGAGTGCCATGACCGGCCCGGCCGCGTTCGCCAGCATGGTTGTAATGCCAACTAACATTCCCAACGTCCACGCAAACCATCTTTCGTGCGGAAATTTCTCGAACCAAGTCGGTCGCCACATGCGCGTAATTTGAATGCAGGTCAGCGAAAGGATAATCATTCCGACAAGTGGCTTGAACATCGATTCGTTCAATTGCTTCATCAAGACCCAGCCGATGACAACGCCGAGAATGGTCGGTGGCAACAGCCGTCGAATATGGTTCCACTGAGCCTGTTTTCCAAAGTAGGAAACCGCGCACAGGTCGCCTACGATCAACAACGGCAGCAAGACACCGGTTGCATCGCGCGCACCGAAAAGAAAAGCGAAGATCAAAACGTGGATCATCCCCACGCCTTGAAACCCGCTTTTTGAAAATCCGATTCCAAGTGCCGCTATGACCAACAGCAGACACCGATAGAAATCAAGCTGGTCAAGCAACTGCGGGGTCTTTTAATGCAAAGTCGGCGGAACTAGGTTACCACAGCTTCTTGGTAACCGTACTGCCCATAACGATACTCGTAGCGGCGCGAGTTGGTAATCCCATTTACGACGATTCCCATCGGCCGCACACCGACTTGCACGAGCATCTGCGCAGCTTGTAACGCAAGCGGCTTGGCGTTGCGTCGCAAACGCACGGTCAGCAGCACTGCGTCGACGCGAGCAGCGATCGACGTGGCATCAGATACCGCCAACAGCGGCGGTGTGTCGATAATGACATACTCAAATTTCTCTCGCAACGCGGCGATCACAAGCTCCATTTCCTCACCCGCCAGCAACTCAGCAGGATTCCGAGCGGGCGAGCAGCTAGCGATCACACTTAGATTCGCCACCGGCCCATCACGCAAAACGTCGCGGACTTTCTTCTCGCCGCGCAGCACTTCTGCTAATCCAGCGTCGTTGCCTAAGCCTAGGATTTTGCAGATCCGCGGTCGCCGCATATCGCCATCGACGATCACGACACTTCTTCCCGACTGGGCGATACTAATCGCTAGGTTGGCGGCGACAGTCGACTTTCCGTCACCCGGAACCGGGCTTGTAATTTGAATGACGCGATTGTCAGTAGACGAGTCATGGAAGTACAGTCCAGTGCGAATGGATCGAAACGCCTCGTTGCCAAACGAATCTTGACCATCAAGCGTACAAATTGCCGGATCGAAAACAGAACGCTGTTCGTTCTTAGAACGCATTTTCATCTGAGGCACATGGCCCAGCACTGGTAATCCGAGCGCTTGCGTAATCTCGTTGGGACTACGGAAACTCTTGTCCGCAAAATCCAGCAACACGGCAAGCCCCGCGAGAACAATGAAGCCCGCTGCAGCGCCGCCGAGCAAATAAGGCATAATCGTTGGGCTGACAAAGTGCCCCACGGCTGGTGGTGTTAAAGTCTGCAATGTCAGTTGACTGCCTTGCGGCAAGATTTGAATGCGGTTGAGTGTGCTCGTGTAGTTATCAAGTAGCGATTGTGCAGAAGCGAGCTCTTTGTTCAGCAAATTGTTCTGACTGATGTATTGCCCCAGTTCCTTGCTCTTCCGCTCATTCTCGTCAGCCAGCGTCTGCAATGAAGTGAGTTGAACATGCAATGTCGCCAAGCGATCTTGCATCGCTGCCTTCCACCACTGCAGTTTCTGCTTCGGATCAGCCGACAAAGAATTGCTCTCGGAGGCACTCTTTCGATCGTCGTCGTACATCGCTTCAACCTGCTTATTGAGCAACTCGATACGCAGGCGAGTTGAAGCGACTGCTGGGTGTCCTTCACCAACGGAGTTCAGGAGTTCCTGTTCCTTGATCTGAAGGTCGACGAGTGCCGCGCGGCGGTCAGCGGTCGAATAGGGTAATGATTGCCTGGCTTCGAACTGTGTCGAAGCATCGCTTTCTTCAGCCCGAAATAGAATGCTCCGCAGTTGCGGATCCGTATTGAGCATTTGCAGAATCGCTTCCGGTGGTCGACCTTGGGTTTCGACCGATTGCACATGTTTTACCAACGACTGAAGCTTGCGACCTTCAATCTCGATCGCATTAATGGATTTCTTGATCTCAATGCAATTCTCTGAAAAGTGATTTGTTCCTTCATCGCCCAACCACACCAGCGGCGCATTCTGTCGAAACTCGGCATTCTTCTTCGCAATTTCCTCGTACGACTTCCGCAACTGGTCCTGCGCTTTAGTGACCACCTCGACCACTTCATTGCCAAGCTTGCGGTACGCTTCTGTAAGGTAACGATCGTAACCAGCAATGATCGCATCGATGACGTGCTGGCAAACTTCCGCGTCCGAACTCTTGAAACGGATCTCGATCAACGCCGTACTCGCGTCTCTTCCCGCAGGCTGAACAACTAGATGCGTCGGAGACTTAATCCAATCGCGAAGTTCGTGACCAGCCATGTGCGACAACTTGGGGTGCTTCTGCAATTCGCTCAACTGAATCGCCATATCGATCACGCGTTCACTCATGATGATCCGCGACTCGTCCAATCGTGATTGCCCGCGCACGGTGTCCGGCCCAGAGCCATTCATTGTGTCGAGTCCAGCGGCATCGGCCTGAGGATAAACCACTTGGATCAATGCGACGGACTCGAAAACCGGCTTCTGCCGCATAAAGTTGAGCACACCGAAGACGATGCCGAATAGGCTGCCAATGATTGGCAACCATTTCCATCGCCACAAAATCTGAAGAATGTCAGAACGGTTTTCGGGGCTAGAGTTTGCGTGACTTCCATCGCCAACAAAGCTGGAATCGCTCGAGTGCAACATGTTGTTATCGTAAATTCAGAGAGGGCAAAGCGAGTGACGATTTGAGCTGATTATAAGTGCCCTTCGTGAATTCGCATTGGTTTTGACTTTGCCGGTCAATGTATTTTTTCTATTTAAGCGATTCAATCGTTATAAGTATCCGTGCGGCGAAAAAACGCCTGTCGGTAATCGCCGAATGTTCTTTGCGGAACGAACGGTTTTCGCGGCGGAAATCCGCCCAACTTCGACGATGGTATACTCTACGATCACTTTGCGGGCTCGAGATTTCGTTCAAGGTTAGAAACTGATGTGCGGTATAGCCGGTGGTATGTGGTTTGACGAACAGAAAGCGATCCGCACACCAGTGCTCGACGCGATGGTCGACGCGCTGCAGCATCGCGGGCCGGACGATCGCGGGACCCACATCGAATCGTTGCAGCCTGATGTAACGGGAATTGTGCCAGGAGTGGCGCTTGGGTTTCGTCGATTGTCGATCATCGATCTAGCCTGTGGTCACCAACCGATCTCCAACGAAGACGGCTCAGTCTGGATGGTCTTCAATGGCGAGATCTACAATTACCGCGAACTTCGCCGGAGACTGGAAGGCTCTGGTCACACATTTCGAACGGAGAGCGATACCGAGACGATCGTGCATCTTTACGAAGATCTGGGCGTCGAGTGTTTTGCTCACCTGAATGGAATGTTTGCGGTCGCGATTTGGGATCGAGCGAAGCGAAAGATCGTCCTCGCGCGCGATCGACTCGGCAAAAAGCCGCTGCTTTATCAGTGGCAGAACGGTCAACTGCTGTTTGGAAGCGAATTGAAAGCGCTCGCACAATCGCCGGATTTCGATAAGCGGATTTCCGCGGGCGCGATCGATCAATTTCTTACTTATCAATACGTTCCTCATCCCAACTGCATCTACGAACGAGCTCGCAAGCTTCCGCCAGGAAAAGTGGCTACCGTGGATGAGTCGGGCGTAAAGGTTGAAAGTTACTGGAATGTTGATTGGCGATCCGAGCATGCGATCTCGGAACAAGATGCTGCATCGAAGTTGGATGAGCTGTTGCGCGATTCGATTAAGTTGCGATTGCGGAGCGATGTGCCGCTGGGCGCTTTCTTGTCTGGCGGAATCGATTCTTCGCTGATCGTCGCGCTGGCTCAGCAACAGATGGATCAACCGCTGCATACGTTTAGCATCGGATTCCAGGAAGCTGACTTCGATGAGACGAAGTACGCGCGGCAAGTGGCGGCTTGGGTGCGAACTGAGCACAACGAGTTCAAAGTGACGCCCGATGCAGTCAGTGTGCTCGACCAGTTGGTCTATCATTACGATGAACCGTTCGGTGATAGTTCCGCAATACCAACTTGGTATCTCTGCCAATGGACGCGCCAGCAGGTTACGGTTGCGCTCAGCGGCGATGGCGGCGACGAGTTGTTTGCGGGCTATGATCGCTACCGCGCGTTGTGGTTGAGTCAATGGTTCAATCGCTTGCTGCCGGTCGCACCGTTACTCGGCAGTCGTTTCGTACAAGGTCTACCGCATTCGAATCGCCAGCGATCTTTTGTTCGACGGCTGCAACGTTTCGGCGAAGCTCTTAACCAGCCACTCGCGCGGCGTTACATGAACTGGTTGCAAATATTTCCAGAACGCATGCGCGCGGAACTATATCGAGATGATTTTGTCGAACGTTTACCGAACGAGGATCCGTACGAGTTCTTTGAGTCGGCGTGGCGCGGTGTTGGCGGTCGAGACATCGTCAGTCGCGCTTCGCTTGCCGATCTCGTGACCTACTTGCCTTGCGATTTAATGACAAAGGTAGACATTGCATCGATGGCGCACAGTTTGGAATGTCGTCAGCCGTTCTTGGATTATCGCTTAGTCGAATTCGCGGCCGCGTTGCCGGCTTCGCTCAAGTTCCGATTCGGAAGCGGCAAACGATTGTTGCGGCGAACCTTCGAACGGCTCTTGCCCAGACAGATTTGGACGCGCAAGAAAATGGGATTCGGCGTACCACTGGGAACGTGGTTTCAAAGCGAGCTGCGCGAGCTGACAAGCACTAGGTTGCTAAGCCACGACAGTCGTTGTCACGAATTCTTGCGACCGGATGCGATTCAAGTCTTAATGGACCAACACATGACTGGCAAAGTGAATCACAGCTACCGGATCTGGAATTTGCTGGTGCTCGAGTCGTGGTTGCGTCGTTGGCATTAATTGTGGCGTCGACATTCAGTCGACGTTTTTTAGAATTGAAGATTGGCGACTAAAAGTTGCCACCACTTTGCCACCACTGCTTTTACAGTGGCACGTCGCGAAACTGGCGGTGACACTGCGAGCAGGTTTCAGAGATCCGTTTGAACGCTGAATTCAACTGATCGAAATTCGCGTCGGAATGGTTTTGATCCCGCAGGGCTGACTCCATCTTTTCAGCATCGGATTCCGATTCCGCTAGCATCGCACGAAACTCCGCTGGCTGGGCCGCAACTGAATCGAGCCGCAGCATTTCGGTAAAGTGCTCTTTCAGCAAAAGCGCTTCGTGGGCAGCGTCAAGGTCCGGGTGCTTAGTTAGCGGCTGCCACTCGGCGGCGGCAAACTGCTTGAGATGGTCGAATGTATGTTCGAGCAGCACCATCGACTCGGCCATCGGCGGAAGCTGAGCAACACTCGGAAAATCCACTTGTAGCGCATCGAGAATAGCATCATCAATACGCCGCGCGGCTGCGGCTGATTTGTACAAGCCTTGATAGTTCGGACTTGTTCCAGCGAAAGTTAAAACGTCCGAAGCAAAGCGTGAGTCGAGCATGCCGTTCGCGACGCAAGCGACGGTTGCGGCGGCGGGGCTGCGATGTTTGCCGTGGTGACAATGCACATAGATTGGACCTTCCAGATCGCGAACCGCTTTCGCCAACTCCGCCATTCGCTGCTTAGGAATCCCGTTGTAGCCGTGAGGCAAGTGAACGTACTGCAAGTCGTATTTTGCGGCGAGTTCCGTATCAGGCTTTGCACCATCGACACTGATCACCGTCTTAATCCCCAGGTCCCGCAGCTCACGAAACGCCTCTTCACCTTCAGGTTGACCGCCCGAGATCACACGCTCGTGCAACTGAATCGCATTCGGCAAGCCTTTCGCCGCAAGACGATGCGGGAACTGCTTCTCAGCCTGCTGAGATACGTTAGTCGTTCGCGCTGCGGAGCGTTCATTGCGACTGGCCACTTCATCGCTTGGGCTGCACGCAGTCATACAAACCAGCGTTAGACAGCATGCCAAGTAGCCTCTGCTTGAAAACGACATCGTCTCCCCCTACACATTACACAACTAAGCCACACGTTCGATTTTTACAATTGGCACTAGACATTGGCGAGCCGATGCGTTGGCACGGGACGACCAGGCCGAAAGCTCTGCAGCGTGTTGAATTTTGCGGTGGCATTAAATTGTTGGGCAACGGATTCGATACAATCTTTTACCGCGTCGGTAAGCGTTTGCGGATCAACGGCAACTCGAGCGTTCACGACTACGTCCGCAGTGTTTGTTTCTGCCGCACAGCCGATCGACAGCTTCGGCGGCGTGCTGCTACTGATCAAGTTCACAACGGCAAACTTTCCATCCGACATACCAATCGCCTTGAGATGCGCAACCTCAGCCGACTTGGCACTGAGCGTCGAACTCAATTCTTCGATGACACTCAATAAGAACTTGTCCATATCAAATGCTTGCACCGAAGTTACCGACAACTGAGCGTTCAACCATCCGAGCTCGGCTTCGCCTTCCGCATACACGTCATAATCAACATCCATGACCTTCTGACCAAAAATTCCCTGTTGGTCGAGATACGCACACAACGAATCGAAACCTTGGCCACTGGTTGCCGACATGTAGACAATCGAAAGTCCCAGAAAATCGTTTTGTAAGAGCGTGGTCAGTTCACTGATCTCACCTTCGCTCAGTTCGTCGATACGGTTCAGGATCACAAAGTCGGCTTCCTCAATCTGCTTGCGGAAGATGTATTCAGCCTGAGGTGAAAACCCTCCCTTGCCCGATCGACGAAGAATCTTCATTCCGTGGCTCGGCTTAATGATCACTCCATAAGGCGCGATCTCGAACGGTTGCGAGTAGATCTGTTGCAATGGACGGATCACGGTCGCAACCAAGTCGGTGCAGCTGCCCACGGGTTCGGCCAAAAGGACTTCGGGCCGCTGGTCCGCGCTCAGTCGCTCCATGGTCGCGGTCAGTTCATTGAAGTTGCAGCAGAAACACGATCCCGCTACTTCGCCAACATCAAAGCCTTGAGCACGCAGCAAATTGGTATCAACCAAATCGGTAGCTTGATCGTTGGTGACAATGGCAACGCGTTTGCCGAGTGACTGATAGTGTCGCGCGAGCAAGCCGATCGTGGTCGTCTTGCCAGCTCCCAGGAAACCACCAATCATAATGAAACGCGGATTGGGCATATGTATTTACCTTCGCAATCGAATTTGAATGCAGGGGCGTTCAGAGGTGACACCGCTGGTCAGCGACGAACATTGCGAACGCGGTCGCAAAGTCAGCTTTGTGATTATAACCTAACGCTCGCTTCGATCCGAAGTAGTAGCACGGACACCTGAAACGAAAAAGGGCCCGCTTGGTGGCTCTTCCAAGCGGGCCCTCTTCTACCGTGAAATGCGGGCCTGGGGCTGATTCAGCCTATGTGTTTGTCACCTACAGCGGTGACGCGCCTCTAAGGTCACGGTGCGTCCCTGTCGCGATCGCGTTTTCTGTTTGCATTTCGTTCTGCCGCGCGTGGCTCCTCACGACAGCGATTTGCATTTTCAAGGATGTGGTCCAGCGATTCTGTTGCTGCGGTCGAGTCGGAGGAACTCAGCAGCCCTTGCGAGCGGAACAACCTAGCTCCGCTACG
Organism: Pirellulaceae bacterium; assembly: GCA_041739135.1. Lineage (GTDB taxonomy): Bacteria > Planctomycetota > Planctomycetia > Pirellulales > Pirellulaceae > Aureliella. The sequence continues at coordinate 20,237 of JBGSOM010000149.1, forward strand.
GGCCTCGGTCGCTCGCTGAAGTCCATACAATGCAGTTGGCATGCCAAAGCCTGACTGCGTCCAGAAAATACGCTGCGCGACCCGAGTTGCGTTAATCTGGGGCGGTTAGGATGGTTGTGTGGTGCAAAAGCGGTTTGTAACTGTCACTTGGAATTGTAAATTTTACAAACGATTGCAAAAACCGATTCGCACGCCAGCGCTGTATACTCTGGTCACCGTCCTATTTTGGTTTACTGCCCCTAACAGCATTACTGAGCATGATTTGCAAAGGCACTTGAAATGAAGCAATTACCAACTCTAGCTGTCTTCCTGCTTCTGGCTGGAATCTCCCATCATTCTCTGTTCGCACAAGGTGCAACACAAGCAATTCGCGGCGCCGCCGCGGGATTGGAAGGAAACGTGAACGAAAGCCAAAAACCGCTGACCGCCGGCCCCGAAGATCCTCAAGAGAAAACCAAACCCGGCAAAATCGACGATGGAGCCTCGAAGGAGTTCAAAACGACGCCTTCAGGTTTGAAGTACCGCATCCTCCGCAAAGCCGACGGTCGTAAACCAGCGAAAGACAACAGCGTCGAAGTGCACTACAAAGGCTGGTTCGATGACCTATCGATTTTCGATAGCTCTTACCGTCGCGGCAAATCAATCGCGTTCGGGTTGAATCAGGTTATCCCTGGTTGGACCGAAGGTGTTCAATTGATGGGCGAAGGCGAAATGATTGAGCTCGTTATTCCGTATCAGCTCGCTTACGGAGAACGAGGTCGGCCCGGCATCCCACCGAAATCACAACTTCATTTCATCATTGAACTGATCGCCATTAAGTAGTCATACGATCATTCGAAGTACAAGTGGTGGCGACTTTCGGTCGCCAATGCACGAAACGTCGATTCTGAAAATCGACACCGCGCGAACAGAGTCGACACCACGAATTTCACTCGACGATCAATCCTCTGCCCAACGAACGTGGACACCCTGCGATAGTTGCGGCATCACCAATGATGGAGCTAACGTGAGCGCCTTGGTTTCTTGCCAAGGCGTTTCTTGTTGCTGTGGCTCAACCGGAATCAATTCGCGTACGTTTCCAACGGCAAGCACCGCAAAGTTCTTTCCATCGCGCTCGATCAGCATCGAATCCTGCTTCGCCAGAATCGGCAAGTAAAACTCGTCCGGGCACGCGGGATCGATGCCGGTTTCAATCGATGCGCTCAGCCGTTGTTGCCAGCCCGGTTTGTAGTGCACGTTGTCATACTTCGCATCGATCATCGCCACACTGCTGGGCATACCTTCGGCCAACTCGGTAATGCCACGTCGAAGCTCGCGAGCAGTAACAGACCCGTTCCCACTAAAATTCTGCAACATTACCGCAGCGATCGTCTGGGCGTCTTTCAGGATCTCGCGAGCCTCAGCAGAAGTACCGAGATCGAAGTGCTGCGCCGCGGTGAAAGTGATCAGCAGCTTTGAGTTTGCGACGGAAACAACGCACGCCGTGGATGCCTGGTCGAAGCGCGCCGCATCGACGAGTTCGAGCGTAAACGACTTCGATTCGCAGTATTGCTTCAGCTCGTCAAACGCTGCGCTCGGTTCAGCTGCGAGTGCCAGTGTTACGTGCGCGCAATCCTGCTGCAGTTGATCCAACGCAAGGGGTTGTTGCTTAGTAACCTCACGAAGCACTGCGGCGTCGTCCAAACATTCAAGTACCAGCGGATTTGACACGAATTGGCTGTTCAGCCATTCGAACCTCCGCCACTTTTCACTTGCGTCAATCAACGCCTTCGAGTCCTTTGCCAACGTCGCTGCGACACAGTCGACATAGGAAGTCATGTCGCTACCGCGGCTCAACTGGCGCAACGTATCCAAATACTTGGTCGATCGCTGCATCATGATCAACTCACCTGCGCGCTGCACTGCGAATTGCTGATCCATCGAGCTTCCGTCCTTAGTGCGCAGCACTTCCAATTGACGTCTCACCGCTTCGTCGTAGCGTTCACTCGCCGCGGCAATGAAAACATCTAAGTTAGCCGCAATCTCACGCCCGCGATCCAACTTCGACTCACGCAGCATGGCAGCAACGCGTTCCAGCGTAGCGGGCACTGCGCCGATGTAATTCGTATCAAGCGTTTCCAACCAATCCTCATCAACTTCATCAGCTTGCTGCGCATCCGCCAGCAACTGATCCAGCATACCGCAGCGCACCGCGTATTCGAAACGCAGACCGAACCAGTTGCTGAGCAGATCGTCATCGTACGAGTAACCGTAGTCTTGGGGAGCGTAGGAGGCGACAAGCAGCGGCATCTCACCGTCGGCAATCTTTGCGTCCGATTCAGCCAGTTTGATGGCGTCTTTCAAGCAACGATCCGCTGTTGCCCATTCGCCTTTTAGAAACGCGATTCGCGCTCGGTAGTACTGCAACCAATGTTCGACGGGACTTGGCATCGCCGCATACCAATCGACAAACTTTTGCAACGCCTGCGGATCGATTCTCGCGTGATTCGACATCAGCAGAAAGAGCGTTTCAGCGTCAATCTGCTTCGCTAACTCCTGCCAACGTTCGCATTTCAATCCAAGGTCGGCCAACGCGTTAAGCAAAACAACTGCGTCGTTGATACGATCCTCATCTTTGATCTCATCTGCGTTCGACTCGAGCCATGCGCTCAGCGCATCGAACGCTTCGCTCGACTTTCCTTGTTGACTTTGAAGCTTCGCAATCGCAATCTGAGTCCTCCATGCTCGCCAAAGTTCACTGGAGTGCGAGATCGATTGCAAACACGCCAGCGACTCATCGGTGGGCATGGTATCGGCGTTGTAAAATGCATTATCACGCAGCCTTTCGCGGAACTGCTGCTTTTCATCCTCCGACGACAGCGACGCGATCGCTTGATCGAACGCGTTCGTTTCCGTTGCGGCTTGAACAAACGCAGACCAAACGCCATGAATGAAATAACTAAAGTCACCTTCACGAAACGCTTCGTTCGCCAAAACATACGGCGCGAGCTTCATTACGGCGGAGTGATCATCGCGCTCGATCGCCAGTTGCAAATCTAGATAGTCGCGAATTACCGGCATCGAATGTTCGCGGGGCATCACGTCGCGCAGCCACTTCAGTTTCGATTCGTTCAGGTCACCCAACGCCATCGTCATGCTGAACAAGTTGGCTTCAGGGCTCTCCGTCTTAGCGAAACCAGCCAGCATCGATTTGAATTGCTCTCGATCCGCGACCGCCAAGAAAGCATCGATCACTTCAGAGTTCTTCGGTACAAGCAACACGGAGCGCTCAAGCCACTGCGCCGCAAGCTGCTTTTGTTCCGGAGTCTCTGCGAACTCGCCAGCCAACTTCGCTGACTGCGGGTGCCAACCAATTCGACGATTCAGTTCCATGAGATGCTCAAACGCACTGGCCGTTTTGCCGGACCAATGAGCCGACGTCGCTTTGTAGATCAACGCTCCTGCAAACTCGTCAGCACTCAACGAATCAGCAATCGGGCCAAGTTCCGCTTTGGCGTCGAGCGAAATGAGATAGGCACACAGTACATCCTTCGCCAGCGACTTGTACTCGCGTGGAAACTCAGTCCTCCGATACAGCGTCATCAAGTCCGTGATCTTCTTCTGCTTTTGCACATCGTAGCGCGAACAAATAGTAAACGCCTCGTTCGTGAACTCGCCGTACGCGTCATCCGTTCGCTCTGGCAACATCGCATAGATCGCCCAATATTGCGACTCATTCATCGGCGCAAGAACACTGCGCCAATCGAACAACTTCCATTCGTCTTTGACGCGCGATAGATACAGCACGTAAATTGTTTCGGCTCCGCCGTACTCTGGAAAACAAGCGACGACTGCGCGAGCTTCTTTCTCCGGCACCAACCATTCGAAACTGAGAATCTTATTGTGCGCCCCGAAGTCCGGCGCTACGACAGCTTCCGCAAGCTTGGCTTTCCAGAACACGCGAGTCAACGGATTCACAGCGCCATCGCTTTTACCACTCCGCTGCACCTCCATAACGAAGCGAGCGATATCAACTTCGATCCCATAATTGTTCAGCGACTGCGAGAGCTCGATGGGATCGGTCGCTTCAGTTAGCATTGCCTCAGCCGCAGCGTTGCGCACACGGTCCGGCACAGTTCCACCCATCGGTTCGCGCAGTTCCGCATAGCTGCCGCCGAAGTTACTGTCCGCGTTAAATTTGCGGTACAGCATATATCCCCCGCCGGAACACAGCAGAGCAAACCCAAACAGAACGCCAAGCCCGATCAAAATGTAACGGGGCGCATTACTGGGGCGCTGTGCTCGCAGCGAGTAATTGTTCGGCATCGTGCTGTTCGGCAAGGCGCTGTTCGGCGAAGTGCCGTTAGGACGCGGCTGAACAATCGGTGGCAACTCTTGAGACATCGGCTTTCCAAATACTTCATTTCGAATACGAAAAGCCAACAGTTTACCAATCGCCAGAAGCGTGGAATAGAAGAATGTCGCAGTGAAAGTTCATTTCGGAACGGCGTTCGCTCGCACTTCGCTCGCAATACTGAGCGGCAGTCTGGCGAGTCCCGCACAATTCAGGCGGCTCGACAGGTAGACCGATTACGCAAGAATAAGACACTGAACGCGTGACGCGATCCTAAAACAACATCAGTCGGAAAATTCCATGAAGCAAGTATTGATCGTCGGCGGTGGCTTCGCTGGACTGAACGCAGCCAAAGGTCTAGGGAATGTCAAAGATGTTGAAGTCACAGTTATCGACAAATCGAATCATCATCTTTTTCAGCCATTGCTTTATCAAGTTGCGATGGCGGGACTGAGTCCAGCGGATATCGCTGCGCCGATTCGCAGTTTGCTAGCCCGGTACCGAAACATTCGAGTGCTGCAAGGTGCGGTGCGGAAATTGAACTTGCAAGATAAGAACGTCGAGACCGATTTTGGTTCGCTCAGCTTCGACTACATGATCCTCTGCTGCGGCGCACAACACAGCTACTTCAAACATGAAGAGTGGGAAGAGTTCGCGCCGGGCTTGAAGAACCTCGAGCAAGCGACCGAAATTCGTCGCCGCGTCTTGAGCGCCTACGAAGCAGCTGAACGATCGACCGATCCAGCGGATCGCAAACGTCTGCTGACTTTCGTTATTGTCGGCGGCGGACCAACCGGCGTCGAACTAGCCGGCGCAATCGGCGAAATGAGCCGCTTTACGTTGGCGCGAGATTTTCGCAGCATCGATTCCACCTCGGCTCGAATCATTTTGATCGAATCCGGCGATCGCATCTTGTCGATGTTCGAAGAATCGCTCGCCTCCCACGCCGCGCGCGATCTCGAACAACTGGGCGTTCAAGTTTGGACGAACAGCTTAGTGACCAACATCGATTCAATGGGAGTCGAAGTCGGTTCGACGGAACGCATTCAATCAGCGACAGTCCTCTGGGCCGCGGGTGTTCAAGCTTCACCTATTGGCAAAGAGACCGGATTGGAAGTCGACCGCCAAGGCCGCATCATTGTCGAGGAAGATCTGAGCATCAAGGGTTTTCCGGACATCTTCGTGGCTGGCGATCAGGCCAACTTTTCACATCAGAACGGCAAACCGCTGCCCGGCGTCGCACCAGTTGCGACACAACAAGGTAATTTCCTCGCAAAGATGATTCGTCGCGAAGTGAAAGGACTCCCGCGCGAAGCGTTTCGCTATGTCGATAAAGGTCAGATGGCAACTATCGGGCGCAGTCGAGCGATTGTGCAAACTGGCAAGTTCAAAGTCACCGGCTTCGTCGCTTGGCTGATGTGGTTGCTAGTCCACATCTATTTCTTAACCGGCTTTAAGAATCGCACGCTGGTCGTTTTGCAGTGGGGATGGTCCTATCTGACGTTCAGACGCGGCGCGCGTTTGATCGTCAGCAAAGAGTGGCGTCAACATCCTAAGGAGATCGAAACCGCTAAGGAACTGCATCCATAACGCTGGCGCTTCAACACCGGCGCTTATGCGTCCGAATCCGATGGTGCTTCCGGATTCTCTTCTGCCTGATCCTCTTCTTCCTCGTCTCGGTACTTCACCGGCGAGGTTGCCACGCGCAAGGTCTTGCGCATCACATCGATCGGCGGCGTGCGACCAGTAAACAACTTGTACTGATACGCCGCTTGCCGAACAAACATATCGACGCCGTTAATCACTAAACAGCCCAGGTTGGTCGCGTCCTTCACCAGCAACGTTTGCTCGGGATTATAAACGGTATCAAACACGATGACGCTGCCGCTCGCCTTGACCAGCGTCGCCAGTCGGTCCTTTGCGTAAGGTGTATCGTTCACGTTCGGATGCATTCCGACCGGAGTTCCATTAATAATGATCCCCGGTTTGATATCGTAGCGAGCTTCCCAAGGCAACGCGCGGCAATTCAAATCGCGCGCCAGAGCTTCAGATCGCTCAAGCGAACGGCTAGCGATCGCAACCAACGCACCTCGCTGCCGCAATCCGTAAGCGATCGCGCGCGAAACACCTCCGGCGCCCAGTACCAACACGCCGCGGCCGCGCAGTCGATCATCGCCTTCAATGTTTTGTTTATCGAGAGCCGCATTGATACAATCCATCGCAGCTCGATAGTCGGTGTTGTAGCCCGACACGAGGCCATCATGAAAGATCGCTGTATTCACCGCTTTGATCCCAGTCGCCGCTGATTCAGCTTCGTCCAGCAAATCGAGCATCGTTTCCTTATGCGGAATCGTTACGCTCAGGCCGCCTATACCGCTTTGCTGACACCACTGCACGAACAACTGCAGTTCATCGGGCGGAACACGAAACGGAAGGTACCGGCAATTCAATTTGTCATGAGCAAACGCAGCGTTATGTATCAGCGGGCTCAGCGAATGCGCGACAGGGTCAGCCACCACACCATAAATCTTTGTTTCTTTGTCAATGGAGCTCGCGCGATAAACGTTCTTCATCACATCAAACGTAATCTGGCCCGGCGCAATTTTGCGGTCATTCGTAAGAGCTGTATACGTAAACGGCGACCCGAGACTCAAACCGAGAATACGCGTCACCGCACCCAACTCGCCCATGCACAGCCCAATCGTCGGCACTTTCACTTCCTCCAGCAAACGCAACATGCGGATGCTGTCGGTGAAACTA
>JBGSOM010000229.1:0-14765 GCA_041739135.1 Pirellulaceae bacterium
TTGTAAGTCTGGCGAGAGGTTGTGGGAGTTGCTACAATCCGCCCATTGTCGCCGGGCTCACGAGGAGCCGGGCGAGTCGGTTGAGCACGGGAGGCTTCGCAACGGTCATTTGCCGAGAGCAAACTTCAAGTGGCAGCAAAACTCACTGGCAAAGTTGTTGAAATAGACGCAGGCGGAAATCTCGTGACTGATGTGCCAGCGGAAAAACTGGCCGGTGCACCTCACGATGCTTCGCTGCGTTTCGTGGTCGACGAACATGAAACGTTCGGGCTGTTCCCGATCGAACACAATCAACCTGCCATGACGCTGGTTGCGATCGCCGATAAAGCTGGCTCCGTCAGAATAATTCTCGTCGAAGACAGTGCCTCCGCAATGCTCGGGATTCGAGTCGGTGCACCTGTCGAAGTTCATTGGTAGCGGGATTGAATTCCAAACAAACCTCCGTTGATTCAACTCCGACGCTTGATGAGCGATCGCATTGGGACCGCCAGCATTACTGGCACGCGTTCACTCAGATGTCTGAGTACGATCCGTTCATAGTGGATCATGCCAAGGGTGTTTGGTTGTTCGATACCAAGGGACGCGCGCTGCTGGATGGTGTCAGCAGTATGTGGTGCAATGTTCACGGACATCGTCACCCTGCCATCGATCAAGCCATCGTGGATCAATTGCAACGCGTCGCACACGTCACTTCGCTCGGCATGAGCAACTCGACCACGATCGACTTGGTGAAGCGATTAGTTCAAGTTACGCCACCATCGCTCGAGTGTGTTTTCTTCAGTAGCGATGGAGCTTGCGCAGTTGAGATTGCGCTCAAGATGGCGTTCCAATATTGGCGGCAGATTGCGGAACTTCAGCCCGAACGCAACCTGTTCTTGGCACTCGGAGACGCTTATCACGGCGATACGCTCGGCAGCGTTAGCGTTGGTGGCGTATCGCGTTTTCATGCGATGTTCCATCCGCTGCTGTTCGATGTCGTACGTGGTCCCTGTCCTGACAGCTACCGCTTGCCGGCCAATGTAACACCTGAGACTGCGACCGCGTACTACTTGCGAGAATACGAGCACTTAATCGACAAATTCAAGGATCGCATCGCGGCGGTCATCGTGGAGCCATTAGTGCAAGGCGCTGCTGGCATGGTGATGCACCCGCCTGGTTTCTTAAGTGGCCTGCGCGCGCTAACTCGCAAGCACAATATTTTGTTAATTGCTGATGAAGTTGCGACAGGCATTGGACGCACCGGCCGCATGTGGGCTTGCGAGTGGGAGGATGTTGAGCCCGATTTGCTTTGCACTGGCAAAGGGCTTACGGGTGGTTACTTACCGATGGCGGCAACGATTACAACTCGCGAAATCTGGAACGCTTTTTTGGGCGAGTATCACGAATCGAAGTCCTTTTTTCATGGCCATACGTTTGGCGGCAATCCACTAGCTGCTGCGGCAGCGCTTGCGACTTTGGATATCTTCGAGAGTGAGCAAACGCTCAGCAACGTGGCTGCACGCGGTCAGCAACTTTCCGACTGCCTCAAGCCGCTGGAAGGTCATCCGCACGTTGGCAGTATCCGTCGAATCGGCCTGATGGCAGCAGTTGAGTTAGTTTCGAACCGAGCACTCCAAACGGCTTATCCGTGGTCGGAGCGGCGAGGCTGGCGCGCTTGCCAAGCGGCGCTGGATCGAAACGTCTGGTTGCGACCGCTTGGCAACGCAATCGTAGTGATGCCTCCACTGTGTTGTCGCGAAGAACACATTGAACAAATCGCTGCATCGGTGATCCATGGAGTGCAAGCGGCGACGATCGACTGATACGTTGATGGCAACAAAACGATCGCAAGCAACTGGAACGGCCGTAACGGCTGAAGCTAGCGGATCGCTGCGAGCATGTTCTTCATGCTTTCGCGACAGATCGTTTCAATCCCAGGTGAGTAATCAAAGACTTCGACGCTGACCCAGCCGCCATAGTTCACTTCTTTGAGTGCGTCGAAGATCGGAACGAAGTCGACTGCACCCATTCCAGGTCCAAGGCGGTTCGGATCGTTAGCGTGAAAGTGCGCTGTGTGCTTGGCATTGTCACGAATGATTTGAGGGATCGGGATTTCCTCGGAACTCATCGCTTTCACATCGAGGTGCAAGCGAATCCACGGCGAGGAAAGCTGCTCTATAACTTCGACGGTTTGCGACGCGTGATTCCAGAAATTTCCTTCGGCTGGTCCAAGCGGCTCGAGTGCGATCGTAACGCGTTGGGCTTCCAGTTGCGGTAGGACTTGTTCAAGCACCGAAGACGCATTCTTGGCTGCTTCGGCATGTGTCATTTCGGATGGAAAGTTTCGCTGCTGCGGCGATCCAAGCACCATCACGTCACCGCCGAGGTCGCGACATAGCCGCGCTAGTTCTGCGATATAGTCGGCTGTGCGCGCACGAATTGCAGCATCATTTGTTGTTAAGTGAAAGCCTTCCGTTTTGGCAAGCAGCCAGTGGAGTCCGACAACTTCGATACCATTGCTGGTGATCTGTTTCGCCAACTCGGCACGGCGGCTGGCGGAGATCTCTCCAGCGGTCGGAGCCATGGTGAAAGGTGCGATTTCCCAGCCTGTGTAGCCGCACTCACGTGTCAAAGCCAAAGCGCGGTCCCATGGCCAGTCTTGAAAGAGTTCATTACAAATGGCGAATCGCATGATTGATACTCGCAGGGCAAACTTTGTGGCAGATCGACCGACTTCGAGCCGACCGCGTTGTGGGATGTCAATTTTTTGGGGCCATCGAGCATAACAGCGGCGCATGCGAACGGAAAGCTGCCTTGGACGGCTCAATCAACATTTGAGGAAGTGATGACTGACGACACGCGCGAAGACAATTTTGAGCAGGAAGAGATTGCGTTGCCGCAAGTGTTGCTACAGAGTTTGTGCGTGCGCTGCGAACAGCGCAGGATCATTCGCAGCGGCAAAGGGTCCGTCTTTCTCCTATGCCAATTCGGAATTGTTGATCCGCGCTGGCCGAAGTATCCACCGCAGCCGGTTCAACGCTGTCCCAAGTTCACAAATGCAGATTGATTAGCTGCGACCGATCGCGTGAATTTCGAATCCGGTTTCGGTGTAGAGCTGGCGATCAAGAATGTTGCGACCATCGAATACAAATGCGGGCCGATGCATCTTGCTGTAGATCTTGGCAACATCAACATGTTTGAATTCATCCCATTCGGTCATCACCGCGATCGCGTGTGCTTGGTCAGCCGCGGTGTAGCAATCGCTGGCGATGAACACGTTTTCGTCAATTAACTTTTGATTGGCCGGATGAATGTGTCCGCTCGAATCTGCAAACGCTTGGACCAGGTCTTCACGAATCTGAGCTTCACCGACGCGCGGATCGTAGATGTACAGTCGAGCATGTTCGCGAAGTAAATCGCGGCAAACATGGATCGCTGCTGACTCGCGACTGTCGTTGGTATCTTTCTTGAATGCCCAACCCCAGATGGCGATGTGTTTGTCAGACACGGTATTGAATAGGGTCTTAACGATCCGCTCTCCGAACCGACGTTTCTGGAAGTCGTTCATCGAGACAACTTGTTCCCAATAAGCGGCAACTTCGCGCAAGCCGAAATGTTCGCAAAGGTAAACCAGGTTCAGAATGTCTTTCTGGAAGCAGCTTCCACCGTAGCCCACTGACGCCTTCAAGAACTTAGGCCCAATCCGTGAATCCGTTCCAATCGCGCGAGCGACTTCATCCACGTCGGCGCCGGTAGCTTCGCACAAGGCTGAGATGGCATTGATTGAGGAAACGCGCTGAGCCAAAAATGCGTTGGCAGTCAGCTTCGACAGTTCGCTGCTCCAAAGATTGGTCGTGAGGATTTTTTCGCGCGGAATCCAGCGTGCGTAGATACTGGCGAGCGTTTCGATAGCACTCGTCGAGGCGCCGCCGATCAGCACGCGGTCCGGTTTCAGCAAATCTTCAACGGCGGTGCCTTCGGCTAAGAATTCCGGATTGCTCAGCACGTCGAACGTCGCGCCGTTGCCGGAGCTGTTGAGGATACGACCGACCGCTTCGGCGGTACGAACTGGCAAGGTGCTTTTTTCGACAATGATCTTATGGCCGTGTGAAACGCGCGCAATCTGGCGAGCACATTTTTCAATGAACTCAAGATTCGCTGCGCGACCGGCTCCCATGCCGAACGTCTTGGTTGGAGTGTTGACCGAGATGAAAATAATGTCGGCGTCAGCGATCGCCTCATCGACGCAAGTTGAGAATTTAAGATTACGGCCACGGGCTTCGCGGACCACTTCGTCGAGGCCCGGTTCGTAAACCGGCAACGAATCCGAATTCCAAGCCGCGATTCGCTTGGCGTTCAAATCCACAACGTGAACGCTAATGTCAGGACATTGCTTGGCGATCATCGCCATCGTCGGGCCGCCAACATAGCCGGCGCCAATGCAACAGATTTTCATATCAAGTAGACCAAACTGTTTGGGCGAAAAGGGACACAACCACTGCCTCATGCGATTCAGATACTCAAGCTTAGTTAACCTCGGACAAAACAATTGGTCCAGCTGGCAGAATGTTACGCACGTTCTCGTCTCGCGGTTGCCTTGGCCGCTACAACCGCTACCAAGTGAACTTCATGCGCTGGCAACTACTTCCACCACGCGTCCAGTTTATCTGCAAGCGATTTTACAGTATCGGGTTGTTGTGCCGCCAGATTCGCTTCTTCCGCTGGGTCTTTAGCTAGATCGTATAGTTCGACCGTTGCACCGGGCACTTGAGCGTCGTCAGGGACAATCAGCTTCATATGACCATCGATGATCCAGCGGTACATTAGGCTGCTACGAGGATTATCCATTTCGACTATGTCGTGCTCAAAAATCTCGCCGAAGATATTCTTGCGAGCCGAAACGTCGGACGCATTCGTCAAATCGATACCCGGTAACGCAGCATCCCGAGGCGCGCCAACGAGACTCATAACCGTTGGTAACAAGTCGATCGTACTTGCGAGTTGTTCGTCATTTCGCTGCGGTTGAATTTTGCTTGGCCAGTGAAAAAAGATCGGCGTTCGCGTTCCGCCATCGTATTGGCTGCGTTTGCTCTTCGGTGCGTAGGCGCTTTGGTTTGGCAAATTGATCCAACCGTTATCGCAGCAGAAAACGATCAGCGTATTATCAGGTCGCCCCTTTTCTTTAATGATCTTGAGGAGTTCGCCGATGCTATTGTCGAATCGCTCACACATCGCCCAGTACTTCGCGATCGACTCGGTGGGTGCAAGTGCTTTGTACTTTTCAAGCAAATCAGCTGGTGGATCATGCGGAGTGTGAGGCAACATGGGTGCGTACCACAGAAAATACGGTTGCTTCGAATTGTGCGCGGTCGCAATGAACTCTTCGACGGGCTTCATTGTTGTGCGGCCGATTTGCAGTCCCACATCTCCGTGGCGCGCGCCGCGATTGTGATCACCATGAGTCATGCCAGCGTCGAAGCCACCGCGCGACGGATTGCCTTCCCACCACTTTCCGGATTGAAAGCTCGTGTACCCAAGTGGCTTGAGTCGATCAGGTAGCGTGTCGATCTTATCGATATGCAGCTTGAGGTACTCTTCAATCTGCTGTTGATAAGCGGGTTCACGATAGCGTCCGCCTCGGCCGGCTTTGGGTCGTTTCTCCGAAGGATTGGGTGGTGGGTCATTGCCGACGATCCCGTGCTGGTGCGGGAACAATCCGCTAATCATTGTTGCAAGCGAAGGTCGGCAAAGGCTGTCGGGGACGTAACCGCGCGTGTAAAGCAAACTTTCGCGGGCTAACTGATCCAGATTCGGAGTCTTGATGTGGGGATGTCCCATGAAACCATAATCCATCCACGCTTGGTCATCACCGATCAGATAAACGATGTCAGGTAGTGAAGTCGATTGTGCATAGCAAGCGTTGCTGGAAAAACTGCCTAGCAAGGTGCATAGAATGTTGACGGCAAGCAAGCCAAGGAGCCAGTGCATCCGGCTCATGCGCGTCCGGCTCATGCGCGTCCGGCTCGATTGCGTCCAGTCCAAGTGCGTCCAGTTGAAGTATCTTGCGATCATGGTGTACGATTGCCGCATGATGTTTCCCTGTATCCTGTTTCTGGTTAGTTGGTTGGGCGGGTTGAGGTAATGTGGTTGTAGTTTCCGCTGCTTCCCTACGCTAGCGGGTTAGCGGCCACTATAAACGACCATTAGCGATGTGCTAGACAGTTTTGACTTCGGTTTTGTTAGGTGCTGAAGATGATTAAAGTGAAAGTGAACGGTGTCGTTGGGACTATTATTTTAGACCGTCCCGATCGATGCAACGCGCTGTCCCGCGAGATGGTACAGCAACTCGCGCAGGCGTTTGATGACTTGCGACAGGAGAAACGAGTTCGCGGCATTGTGCTTACCGGAGCTGGACCTCACTTCTGCTCAGGTATCGATCTGCGCGAGCTTCAGGAAACCGGCGCAAACGACGATCCGGAAACGCTCGGCCAGTGGTTCGCCGACGCAAGCGCATTGCAGGCGTTGTTCGAGCAGATGTTGCAGTTGCCAAAGCCGATTATCGCAGCGGTTGATGGCGCGGCGCTAGGCAGCGGCTTGGGCTTGGTGATGGCGAGCGACTTGGTCGTGGCAAGTCATCGATCAACCTTTGGTGTGCCTGCGGCCAGAGTTGGTTTAGTATCCGGTCTGTTGGCACCGCTGCTCTACTTCCGAATTGGAGCGAGTTTGGCGAGTCAGATTTTGATCGGTGCTAGTCAGTTGACTGCGCCCGATGCGAAGGATCTTGGATTCGTGCATCATTTGGTCCCTTCGGATCATATCTGGGTCCGCGCGAGCAATTGGATCGAATCGATCGCTGAGGGTGCAGCTGAGTCGATTCAGTTGACAAAGAAGGTTCTCAACGAAACCGTTGGTGAGCAACTGTCGACTTGGTTAGCGAGCGGTGCAGCAGCGACAGCGACTTCGCTTACGACTGAGGCAGCCACCGAAGGCTTGGCGGCGTTTGCTTCAAAGCGTGCTCCTAAGTTTCCTTGATGTGATCGTTCGTTTCGCATCCGATCAAGCTGATGCACCGATGTTTTTGAGTAGTTGTTACCATAGTTAGGGTGAGGCCTGAGTGAATTCGCAAATTACAAATGATGGAGAATCTAGTCACGAAGCGCGCGGCTCGCTGGCGCTGATCACTGGTGCTAGTTCCGGAATCGGACGACAAATCGCACTGCATTTGGCTCAGCAGGGTTTTCAAATCGTTATCGACCACTACCGCGATGAGGCTGGCGCTAACGAAACCTTGCAGTTGGTTCAACAAGCAGGCAGCGAAGGTTGGATTTTCGATGCCGATGTTGGATCAGCTCAGGAACTCGATCGTTTGTTCGCTGCGATCGAAGCAACTGGACAGCCCCTGACGGTGTTGGTGAACAATGCAGCGGTACAAACATTCAAACCCCTGCTGGAGTTGTCGGAAGAGGAATGGTCGCGGACGATTCGCACGAATTTGACTGGTGCTTTTCTTTGCACGCAACGAGCTGCGAAATTGATGCAATCGCAAGGCGGCGCGATCGTCAATATTGGATCGGGCGCGAATCGTGTACCGTTTCCTAGCTTGGGCGATTACTGCGCGAGCAAGGGCGGCATCGAGATGCTGACAAAAGTTGCGGCAGTGGAGCTGGGGAAGCATCACATACGCGTCAACTGCGTGGCGCCCGGCGCGATTGAAAATGAGCGAACGAAGCGGGAAAGCCCCGATTACGGAAAGACGTGGGGTTCGATCACTCCGCTTAATCGCGTGGGGCAAGAAACGGACGTCGCCGACGCGGTGACATTTTTAGTCAGCCGCGCGGCAAGCTTTATCACGGGTCAAACGCTCTATGTCGATGGCGGCCTTTGGACTCGCGGCCAATGGCCCTACGAGTCATAGCGACTCGCGAGCGACTCTTGAACGTGAAAAACGAATGGTCTTCAACTTTATCAATCCGTGGGACCACGATGTTATCCGTGGTCGTCAGTTCGCACAGATACCCTCGGATAGTATGGCGGTCCCACGGATGATTGTCGCAGAGAGCTGCAAGTGAGACGCGCGCGAACCAACTCGACTCGTTGGTTTGACATTGATTTAGGACTAGGTCGCAGTCTTGATCCGCATTCCATAGAAAGAGCGATGAACGAAGAACACAGCTACAACAAAGAACACGCAAGCAAGTAGCATCGTCGCCCATGGACCGTGGTCATGGTTGAGTTTGACAGCAAGAGCTACCGCGAGAAGTCCAAAGAGTGTGGTGAATTTAATCACCGGATTCAAAGCGACGGATGATGTGTCTTTGAAAGGGTCGCCGACCGTATCACCCACGACCGTAGCATCGTGCAGCGGTGTACCTTTCATCTTCAGCTCTACCTCCACAATTTTCTTGGCGTTATCCCAAGCTCCTCCGGCGTTGGCCATGAAGATCGCTTGATAGAGCCCGAAAATGGCGATGGAGAACAGGTAGCCGATGAAAAAGTAGGGCTCGACAAAAGCGAAGGCGAGTGTGATGAACAGCACCGAAAGAAAGATATTGAGCATCCCGGCTTGCGCATACTGAGTGCAAATGCCAACGACTTTCTTGCTATCTTCAACCGACGCTCGCGTGCTTCCTTCGAGTTTGATGTTGGCCTTGATGAACTCGACAGCACGATGTGCACCGGTGGTGACGGCTTGAATGGAAGCGCCGGTAAACCAATAGATGATCGCGCCGCCGCTGATCAACCCCAATACGAAAGGAGCGTGAAGCAGCGAGAGTTTCTGCAGGTCTTGAGTTAAGCCATTGGTGAGACTCATGACGATCGAGAAAATCATCGTCGTCGCGCCCACCACGGCTGTACCGATCAACACCGGCTTCGCAGTCGCTTTGAACGTGTTTCCTGCACCATCGTTTTCTTCCAGCAAATGTTTAGCACGTTCAAAATTTGGCTCAAAGCCGTAATCGGTTTTAATCTGCTGTGCAATGTTGGGCACTTCTTCAATCAGCGAAAGCTCGTACACGCTTTGCGCGTTGTCAGTGACTGGTCCATAAGAGTCGACAGCGATTGTAACTGGCCCCATGCCGAGAAATCCAAATGCGACTAGACCGAACGAGAAAACTTCTGGAGCAATCATCACTGAAGCTAGACCGTACTGCGAAACACCGTACGCCATGCCCATGAGCGATACGATGCTCAGTCCGAGCCAAAAGCATGAGAAGTTCCCAGCAACGAGTCCAGACAGGATGTTCAACGACGCGCCGCCCTGCTCGGACGACGAAACGACTTCACGCACGTGTTTCGAGTTCGTCGAGGTGAAAATCTTTACCAGTTCAGGAATGATCGCTCCCGCGAGCGTGCCGCAAGAAATGATCGTTGAAAGTTTCCACCACAGTGAACTGTCGTCGGCAAGGGTCGGAATGACAGCCCATGAAACAAGATACGTGATCAAAATAGAAACGATCGAAGTGATCCAAACTAGACGCGTTAGAGGTGTTTCGAAATCCATCTCATCGGCGTTTTCATACTGCGTACGCGTCATTCGCTCATTCAAGTAGTAAGCGGCTGCGGATGCGATGATCATCATGATGCGCATCACAAAGATCCACACCAGCAACTGCACTTGCAAACTTTGATCCGCAACGCCGAGCAAGATAAAAGTAATCAGAGCCACGCCCGTGACGCCGTAGGTTTCAAAGCCGTCAGCGCTTGGGCCAACGGAATCGCCAGCGTTATCACCTGTGCAATCCGCGATAACGCCTGGGTTGCGAGCATCGTCTTCCTTGATCTTGAAAACGATTTTCATCAAATCCGCGCCGATATCAGCGATCTTGGTGAAAATGCCACCTGCGATACGCAGCACCGCCGCTCCGAGACTTTCCCCGATCGCGAACCCAATGAAGCAAGGACCTGCGTAATCGCCGGGAATGAAGAGCAGGATGATCAACATGATTAACAGCTCGACGCTGATCAGCATCATGCCGATACTCATCCCGGCGCGAAGCGGAATGTCGTAGATCGCATAAGGCTTGCCTCGTAAGCTGGCGAAAGCGGTGCGAGAGTTTGCGAAAGTGTTCACACGAATTCCGAACCAAGCCACTCCGTAGCTGCCCAGAATCCCAATGACGCTGAACAGCACGATGATAGCGACGCGTTGATTTTCGAAGTTCAGTAGAAACGAGTAATAGAAGACGATCACGGCGCCGATAGCGATCCACAGCAGCCCGATGAACAAGCCTTGGCGCTGCAGGTACGTCTTGCAAGTCTCGTAGATCAAATCAGAGATTTCGAGCATCGATTGGTGAGCGGGCATGTTCCGCAAGTCTTGGTACATCTTAAAGCCGAAACCGAGACCGAGAGCGCAGACAACTAAGCCGGCAAACAACAGAGTGCGACCAGAGATTCCGCCAAGAAAAGTCACCTGCTGCAGGTCAGGCAGTTTCAAATTCGCTTCGCCACCCAAGTGCGAATCGTCGATTGCAGGCGCCGAAGGCGGAGCGACTAAATTGCTTTGAACTTCATTGCTTTGATTTGCGCCTTGATCAGCAGCTTGATCCGCACTTTGAAGGGGTTCGGTCTGCACGGGTGCGGTTGCATCCTGAGCAAACAGACTGGGCGAGCAATTCGCGATTGCGGCAAGTAGTACGAGAAGTAAGCCAGCTTGTCCGATCCTCAACAACACTTGGCGGGAGTTCATTTGCATCCTCTTTCCATTTAATCGTAGATGTCTAACGCGAAGTTGTTAGAGCTAAAAATTGGAAGGCGCGTCGGCCCTTGACCATGCGATCGGTGCGAGTCTAAGGTTCGAACGTGCGAGAATCAACCCCCAATGGCGATTGTGGCGACTCTGACTTCCATTAGGCACGATTCTGTCGGATTACGGGAACTTTATTCTCGGTCTGTGCAAACTTGGTGTTGTCTACTTGAAAAGCGGGTAACATACATGCAGTGCGGCGCGATACGCTGCAAAGTCCTTATGCCAGCTTCAATTGAAACGGAGACCGATGATGGTTGAAAACGACTCGATGGAGATTTTGGAAGGCGCTAACGTAGCGGCAACTGGAACGAGCCTATTGACGAAGGCGATTCGCGGCTTCGTGGCTGTGTTCGCTTTGGGCTCTGTGGCAGCTTATGGAGCGATCTCAGTTAAACCGGAGCTAGTTAACTATCTTTCGTTTGTCCCTGGAATGGAACAAGCGCCTAGTTCCTGTTCAATGGGTCTGATCGAATCAAGCGAGTGCGGTGGCTGCGGCTCAGGTGCAGGCTGTTGTTCAGACGGGGAACCACGGTCGGCGCTGGTAGGAGTGGCAGACACGGAAGCGCAAGCTGGTGAAAGCTGTGCAACAGGTTGTCCGCATTGCCCTTCATCGCCAGCTGGAGAGCAAGCATCCGCTGAGCAAGCAACTGCTGAGCAAGCATCCGCTGAGTAGGCACCTATTGAGCAAGAATAAGCTCACCCGTTTGCGAATGAACGATTCGGAGCTTCGGATGCGCGACGTCTAACTGAATCAAAATTGATTTGAGTCACGTCGCGCGCCCTGACAGCAGTTTGGTAAGCTATGTGTGGCTGCGTATTGGGCGGTTCGAAAGCTCCGGATTCGAGGTGATGCGATGAAGTTTGTGGCTGCGGTATTTGCGTTCTTAATGACGATGGCCAGTAACCCTGCTCGCGCGCAGGAAATCTTAGAACCCGTGGCACTCTGGCCGGGGACTCCGCCGGGTCGAATTGCTGCGCAAGGTGAAGAGAAGGACACGACCAAAGCCGATGGAAACAAAGTTGCCGGCAAACCGGTGATTCGCTTGGGCAATGTCGCGTCGCCAACGCTGACGATCTATAAACCCGATGCTGCCAAGAACGCAGGCGCGGCTGTGCTGATTTGCCCGGGTGGCGGCTACAACATCTTGGCTTACGATCTGGAAGGAACGGAAGTATGCGAGTGGCTGAACTCGATCGGTGTGACGGCGGGGTTGCTAAAGTATCGAGTTCCGAAGGCGGACCGGGATCCGCGGCCAATTGAAGCTCTGCAAGATGCGCAGCGAGCGATGTCGATGTTGCGGAGTCGAGCGACTGAGTTGCAGATCGACGAGAAACGTATCGGTGTGCTGGGTTTTTCAGCGGGTGGGCATCTGTCCGCGCGGTTAAGTACGAACTATTCGAAGCGTGCTTACACCGAGATTGATGACATCGACCAGACTGTATGCCGGCCTGATTTTGCGGTGCTGGTTTACCCTGCTTATTTAATTCATGACGGTGCCCAGCAAGAGTTGCCCGTCGATGCGCAAACGCCGACCACTTTTTTAACGATGGCGGCGGACGATCCGGTAAACGCGGACAACGTATTGAAATATGCGTTGGTATTGAAGCAGGCGAAGGTGCCGGTTGAGTTGCATTTGTATCCCGCGGGTGGTCACGGATTTGGACTACGGCGAACAGATGCAGCTTGCACGCATTGGCCAGATCGCGCTGCGGAGTGGATGCGCGGTCAGGGATTGATAAAGTAGTCGTCTTCTATGGTTACTAGAATTTGTAACAGGCCTTTGACGCTGGCAGAGTTGAGCGTGATTGGTTGTTCATTATTTAAGTGAGGTTCAGATGGTTCGTTCACTTGTGTTGGGGCTAGCGTGGTTGGTCTGCACGGCAACAATTTCGTTTGCTCAGCAGAATGCGAATGCAAACAAAAGCGACAACGGAAATGACGCAAAAGCGGAAAAGAAGGAAACTGAAGTGAGTGCAGACGAAGATCCGTTCATGTGGCTGGAAGACGTTACGGGTGATAAAGCTCTCGAATGGGTGCGCGCCCGGAATGCCAAGACGCAGACCAAATTCGAAGCCGATCCAAACTTCACTGAATTACGCGACGACTTGCTGGCCATTCTTGATTCCGACGCGCGTATTCCGATGGTCAGTAAAGTGGGCGAGCACTACTACAACTTCTGGCGCGACAAGAATAACGAGCGTGGACTGTGGCGACGGACAACTTTGGATGAGTACCGTAAGCCGGAGCCGAAATGGGAAGTGATTCTCGACTTGGATAAACTTGCGAAAGACGAATCGGAGAATTGGGTTTGGTCGGGCGCTTCGATTATTCGTCCGAAGTACGATCGCGCGCTGATCAATCTTTCGCGCGGCGGTGCGGATGCAACCGTGACTCGCGAGTTCGATATGGAGAAGCGTGAGTTTGTCAAAGACGGTTTTGAGCGACCTGAAGCCAAAGGTGGGCTGGATTGGATCGATCACGATCATGTTTTCGTCTTCACCGATTTCGGTGAAGGCTCGCAAACGAAGTCGGGTTATCCACGGATTGTCAAGCGATGGAAGCGTGGGACGCCGATGAGCGCAGCGAAGGTGATCTACGAAGGAACGCCGGATGACATGTATATTGCGGCGCAACACGACGATTCGCCCGGTTTCGAACGCAACTTTGTCAGTCGCACGTTGGCGTTCTACAACGATGAACTCTACGAACTGTTGGCGGATGATAAGCTTGCGAAGATTGATGCTCCCAACAGCGCCAACAAGTCCGTGTTTCACGATTACTTGTTGATTGATCTGCGGGAACCGTGGGATGTAGGCGGCAAGTCCTACGCGGCTGGGTCGTTGCTCGTTGCGAACTACAAAGACTACATGGCAGGCAAGCGCGAGTTCGATGTCGCCTTCGAGCCGACTGCCAACTCGAGCTTGGCGAGTTTTGCGCCGACCAAGGATCATGTTCTCTTGAATGTGTTAGAGGATGTGAAGAATCGCGTCTATGTGATGACTCAGACCAAAGGTGTTTGGGAGAAGAAGCCGCTGGTGGGCGCGCCGCAGTTCGGCAATGTCAGCGTGATGCCGATCGATTCGGACGAGTCGAACGACTACTTCATGACTTCAACGGACTTTGTAACTCCGACAACGCTTTATTACGGCACGATCGGTAAAGAACCGGAACAGTTGAAGCAATTGCCCGCGTTCTACGAGGCGAAAGGACTGAAGATCAGTCAACATTTTGCGACCAGCAAGGACGGAACGAAGGTACCTTACTTCATGGTTGCGAAGGAAGACGTAAAGCTGGACGGCTCGAATCCAACGTTGCTGTATGGTTATGGCGGATTCGAGATTTCGTTGATGCCAACTTACAACGCTTCGGTCGGTCGGGCTTGGACCAGCCAAGGTGGTGTGTATGTGATGGGCAACATCCGTGGCGGGGGCGAGTACGGCCCGCGCTGGCACCAAGCGGCTTTGAAGAAGAATCGATTGCGAGCTTACGAGGACTTCGCTGCGATTGCTGAGGATTTGGTCGCTCGCAAAGTCACATCGAAAGAGCATTTGGGGATCCAAGGCGGTTCGAACGGCGGGTTGTTGGTCGGCAACATGGTCGCGCTATACCCGAATCTGTTTTCGGCGGCAGTTTGCCAAGTTCCGCTGCTCGACATGAAGCGCTACCATAAATTGTTGGCCGGAGCGTCATGGATGGCGGAGTACGGAGACCCTGACTCGCCTGGCGAGTGGGAGTTCATTAAGACTTATTCGCCTTATCAGAATATCGCCAAGTCGACAAAGTACCCGGCGGTGCTGTTCATGACGTCGACACGTGACGACCGAGTTCATCCTGGCCACGCTCGCAAGATGATGGCGCTGATGGAAGAACAAGGCCATGATGTGACTTACTACGAGAACATTGAAGGTGGTCACGGTGGTTCAGCGAACAATCGACAAGCTGCGTTTATGCAAGCGATCGCTTATTCGTACTTGAAGGAACGTTTGTTTCCGGCTAAGTAGTAGCGGCCGATCAAGCGAGTTGCGGAGTCGGAGT
>JBGSOM010000248.1:0-6192 GCA_041739135.1 Pirellulaceae bacterium
CATCAAAGAGATGGAGACGGCTCAACTGCCATGAAAGAATAACTCTCGTCATCGAAGGACGTTCCTTCAAAGACGGAATAATGCAGGATGAAATTGCCGCCTAATTCTAAATCTCAGAACACAACATTTGACAATTACTCCGATGGTGAACGGCACTCGCCGATCGTCGGATTTGCCTTCGATGGATTTCCGCTTTATGGACCTTATGAAGCGAACGAACTGAAGGCTATGGATGCGACCGGCGCAATCGCGCTCGACGTATGCAATGGCCATTCGGATGCTCAGCGCGGTTACCACTATCACGTCACACCGGGTCGATTTCCTTATATCCTTGGCGGTTATGCCGGCGTCGTTGAACCGAGCAACAATCGAGCTCTCCGCCGAGCCACTGAAGGGCCGCTTGTTGATAACACTCAGTCAGGCGAAAATCGGCTGGAGAAAGTAATTGCAGCCGTTCGTCCAGGTTTAGCAAAGCGAGGAAGCGAGCATTCCATTCAGATCGAATTGGATCCAGCTGCCGCCAAGCGGAGAGCGCTACCCGATGGAGTTCCTAGCTGGGTTCAAATCGGTCCGTTCGAAGCCAAAACGATCGCACGCGAAGGGAATACGCTCAACGTCAAAATAATCGTCCCCAAAGAGGCCAGCGTCGGAGTTTTTCTCGATTGTCACATTGAGTTCGCGAGCGCGCGGGGCACTCCGATTACCTACAAGTTGAATGACGCATTTCGTGTATTAAGTGAGTAGCGTTTAATGACCACCGCCAGTACATCGAACTCGCCGCTGATAACCGTGAGTGCAGCCAGCAAGTGGTATCGCAGCGGCAATATCAAAGCGCTCGATCAGGTCTCGTTGGAAATCGATGCAGGCGAGTTCGTATCGATCATGGGGCCAAGCGGCTGCGGAAAATCGACGCTGTTGAACATAATCGGCGCGCTGGATCTGCCGACGGAAGGAGAAGTTTTCTTCCGCGGCGAATCGCTTACACAAACTGCCAATCTCGACCGGTTGCGGTCGCGTCACATCGGATTTGTGTTTCAGTCGTTCTATCTGCTGCCGAATTTGACCGCCGAAGAAAATGTGCAGTTGCCGATGTTTGAAAGCGACCTAAGTCCAGCGGCGCGCGTCACACGAGCTCGAGAATTGCTCGATCGCGTCGGACTCGCCGAACGAACGCGACATCTACCTGACCAGCTCTCAAACGGACAAAAACAACGGGTCGCGATCGCCCGCGCACTGGCCAACTCTCCATCGCTGGTTCTAGCCGATGAACCCACCGGAGCGCTCGATAGCAAGAGCGGCATGGAAATAATGCAAGTACTCAGCGAGTTGAACAAACTGCACCAAACAACACTGGTAATTGTCACACATGATCAAAACGTAGCTGATCAAGCTCAGCGAATCATCCGCATGATCGACGGCCGGATCAGTGAAGCATGAATTCCCCTCCAACCTTCAACTGAAGAGTTCATTTACGTGTATTACAAGCCCTGGTAGGTGCGGTTCGGCAATGAGTTGCTGGTTGATATTCACTAACTCAGGCTCAGCACTGTTTTGATAGATCGTGACTGTCTTGAAGTGCGGGTCGACGATCCAGACCAAGGCAGCACCAGAATTTAAATAGAGGCTGATCTTTTCGGCAATCTCCTCAAGCTTATCTGAGGGAGAAAGCACTTCGACGGCAAGCACCGGGGCACCATCGATCATTGTTGTTGCCGTCGACTGACAAGCCACTGTTTCAGGAGAAAAACAGGCGACGTCGATTCCTACCGTAGAGTCCGGATCGCGTTGCAAGATACAGCCGACCCCGCCCGAATATACTTTTCCTTGAGGTACTGGTTGTTGTTGAAGCCAATGGTTAAGAAAGTAAGCTAGCTTCGCCTCTGACGCTGCATGAAATCTATTTCGCTTTGCCATCGGGCGTTCTCTAAGCTCCCCACGGATAAGCTCGCGATCCATATCGTCCGGAAGCGCCAGAAATTCCTCGATTGTTATCAGTTTTGGAAGTTCAGCAGTACTCATTGATCAAGACTCGTGTCTAAATCCCAAGCGTGCGAGAATGCGTCAACAAGCAAACGACCAGCTTGAATTCTAACTGGTCAGGCAAGCGTTGCTAAGAATGTGTTTAGCCAGAAAGTCACAGAAAAGACCAGCGCAGCAGAAAGAAGGCAGCCAGCCACGAAGAACTAAATACGGATGAGAGGACTTGAACCTCCAAGGGATTGCTCCCACTAGGACCTGAACCTAGCGCGTCTGCCATTCCGCCACATCCGCAAAAGCGTTCGCCAATTGTGGAAGTATCGAGCCCAGTGTCAATGGGGTCAAGGTTTGCTTCCAAGTCAAACTGCAAGCTGAAATAAACCGGCTGCGAAGCTGCAACAAGTACCGCTGCGCAGCAACATTCCAAACGAGAGGGGTTTGGTTCACGTTTTGCACGGTACCAAACAACTTGTCGTCGAGTCAACAGTCAACCGACGGTGCTGGCACCCGGCGCAACTGGATTGTTGATTTGAACCGTTCGCAGCAAAAGGCGTATCGACTTAAGTGATGGAGCGGATTTTAGGTCTGCGGTTGTTGATAGCCGACCGATTTTTATTTGAGTTTGGAGTTTGACATGATGGCTAAAAGACTGAGAGTTTTAGGTGGAATTTCTGTCGTTTTGGCAGCGAGTGTAGGGGTTGGGTATCTGTTGCCGGAGGCGAGTCCGGGGCCAAGTCAAGCTTACGCCCAACAAGCCGCGGTGGCCGAAGAGGCGCGCGAAGAGCTGCTTATCGGTGCGGAGAAGCTATCGTCCGCTTTTCGAGCCGCCGCCAAAGCGCTCCGCCCTTCGGTGGTCACGATTACCGCCAAGGTCGATCGTCAAATTCGTCCGCGAACGATGCAGCGCCGCGGACAGATGCAGGGGCTGCCCGAGGAGTTTCGCGGCCTGATTCCCGAAGAATTTTTCCGTCAATTTGAGGATCCAAGCTCTCAACGACAGGATCCGTTTGATAACCAGGAAGAAGAACGCGACGAGGAGAACCCAGGCAAAACAGAATCCGTCAAAATCGGCGTCGGCTCAGGAGTTATCGTGTCCAATGATGGCTATGTGCTGACGAACAACCATGTTGTTGCGAAAGCCGATGCGCTACAGGTCCAGCTCAGTGACAATCGAACGTACACGGCGAAAGTGATCGGGACGGACCCGAAGAGTGACGTTGCGGTTCTCAAGATCGACGCACAGGGACTAGTAGCCGCTTCGCTGGGCGATTCGTCGAAAATGGAAGTTGGCGACTGGGTACTGGCGATTGGCAGCCCCTTCGAACTGGATCAAACCGTCACCGCAGGCATCATCAGTGCAGTCAATCGTTCGACGCAAAGTGTAATTCTGCCTTACGAGGACTTTTTGCAAACCGACGCTGCTATCAATCCCGGTAACAGTGGCGGACCGCTGGTGAATCTGCGCGGTGAAGTTGTAGGAATCAATACTGCGATCAATTCCAGCACAGGTACCAGTGCAGGTGTCGGATTCGCTATTCCGTCCAACACCGTGGCTTACATCATGCAAGATTTGCGCGAAAGCGGTCGAGTACGACGTGGCTTTATCGGCGCGCAATTGGGCGATGTGACTTATGAAAGTCTTCGCAAGCAGAACTTACCAGAAGAAATCGCCGACGGAGTTGTGATCGACGCCGTTCAAGAAGGCGGACCTGCCGCGAAAGCGGACTTGCGGAAAGGCGATGTGGTGGTCAAAGCCAACGGACGCGAAGTCAATTCTGTAGCCCGGCTGAGAAATTTGGTTGCGATGGTTCGTCCAGGAAAGACAGTCGAACTGGAGGTCTTCCGCGATGGCAAACCCAAGTCGATTCAGATCAAAGTTGAAGAACTGACCGACGAAAAACTCGCTGCGATGTCACAGGTCACGGAGATCGGTATCCTCAAGCTCGGTGTTCGTCCGCTGAACGACGAATTAGCAAGCGAAATGGAGCTCGAAGATATCGATTCGGGTTTGGTCGTAGTTCAGATTGACCGACGCGGAGCCGCAGCGCGGCTGGGGTTGCAACTCGGCGATGTCATCACTGAAGTAAACGGCGACTCCGTTACGAACGGCCAAGAGATGCTCGATGCACTCGAAAACGAGTCGGGACGCGTGCAGATGAAGGTCCGCCGAGGCACCAGTGATCTGGAGCTGCGATTTAACATTCGCTAGTTCAACAAACGTTGCTTTACCATTTCAAGCGCCGGCTCGGCAAGTTTGTAGACCCGGCGTTTTGCATGGAATGTCCGGAAGCACCATCAGTCATCGATAGGTAGCTTTTCTTGGTAGTAGTCTGCCCTTCGAACCGGTATGGGAATCGCTCACAGTCCGCCAGCAATCGCGGATCGTCCCGTTGATGGAGTGGCAAGGTTTCGGGCTGAGAGCTCTTTTCCAATCCAACTTTTCCCGGCTCCGGGGATGCCTGTCAGAAACGCAACTCTTGGCATTTTGAATCTCGTTCCCAAAGTTGGTCAGTCCAGGCTGGCAAGAACCCGATCCAGCTTTCGATCAGAGAGTTCCGCGAGGCGTCGGAAAGCGTCGGGGCGGGCGATAACGCGGCGACGGATGGGTTCGGGGACCTTTTCGGCAAGCAGTAGCAACTCCTCTTCATCTCCGCCAAGCTCGATGGCCAGCAGATGAAGCAGCTTTTCCGATGGGCTGTGGCCATCTTCGAGTTTGTGGTTCTCGATCTTCGATAGGTACGTGAAGCCGACATCCACGCGGGAAGCCAGTTCACGCAGCGAGAGCCGCTTTGCTTTTCGAAGCTCTCGCAATCTCTGTCCAAGCGTCATTTTGTTCGCCACTTGTTCGCAGTGCCCAAAAGCGGTAAATTGTTGCACTCTCTAGTCAACATACCCGAGATCGTTCTCACTGGCTAGTAGCTGGCAGGGCAAGATTTTGATTTGAACACCAACAGGGAACATGGATGCCAACACTCAACTGGATCGGCAAAGAAGCTGTCGTTGATCATCATCGGCATATCCCTACGAGGTTGCTGGAATGCGACCCAAAGCTTTCGTTCGGAGACCCAGACGCCGAGAATCTGCTCGTTGAAGGGGACAACCTCGAAGCGCTGAAGGCCCTGTTGCCTCGATACCGAGGACAGGTGAAGTGTATCTACATCGACCCTCCGTACAACACAGGCAACGAGAACTGGGTCTACAACGACAACGTAAACGATCCGCGAATCAAGAAGTGGCTCGGGCAGGTTGTTGGCAAGGAAGCGGAAGACTTGTGCCGCCATGACAAGTGGCTGTGCATGATGTATCCAAGATTGGCAATGCTTCGTGAGTTCCTAACCGATGATGGCGTGTTCCTTTGCAGTATTGACGAGAACGAGGTCTATTTTTTGAAGACGCTACTCGACGAAATATTCGGTAGTTCGGCGTATCTGGGAACAATTGTCTGGAAGATGAGAAACGTCGACAACCGTGTTAAGTCGTTTCTTTCAACTGACCATGAGTATGTTCTTGTTTATTCCAAGAACGGGAAGCTTCAAGGAAGAGTTATCGATCGCTCTGATTTCAAGAACCCAGATAATGATCCGAGAGGTAGTTACACTACTGATCCGCTGACTGGGAAAGCGACTGCGGCTGATCGACCAAACCTGCATTATGAAATTGTGGATGCTCGCAATGGGTTCGTTTACCAACCCGATCCGGCACGAGGTTGGATTACGGACCGAGCAGGCTATGAGCAGTTGCTAAAGGATAATCGAATTCATTGACCGCCGAATCCTGAGACTGGCAAGCCCCGTAAGAAGCGATTTCTGTTCGAAGCAGCAGTTCGTATGCCCGAGTCTACCTTTTGGGCTGAACTGAAAGGGCAAACGGGAGCTGCTGAACTCGACGCGATTTTAGGCCAACGAGTCTTTGCGTTTCCAAAATCTAGAGAATTGATTCAGCGTCTGATCGACGTTGCTGCTCCGGATGATGCGATCGTTTTAGACTCCTTCGCAGGCAGTGGTACAACAGCCCATGGCGTACTGCAATTGAATCAAAGCGAAGGCGCAAAACGGAAATTTATACTTGTCGAGAAGTAGCTGTCCAAACTGTGCGCAGCAGCGAACGCGGGTTGTTTGCACATGAGTTTAGAGAGGTGATTCGCGTTACGCGTCTGCGGAGAGAACAACGCGATCAAGGAGACTCTTGCCGGTTATGTCAGGCGCGGGTTTAGGC
>JBGSOM010000249.1:0-3819 GCA_041739135.1 Pirellulaceae bacterium
GCCTAAACCCGCGCCTGACATAACCGGCAAGAGTCTCCTTGATCGCGTTGTTCTCTCCGCAGACGCGTAACGCGAATCACCTCTCTAAACTCATGTGCAAACAACCCGCGTTCGCTGCTGCGCACAGTTTGGACAGCTACTGCTGAACGACCCAGCCAATCATCAGATTCTTGTCGTAGATGTAAAGACCCTCGCCGAAACCCGCGTTCCTCTTGCATTTCCCGCCACCGAAGTGCAAACAGAAACGCAGACAGACATGCTCTTCGTGAACACCTACGAAAACGCCTTCAAGAAAGGAGGTGATGGGACGCAGACTTGCTACGAAAATCTAAACGCTTTAATAAATGGACAGCCCAAGTGGACGTTTCAGCGACAAGGTATGTTTCACCGTCAAGAGATTCGCTGGCTGAGCGAGCATCAACGATTCATTGTCTACTCTTTGCATAACGGTCAACGCTTAGTGCTGCTTGACCAGAACGGTGTTCCCCTAGCCGAGCATGACTTCGAGGACCCAACTCTCATCGTCGGCGTCGATGAAACTGATGACGGTTTCAATATCTTCTACCTGACCAATCATCGCGCTAACCGCGAGTTGGCACTAACGAAATTGGACGACAATTTTAGTGTGCGCAAGACCGAGAAATGGCCACTCGTCTGCGGTCGCCAGAATTGGGGAGTCTCGTCGCTGGGGATTTCTCGCGATTTCCGATTGCGGGGACTTAAGTCCGGCGAAGTGACGAAGTACTTCCTCGAAACCGCAGCACAGCCCGGCCATCTCGACACGAAAGGTCGTTTGCCTATTGCGAACTTCAGGTCCAAATGGTTTGGCTACGCCAACAAACTGAGCACAGCAGAGTCTCCGCAACAACCGGAGATTCTCATTGGCTACAACTTAAAATTGCTGGATTGCGATGAGTTCATTCTGTTTGATCAACAATCAAATTTCTACCATGCTCCGAATCAGTACCTATCTGATGCATTCTTCGATGATGATCGAAAATTGATCGTGACGGTGTCGGACACGAAAAAACGTGGCGCTTGGAAGGTGCAGTTAATCAGTTTTGAGTAACCGTGGCCCAGCACACGAGAGCACCGCACATGAGAGTACCGCATACGAAAAAACCTCGCCGAGTGCATCGGCGAGGTTTCTGGTTTTAATCTTCAAAGCTCAGTACGAATTACTTCTTCTTGCGAGCCGCAATAATCGTTTCCTGAACGTTGTTTGGACAGCGACGGTAAGTCAGCAATTCCATCGTGAACGTTCCCTGGCCCTTCGACATACTGCGCAAGTCAGTCGCGTATCCAAAAGTCTCGGCCAAAGGAATTTCAGCTTCAATATACGACACACCGTCGCGTGTATCCGTTGCGCTGATGATGCCGCGGCGACGAATCACGTCACCAACCACATCCCCTTGGTAAATCTCCGGACATTCGATTTCCAGCTTCATGATCGGCTCCAGCAAACCAGGCTTGCTGGCCCGCATCGTTTCACGGAAGCAATCGCAAGCGGCGATATAAAACGCACGTTCCGACGAGTCAACGTCGTGGTAGCTACCGTCGTTCAAGTCGATGCGAACACCAACCACTGGATACTCAGCTAGAGGTCCCTTGGTCATCGAGTCGCGGAAGCCCTTTTCCACAGGTGGAACGAATTGCTTCGGAATGCGACCACCAACAATGTGCTCTTCGAATTCGAACGTTACTTCGCCTTCGGTATCAATCGGCGACAGCGAACCGACGATGTGAGCAAATTGACCCGAACCACCCGTCTGCTTCTTGTGCTTGTAGTTGAATTCAACCTTCTCACCAGGAGCTTCGCGATAACTAACCTTTGGCGGACCTACTTGCACTTCGACTTTGTATTCACGTCGCATACGTTCAACGTAAATTTCGAGATGCAATTCACCCATCCCGCAAATGATCGTCTCACTCGTTTCCTCGTCGTTGTAGACTTGGAAAGTTGGATCTTCTTTACGGAAGCGCTGCAAGGCCTTCACCATCTTGTCCGCGTCAGCGCGACTAGCGGGTGTTACCGAAACTTTAATAACCGGTTGCGGTACAAACATACTTTCCAGCGTGCAATAATCGCGCTCTGTCGAGTACGTTTCACCGGAAGCACAGTCGATGCCCATGATTGCGACGATGTCGCCAGGCTCAGCCGTGTCGATCTCTTCGCGAGCATCGGCGTGCATGCGCACGATGCGGCTGAAACGCTCTTTGCGTCCTGTACGTTGATTCACATACATTTCACCCTTGGCAATTTTGCCTTGGTAAATTCGCATAAACGTCAACTGACCGTACGGATCTTCCACAATCTTGAACGCCATTCCGACAAACGGTTGAGTCGCATCTGGTTTCAAGACAACGCGTTGAGTTTCATCGTCGACGCGACGAGCCTTGATCTCGCGGTCCAGCGGACTTGGCAAGTAACGACAAACTGCGTCAAGCAGCGGTTGTACACCCTTGTTCTTAAACGCTGAGCCGACGAAAACAGGCGTCATACCCTGCGTCTGGCAAGCTTGCTTGACGACTTTGTGAATCAAGTCGGACGAAACTTCTTCTTCGCTGAGCAGCAATTCCATCATCTCGTCGCTGTACATCGACAGCCCTTCGAGCATCGTGTGCCGCGCATCTTTAGCTTCGTCGAGCAACTCAGCAGGAATCTCTTCTTCGACACAGGTCTCGCCTTGCAGACCGTCAAAACGCAACTTCTTCATGGTCACCAAATCGATGCAACCAGCGAACGTTTCGCCGGCACCAATCGGAATCTGCATCATGATGGCGTCGGTGTTCAGTTTCTCGCGCATCATTTTGGTAACACGAAACGCATCAGCGCCCGTGCGGTCCATTTTGTTGATGAACGCTAGTCGTGGCACGTTATAACGCCGCATCTGACGGTCCACAGTCAACGATTGGCTTTGTACGCCGCCGACTGCACAAAGGACCAGAACTGCACCGTCCAGCACGCGGAGCGAACGTTCGACTTCGATCGTGAAGTCCACGTGTCCCGGTGTGTCGATCAAGTTGATGTGGTGAGCATCGGGAATATATTTGCTGACCTTCGATGTTCCCCACTGGACACTCGTGGCGGCGCTGGTGATCGTAATCCCGCGCTCTTGCTCGAGTTCCATGTAGTCCATCGTGGCGCCGTCGCCGCCGCCTTTCACTTCTTCGATCTTGTGAATTCGGCCAGTGTAAAACAGGATGCGTTCGCTCAAAGTCGTTTTGCCAGAGTCGATGTGAGCACTAATACCGATATTGCGAACTTTTGCGAGATCCATATTTCACCTAAAAAACCGAACAAAAACAAACAAACGCCCCAACTAAGGGCTATTCACCACGACGTCGCCAACTCCGCTCATCCCAGCCGAAAAGCGGAATGAGCCATAGTATTGACCGTGCACATCTGGCGGATGTTCACGATCCTCCCACAGCAGCTCCAACTTCCAAAGGACTTTCGAACCGAAGTTGGCAGCGTCGGCGATCTCTTAAGCAGCCTAGCCTGCGCCGTCTTTGAAATCGCTGATGTAAGTAATGAGGTATCTTACAGGTTCTGCTATCTTGTAAAAGGCCAACTGACCTTAGCTCCCGCCTTGTTGGCACGAATCCTGCCCCGACGGCGCGACTCGCGAACAGCTCTAACCGCGATCCGCTCGGTCGCGATCCGCCAAATTTCCGACTCAGCAGTCATTCCATGCGTTTTGCTTCACTTATTCTTAAAAATCTGACTCGCCGCCGCTTTCGCACCGCCATGACGCTCTCGGCGCTCGCAACCGCAATCGCCGCCGTCGTCGCACTTCTCGGAATCGCCCGCAGCTT
>JBGSOM010000251.1:0-22981 GCA_041739135.1 Pirellulaceae bacterium
CTAATCCCGTTCGCTACCCTAGCTTTCGTTCCTCAGCGTCAGAAAAGATCCAGTGAGCCGCTTTCGCCACCGGTGTTCCAGATGATATCAACGCATTTCACCGCTCCACCATCTGTTCCGCTCACCTCTATCTCCCTCAAGTCTAACGGTTTCAGGCGCAGTTCCTCGGTTGAGCCGAGGGATTTCACACCCGACCTGTCAGACCGCCTACGAACTCTTTAAGCCCAGTAATACCGAATAACGTTCGGGGAGCTCGTCTTACCGCGGCTGCTGGCACGAGCTTAGCCTCCCCTTCCTCCTAGGATCACTCAAGTAATGGGGAGAACCCCACTACATTTGTTCCCCTACGACAGCGGTTTACAACCCGAAGGCCTTCATCCCGCACGCGGCGTCGCTCGGTCAGGCTTGCGCCCATTGCCGAAGATTCTCGACTGCAGCCACCCGTAGGTGTCTGGGCAGTTCTCAGTCCCAGTGAGGCGGGTCATGCTCTCACACCCGCTACCCATCGTTGCCTTGGTAGGCCATTACCCTGCCAACTAGCTAATAGGAAGTAGACTCATCCTCAGGCGGAATCACACCTTTGATCCAAAGATATTATCGGGTATTACCAGCAGTTTCCCGCAGCTATCCCCGTCCCGAGGGTAGATTTCTACCTTATCCTCTCCCTTCCGCCGCTTTCCATTCCCCGAAGGAAATTTCTCGCGCGACTTGCATGCCTAATCCACGCCGCCAACGTTCATTCTGAGCCAGGATCAAACCCTTCAATTGTGTATGCTTTCCGCAGCCTCATCCCGAAGGAATCGACCACAGATTGTTAACCACATTGAGGCCTGAAGCCTAGTTGATGCCTCTGGTCAGGAGGCATCCAATTCAATCAAATTGCTTGCAACCAACTACCGAAGTAGCTGATAACATCACAACCTTGCTTAGCTAAAAACTTGGTTTTTAACAGAGAGCTTATCTACCAAATTGTCAAAGATCAGTTTGTTTCTCGCGGTCAGGCGAGTCACGTAATTTAGTGCTTCGTTTACTTCGCGTCAACCGCAACTTGCGATTTCAGTTAGAAGTTTTATTTCGAAGCTACACATCGTTTGGCGGTCGTTTACTTGTGGTTCACAACCGCGTCTGCGATGGTCCAGAATGTATCGGCGGTCCTGAACTGTGGCAAGACGCTAACACACAAATTTCGCAAACTCTTTTCGAAACAGCGTTTTGACCCAACAAAAACAAGGAAAAATTCGTTCGAACGCTATAAAGAATTGCTGAGAGCACTCGCAACCATCGAACTTAACCCCACTCGCAGCTAGGCTGTCTTACTCAAACGCAGCTCACTTAACGCCGATGGCACTTGCTGAAGATGCCGCAGGATCGAGAGCGCCGCACAATCACTGGCACCGCGCGTTGCATAGCGTGTGGCCAGCGACCGAAGCTCAGCCTGCTGCGCTTGTCGCTCCTCAGGGGAAGACAACAGACGATCCATAGCCTCAATCGCCTGCCCAGTCGCTTTCGCGGTACTTCCAACCGCCAAGAACTCAGGCATCACCGTCTTCCCAGCCATCATGTTCGGCAACGTCATGCTCTTTAAGTTCACGAGGCAACGTCCAATGGCATAAAACGAACGACTGACATGGTAGACGACGACCGCTGGTGTCCCCCGAGCCATCATCTCCAAGCTGACCGATCCGGATTTCATCAGCGAGCAGTCCGCGACTTCAATCAACTCGCTGGTCCGCCCAACAAAGAACTCGAGATTCAACCGACTGTCTTCCTCGCTAAGCTCCCGTTGGCAAGCGAGGCAGTGCCGGTCCTGGTAGCAGGCGACCAAGAATCGCGTCCCCGGATGCCGCTTAGCCAACTCGCGAATCGCTGCAAGCTGCATCGGCCAAATCGATTTGACTTCGCGAGACCGGGACCCCGGAAGAACTACAACTTGCTGCCCGTCCCACTGCTTCCACTGCGAAATGAACTTTTTGTCCAACTGGCGATTCGCAACTTCATCGAAAAAGGGATGCCCAACATACTCAACGTCCATCTTTCGTTTTGCATACCACTCCGGTTCGAACGGCAAGTTGCAGAGCACGTGGTCGACCGTGCGCCGCATTTTTCGCAACCGCCACGCACCCCAGGCCCACAATTGGGGCGGTAAGTAGTAGAACACCGGAATGCCGAACTGCTTCGCACGCTTGGCAATATGCCAGTTGAAGCCCGGAAAGTCGACTAAGACGACCGCGTCAGGTCGCTCATGCTTGAAAACGTCCGACGCAATGTCTGCGACGCGAAAAAACTCTCTCAGTTTTGGTAGCACTTCCGCAAAGCCAACGACCGCAAGCTTCGTGAGTTCAAAATCGAGCTTACAACCCGCGTCCCGCATCTGCACGCCACCTAACCCGCGCACTTCCAACGGCGACGCGCGACCGGTCGCGGTCAAATTCTGCAAGCTGCGAATGAGATTTGCCGCGTGCAAATCGCCGCTCGGTTCTCCGACAGAAAAGAAGATCTTCGGCATCGCTGTTACCGTTCGCTTTCACAAACTAAATGCTGGGGACTTCGAAATGCACGCCTGCGACGTTCGTTGTGCATCGCGCGACAGCTAAGTCTTTCTCATATCACGCTTCACTTTCCAGGGTCTACCCCAATCACCCCTCCTCCGGAGAGCAGCAGCGATTGCTTGCACTGGCGCCAACAATTTTTGTCCCCGCTTGCGCGCGCAGAAACCACTCCAGTACTTGAGACATCGATTACAATAAGGCGAACCCATTGGTCGCTAAGAGGCTCGCCAACACACAACGTGTTGGACTATTGTTCTGAAATTTTCTAGAATCTGCTGACTCGTTGTCCTTAGGATTTGGTCCCCATGAGCCCAGTTGCCGACTTTTTGGATCGGGTAAAGTCTTGGAGCCTTCGGCTGCCAAGCGGCTGGGGTTTCGGGCAAGTTGAAATCCATTCTTCGCTCTTGTTCGCTTTGCCGTGTCTGGCGGCAGTGCTCACCGCGCTCAGCTTTCGGCAGAGCGGGATGTCGGAACTGCGTTCGGCAGCCATTACCCTGCCACTGATTTGGTTGATCAGCCTGCTAATTCGTGTTGCTGCGCAGCAATTGGCGGTGGGCTCCCATGCGAACCGCATCGAAACGATTGTCGGTCCCGCTGGGAATCTCTCCACAGACCACGAACAACTCGATGGTCCAGTCATGTTTTCTTACGCTGTCGCCGGTCAAGTTGCGACGGTTTCGCTGGTAATTCTCGGCTTTGTGGTTTCTGCAGCGATTGCTCCGGTGCACGAAACCGCGCTGACCGCACGGGAGCTATTTGATTTCAAAGGCGGATGGACCAGCCGCGCGTGGGCCTCACAAATCATGTGGCTCAATCTTTTCATCGCCAGCTTACATCTACTACCAACTGTTCCTTTCGATATGCGGGCACTGGTTTTCGCTTGCAGCCGCATTCGTCGTCGGCGCGTCGCGCCGTCGCACATCTATCGAACATTAGCAGCGATGGATACGCATATTTCTTGCATACTACTAGGTGTCGGAGTCGCAGCAGCGGTTTTCCAGTACAACTTTGAGAACGTCGTCACAGGCTGGTACGGCTTTGTCGCCGCAGCCGTCTACCTGTTCGTCGGTGGACGCTGGGAAGCAGCTCGCGCAGCTGAATTCGCCGAACCGGCGGTTGCGGAAACTGCCTACATGAATCGCCGCGACCCAGCGCACGCGCGACAACTCGATTCGCCGTTTCCAGCTCGGTCCGAGTACCAACCCAACAGTTCGCACTTCAGCGAACCGGATTCCAGCGTCGCTCCAGCCCTCGACGTCGACGAAATACTTCGAAAACTGCACCGAGAAGGCCAGGATTCACTCTCCTCAGTTGAAAAAGAGGCGCTGCTGTCGGCCAGTAAACGCTTGAAGAAGCTGCGTGACCGATAACTTCGCAGTTTCACTTCTCGACGCAGACCGAGTTCCAGCAGATCGAGTTGCAGTGTGCGCCGCACTTCGGAGCTTTTCCAGTTGCACATGCACATTTTTTGATCGCGGCTATAATCTTACGCTCAACCGAATCCCCGAACTCCGGTTCGGCGACGTCTCGCGCGCAAGCAAACTCCCAG
Source organism: Pirellulaceae bacterium (assembly GCA_041739135.1). GTDB lineage: Bacteria > Planctomycetota > Planctomycetia > Pirellulales > Pirellulaceae > Aureliella. The sequence goes on from JBGSOM010000251.1 coordinate 4,099, forward strand.
CAAAGTTCTTTCCAGCAACATTTTTCACCCAAGTGGCCGAATGCTTCAGCTCAGCCTTCCAATCGTCGACGAACCTAAAGAACCTCAAGTCGCACCCCAGCGCGACCCGGATGAGCAAGTTCGCGGCCGCTACGCGTTCATCAGCTTGGGTTGCCCCAAGAATCTCGTAGATAGCGAACGGATGCTCGGTCTGCTGCGCGACGATGGCTACCAACTTGTCACCGATCCCGTGAATTCAGATTTCGTAGTTATCAATACCTGCGGATTCATCGATAACGCTCGCAAGGAATCGATGGAAGCGATCGATGAAATGCTTGAGCTAAAACGCCAAGGTAAAATCCGTGGCGTGATTGTTTCCGGTTGCCTGGCCGAGCGTGAACGCGACCATTTGCTCGAGCAGCGTCCTGAAATCGACTCGCTTGTCGGTGTTTTCGGTCGGGATGACATCACCAAAATGGCCTCGCGCTTGGTGGACGGGCTCGAAGAACAACGCACCATCTTTCGGCCCGCTCCGATCCGCGCGCTCGCTGATACCGAACGACTTCGAATCACCCCCAAACACTTCGCTTACTTGAAAATCTCCGAAGGCTGCGATCGGTTGTGTACGTTCTGCGCGATTCCAAAAATGCGCGGTAAACATGCCAGCAAGCCGATGGACGATGTGCTCCTCGAAGCGCGTCAGCTAGCGGATTCCGGCGCTCGCGAATTGATCATCGTCGCCCAGGACACCACTTACTACGGACGCGATATTTACGGCGAAAGTCGACTCACCGAGCTGCTCGAGCAACTTGAAAAAGTCGACGGAATTGACTGGATACGCCTGATGTACTTCTATCCGATGTACATCGACGAACCGCTTGTCGAACACATCGCTGAATCGAAGAAGATCGTTCCTTATATCGATATGCCATTGCAACATTTCAGCGCCGAAATGCTCAAACGCATGGCTCGCCGTGTCGATCCCCAGTCGACTCGTGAACTCGTGCATCGCTTGCGCGATCGTATCGATAACTTGGTCATTCGCACCACGTTCATCACCGGCTTTCCCGGTGAAACTGACGAACACTTCGAAGAGATGGTCGACTTCGTCCAAGAAGCTCGCTTCGAAAGACTCGGTGTTTTCACTTACTCGCTCGAACCGGACACGCCGGCCGCGAAGCTGCCCAATCATCTACCTGATGAAGTTAAGAATGCGCGCCGCGATCGCTTGATGGAAGTTCAACAAGCGCTCGCGTTCGAATGGTGCCAGCGGCAGATCGGCGGGGCAATGGAAGTCATGATCGACAAAGTTGTCGATGCGGATCGCAACGTTTGGCTCGGTCGCTCTTACGCCGACGCGCCGGACGTTGACGCGTTGGTCTACGTCACTGGTCAAAAGAAGAAACCGCTGTCGCAAGGTCAGCTTGTGCCCGTCGAAATCGTCGGCCACCGCGACTACGACTTAATCGCCGCAGCCGTCGGAAATCCAAGATAACTTGGTGCGACCGCGATCTCGCCTAACCGGCAGCCAACACTCTGAAAGCTAACACAGATGGACGGACAGCCGGCCAAATCCCAAATATTCAACGTTCCCAACACCCTGTCGATGATCCGGCTAGTGCTTGCGATCGCGGTTGGAGCTCTCATCGAAACCGGTTTCTTCATGGCTGCGATGATCACCTTCCTGATCGCTGCCAGCACCGATTTCGTCGACGGCTGGTGGGCTCGCAAATTCAATCAAGTCACCAAACTTGGCCGCATCCTCGATCCGTTCGTCGACAAGATCATCATCACCGCAGCCCTCATCGCCCTCGTTGGAGTTCCCGGCAGCGGCGTTGCAGCTTGGATGGTGACCGTCATTATCGGCCGCGAGTTCCTCGTGACCAGCATTCGCGCCATGGTCGAAGGCAAAGGCGGCGATTTCTCTGCGCGATGGCTCGGCAAAGTGAAAATGCTCGTGCAATGTGCGGCCGTGGTGGCATGCCTCTTGCTTTTAGATTACCCCACGCAATCCGATTGGCTGAAGCCCACCGCGATAGTGCTGCTATGGTCCGCAATCGCCATCACGATCGCTTCCGGAGCAGATTATGTTCTGCAAGCGATGAAGATTAATCGCAGCACCGAGCTGTAATGTCAAACTGTAATACCTCGCTGTAAATGACAAGCTGCAAAGTTGGAATCCATGTCGTTCAGCTAGTTCAGCGCACCTCAGCCCTAACGATATCGCTCACTTCAATCCGCTGGACTTTGTTCCCATGAATCAACAACCCACAGTCAGCATTCCGCCCGAGTACTTTGAGCAAAATCCGCTCGTCGCCGTTGCGTTCATGGTCTTCTTGTTGATGTTCGTTGCCTTCGTGATCGGTTCCCTTTCGAGCTGGGTGTTCTTGGTTTATCGAACTGTAAAAGGCAAGCCGCTGCTGGCTCCGGAACTTTGGAAACTTCGCGTTTGGGGATTCGTCGACCTGCTTATCGCTGTCGTGATCGTCATTTTCTGGCAACGTCAAAGCGCCCTGATCGGCTACAGCTTGCTGGGCCTCAATCGCGAGGAGATCATCGCTGAAAAATCGATTCCCTTGCCGCTAGCGACCATCATTGGCCTGGGCAGCGTTCTCGCACTGCTGAGCATTTGTATCTGGATGGCCTTGCGCCACCGAGCCTCAATGACGCAGCTCGGATTCGGTTTCACGCGATTTTGGAAACACGTTGCGATCGGAGTTATCGCCGCGCTTGCATCCATTCCGCTTGTCTATGCACTCATGGCCGCAGTAAGCATCGGGTTCAATAACCCTTACTCGCACCCCTTGCTGGACGAGATGAAGCGCCAAGGCTCGCTCTCCGGTTATCTGCTAGCGGTCACCAGCGCCGTTTTGATCGCGCCGCTCGTCGAAGAGTTTTTTTTCCGAGTTCTCATTCAAGGCTGGCTTCAGTCCGCGCCTTTCGGATCCATCGAGTCGATTTTCCTTGGCCAGCGAGAACAAACGAACGTCGAGTACATCGTCACCTCACCTCAACCTGCTCCCGCCCAAGCTGCCATCCAACCCCAAGTAATTAACCCGTACGCGCCTTCAGAGGTCAGAATCAGTTCGCCAGTTATTCGTTCGACAGCCACCGACGAATCAGCCGACGACGAATCAACCATCAGCAAGCCAACCTTCACGCCGCCGCTCTGGCCCTCGTTCGTGACAGGCACGCTATTCGGTCTCGCTCACTACGGATACGGACTCAGCTTCATTCCGTTGATCGTCCTCGGCATCATCCTCGGCCTACTTTACCGCGCGACCCATTCAATCTGGCCTTCCCTTGTCGTTCATTTCATTCTTAATGGCAGCAGCATGACCGCGCTCGGCATATCAATCCTCATCGAACAAGCTTCGCAGTCCTAACAGCCTGCCTTTCATCCCTCAGGCCTTTCATCCCTCAGCCCTTTCATCCGTGGGACCACTATGTCATCCGTGGTCGAACACCTGCGGCAATACCTTGGGATAGCGGTCCCACGGATCGATACGCGACAAATTGCTTGCGCTAGTCCAACGGTCACAGACGCCCTCGCAATGATTCTCCAGCACACACGTGCAATGCTGGCAACGCTAATCAGACCGCTGCAAAGCAATTGCTTTCAAAACGAATTCGTGTTGTTCTTCTTCGCGATTGCTGCTATCCATTAGCACTTTCCTAAGTCTGTCGCCGTCGGATCGCACGCGAGAATTTGGTGTAATGGACAAATTGAGAAGCCCCGTCGATGGAACGATTGGGTAGCGAGAGCTTTGCAAGGATGCGAAAATGTCAGCAATCACACTGAACGAAATCGCCAAATGGGTTGGCGGCCAAGTTGTCGGCGATCCTTCGCTATCGATTACCGATGCGTTGCCGCTTCAAGACGCTACGCCGCTTTGCATTACACTTGCCGACAACGCGAAGCACGCTGACAAAGTTGAGAATTCACTGGCTGCTGCTGCCGTCGTGCCGCGCGAATTCCCGATTGGTAGCAAGGCTCTCCTGGTCGTTGATAAACCGCACGTCGCGTTCGAAACTATCGTCCACAAACTGCGGCCCCAGTTGGCTTCAACGTTCACTGGCATCCATCCCGCCGCCCAAGTCGCAAACTCAGCGAAAATTGGCGTTGGCACCACGATCCAACCCGGCGCCTGCATCGCTGAAAATGTTACTATCGGCCAGCGTTGCACCATCTACAGCGGCGTGAACATCATGGCGGGCTGCGAGATCGGCGACGACTGCACGCTATTCCCCAACGTAACGCTCTACGAAGCGACGAAGATCAAAGACCGAGTGCTGATTCATGCAGCCGCAACAATCGGTGCATACGGTTTTGGCTATCGATTGGTCGAGGGCCGCCACGAACGAACCGCACAACTCGGCTGGGTCCAAATCGAATCGGACGTCGAAATCGGAGCAGGCACAACCATCGATCGCGGCACCTTCGGAGCGACCCGTATCGGCGAAGGCACGAAGATCGACAACCAGGTGCAAATAGGCCACAACTGCCACATCGGTAGACACAATTTATTATGCGCTCAAGTCGGGATCGCTGGCTCATGCACAACTGGCGATTACGTCGTCATGGCTGGTCAAGTCGGGATGAAGGACCACATCAACATCGCTGATAAAGTCATCATCGGCGCTCAAGCCGGCGTGATGCAAGACATCGAAGCTGGCCAAATCATGCTGGGCAGCCCCGCGATGCCACACAAACAAACCATGCAACAGATGGCCGCGCTAATGCGTCTGCCTGAGATGCGTCGGCAATTACGAGATTTGCAGAACGAAGTCGCCGCACTTTCGAAACTGGCAGACGCGAGCGCCGAATCAAGCGAGAACAATGCGCATAACGAACTCAGCGACTCGAACAACACTCGCAAAGCCGCCTAACGGACCGCCTGAAAATGACTTTGAAATTGGCGACACACACGACCATCGCAGCACCCAAAGTCGGCTTGATTGCGGGCTGGGGTAGCTTTCCAATCGAAGTCGCCGAACACTGCCGCGCACTGGGTTACGAAGTCTATATCGCAGCCATCAAAGGCCACGCCGACCCGCGCCTGCAACAGTTCGCTGCCGACATGAAGTGGTTCGGCGTCGCTAAACTCGGCGGTCAAATTCAGTTCTTCCAGCGCCACGGCGTCGAGCAAATCACGCTGGCTGGCAAACTTTTCAAAGACAAAATCCTGTTCCACGGATTCGGTTGGATCGAACACCTGCCCGACTTAACTTGCCTTCGAACCCTCTATCGCAGCTTCATCACGCGCTCAAACGACACCCGCGATGACACCATCCTCGGCGCTGTCGCCGGAGCATTCACCAAACGCAATATTCAAGTTCTACCAGCCACCGATCTCGCTCCGCAATTGATGGTCAACGATGGCTGCCTCACGCGCCGAACTCCGAATCGCCGCGAACAACTCGACATCCAATTCGGTTGGCAGATCGCGCGGCAAATGGGCGGGCTCGACGTCGGCCAAAGTATCACCGTGCGCGACCAAACCGTTCTCGGTGTCGAAGCTGTCGAAGGAACAGATGCTCTGATCGCGCGCACCGGACAACTGTGCCCACGAGGAGGTTTTACATTGATCAAAGTTGCGAAACCAAATCAAGACATGCGGTTCGACGTCCCCACAATCGGTCTGCGAACGATTGAAAACTTGGTGAAAGCCGGGGGGAAAACCATCGCCATCGAAGCTCACCGCACGATTCTCGTCGATCGCGAAGAAACTCTAGCTCTTGCCAATCACCATCAAATCGCCATCGTTGCACACGCCGACGCGAACTTCAAAATGCAACCGCATACCAAAGCCGCATAGTCAGTTTCTCTCGGCTCGTCAGCGCACGCGACGCGTGCGAATCTGAACGGGCAGGCCGTAGACTTCTTCAAACAGCGTCCCACTTTGTCGCAACGCCAACTGCTCCAGCGACACATCCTCGACACCACTTGGCGTGATAATCAAACGTTTGTTCTCCTGCCGACACTGGATATCATTGATCCGTTGGCTTCGAGAATCATCCAAAGCGATTGCAAGTCGCAAAATCGCGGCCAGCTTCGACACAGCCACGCGATCGGTTCGATCCAAGTTTGCGTAGCCTTCATGCGTCGGCAGGGGACTGCTGCGACGATGATACCTCGCGACAAGCGCCACCAGCAAAACGTCTCTTCGACTCAATCCAAACAACTCACTGTTGCGAATCAAGTACATCGCATGTTTGTGATTGCTGCGAACGTTAATGTACAAACCGATCTCATGCAGCAGCGCAGCGAGAAAGAGAATCAACTCCATTCGCGGCTCCAACTGATGCTCCGCCTGCAGATCGGTAAACAATTTGCGCGACAATGCCGCTACATGCCGCGCATGCTTTTCATCAAAATCGAATCGCCGACCAAGACCAATCGCCGACCGAATAATCTGACTGCGAAAATCAGCCGTCCAAATATCGCGAATAGCCAAGTCCTGAAGCAACCCGTCGCGCAGGTTCGTATCTGCAACGGAAATCTCCGTCTGCTCGAAACTCCGCGCAAGCAGTAAATAACACAGCAGCGCCGGCGCCACTGTCTCGGCATCTTGAAAGCTCATTCCAAACCGCTGCACGATTTCATCTTCGCTCATTCGCAACACTTGGCGCGTAAACGTGTTGAGCGCCTCGACCGATAACGTTGCTAATGACTGGGAATCAAAGTCCTCGATAAGGTTCGCCGCAGCAAAGCGCACATCGCCACCGATCGCCACCATCTCCAGCGGCGAATCGTTCGGCACATGTTCACGAATCTGAGCCACTACGCGTTGGATTTGGTTCTCCATCAGCGCACGCTGCTTGGCCAGAGGCGCGTCAAATTTTTCTAACGTCTCCAGCAATCGCAGTGAGCCAAGTCGATAGGTGTGCGAGAACAAGACGTTGCCACTGCGCACAACCAATACCTCAGTACTGCCGCCGCCAACCTCAATCACGACTGAGCGACTACTGGCCAGCTTCGGACTCGATTGCAACAGCGGCTGAATGCCCATGTAAGTAATGCGATTCACTTCCGCTTCGTCCAGCGGGTCGACTTGCATGCCTGTCGCGATGAACACTCGGTCCAGAAACGCCAAACGATTGATCGCTTCGCGCACAGCACTAGTCGCCACAATTCGCATCTGATCCGGACGAGTGATTCCGTACTCGTTCAAAAGTCGCCGATAGCTCTTCAATACCCGCACGCAATCTTCGATAGACGACTTGCGAATTCGGCGTTGGGTAAAAGTGTCTTTACCAAGCGTCACGCCTTGCGAGACACTCTCAAGCGGAAATATCTTGCCTTCGCTATCAATCTCCGCGATCGCCATCCGTATACTAGTCGCCCCAATATCGACTACTGCGACCGGGCGTTTATCGGGTTCTTGAGGGACGATCGGATGAATCGGGGCTGCAGACATGGAAAGCACATTGCAAAGGCACAGTGAGGCTTAAAAAGTCTATTGTAAGCGCTCACTCGGCGATTCGTAACTTGAATACTTGAATTCAGCGAATCGTCATCGCCGCTGTCTCCTGAGCCGCCAATTGATTCCAGAAGGACACATATTTACTGTGGTGCTTAACGTAGGCAGGGTCAAAAACCGCTCGACGCAGTTCTTCGCGCTGTTCCACCAATTTCTCCAAATCCTTCGGCTCATCAGGATGGAAAACGGAACAGGCTCGGTCGTAGACCACCATCGCACCCCGATCCGCTTGGTCATGAAATCGCGACAGCCCGATCACTCGATTCGCCACATAAATCGCTTCGTTCAATTCATGCGTCACAATCAAAATCGTGTACTCCGGCGTCCGTCCCTCCAACTTCGCTTTGAGATTCTCTTGATAAAATCCCAAGAGCATCATCTGCAGGCTCTCGCGAGTCGCTTCATCCAAGGCGCCGAAGGGTTCGTCGAGCAGCAACAGTTTCGGCTTCAGTATCAACGACTGTGCAATCGCAACGCGCTGGCGCATGCCGCCAGACAGCTCAGTCGGATACTTTCCAGCCGATGCCTCAAGCCCCACGCGCTTCAAGTACTCCATCGATTGAGTCAAATGCTGCTTGCGAAGCTGCAACCACTTCGGCAACATGAAAGTACGAAACGGCAGCGAAGTTGAATCCAGTTTTAATCCGAACGCAACATTTTTTTCAGCCGTTAAGAAATCAAACAAGCTGTAGTGCTGGTAAACGATTCCAACATGACGACTCGGTCGCTCGATCGTCACGCCATCCACAACCACTTCACCTTCGCAAGGCGGATGGGTTCCTAAGATCGCTTTCAGCAACGTACTCTTGCCGCAACCGCTCGGACCAACCAACGCCACAATCTGCCCAGCAGTGATCTTCAAATTGATGTCGTTCAGCACCCGGTGCTGGCCGAACCAATGCGAAAGCCCTCTGACTTCCATCGCCACTTCGCCATCTGCAATCTGCTTATTCATGCTTACTCTCCAAACCATGGACAGAGACGACGTCGAGCCTGGATGAGCAACCAATCAAAGAACAAACCGGAAAATCCGAGTATCGCCAAGTAAATGTAAACAACATGCATATTCTGCAGTTTCGACTGCTGCTTGATCGTATACCCCATTCCTTCACCCGCAAACGACCACTCCGCTGCGATCAAGAAGACCATCGCTGGCCCGATTTGTAACCGCAAATTTTCAAGCACTCGCGGTAACACCTGCTTCCATATGACCTCCAAGATCACCTCGAACTCGGATGCGCCCAACGTGTACGCTTTGTCGATATGGTCCGCATCAACATCCTTCTTCACCGCTTGGTAGATCGCTTGCGCCATCGTAAAGAATACGCCAAACGCGATCATGGCAACATACATTTTCAAGTGGATGCCAAACACCACCATGTAAACCGCCAACATCGCAGTCGGCGGTATCTTCGCAAAGAAAGTTATGATCGGGTTCAACAGCGCTTCAATAACCGTGTACGACCCCATCAAAATTCCAACACCAACGGACAGCACTACACCCGTTAGCAACCCAAGAAACAGTCGCCAATAAGTTTCCCGCAAGTCAACACTCAACCAACTCGGCTTCGGGTTCGATTCGCCGCCGCGCACTTTGGTGATCTCGCCCAGTCCTTCACCAAAGGCTTGAATGCCAGGGAAGATGTTCTGGTCGGGATTAATTCGCGTTTGCCGAATGGACAACACTGCGTAGAGCGTTACCACCACAACAATTCCCGCGACACCCAGCGTATAAATCAACCAATCCGGAATCGGACGACGAATCATCTCGCGCCTCTATGAAGAGAGTAGTCGTTGTCCACCATCCGAACTTTGCCTACCGTTCGCGATGAACAACGACTTGTTTGCACTAACTTATTTGCAACTGAAGCTTCGACCCGCGACGACCGCTTACTTCACTTGGTCAGGAGTAATACCGTCTTTCAGCCCACTTAAAAACTGCGGATCAAAGTTCAACTGCTTCGAATCGTCGCCAAAGCCAAACGCTGGCTCGCTGGTGCACATTTCGTGATCCACACAGAACTTAGCCACCATCGGCATCGTTTCCTTGCTGAACTTTTCGCCGCTGAACAATGCCAATCCCTTATCCGCCGAATCGTAGAACTTGGTCTGAGTCAGTACGAGCTTCATATCTTCGGCATTGAGTTTACTGAATTGCTCGCCGAGTGAGACGAGCGTAGTGTCCTGCGTTTTCGGATCAGCGATTAACTTGCTAACTTCGTAGAAAGCATCTAACACAGCGAAGGCAAATCGCTTTCCACCTGGCCGGCCCAGTGCTTCCTTGCCGACAACGACCATGTCGATAATCTCTTCAGGAATCGTTGAAGAATCAAATAGCACTTTCGCTTCCTTTCGCAGTCGCAAAGTTTGCAGTGCAAACGGATTCCACACCATGATCGATTCGAATTCGGCTTGCGATGCCTGCATGCCAGTTGCTGCGACAGCAGGATCTTGATTCTTAAATGGGAAATCCGCTGGACTCATTCCCTTGGCGATCAGCGCTCGTTCAAACGCAAACTGCGAAACCGACTTTTCAAGTCCCCACGTGTTTTTGCCTTTCAGTCCTTCGATACTGTCGATCCCGACCGCGATGCACGCGTCGCCACCAACGCTGGTCGAAGTCGGCATGATCGCCACCGAAGCCCGCTTTAAGCTCGGCGACAATATATCGATGTTCGTAATGCAGACGGCGTCAGTCGTATTCGCACCGTACATCGTGAGACATGGATCGTACTCTGCGTAATTCAATACGATGTCGACATTCCATTTCTTTTCAATCGTTCCTAGCGCGCCCTCTTTGCCGTCAAGAAGTCCTTCTTTGTCAGCGACTCCAAACACGCTCCACGATGGATATTCGCTCCATGCCAACGAAAACACGGGCGGCTTGCCACCTGCTTCGCCACCGGCCGAACCCTTACCAGCATCATTCTTCGCAGGCTCGCAGCCCACATTTACAACCACTCCAGCCGCAAGCGCTAACCATGCAGCAGCGTATCTCGAAAACCATCGTTTCATCGTTCAGCTCCCATTCAGCTCAATTGATCGTCTACCACCGAAAACTTGCCGGCGTGGTTGAACGCCACGTCGGCATTCATGTTGGCACATGCCACCTACCAGCTAGGCGCGCTATCGTTAAGCTTCTGGAATTGGTGTGTCTTTTTGCGGCTGAGTCGAAGTGGCTGACTCTTTCTTCGCCAGCCCAATCAACGCATCGAATTCATCATCCGCTTCGCTCGCTTGCGTGTACTCAAGGAACTCTGCCTCAGCCCGCTTTGTATCCATGCCAGCAAGTTCGCGACTGATGCGCGCGTTCGCTGACGACTTCTGTCGCAGTTCGCGCAGTTCATGCAGCTCTTCGCTCGTTCGGTCATTCGTCAAACCCGTCATCATGTCCGCAATCTGCTTCTCTTCAGACGCTGACAACACATCTGCCACCGCATCGTGCTTCTCTTCCTTCAAACGATCAAGTTCGCGCATCAGCGACTGTATTTGAGTCTTGTGGCCGCTGACATTGGATACCAATTGCTTGAGGTCTTCATCGATCTCCGTTGCACGTTTTTGCTTCTCAGCCAATGTGCTTGAGAAATCTTTAAACGCTGACTGGCACTTCAAATACTCTGGATCGTTCTTCACCGCTTCCGGATCGCCACCATACTGCTCGACCAACTTCTTCGCTTTCGCCGCAGCGCCGGAACGCAGCTTCTCAAGCTTGCCAATTTCATCAGTAATCGAACGCAGTTTTTCCTTCTTGGATTCTTCCTGCGCAATCATCGCGCTGACCGCATCTTTGTACTGATTCAGCCGCTGCTTTTTCTCGCTGATAATTCGATCGTAATTCGCTGACATCACGCCAGGGTTCATACGCAACGTTTCACTCGCTTTGTCGACACGAAACGTCATCAGGTACCAAACTGCACGAAAGTACTTGCCAACTGCTTTGAACATAAAAACTTCCTTTACTCTCGGATGGATGTATCGTTAGCCGATATCGAATTTTCAATTTCTCGCATGCGTTCTTCTGTGCGTTGAGCGACCCGCATGGTCGCCTCTAACTCTGAGCGCATCGAAGCCAAGTCAACCTTTTTATCTGCCCGAACCATATCTTTAAACTGCAATACCGTAGTATGTAAACGGTCTACCGTTTCACCAATTTCTTTTATAACAATCTCGCGTTTGGCAATCACCTTGCGACGAGCATCACCATTTACACTCCGCGACAGTTCCCACAGTTTGTAGGAATGACGAAGCTGTTCCACAGTCGCATCGAATATCGCATCCACTTGCTCGCGCACCCGAGCACTGCGCATCTGCACACCCGGTTGGCTGGCTGTCTCCTGGAAGTCATTGCGCACTGATCTTAGCAGAGTGAGATAGTCTTGTGTACGTTCGTCACCATCACTGATTAACAGTTGCATGAACTGGTCCAGCTTCTCTTTTTCGGACTTCAGCGCCTGCTCTTGCTCGAAGCGCATCGCATTCTCTGTGATCGATTCGATCTTAAAAATGATCCGCGTCATCATCCATCCAAAACCGCCTAGCACGCCCAGACCTGCGGCTAACGTCAAGGCTCCGTTCCCATCCAGCGCCCAAGACAACATTCCAGCACTAATGCCGCCTACGATCGGCAACAAAACGCTGGGCGCGAAGAAGAGTTCAGAAATGACTTTACGCTTAACCGGATCCACGTTTAGTTTCGTCGGTTGGATACCACAATCTTGGTTCGGAATCTTGGACAAGCCGCTTGCAGGTGCCGCTCCTATGCGTCTATCACAACGCCGCACAGCGACAACCTGAATCTAGTAGGGTACTTGGCCAAGCCGAAATGTGACGGAAGTCTCACCCGTTATTTCGCCCGCCGCAGCACGCATTCGCGCCGCTGGCACCCCTTTGGATTGCAGGTATTGTAAAGTAGCCGAAGCACGCTGTTTAGCCAACTCGCGATTCGCGTTCAAGTCCCCTTTGGAACTAGCATCTCCCGCTATCGTCAGGTAATACAGCGGAAAACTCTTCAGCATCTCGACCAAGTCGTCTAAGATCACTTCGCTGCGCTCGGTCAACCTCGAAGTCCCTCGAGCGAATACCAACGGTGGTACCTGCAATTTCGCCACATGCGATAAACCATTCCACTGCGCTTCACTCAACGCGGCCAACGGTTTGTCTCCCTGGACAACTTCCGGTGAACTACCCGCGTGAAAACCTGATGCCTGCAGATCACGCAACGCCTTCGGACTGAACAATCGACTCGAATCACCTTGCGTGGGATCACTTTCCAAGCCCTTCGTGTCCATCAACACTCGCCTGATGCGGTCGATCATGTCTTCCACGTGCGTGGCCGAACCACCCAATCCAAAGTGTGCAAAGTTGTCTTGCGTGTGCTTCCAAACAATTCCGCTTACCAATCGATCCACTTGCGACTTCTCAAGCATGGTTCCAGCCTCGCGAGCATCGTTCTGGATCAGTTCCTTCAGCTTGGCGCGCTGTTCGCCTCCAGCGTCATTGTTCAATGAGTACAGCGTCCTGAAGTAGCTTTCGAGCACACTGCGAACCACCGGCTCGTTCTTGATCAAAAAATCACGGCTCACCACCAACGCATCGACGATGTACCCGGTCTGCTCCTTACTATCGAAGACCACGCTCATTTGGTCGTTCTTCAGTAGATCACTGACCACCGGCTCCCACGTCACGAAGACTTCACTGCCGCCCGGAGTTGCCTTGCGGTAGCGAGCAACCAATTCCTTCTCAGTCGGCACACCCACAATCGCTTGAGGTGTCACGTTGCTGAAAAATCGCGAGTTGATCAACACACGCGTCAACGTGTCGCTCGGCGATCCATCGACCAACACAAAACGAGTTTCCGCAGTATTCAGCGACTCGACCGACGGATATCGATCCTTGTAAGCCACCACTGCGTCCGCACCGCGGGATTCATCGATCACTGCAATAATAGTCGCGGGCATCGACTTCGCTTTCGCACTCGCCTTGAGTAACGCGTCGATCGGAAACGCAGCCAACTGCAATTCCCCTGACGCTAGACTCGCAAGACGTTTGTCGTAGTCGGCCCCATCATCGATCGGCTCAGCTTTAATACCCGCGCCCCGAAGCTGCTGATTGAACTCCGAGGATCGCAGAATGGCATAACCTGAAAAACCATCTAAGCCGATCTTGATGTGCTGGTTGTAATTCGACTCGCCTGAAGTCGCATCGATGACCTCTTGCTGCTTTTGCTCCTCCTGCTTGGCCACCGTTGGAACATACCACAGCCGATAGAGCATGACCCCGATCCCTAGGATCACTAGCCACACCATGCAAGCCAAAAAAATTTTTGCTTTACTCACTGAACTAGCTCAAAAAAATTGAAATCTACCATCGCAATGAAACACGAAAGTTATCGGCGACGTTTATTCTGACGAACCACAGCTCGCATTATGATCACTCCAAACGCAAACATCGCCATCAGCGAGCCGCAACAACAAATGAAACCACCAACTACACTTCCACCTGTTACCGCCGGCTGCGAAGGTGGTACCTGAAAACGCTGGCCACCTTGCTCAACATTCAACGAAACTTCTTGGATCGGTTCATTGTTAACCGCGGATAGACTCTTGAGCACCTCTTCCGCTACACCATCTTCGAGTCCTTGAAGCAATTCGAAGTCGTCCTGCGTGCCTTGTGTATCGCCTTGCGTCTCAGCAAACACATTCGAAATCGCCGCCGTCAGCGACTCAGCGTCATCAGCGCTTCGATAAGAATGCGCGAGACTAGCCAATGAATGCTCGCTCGTCATGCTTACACCAATTACATCCAGTGTGATGCCGCGTGAGAGTATGTCCGGCAAATAACCGCTCAATACCGCAGGGTCAGAGGCTTCGCCATCAGTCACAATCAACAACCGAAACGTGCCATAGCGATCCGCAGTCCGCAACTTCAACAGTTCGTCCGTCGCCGTTTTCGAAAACTGCCCAAGCATCGTGCCACCGTTGGCGCGTATGCTCGCAATCCGCTCTTTCCACTGCGCATCGCCAATCGGCCCCATCGGCACAATCCACGAGTCGCCGTTCAAGCGAGTATTCAGCGCTAAAACTCCAACGCGAGTATCCGGCGGCAATTGAGATAGTACCGAACTCAACGCTTGCTTCGCCGCATCAATGCGCAACATGCCACTCGGCATCTTTTGTTTCATCGATCCCGAATCGTCAAGCACGACAACTACGTTCACATTGTTGTCCGCCCCGTACAAATCGGTCACCCGAATGCACAACGTCGCGACCGCAATCATCAGCACCCATTGCCAACTTCGAACCATCATCTTCGATCCGATCGCTGAAACTTACATGGAAAACGCAGCAGCCCAGTTGCTACAGCGAACACACGGCCAAAAACCCGGCGAACCAACCCTGCACCTTCAAGACTAAAAATTGAAATCGCTCGGAGCGATCGTCTCTGCATCCACCTTTACGATGCGAAACTCAACTCGCATATTCTCTTTCGCTTCATCCAACGTCTTGGGCTTGGCCACAATTGGCTCGGAAATACCAGCCCCAACCGGCGTGATCTGCGACAAGTCAACCTTCACTCCCAATTGTGTACCATACTTCGCAAGCGCATCACGAACCTGATCCGCGCGACTCTTCGACAAAGCCATCGCTGCGTGCATCGTTACTGTCGGATCGTCTTTACCGCCCGCAAAAGACCCAGCCTCGATCAACGCCGCAACTTCTTTGATGTTCGTTAGATCCAGCGGCGCACCTTTGTAGAAATAACGGTAATTCCCCGCCGTACCACTTTGCTTGATCAAACCCTTCGCCATCCCAGCTTTCACAAAATCGATCAACGTCTTCGTAGGATCCGAGTGACCACGAATAACAATCCTTGCATTGCCAAACGTTGCCGCAGCCTTCAGCGCGCGATTGAACTCTGCACCATACCGATCCGCAGAAAACTCTTGCTGATTAGGTTCAAAGTTAATCGTGAAGTCGACGATCGTGTTCGCATCCAAGTTCTCGCCCAAGAACATCTCTGTCGATTCGGGCGTACCCTCAAAGCGTTCTTCAAACTTCGGATCTTTGTATTCCAGCCCAGCTAATTTGGCGATCTCTTTATAGTCAAAGTTGTTTGGATCAAAGCCATTACGCGACTTTGCATAGCCCCACTCAGTTGCCAACTTAAGCGCCTCAGCCGTCTTAACCTCAAAGCCGCTCAAGTTCTTATCACCGCTCTTGAAGAACTCGACCTGACCAGCCTGACTAACAAAGGTACAGTCCAGCAACAAACCATGCGCGTCGACCTCTAGCGTCGGCAGAACCTCTTCACCAAAAATCTTTTGACTCTTCGCCAACAAGTCGCGATAAGCGGGACTCATCTTCTGCGTATCTTCGAACTCTTTTCGCATCGCAACGACTTGGCTCGACGACTTCAGGTAACCAGCCACAAACTTCTTGACCCAATCTTGATTTGCATCAAACCAATCGCGACGAACCGCATACACGTCGGCGATCGAACGGCTCATCTGCTGCGTACTGTTCAGCACCCGCGCGCCCTTGACCGTTCCTTCAGCACCGCTGCCGCTCGAGTCCATACCGCCAGTCAGACCTAACATGTCAGGGGTAATGACGCAGCAAGCATCGACCGATTCGTCGGTTCGAAACAGCTCCGCCGCTCCATTCGGCCCCGTCAAATCCTTCGTCCAAACGATCGTTACGTCCTTGTTCGTCAACTGTGCTGCAGCCAACGAATCGTACAGCAAACCGACGTGCGGACCGCCTTGCTGACAAGCGATCTTCTTGCCCTTCAAGTCGTTCAGTTTACGAATGCCCTCGCGGCTGACGATGTGGTCACCTGCACTCCACGATAACTGCAAGACGATCACCGGCTTCGTACGCGGATCCGCAGCGATCACTTCACTCGCTTGCCCCAACATGTGCATCGTGCCGCGCAAGAACGGCGACTTGCCACTGATATAGTTTTTGACCTGGCCTACGAAGTCGTCGCCCGCAACCAATTGCATTTGCAACCCTGCCGCTTGGTACGCCGATCCCGGCGCGGTCTCCAAACCACCGTTCGCCAAAAAAGTCGCCACGTCTCCGCCCCAAGTGATGTAGGGCACACTAATATTCTTGCCGGCCGCAACCGGCTGGATCGTCGTGCCTCCAACCAGCTTGGAGAACTCTTGCTGCGCGTACGAAAAGGACGCCGCACTGGCACAAATAGCCAACATCATTACAAAAGCGATCGATCGGAACATCGGAACTACCTCTCTTTTCAAAGCGTGACTTGCTTTGTCGAACTGATTGAAATCAAAACTTTTAGTGGTTCTTTTCTGGGTTACCGAATGCCCTGTGCTTCCAATAGGCTGATTTCGCGCTCCCATAAGGCGCGCTGCTCATCCGTAACTTTGGGATCCGGCAATAGACTTCGTCGAGTGCAATTCACCAGCGCTTGCAAAGTCTGATAACGCCGCGTTTGACCGATCGCAGGCTGAATAAAGTCGCCGATAATCGCCTTCAGCTCGTCTTCCGTCTGCGGCGGTATCGCCTTAATCTGGCTTCTCAAAGCAGCGAATCCGGCGGCCGAAAAATCGGGCGGCAACGCCACCTGGTCCATCCACTCCACCAAGTTCGTGCCAGTCGAACCCGCTGGCTTAAGCATCCAAGCGATAAAGTCCAAGCGATCTTGTTCAACCGGATCAAGAATAGGAATAATCAAATCGCCGACGCGCCCCGGTCGACGAATGTCGGGTGACAGCAGATGGATCCGCGCCGTCATTAACAACCAAATCACTTTGCCGCGCAACACCGGATCGCTCATCATGCCCTGAATCTTGCCAGTCAATCGTCGCTCAGTCTCGTGAGTCCCTTCGCCGACGCCTCCGAACTGGGTATCCGCTTCGTCGACAAAGATGACCACCTTCTCAAGCGCCTCGAGCACGCGTCGCAATCGTTCGAAAATCACATCCGTCTGACCGAACCACTGACTGCGAATGCTCTTCAGGACCAGCACTGGCATGTCCAGCTCCGCAGCGACCGCTTCAAATATAAATGTCTTGCCGCCTCCGATCGCTCCAGCCACCGCAGCGCCCGGAAGCGCGCGATCATCTGGCAATTTCAGCCGCGGCATCATGTACTCGACCAAGAATTTCTTCAGCCCAGTGAATCCAACGACATCTTTCAATGTGTGTTTCGGCTTCTTGAACTCAACGACATCCTCACCCAGTTGGCTTTGAATGAATTGCTCCACCTGACGCACAACGTCCTCGCGCGAAACAGGACGCTTAAAGTAGACGGCGGCCAGCAACAACTGCCGAAGTGCATGAATCGACAACCCAGCCGTGGCTTCACTCAATGAATCAAGCTCCGCACTGGCAACCTCTTGATCATTAGTCGCGACCGCCGTTTCACTCGTTGGAATCGCATTGCTAGTCGGTTGATTGCGATGCCACTGAATAAAGTGTTTTCGTGCAACGAGATCAGGGCTTGGTATATCGACCGACACCATCTGCGGCAGACGAGCGATCCGAGGATGGATCAAGCTTCGCGACTCCGCGACCAAACAAACGGAATCGCGACCAGAGAAGAATAGCGGATCGCTGAACCAATCCGTCACAATAGCCACGCGCCGAACTTGAACGTCGTTCATACGCGCCACGTCGCCATCGCCAGCCGGCAGCAGCATATCAGCCGCTTCGATCACAATCAGCAGATTTTCGCGCAGCGTCGTTCGCGAACAGATCGTCAACTGTCTCAGAAACTCGAGCGCCTGTGTCGCGTTACCAATCGCATCACGCATGTACTGATCAAACTCTTTGCGGCGCAACTCTATCTTGGAACTCTCATTCGACATGTCCCGGATTGCCAACGTGTTGACATCGACTCCAGTCTTCCAAGCCGCCCAAGCCTCACGCAGCTTCACACGATGCTCTTCACTCATCCGAACCGGACCATTCAGTTCATACACGATCTGAATCAATCCCGGAACATTCGTCTTCACCAACAAGAATTGCACCAGCGGCACGTACTGGCTGCCATCGAAATACAGGTCGTTGACGTTCCCAGCCAAGATGATCGACCGAGCCAATCCTGAATTAATTGTGCTCGCTAACTGAGTAAAGAACGGATAACTCGGCGGAGTCACCGTAGGATCTTTCGTCACAGTGGGGGCGTTCATGAAATACGATTTGCCTTGCGAAAGAGCTCACGATCCGGCGAGCGCAACGAACTCGCCCGCACCAGTTCGCGCATTTTCGCGCATTCGCACTCAATTCACAACGCCCCGCAGCTTC
The DNA here is from genome assembly GCA_041739135.1 of Pirellulaceae bacterium. Lineage (GTDB taxonomy): Bacteria > Planctomycetota > Planctomycetia > Pirellulales > Pirellulaceae > Aureliella. Next base: position 22,837 of record JBGSOM010000251.1, read on the forward strand.
GATCCTGTCATGCGCCAATAGAAATGACCCCATAAGCGTTCATTAGAAATGTCCCCATGATTACCTCTCAGGAGGTATTTGCCATGGAGACGATTTTGATGAGCAAGAACGAGCGGAAGCGGCTGGCGGTGATGGCGCAGGTGGT
>JBGSOM010000259.1:0-14697 GCA_041739135.1 Pirellulaceae bacterium
CGCTTCGACTTTGGCCCCAGTCAGCGCTCGGGTCGCACCTCTGCGTTGCCCTATCCTCTGCTGGTTAATGGAAAGTTAGATCGTAAAATAACGTCGTGCAAACTATTGACAATCCAAAGTTTTTCATAGAAGTGGCACCCGGCCAAAGTCGAAGCGGGGTGGTGAATCCACTACTCCGGTACACTGGCTGAGCCCAGTGGCACCCGCATTATACCTGCTTATCGTTCAGCCATGTCGCTTTCGATCTGCTGCACGTTGATGTAGCGATACTTGCCGGACGTTCCATCGGCTAACGTTTGAATCCAGTTGCCGTTGTTTTGATTCGGGCCTTCGCCGAACTGGATCGAATGAATCGTCGTTGTGCTGCGACTGGCGCGGTTGTGCAAGTCATCGATATCGCGTTCGCGCAGCGCTGGCTTGTCGGCGTCCGTCAAAAAGAACACCACATCCGGGTTCATGCTAAGGGCCATCCGCAACGCGCGCAAGTGCTGCGTGCCGCCAGTCGCTTGGATGTCGCGAACAAAAGCGTTCGCGTTGCGTTTGTTCGCTGTGGAACCAAGCATCCAGCGAGGTCCGTTCGATTCCATGCCACCGAAAGCCACTGGTGCATCGTTGTAAAAAATAACCTGAAACTCGTGGCTCTCGCTCAACGATTCCAAACTCCTGCGCAGCTCCGCTTTCGCAGCTGCATAAGGTCGTCCCGAGTAACCGTTCATGCTGTCCGAGCGATCAAAGACGTAAACGAAACGCCGGCCTTCACCTTCGATTCCAAAGACTTTTGTTTTTACTTTTGGATTACCGCCGCCCGAACCGAGCTGCGAACCGCCGTTGCCCAGACCTAAACCGCCCGCCGCGTTGCCAGCTCCACCAGCTGGCGCATCGCTGCTTGGCAATAAACCAACCAGCAGCGAGGCGTTGTTGACGGGCGAACTGTCCGCGCCCGGTAAACTTGCCGTTGCAAGCGCAGCGCTCGCATCGTCTCCGCCACCAATCGCGCCCCCGCCACGCTCATCTTCCTGAAACTGATCGCCACTGACATCCACCGCGGCCGTCATTTCATAGATGATGGTCGTATCGATCGGCCCATCACCTTCGCCGCCTGTCCCGCGCGGAATGTAAGCGAACACGGCTGCGATAACGAACAACACCAGAACGTGCAAAATAAAAGACAGCGCCCACGACAAGATGTGTTGCAGCTTTTGCTCAGTCAAAAGAGCCTGTTCAAACTCGCGCTGCTTTCGCCGAGCTTGTTCGTTCGGAGGCATTCCTGCAAAGTTAGCCAAGCTCATTTCCTAGTGATACCAAAGCTGAACGCGAGACGCGGTTGTTTTGAGCGACAGTCTTTAGTTTAACAAGCCTCTGGAAATTCTGCTTCGCAATCTGCCGCTACCACATCACTTCCAACAGATTGCTGCGAGCGTCGGTCCAGGTGATCGGACGCTTGATAAACTGTCCAGCCGCTATCGGATGCTCGTCTGCTTTCAGTCGTGCGAGCGGCTCAGGCGTGCGCGCAAGCATTGCCCAGATGGCTGGTCGCGCAGCGGTGTGCACATCAGCCGCATTGCCAACGAACCGAAAATTCAACTTCATCTCTTTAGCCAATCCAGCGATAACTGGTCGCAGATTGAAGTGCAAATTGGAGATATGGCAAGCCAAAATACCATCGGGATGGAGATGCTTTAGGTACACCTGTAACGCTTCTCGCGTCAGTAAATGAACTGGAATCGCGTCGCCTGAAAATGCGTCCAGCACCAGCAGATCGAAGTTCTGTGGCTCTTCGAACTCCAGCGACAATCGCCCATCGCCCGCGACCACGTCATAGTCGGCTGCGGAATCGCTGAGGAAGGTGAAGTGCTGCTCGGCGATCGAAATCACATCTGGATTGATCTCATAAATTCGAAAATAATCGCCCGCGCGACCGTAAGCGGCCAGCGTTCCGACACCGAGTCCGACGATACCGACACGACGCGGCGCGGCTTGCGCGTCAGTTCGCATCAACCGACCAATGCCAGTGTTCGTCGCATAGTAAGCGGTCGGTATGTTGCGCATCGCCGGTTCAATGAACTGCGATCCGTGCGCGATTCGACCATGCGCGAGCTCAAGCATAGGCGCGATGGACTCACTCGGTTTATGAGTCTGTTCGACTTTGAGTACGCCATAAAAATTGCGGCTAGCAGTGATCGTGTCCTGCGATTGCTTGCTCGCTTGAGCTAAACCGATAACTGCGATGGCAAGCACACAGGCGACTGCGATCGGTCGTCCCCAACTTGGGATCGGCAACCGGAGCTTGTCTTCGCGAGCTCGCAAGCACATGAACGCAATCATGAAACACAAGATTCCAACTTGCAATTCGCTGTAGTTTACAAACAGCATCGGTGCGAGCAAACCAACGAACAGCCCGCCCGCCGCTCCGCCCGCAGAGATCGTCAAAAAGTAAAGCGTCAAGTAACGAGGATGCGGTTTCAACGCGGCCAATTCGCCGTGGCAAGTCATGCAACAACAAAACAGTGCACCGAAGTACGTTGCAACTTGCACGACGATCGATACGTTCGAACCGCGAGTGGCCAGGTACACCGCAGCGATCTGTAAAACAACTGTGGGAATCAAGAAGACGCGCCTCGAATACCAGCGGTCGCTGTCGAAACACCAAATAAATGTGATCAGGTAGAGCGCCAGCGGCAACACCCACAGAAACGGAATCACCGCAACGTCCATGCAAACTTGATTCGTGCTGGCCAGCAGCAGCAACGAAGGTGTCATTGCGAACAGGAACCACATACCGATCAAGCCGCTGGTGGGTCGAACTCGCTGCGCTGCTTCAAGATCTGCTGTTAAGTTCGCGTTCGTAGCGCGACTTTCGAACGGCTGAACGCCTCGCATCCGCATTCCCGCGTAAGCACAGAGGCTTGCAAACAAGATGAAAACGAACGACCAAATCAACGACTGTGTGTACACCGAGAAATTCGGCTCGACCATCAACGGATAACTGATCAGCGCCAGCAACGAACCGATATTGGACAACGAATACAGGCGGTAAGGCGACTGCCCCGCGTGCGTGCGGCTGAACCAACTCTGCACGAGAGGTCCAGTCGTTGAGAGGATAAAGTAAGGCAAGCCTACGCAAGCCAACATCAGCAACATGATGCGCATCGCCGGCGTATCGCTGTTCGTCGGTTTCCAGCTCGCGTCCGGCGCTATCGGCAACATGCAGATCGCAACCAGCAACAGCAACATATGCAACGCGGTCTGCTGGCGCGGTCGTAGCAACTCAGTTGTCACATGAGCGTACGCGTATCCCGCAAACAGCAGGACTTGAAAGACGAGCATGCAAGTTGTCCAGACCGCGGGCGATCCGCCAAACCACGGGAGGATGAATTTGCCGATTAGCGGCTGCACTTGGAAGAGCAAGAACGCGCTGAGGAAAACGGTGCACGCGTAAGCGATAGCGAGTCCGCGGCGATGCGATGTTGGGGTAGTCATGCTGCGCCAGAATGGAAGTACGGTTCGGGTCATGACGCTTGCAGTGATCGCAGCGATTGCAAGTGTTCGCGCGTGCATCGCCGCAAGAGTCGGTTCCCGAAGCTTACCTTACCGCTTACGATCAAGCGGCCAAATCACTACCGTCAATCGCCAAAATCGCGTCACGCTGAGTTACTTTAAGCGGTATTACTCAGTGACGGTCGTCGCGCAGGTTTGGGGACGACGCGAATGAGCGGCACGGTCGTCGGGCCTCCGTGGAACGTGCGACCACTTTCGAGATAGTGATCGAAAACGAACACGCCATGCTTGGCATTCCCCGCTCCCAGACAACGCAAAATCGCCGCGTTCTGACATTCCGGACACTGCACCCGCAATCCGTAACTGTCCAAAATCTGATGCACCGCTTTGGCGAACTGCTGATTTTCTTCCAGCGAACCGAAGGACCAACCGTGAAACTGTTGCAAGCGAGCTTCGATCGTCAATCGAATCTGCTGCTGCAACGATTCCGCTTGCGTTACGATCTGTTCGAGTTGTTGTGTGGCATGCTGCAAGGTTGCGGGCGGAACCGCCATCCGCTTTCGCAATCCGTTGTAAACGCGATCCGCAACCAACTGAATCCCGCGCAGGTACAGCTTACGTTGAGCCGGTGTAAGCGTGGCTGAGCTTTCACGCAGAACAACTTCGAGCAGCGCGATCGGTTCGCCCAAGTGGAGCACCGGGCCGAAAAGCAATTGATGACCAGTTGGATTGTTGCCCGAATTCTCAGTGGACTGACGGCGGCCGGCTGGTGTTGGTTCCGCCAACATCGCTTGTTTCTGAGACCAAGCGAGTTGTACCAGTCGCTCGTGCTTTTTTTGCTCCGCAGCGGTGTTTAGCAAGTCGTCCATGTGGTAGCGCACGCCGAAGATAGCACCCGGCGCGCCCTGAGCTCGCAGCCATGCGACGGCAGCTTTTGCAGAAAACAACTCACACAACGAGGGCAATAACTGCTCGAGAAACGATTGCAACGGCAAATCGCCTTCAATCAGCTTCGATAATTTTTTTACTTGCACGACCGTCGGCCCGCGCTGTTCGTGCGGCAACTCCTGCAAAGCCTGGTGAAGCGATTGATGGTCGGTTTCGAGCGTCATTGCGTACTGTGTTCCGTTTTTGTGGCTGAGCCAGATTGGTTTCCGGCAGGAAGAAATTGCCGCGCGGTGCTTCTTATAGTTCAGCGGCAGCGTTTTCAGTCGCTCGGTTGGACGCGTTGCCTTAACAATAGTTCCCAGCGACGCGACGGTAGTTCCCGGCGAAGCGACACCAGTTCCCAGCGAAGCGACTATTGCAATCGAGCTCGGCTCATGTTTATACTCTACGTAAGAACACGGTCGCTTGTCGAGTCCCGCGTGAAAATTATGCTGAAGCTGGTTTTTCCTGGAAAAACGTTACAAACGTGGGGAACTTCAGCTTGGCGTGAAAACTCCAAGGGGTTCATGAGGGGTGGTGACGGTCGCAGGAACCTGTTGCGTGATTGGTATAACCGCTACTCGGCTCAGGCGACGGACATTGATCACGGCGAATTGCAAACGCTGCGGCTTGATCGCTTCGGGCGCGTGTTTACCGTGATAAAGACAGAACCGTTTAGCAAGCCAACAACGGACTGTTCAGCAACGCATTAGTCGGATTGCTAACAGTCTGAGTTACAACGACGGACCGCAGATAATTCGCGACGGATTAATCGGAATAAATCGTACGTTTGGTCGAACACGTTTTTAGGGTCAAGGTCTGTATGTCGCCCTCGCAAGAAACAGTAGAACAAACCAAACAGCAAATCCGCACGCTGATCAACGAGATCGCGGAACTCTCGCGGACCGACCACGCCGCTGAAGAGTATTTTCCGGCCATTCTAAAACGCATTGTCGACGCCTTAGCCGCGGTGGGTGGTGCCGTGTGGTTGCTCGATCCAGAAGGGCAACTGCGGCTGAGTTACCAGATCAAAGTCAGCCAAGATCTGCTGGACACTGGCAATGACGACGCTTCGCGGCACGCAAAATTGCTATCGCGGCTATTCACTCGCGGGCAATCGGAACTGATTCCACCGCATTCGATGATCGGCGAAGACCAGAGCGAAGGTAATCCGACTCAGTTTCTTCTCGTCGTGTCGCCGCTCTCAAATGGAAAACGCAATACAGGTCTAATCGAGATTTTTCAGCGGCCCGATTCGGCGCCGAATATTCAGCGCGGTTACTTGCGATTCCTCGACCAGATGGCGGGTTTGATCGGCGAGTGGCTGAAGGGTGCAACGCTGCGTCAGGTCTCAGATCGTCAAGAGATGTGGCAGCAAGCAGACCACTTCGCCCGCTTGGTTCATGACAACCTCGACTTGCGCGATACCGCTTTCACCATCGCGAACGAGGGACGTCAGCTTATTGGTTGCGACCGCGTGAGTGTGGCGATCAAGAAGGGTGGCCGCTGCAAAGTGATCGCGATTTCCGGTCAAGACTCGATCGAAGGTCGCTCCAATATTGTGTTGGCTCTGAACAGCCTGGCGACGCGAGTCACATCGGCTGGCGAGTCGCTGTGGTATGACGGGTCGGTCGAAGATTTGCCGCCGCAGTTGGAAGAAGCCATCGAAGATTACGTCGACTTGTCGCACGGTCGATCGATTGCCGTGCTGCCAATTCGTCGTCCTGAGAAGGTGATCGAAGGCGATGTGCACTCGAAAGAGACCGTGCAGCGCGAAGACGCGTCAGCGCGCGAAATTATCGGAGCCTTGATTGTCGAACAGATCGAAAGTCAAGTTCCAACCGAAGTGATGCACTCGCGCTGCGATCTTGTTTACGAACACACGGCCCGAGCGCTGAACAACTCGATGAGCCACAGTGATCTTTTCATGATGCCGGTTCTGCGTGCGATCAGCCGCGCGACTTGGTTGTTCCGTGGTTCCGCTTTTCCGAAAACGATGACCGTCTTGGCGATCGTCGGCGCGGTCTTGCTCGGCATGTTTCTCATTCAAATCAACTTGGATTTGGAAGCCAACGGCTCGCTGCAACCGGTGACGCAACATCAAGTTTTCGCGCACGTCGACGGCGAAGTCAAAGATGTGTTGGTCGATCACGGCGATACGGTCAAAGCGGGCCAATTGTTAGTTACGCTACAAAATCGCGATCTCGAAATTGAAATCACCAGCCTCGAAGGCCAGCGAGTCGAGACACTTGAGTCGATCGCAGCACTCGACTTCCAGATTTCCAACTCGCCGCAGGCAACTCGTGAACAGCGTTTGGAAACCATGCGAGCTCAAGGACAGCGCAACGAAGCGAAGAAGCGTTACGAAACGTTGACTGCGCAGCTCGAGCTCCAGAAACTGAATCAGCAAAGGCTGAACGTGGTCAGCCCCATCGATGGGATCGTAATGACTTGGGACCTTAAGAAGAATCTGCTTTCGCGTCCGATCATGAAAGGCAATGTGTTAGTGACCGTTGCCGATCCGCGAGGCGATTTCGAAGTTGAATTGTTGATGCCAGAAAAACGGATGAAGTACCTAGATACTGCGATGAACGAATCTCAGAACGGTTCGTTGAACGTCGAGTACATTTTGGCAACCGATCCGTCCAAAAAGCACACTGGGATTCTTACGAAACAAGCGATTCACGCTCGGGCTGAACTCGATCAAACCGATGGTGCGATCGTCAAATTGCGAGTGAAACCGGATTCGATGGAAGGTGTCAGTCGCAGACCCGGTGCCCGCGTCATCGCTGACGTTACCGCCGGCCGTGCCAACGCCGCGTTCGTTTGGTTCCACGAAGTTGTCGAGTGGGTTCAGGCAAACGTAATTTTCTAACTGCATTCGCAACCAGCATTCGCTAACTGCATTCGCAAACACTAACTTCGCCATCCTTTGGCTGTTAATAAGGGTCATCAAATGAAACTTTGCTCTTCACGCTTCGCTTTCGCAGTTCTCTGCTTGAGCGCTTCGGCTGTCAGCTCGCTACCCGCGCAGACGCCATCGCTCGTCAACCGATTCGGCGACTCAGGTTCTACAGCTCCTGGTCAATCGTCTGGAAAAATCATCGCAGACAGCGCTACGATCAAATGCGTGCACAGCTACCCCATCTCAGCCCAAACCGACGGACTGATTAGCGAAATGCTGACGGACGAAGGTATGAGCGTGAAGAAGGGTGACCACTTGCTAACGATCGATGATCGCGTGGCAAAAGTGGAAGTTAGCGTCGCGCTTAAGGAGTTTGAAGCTGCCGAGAAACAGGCTGCTGAGACAGCGAATGTCGAGTTCGCGAGAAAGTCTTCGGAATTGGCTGACGCTGAGTTCAAAGCGGAATCGGAAATGTTTCTCAAAGGCGCCGCCGGCGAATCGCAACTGAAACGCATGAAGCTGGAAGCTGAGAAGGCGCGATTCGGCATTCGAGTTTCCGAAGTGGAGCACGCAAAGGAAGGCCTGACTGCCGAGGTCGCACGTGAGAAACACGAAGCGGCGAAAGTGCGATTGCAATTGCACCGCGTGGTTGCTTCCCACGATGGGATCATTGTTCGAAGACTCCGCGACCAAGGCGAATGGACTCGAGCTGGCGAACCGGTGCTCGACTTTCTCGGAATGGCAGAAATGAAAGTCGAAGCCCGCGTTTTGGTCAGCGGACTTTCAATCGCCCGTTTGCAAGGCGCTCCGATGAAGATTCAAGTCCCAGTTAGCGCGACGGAAACCATCAACATCGAATCAAACATTGAATTCGTGAGTCCCGAAATCGAATCCGGCTATGTCCGCGTCTCAGCTCGCGTTCAAAATCAAGCGCCGGGCGGTATTTGGGTTCTACGAAAGGGCATGGATGCATCGGTCGAGATCACACCGCTGTAATTAACTGATGCAACAGTTCATAGACACAGTTCGAAGCCTTAACGCTTTCCCAGACAAGTTCAGACAAGAAGTAACTCTTAGCGAAAGTTTACGATACCGATGACAACGATGGCTGACAGTTTGGTCAACAGCGCGATGCGACCGCTCCGGTTGCGTCGTCGACCGGACTTAATCACGAAGAAACATCGCTATCACGGTCGAGTTTACTTGGTCGTAAAGGAACCTGTCGGGTTAAATTACTATCGCTTTCACGAAGAAGAGTACGCGATCCTCAACATGCTCGACGGCAAAACCAGCCTTCAGCAAATTAAGGAACGCTTTCAAGCCGAGTTCGCACCTCAGCGAATCACGCTGCAAGATCTTCAGCAGTTTGTCGGGATGTTGCACCGAAGTGGTTTGGTCATTTCGGACGCGACTGGGCAAGGTCGACAGCTTCGCCGCCGCGGCGACGAAAAGAAGAAGAAAGAAATTCTCGGCAAGCTAGCGAACATCTTCGCACTGCGATTCCGCGGAATCGACCCCGAAAAAATATTGAACTTTTTGAATCCATTCACTTGGTGGCTGTTCACTCCGACAGCAATTTTTTTCGTGGCGCTTTTTGGTATCAGTGCGCTACTGTTAGTCGGCGTGAATTTCCAAGAGTTTCGTACGAAGCTGCCAACGTTTGAGCAGTTCTTCGCGGCGGACAACTGGATTTTTCTCGGCGCGACGATGGCCAGCGTCAAGGTCTTACACGAGTTCGGGCACGGGCTGAGTTGTAAACGTTACGGCGGCGAGTGTCATGAGATGGGTTTCATGTTTCTCGTGTTCACGCCCTGCTTGTATTGCAACGTATCGGATTCGTGGATGTTGCCAAACAAGTGGCATCGCGTGTTCATCGGCGCAGCGGGCATGTATGTCGAATTGATTTTGGCATCGATCGCAACGTGGTTGTGGTGGTTCAGCGAACCGGGGATGTTTAACTTTCTCTGCTTGTCGGTGATGTTCATCTGTTCGGTCAGTACCGTGATGTTCAACGGCAATCCGCTGCTGCGGTTTGACGGCTATTACATCATGATGGACATCCTCGAGATTCCCAACCTTCGCCAAAAGAGTACTGAGATTCTGAAGCGTTGGTTTCAGCAGTACTGCTTGGGATTGGAATTGCAAGAGAATCCGTTCCTGCCTCATCGCAACAAATGGGCGTTCGCTTTGTATACGGTTGCAGCGGTCACGTATCGCTGGGTTGTGGTTTTCTCAATCACTCTGTTTTTGATCAACGTGCTCGAGCCTTATGGATTGCAAGCGATTGGCCGAACGATCGCTTACGCAGGTCTCATTGGCATGGTTGTTCAACCGATTTGGGCATCGATTAAGTTCCTTCGCACACCAGGTAGGGCCAGCAAGATGAAAAGAAAGAATGTGCTCACCAGCTTAGCGGTTGTTGGTGTTGCAGCGGCACTTATGGCATATGTGCCGTTGCCGTTCCATGTTGACTGCGCCGTTGAGATCCAACCACAAGGTGCTTCGCAAGTCTATGCGATGGTCCCTGGACAATTGGTGGCTTGGCACAAAAAGCCCGGCGATGCGGTTCAAGCTGGCGAAGTGGTAGCGGAACTCGACAGTTTCGAAGTGCGGTTGCAAGAGACGAAGATGCGCGGCGAGCTGGAAATGGCACAGTTGCGTTTCGAGAATTTTAAGAAGCAACAGCACGATGACCCGCAAGCGCTTAGCCAATTGCAGATGGTCGCTGAGCTCGTCAATTCAAAGACGCATTTGCTGGCAAAAGCTCAAGAGCGTGTAAATATGTTGACCGTTCGAGCTGCTGCAAACGGTACCGTAATGCCGCCGCCACCCAAGCCGGCTCCGCGAGTTAGTGAGAAGGAGCAGCTACCGACTTGGACGGGCAATCCGTTCGATTCAAAGAACGAACAAGCTTACTTTGCTGAGTCGGATATGCTGTGTATGGTCGGCGACCCCGAGCGGATGGAAGCCGTGCTGGTTGTCGATCAAGCGGACATCGATCTGCTTGAGATTAATGATGAAGCGGACATTAAGATCGACTCTGCAAAGTTGGAAACTTTTTCCGGCATCATTCGTCAAATCTCCGAGATGGACATGAAGGAAACACCTGAGAGTTTGTCGACCCAAGTCGGTGGACGTTTGAATACGGAGATGGATAGTTCAGGTAGGTTGCGTCCAATAAGTACTTCGTACCAAGCGCGTGTTCCGCTTGATGACGTCAAAGTGCCGTTGCGCGCTGGCTATCGTGGTCAAGCAAAAATTTATGTTGGTTGGAAATCGTTGGGATGGCGCTTGTATCGCTTCCTTTCGAAGACCTTTAGTTTCGAGATGTAACAAGGCACAGTAAGCTGGCATTGCGACAGATACTGCTTAGCCTTTACAATTCCCAAAGTGTCCAATAGTTGCGACACTGATTTCGCTGATTTCAGCCCAGGAGATTTTAGAATGGCAAAGACAGAAGAAACCGCTGGAACCGATCCAGTAGCCGCACCCGTTGGCGACGTTCGTCAACAGCAAGCGCAACAGATGCAAGTCCAAGTCAAAGATGACACTGCGATCGCTTGCTACGCAAATTTCTGCCGCGTTACCGGCTCACCAGAAGAATTGATCGTTGATTTCGGTCTGAACCCACAACCAGTTGGTGTTCCCAAGGATCCGATCGTCGTTAACCAACGCGTGATCATGAACTTCTACACCGCAAAGCGTCTCCTGGCCGCTCTGCAAATGTCCGTACAACGTCACGAAGCTGTCTTCGGTGTACTCGAAACAGATATTCAAAAGCGTCTTCGCGTTCAACAAAACGCCTAGTCGATCGGCTTGCGGATCTTGTACAACAAAAACGGCGAACGATTTTTATCGTTCGCCGTTTTTTCGTTTTGACTTCGTTCTTACTGTTCGCGTCTCTACGCTTTAGTAATGCGGCGGTTTTTCTTCGCGCGGATCGAACTGCTCTTTTCGCTGCTCGCGAACTAATTTGACCTGCTCTTCCAACCGCAGGATCACGCGTTCGTAACGCATCATCTGCTGCGTATGCTCGACGACCACTTCGTTCAATTGCTCGCACACCCTCTGCTGGTGCGCGAGTTGAATTTCCAACTCAGTGATCCGCGATTCGAGAGTTCGTTGTCCGTCCATGTTACCGGCTCGATGGCTTGATTGGTTGAAAGAACTCGGTCCACTGTTACTGAAAGCTGCAAAGCTGCGAACACTAGACTGAACGAGTCTTCCAAATCTCACTTGCGTACTGGCCGATCGTCCGATCGCTCGAGAACCAACCGCTGTTTGCGCAATTAAGAATACTCATGCGATTCCAGCGAGCTTTATCGACATAGGCTTCGTTGACCGCTTTCTGCGCGTCGATGTAGCTGCGAAGGTCAGCGATCGTCAGCCACTGATCATGTGGACTGCGCAAGCCCGACGTGATGATGCTGAAGATCCCTGGTTCGTCGCGATTGAAAGTTCCATCTTCGAGCATTTGCATCACGCGGGTGATATCTGGATCAGCAGCGATAATATCGTTCGGCGCATAGCTCTGCTTGGTGAGTTGCACTTCGGCTGCGTCGAGTCCAAACAGGAAGAAGTTCTCGGCGCCCGCACTGTCGCGAATCTCGATATTGGCACCATCGAGCGTTCCGATCGTCAGCGCACCGTTCATCATGAACTTCATGTTGCCAGTGCCCGAAGCTTCCTTGCCCGCCGTCGAGATTTGCTCAGACAGTTCGGTGGCTGGGCAGATCACTTCCATCGCCGAAACACGGTAGTTGGGCAAGAACACCAGCTTCAACAGATCACCAACTCGCGGATCGTTGTTCACTGTCTTCGCGACATCATTGATCAACTTAATGATCAACTTGGCCATGTGATAACCAGGCGCCGCTTTGCCGCCGATCAACACGCAACGCGGTACCATGCCCGCAGTGTCGCCACGGGTAATACGATCGTAAAGATGAACCACGTGCAGCAAGTTCAGCAACTGTCGTTTGTACTCGTGAATGCGTTTCACTTGCACATCGAACATCGCATCAAGATCGAAACGCTCGCCGGTGTGCTGCAAAACGTATTTTGCCAATCGCTGCTTATTGGCGCGTTTGACCGCGATCCACTGTTCACGAAAACTGCTGTCGTTCGCGTACGGAGCCAATTTGTTAATGTGGCTGAGGTCTCGCTGCCAATCGGTTCCGATGGTTTCATCGACCAGTTCGCGTAAGCCCGGGTTGCAGTGTGCCAGCCAACGTCGCTGAGTCACACCGTTGGTCTTGTTGTTAAAACGCTCAGGCCACAACGCGTAGAAATCAGAGAACAGACCTTCCTTCAGCAACTGCGTGTGCAATCCAGCCACGCCATTGATCGAAAAGCTGCCGATAATCGCCAGGTAAGCCATTCGCACTTGAGGCTGATCACCTTCTTCAATGATCGACATCTTGCGCATCATGTTCACGTCGCCAGGCCACTTCTTTTCGACGAGCGCCAGGAATCTCGCGTTGATCTGATAAATGATATCCAGCAAGCGTGGCAACAGACGGCTGAAAAGTTTCACTGACCAGCGTTCGAGCGCTTCGGGCAGCAGAGTGTGATTCGTGTAAGCCATGCAGTTTTGAGTGATCGCCCAAGCTGCATCCCATTCCAGATTGTGTTCATCCATCAGCAATCGCATCAGTTCCGCGATCGCGCACGCGGGATGCGTGTCGTTCAGTTGGAAGCAATTGCTCTTTCCGAATTCGGAAAAATCCTCTCCGTGCTCTTTGACCCAGTTCGCGATCACGTCCTGCAGGCTGGACGAGACCAGGAAGTACTGCTGCTTCAGTCGCAGTTCCTTGCCGTTCTCGCTGGAATCGTTCGGATAGAGCACCATCGTGATCTGTTCGGCGGTGTTCTTCTCGGCGACCGACTCGGGGTAGCTGCCCGAGTTGAAATTGCCGAGGTCAAACGCATCCGTCGCTGACGCTTTCCACAATCGCAACGTGTTCACGGTGCCGTTCTTAAATCCCGGAATCGGCATGTCGTAAGGCACCGCCAGAACGTCGAGCGTATCAGCCCAACGAGCTCGCATCTTTCCGTCGCTGCCATAACTTTGTTCGACGCGGCCGTAGAAACGAACTCGTTTTGTGTCTTCGTGCCGTTCGATTTCCCAAGGGTTACCATCGCGAAGCCAGTGGTCCGGATCTTCAACTTGACGGCCGTTTTCGATGTGTTGGTGGAACATGCCGTATTCGTAGCGGATGCCATAGCCGACGACCGGCAATTTCAAATTCGCGCAGCTATCCAAGAAACAAGCTGCCAAGCGCCCCAAGCCTCCATTGCCCAGTCCTGCGTCCAACTCCATCTCAGCGATCTCTTCCAGTTCGACACCGTACTGATGGAGCGCGAGTCGAGTCGCTTCGTCGAGATCCAAATTCTGAATCGCATTGCCCAGCGAACGACCAATCAAGAACTCGAGCGATAGATAATAAACCTTGCGCGCATCGCTGCCTTCCAAACGCAACTTCGTCGCTTGCCATTCCCGCACTAGGCGGTCGCGAACCGAAATCGCTAGGGCTCGATACAAGTATCCACAATGCAGGTCGCTTGGGTCATGAGCTAGCGTGATCGTCAGATGCCGTTGCAATTCAGCAGGCAGATCCGCCAGCAATGATGTGTGGTTGATTGGTACAGTCTTGACGCACCCGTTCAATGCTTCCGTGTTCATTGCGCAATCTCTAGTTCTTTGCTGTGATCTTGTTTAAGACAGTTTTACCTGTCGCGGTACCCGCCGCCGTTTGACTGCAATCCCGCTAAGTTTAAGGAATTAGTCTATTAACAAATAGGGCAGCTTTACTGCCTGTCAAGCGAAAGTGGGGTTTCGCAGCGACTTCGTAAAGGCAGCTTCAATGAAGTTAAGTGAGTCTAGCGATACACGGTCAATTCAATGGGGCTTTGTTAGCCGGTGTGCTCAGATTGGGCGCACTGAGACGACTTTCAGAAGTGACTATGACTGTTGTAGGAGTTGTATTGGTTAGGATGAAACACGCGATGCGGTGCAATAGATAGTGCGGTGGTGCAGTAGATGGTGCGGTGAGGCAATAGATGGTGCCACCGGTGCCACCCATCATGCGCAATAGACGGTGCCAGTCATCATGCGCGATCAATCGTGAGAGGGACCGCCTACTCCGAAGGAGTTTCGTCAGTGAGCCCAGGGTTGCGAGCGGAGCGAGCTACCCTGGGTAGCCACCGGTACACGGTTCTACCCCAACGGGCAACGCTGTGAAGCATTTTCATTGAAGGAAATGCGGCGATTTCGGCCCAAAGGGCCATTCGATTGCCCAGCCTGGGCCAACGGCCCAGGAAGAGTCAACATGATGCCAGCAAAGGCCTGAAGGGCCGATCATTTG
>JBGSOM010000024.1:0-10593 GCA_041739135.1 Pirellulaceae bacterium
TTTTACAAACAAATGAACTCGCCAAGGCGTGAACTCCGTCGCAAAAGGCTCTCGAAACTCCATTGCCCCACTTTGGGACTTGATTATTCGAGACACTCAGCAATCATTGGTCCACGTCAGTCGACATTCGATTGCCCTGGCAGTTGAACGGACAAGTGGATGCAACAAACGTGTCATTCCCATCACCGAGATTCACAACAAGTAAACGCACTTGGGACCGCGGATAATTGCGAATAATTCCATTGGCGGTAATGGTAACCAAACTCGGCGCTGTAAAGGTTGCAACAACATTATCGTCGCTGGTTGTACCCGTCACCGTAACTGTCGTTCCAACTCGCTTCACCGTTTGCGCGTAACAATCGGAAAATGTGAAAGCAAGGCAACATAACGCAAACAAAAGTCCGGCAATACTAGTTCGAATCACTTGGCAAGTCCTTGATTAGATAGAGTTGTAAGAGTGTTGATTGGGCATTTCGTCGATCGCTACCGCTGCCCCTCTCCAAGCGAAGTTCGCGGAGGGGCATCCACGTGCATCTCGCAAGAACAATGAGGCAGCATGCGGAGGCGATAAGCAAGCGGTAGCGCTAATTGCTTTGATTCATAGGTGGCACAAGATCGAAATTGTCTGCATCCAAAACCGGTGCAAAATCAATCTTCAAATCAAAACGGCTTGGTAGATCAAAGTCACCCAGGAATAAATCCGTTCCAAGCGACCCGCCTAGGAAATCCGTTTCCGCGTCATCAACTAAGAACGTTGTGCCAAGCAGCTGTAGGTATCCAATTAGAGCGCTCAACCGCGCATTCAAATCCCTAGGTGGCTGAGTCGTGAACCAAATTTGCTTGATGGACGCAACGGAACCTGGTTCAATCGAAGCACCGACCAGCAGATCCGTTCCTTGCTGGCCATTGAGTGCGTCGACGCCGGGACCACCGACTAAAATGTCCGTCCCTGGACCACCGTCCAAACCATCGTCGCCGTCTTGACCATCGATGAAGTCGTTGCCGTCACCACCTTCGCAACTATCGATTCCATCGCCCGCCGAAATGACATCGGCCCCAGGCCCACCGAGAATCGTATCGGGACATGGACCCGTCTGAATCGTGTCGTTCCCGTTACCGCCATCAACGTACATCGCGACCGCACAATCAGATGCGATGAGAATATCGTTGCCATCGCCTAAATTGATCTCCAGTAACTCGACGCTTGAGGCCAGTGCCAAGAACGGAGGTCCAAAAGCGGCATCAATACCTCGTCGATATCGAATGCGAATGCGCGGCGTCTCGCCACCCACTGAATCGACAAGCACTCTGTCACCGTAGAACGAACCGGTGAAAGTGATCGTTTTGCCGGTACGGGTTATAGTCGCGAATTCTTGGCCTGAAACTTCGCTGGCCAGCCCCAGGAACATCGATACGAGCAGTAAGGTCTTAATCTTGAAGTACATCTAACGTCCGCTTGCAAAAAGAGAATTCATACGGCGCGGTGTCGCCATCTAGCGATTGCAATGATAGTGCAACACTTCGTCGCGTCAACAACTCGCCAACGCCCTTAGAAGAAAGTAATCTGCAGCCGCTGTTGCCAAGAGACCAGCGGCAACGTACCTCGGGGTCGCAGAGTTGGATTCCGAGCCATTAGACAGCAGCTAACGTCGCAGCAGCCACATTCACTCGCTTAATTGGGATGCCGGCTCCGGCGTCTTTACTAGATAGTCGAAAATCGGTGAAGCCATCAATGTAGTGACCACTGCCATCACCACAAGCGTTGCAAAAAGTTCGTCCGAGATGATTCCACGCGTCCGACCGACGTTGATGATAATCAATTCCATCAACCCGCGCGAGTTCATCAGCGCCCCGATACCAAGCGCCTCGTGGTTTGGAATACCCGATGCCCTCGCCGCCAACCAACAAGCAATTCCTTTCCCACCGACCGCAGCCAACAGCACCAATCCACAAATGAACCACAAGTAAGCCGAGTTCAACAAGTCGATGCGCGTGTTCAATCCTGAATAAGTGAAGAACAGTGGCAGTAACAATGCGACCGTCAGCGGTTGAATCCGTTCAATCAAATCGCGCTGCATCACTCCCCGCGGAATCATCGCTCCCATCACGAATGCACCAAAGACCGCGTGCAGATGGATCTTGTCCGTGAACCAAGCTCCGAGCGCCATGCATGCCAATCCGATAACTACGCCCGCGTCCGTCAGTTTTCCATCACTGCCAATCAACCAACGCTGCATGTAAGTCAACAGCGGCCGCGCGATCAACAATGCAAAAGCGACGAAGCTCAATCCGCCACCGATACTACCGACCGCTTGCCAAGCATCGTTATCGAAACTGGCCAGTACAATCGCCAGCAAGCACCACGCAGCCGCATCATCGATCGCTCCAGCACCAATCGCTACCGTACCCATCAACGTGCCAGCCAGTTTCTTGAAGTGAATAATACGCGCTAGCATCGGGAAAGCGGTCACACACATCGAAGCGCCTAAGAACATGGTGGCTTCGAACAGCGAAGTGTCCTTCGGAAACAACTCGGTCTGATAAAACAACCAACAAGCCAGCCCAGCACCCAACACGAAAGGAGTGACCATTCCAGCCAGTGAAACCGCCAACGATGCAGAAAAATTCTTTCGAATCACATCCACGCGGAACTCCATGCCCACGATGAACATGTACAAAGCCAATCCCAACTGCGAAGCCGGAAACAGAAAACTTTGCGAATCACGCGTCGTCTCAGACGTATCCCACGGAAAAATGGCTTGCTGCCACTCCGGCGCCAACAAACCGAACAACGAAGGCCCCAACAACACGCCAGTTATCATCTCCGCAACCACCTGCGGTTGCCCAAACCGCGCCGCGACTAAACCCACCATGCGGCAAGCAAGCAGTATGACAGCGATCTGAAAGAAGAAGTGAACAGCCAAATCCAAGTTGTTCATAAAGTCGATCAGCTTTCATTCTGCCCAAAGCAATTCAGTTCGCTTCACTCGTTCAGTCACTCACGCAGTCGGCTCGATCGGCTCAATCGGACAGTCCATCGCTTCGAGCGCAGCGACCAACTCTTGCACCGCCCAATCCGAATCATCACTGGCAAGCAGATAGCGCGGGCCTAAATTGCGCGGCCCTAGATTGCGAGGACCCGTAGAACGAGAACTGCACCAATCTAATCGCTTATCGATTTCGCTGGGACTCGAAGGCTCAACTGCCGCAAGATCGCCACTCCCACGCACTCCAAATAACTCAGCCAACGCCCGGTGATAATCTTCCCATGCAACATCGGCGGCGGGGATGCGAGGCGCAAGCGCGATGACCAACTTCGTTTCAAACTCACCCGAGCGCACGCCGCTGATCCAGTCCGCACATTCCGCAGACTCGCCACTCGCTGGCTGCAATGGTCCGACAATCGCCGATACCCAACGACCGCCACCTTTGTGATCCGAAGCACCAGACACATGCTGCGTGTTCTGGTGAGTCTGTGTTCGCCACTCCGCTCCAGTTCGTCGCGCCACTTCCGCTAACAAACTCTCCGGTCGACTTTCAGACTCCGCTAGCAGCACGAAATTGCTCGCACCCGTTCGGAGGTTGTCAGCCAACTGAGCGATCGTCCAACCCGAAACCGGATCCAACCAATCGCCCGCGACATCGACTGCTGGTAACAAGATAAACCGCCGCATGCACATCCGAGGATGCGGAATTTTTAAATGCGGAGTCCAGATGCGAGCGTCGTCATAAAGCAGAATGTCGAGGTCGATGCGTCGCGCTTCCCACCGCAAATTGCGTTCGCGCCCGAATTCCTTTTCAATCTGTCGGATGCAATGCCACACATCCCAAACGGACACATCAGTCGTGACAGCCGCAACAGCGTTGATGAACGGCGGTTGCCCCGCGGGTCCACCGACCGGCGGAGTGCGATAACATCTGCTCAGTTGAAACGAGCCGCCCGCATCGTGCCGACTCGGACCATCACTATCAGGAGCGTTGCCGCACAATCGCTCTTGCAACCGCGCCGCAGCCTGTTGAATCGTTGCTCGAGCGTCACCGATGTTCGCGCCAAAGCTGACCAAGCACCTTGCCATGCAGCCAACTATTCCTTGACGACTTCCGCTTTGTCGATTTCCCATAACGCAATCGGCGGCTCGCCCTCAGCCGAAGTCATGGCGCCCAATTGTCGCTTCATCGTAACCACGATCTTCTTTTCGGGTTTCGCTTTGTCCACCATCACCACCGACACATTCATCAGATTGTTCGATGCCGTTCGCGCTTCGCTACCTTTGAGCAACTGCCAGTTCGCGTCCGCTCCATGGCTGATCGCTTCCAACGTGCTCTCGGTGCTTAAGAATGCGGACAATTTTTCTTTGATCGTTCCGTTCTTCATCAGCTCCGGGGAAGGCGATTCACCGTTCGACATTGGCGGCGACGATGGCGATGGCAGATTGGCAGCCAAGATCTCGGTATAGTGCGCCTCAAGGTCTGTGCCCGTTATCTGTCGATCCACTTCTGGCAACGTCAGCTCGAAAGCTGCGAAAGTTTTACCTGCTGACAATTGGTCCAAGAACAACTTCGCGTGAGCGGCTCCTTGCGAATAAAAGAAGCTTTCCCGCATGTAGTTCGATCCCGCTGACCAACAGGAACTCAGCACCGACAAGAACAATCCAAATTGCGCCAATCGAAGCCCACCGACACTTTTGTCACTCGACAGCCGCCAGGTGACGACTAAACAACAAATCGCTACCAAGACCGCGAACGGCAATGCGACGATGGTCAAACCTGCGATCAACGAAAGAAACCCCAGCACGAAGCAGGTCACCGCCCATCGACTGATCGGTGGCAACATCTCTTCATCTAAAGT
The DNA here is from genome assembly GCA_041739135.1 of Pirellulaceae bacterium. Classification (GTDB taxonomy): domain Bacteria; phylum Planctomycetota; class Planctomycetia; order Pirellulales; family Pirellulaceae; genus Aureliella. The sequence goes on from JBGSOM010000024.1 coordinate 4,850, forward strand.
GGGATCTAGCGAGTTGAACACAGGACGCTCAGGCATTTGAACTGCAGTCATTAATAAGTCCTCTTCACCAACAATAAATCAAGTGCTAATTCAAACGTTTATCAGCTATGGTACTCGCGACGCGCAAAGCCTTCTTCAGCACATCGCCATGCGACGGAATTTTGCGCCAATTTTCAACACTTATCGCTGTTCGCTGTTCGCCACATCCTGACTTAACCCTCCCAGCGAAGCGACCGGGAGGGTCGGCTATCGAGCGTTCAGCGAGATTGCCGGGGAGGGCAGCTCGCCGTCGATAGGCCGCCACCGGAAAACAGCCTCAATAGAGCATCGTCGCCGAATCCGCTCACAAACTCAAGGCCTTCGTCGAATGTACGCTCAATGAGGCGACTTGGGTTCGCGATTAACGCAACGTGGCTGAGTCCGTCGACTGCGAAGCATCGGCTTGGCTGAGCGGTTCGGTTGCGTCGAGCGGCAGCCACCACGCGGCCCGCTGCGCGAACCAAGTCTTCTCGAAATCGCCGTCATCGTTCGCCGCCGCGGTAACGGTCTGCCCAAATCCCAGCGCAGCCACCAAGTTCTGAATCGGCATCGGTTCGTAACTCGCCCGCACCGCCAGCTCGCCAGCCGCGTCCGCAATCAACGTTCCAGGAGCTAACTGCCGCGCGCCCGAACTATCCAGAGTTTGCTCTACGTCACCGGCAAGTTTGAATACGCCCGGCGCGATCTCAAACATCGCTCGCAACTGTTCAAAACTGTGTAACCGCACATCCGCCACCTGCACTTGTCGCGGCAGTTGGACGCCCAGCAACTGTTGACTCGCACTCAGAAGACTTTCGTCGATGCGTCCATGCTTCACCATCACGCCGCCTACTACGTTCAGCAATCCACGATCGGTGACTTTCAGATTCTCGCACCACAACCAACCATCGCCAGTCAGTCGCGATCCGATGCGCGATGTCAGTTGCCCGAAGTCGACTCCAGCGAACCACGATTGCGAAACACTCACTTGCCAACTCTTATTTCGCTGATGCAAAGCGAGTCGACCTTGAAACACAGCATGCTGTCCCAAATCGCGAACAATCGGAAGCACCGGAGAAACCAAGTTCACCGGAAGCGCATTCAGGCCGCTGTCAAGCTCCAGGACTGTCGACAAGTGCCGATCGCTGTGTTGACGCACGATTCGCAGCAGCGATGGCTTCGAATCCGGCGCCGCAGTCGGCATACGAAACTGAGCTCCCACGACGGTGCGTTCAGCTTGAGTAAAGATGTCGATCGCAACTTGATCCAACGACAGCTCGTCACCTACTTCACTTATTCGCAATTCATCGCACTCGATGCGAAGCGCTGGCGCTGCTTCCTCAGGACGACAGACAAACCAATCGTGCAGCATCTGCCACGTTGTCGCTAACTGCCGCGTCTCCAATTCCGGTGTATCCAGCTTGATGACCCAAGCTGCCCCCTCGTGACTGACCGCAACCGAACGAACTCGACCCAACGCAGCTCGCGACTCGGGATGCGCGATCTTCAGCCCATGCAAGACATAACGCTCCGGCGCGAGCAACTCCACCGCAGCGATCTGCACGTTGACGCCCAGACGATTCGACAACCACGAGGACCACGACGCGGCGCGGCGAGCCTGATAGGCGGGAATGTACTGAGCGACCGACAGAACGATCACGGCCAGCAGTGGCAGCACGCCAAGCAATACAAACGCAGCTCGACACAACCCACGTTGCGACGATTCATGCATTTGCCATTTCGTGGTGAACCTGCGTCTTGCCATCCGTAGCACAGTGCTGGTTTTCAGCGATAAAGTTTTTTCAGCAATGTTCTTCAGCGATAAAGTTAGCTGCTGTTGACGCTGAACAACAGCGAACAATAGCGAACAGACCACCGATTCGCTACCTCGAAATCAACCCGAATACGCTTAAAACATCCTTCTCAAGCTTATCCCCTGACAAGTCGATGCATCTGAGCCGACGTATGCCAGCAACCCGCATCTGATGCTAGCATATTTGCGCGGTTCGCCATTTGCTTGCTATCACGAAGTCTCACACAATCCACTCGAAACAATCAACTCGAAATCCAAACGAAACAAAAGCCATGACCTCCGATGCAATTCGTTGTTTAGTTGTCGACAAACGTCAATCAGAAACTCTGACGACGAATGCAAGCATGAATGTCTTGTCGATCTCACCCGATCAACTGGGTATCGGAACAGTCGATATCGAAGTGCATTGGTCGTCGCTGAACTACAAAGACGCTTTGGCTGCAACCGGCCACCCGGGTGTCGTCAAACACTTTCCGCATGTGCCAGGCATTGATGCGGCCGGAGTTGTCCTGAGTTGCACCGACGGAAGCTACACGCCCGGCGAATCGGTGCTGGTGACCGGTTACGATCTAGGCCAAGGCCACTGGGGTGGTTGGTCGCAACGGATTCGAGTTCCGGCTGAATGGGTTGTGCGTCTTCCGAGTGGCCTGTCAGAGCGCGATGCGATGGTATATGGAACAGCCGGGTTCACGGCCGCGCAGTGCGTCATCGCTTTGCAGCGCAATGATGTCCTGCCGGAGTCTGGAGAGATCGTTGTCTCCGGTGCAACCGGCGGCGTCGGAAGTCTTGCCGTGCGGATGCTGGCACATCTTGGCTATCGCGTCGTTGCCGTTACTGGCAAACCGAAACTCGCGCAGCAACTGCTCGACTTTGGAGCAACGCGAGTCATCAGCCGCGAAGATCTGCTCGACGAAACAACTCGCCCGCTACTCAACGCGCGCTGGGCTGGCGGAGTTGATACCGTCGGCGGTCATCTGCTGACCAGCCTGCTGCGCGGCACAAAGTACGGAGGTTGCGTCGCAGCCTGCGGTCTCGTGGCCGGCGCGGAACTCACCATGACGCTCTATCCGTTTTTGCTGCGCGGCATCACGCTCAGCGGCATCGGCTCAGCCGATTGTCCACGCGATAAACGAGTAGCGATTTGGGACTTGCTGGCGGGCAGTTGGCGACCTGCGAACTTCGATCACTTGGTGACCGAAGTCTCGCTCGAACAACTCGCCGACGAAGTGCCGCGTATGCTCGCCGGCCAACACGCGGGCCGAATCCTCGTCAACCCGCAGAAACACAACTAGACCCGGAGGCAAGCACGAATAGCTAGACCGACTGATTCATTCCGATTACTTGGCTGAAACTGTGGCTCGCTTCGCAAACATGGAACGAATGATTGTTCGTCGAGACACGAATCTGCATCTGTACCGACCACTTGCCTTCGCAATCGCCTTGAATCATCCAATGCGGCATGACGCAAACCGATTGATGAACCGCTTCGAAACCCGCTTCGCTTTGGCTGACCGTTTCGACTGGGAACGCCCATAACGATCCGGTGTGATCCAGCTCCAAGTCGACGTCTATGCCGAGCCATTGGTCGCTGAGCGAAATACCATCGCACTCATGCAGATCAAGTCGCCGACCGAGTTGGCCCAAGCGACTGCCGCTGCGATCGCTGAAGAATCGATCGTCGGCCCCCGAAGGCAAGCCAGCGAAATTCATCTCGATGCCAAAATGGAAAGCGCGATCACGTGGCAAGTTCTCTAGTAAGTACGTGATCTTCAATTCGCTGGAACCGCCGACGATGGTGATCGCTTTGGTGATCGTGATCGGATGCCCCCAAGCATTGCCATCACGTCGCATTTGCAACTGGACGCGATCTCCGCCTCGGCGAATTTTTGCATCGAACGGCAGGTCTACAAAATCCCCACGTTCGTGTGCTTGGCCTGATACGATCGCTTCAAGAGTCACGTCATTGTCATAGAAGTGGTCCATCATTGACTTGCGAGCGAATCGATCATAGCCGAGTTGTTTTTCCAACCCCGCTTGTTTGAAGACGACGCGGTCATGGATGCTTGCCACATCGCCACCCGCAACCGATGGACCCGCGATCACCTTGCGGTGATATGCTTCGGGACGCCGCTGCATGGTTGCCAACAAATTGTGCGAGATCGTTCGCACATCGAGCTCATACATTCGGCCGCCGTGGCCAGGTGCAACCCAAGCACATAGAAAATCGTTCGACAATCGGACCTCTTGCATTCCGTCAAAGTCAAAGTCCGCAATCGTCGCGTTCGCAGGGTGAGTGTTGCAAATATCGAAACCGGTTGCTGGGTCGAGCAATCGTTCGAGGATATTGTCGGCTTGAATCAGATGATGAAAAACAGCGTTGCGGAGGTGCGGCAGATAGATTCCGCCAAACGCACCGTGCCAATACGGACAATTGCATTGTCCACGGTAGAGGTCATCACGGATTTGACTGATCTCGCTCACGTCACTTCCCGATGCTTCGAGTTCCGAAAGTTTGCGGCTGACATCCATCATCCGCGCGTACATCTCGCTTGTTTCTTCATATTTGTTTTTGAAGTTTCTCCAATATCCGCCGCGAACAAAATTCTTCAGTTCCGCCCAATTGGGTTCATGCTCCATCTCATGAGTGAGATCGTCAAAAGTATTTTGAGCATCGACCGGAAGTGCCCATTCGGTCATCTCGCGGTAACTGCAATCGGGAAGATAGATTTTTCCTACGGCAGATGTCTGAGCGATCGCATCGCCCAGGGTGACTGTTTTTAGCCAATCTGAATTGCCGCATAGAGATTCGAATAGAGATCGGAGCCAACCTTTTTCGTAGACGTGAACCTTCGTGTCAGGCCATGTTCCAAATTTTTCCCCATCGTCGCCGAAGGTGAGGACAACGCCAGGTGTCTTCTCAGCGAGAGCCCGACAATGTCCAATGGTCGCTTCCACGGGAAGAAATGGAATGGTGTATCGAAGTCGTTCGCTTCCAGGAAAAACTCTCAGCACGCGTCCTTCATCTTCGGTCAAGTAGTAACCGGTCAACTGAGGGTCACGCAAGCCAGCAGCGCGGAAGTGATAATCGTCGAGGACGGTGTATTCAATGCCGGCATCGACGACATCACTCGTGAGAGATGACTCCCACACTCGCTCAGGTGTCCACATTCCCCGAGGCCGCACACCAAGTGTTCGGTGAAGCCAATTGCCATACGCTTTGATTTGTCCGATTCGGTCACGGCGAGGCAACATCGCAAGAATCGGTTCATATTGAGGCCCACCAACGATTTCCACGCGACCGGCATCCACGAGCATCCGTAACCGATCAACGTACTCGGGGTGCCGCTCGGCCAACCACATCATGAGCGGGCCTGATGTGTGAAGCGAGATTCGCAGAGACTCGAAGGGTTCGAAAACCTCGAGAAAAGGAAGATAGCTGTCCTGGTACGCTTGCTCAAAAACGCCATCGAAGTTGCCAATGGGTTGATGATTGTGCAGAACCAAACACAAATAAGCGTGCGGCGTCATGGTTTCTTTTCTGAATGGGAATATTGTTGGTAAATCGTAGAAACGATGCTCGTCCTAACATCGGCATGAACAACCGTTAAAATTCACCCAATCCCAACCCTGGCAAGGGATTTCAATTGTATTCGCAAGCCTGAGCGGGCTTTGCTCGTCTCGCCTCAGAGGGGGAGACTGTGCTTATCATTTCCGAAGTTGGCACTAGTGGCCTGACCAGTTCGAGTTTACTAGTTAAATCTTGCCGTTGGCACAGGGGATTTTTGATCGTTGTCGGTTCGGAGGAACTCAGGATATAAGCGACGCAGTTTTCGACGGGCATCGCTCGTCGTGAACTGCCAGTTAATCTTGTTCGCGGTTCGATTGCGTGCTTCATTCCAGGCGCTCACTTCGC
>JBGSOM010000031.1:0-21386 GCA_041739135.1 Pirellulaceae bacterium
TCGCGCTGAACATTTTGCAACGAGACACTACCATCAAAGACTCGATCCGCGGCAAACGTAAACGCTGCGCGTGGGATAACTCGGCGATCGAAAAGCTTATCGCCAATTTTTCAAGCAATTAACATGCGATTGCCCTGGTCGTGAGTGAAAGGCGTCGGGCGTCATCGCAGTAGGCGAAAGTGATGGCGTCTTTTAGCTGTGCCGCGAGTGTTCGCGCGTCGACAATTAACTTTGCGCCACTGTTTACTTTTGCCACGCTACTGAAGACTAGCTTGTCGGTGAATTTCGACATAGTAGGAGCGGCGTCGATCGAATCAGCGGGAATCCTGGCGACCTCAGAAACGGAGTCAACCTTCAGGCCCAGCTCTAGAATTTCATCTTCTGTTTCAAGCGACACGATGATGAAACACTCGCGATCGCTTTGCGCTCGTTCAATATGAAACCGTTTTCGCAGATCGATCATAGGCATGATACGTCCACGGAGGTTTGCTACTCCAATCAAGAAGTCTGGGGAGCCTGGCACAGGCGAGCAGACAATCGATGTGATGATCTCGCTCACATTTTCAACAGCAATCGCGTAGTCCGACGAGTCAAGTTGGAATACTAGGTATGCATTCGACTTCTTCGAGGCAGGCTCAGCCATACTTGGTTTCAGTGTATAGGGTTTCTGGTTCATTTTTGCATCTCAAAGTCAGGGTTACAAATTGAGTTGAGATCCAACACGAATCCGATTTGACCATCTGACAGCAAGGCGCCACCCGCGAAGAAACTCACCCCCGCTAGCAGACTTCCGATGGGCTTTATGACAACTGGTTGTTGGCCGAGGACTTCGTCGACGATCAACGCATGCTGAGCACGTCCAGATTCGACGATCATCACCACTTGTCCATGTTTCAAGTATGTTGCGTGCGGTGTCCCCAGCACATCGCCAAGTCGTCTCACTGGTAGATAACGAGATCGAAACAGAACTAACCTGCAGTCACCGTTACCGGAAAATTCCAACGACGAGTGTTGCACTTGTTCGATAACAGACAGAGTCGGAATGATGAAGTGACGCTCACCAATGCGAACAACCGTGCCGTCAATGATGGAGAGCGTTAGTGGCAATTCGAGATTGATCTCCGTCCCCATTCCCGCTTCGGAACGCAGGGAGATGGATCCTCGAAGCGCCTCGATGTTGTTGCGAACAACGTCCATTCCGACGCCGCGACCCGAGATCTCGGTAACTTCGGATGCAGTTGAAAAGCCAGGCGTGAAGATCAGTTCATCGATCTCGTCGTCCGATAGCGTTGCGTTTGGATCGATCAGTCCGCGTTCGATCGCGCGTTCCACGATTCTCTGCCGATTCAAACCTCGCCCGTCGTCGCTGATCTGCAGGTGAATGCAACCTGCACGGTGCTCTGCTTTCAAAACGATTGTCGCCACGGCGGGTTTGCCAGCTGCAATCCGATCTTCTACAGTGGCTTCGATCCCATGATCAATTGAGTTTCGAATGAGGTGAATTAAAGGGTCAGCGATGCATTCGAGCAATGTTTTATCGACTTCGGTATCGGCGCCGATAATTTGAATCTCGACTTGTTTATTCAATTTGGCAGCAAGGTCTCGAACCAGACGGTGCATTTTTTGAAGCACCGTCCCTATGGGAATCATCTTCAGAGTTAGACTTAGCTGCTGAACTTCACGAACAACTTTTCGCAGTCGCGAAGATACTGAAGCAGCGGTCAGGCTCTCACGACTTCGCAATTCGCGTTGAACCATGGCGTCAGTGATAACCAGTTCGCCGACTAGATCGATCAAGCGCTCCAATCGCCGTCCGTCGACTCTAAGCGAGTCGGATTGTAAGTTCGCTTTCTTGGTTGCACGCTGCGAAGAGTGCGGCTCGTCGGTGCTGCCGCTGAGTCGCAGTTCCTGGAGATCTACCTCTTCACATCGTCCGGTTGCAACTAGTTGTTCAAGGCAGTCGATCAGGATATCGCTTGGAACCGGATATGCGAGTTGGTGGTGTGCAGAGAAGCAAGTTGCGAGCGCTTTGACTTGCGCGCGGAGGGTATCAACGGCTTCGAGAATCACTTCAAAGCAGCCATCGCGCAAGATGACTTTTCCATCACGAACCTGGACGAGCACGCTTTCCGCTAGATGTGACACGACCCCTAACGACCGGAGTTGCAGAACGCCGGTCGAACCCTTGATTGAGTGTACGACTCTAAACAACTCACTGAGTGCGTCTTGATCCAGCGGATTGGTTTCCAAGCTGAGCATGAGCAGTTCGGCATTCTGCAAATGCTCATTCGCTTCATTCAAGAACTCACTGATTAGCTGCTCGTCGTTGCAGAGGCAAATCTCAAGTTGCGGTTCAAGTGGCGATTCGCCTTGCTCAGGGCCCAGTGGATGCGTCTCAGTTATTGGCGAAGTCTGCGACGCTTCCTCTGGGAAAAGTAACGCCATCAATGAGTTGTCTGCATTGACGAAGTCGAAAGGTTCGAGGGAGTCGAGGGCGGCGAGAAGGCGTTGGCATAAGTCCAAGACGGCAATTCGTGTCGACGCGAGTTCAAGTGAGTTGGTGGCACAACTACTTGCCGCCGTTTCCGCGATGAAGGCCAGAGCTGAATAACGATCCGCTTCGAGAGCAATGGCTAACTGGCTGAGAGCTTCCCCTAAGGAAGTCAGCGAGCAAGATTCTCGTTCTGCGGTTCGTGAGACGTGATTCAGTGAATCGCGCCAGTTCGTCAAGCTCATCAAGAGACGCCCCGAGTTCAACCAAGTGCATGCCTTCGACGCCCCACGTCGAAAAATGCATTTACCTTTAGGGAACTCAGGAACCTTAGCCCACAACCAATCCCCGGCAAGAATCTATCTCTCAAACCGGGGGACTGGGGAATGAAGCTAATTCAAATAAATTGAATTTGCGGATTGCAACGCTTGAAACGTTCGGAAACGGTTAGTCGAGCTTCTTTAGTCGGATTTCCTTGAACTCGGTCCACATTGGCTTGCCAGCATGCAACTGCAGCGCAATGACGCCTTCCGACAAAGCAAGTTCTGGATCGTTGTCCGTGAAGTCAAGAACGAGGCGACCATTCAGGTAGTGCTTGATATTCTTGCCTTTTCCTACGATGACCACTTCATTCCAATCGTCAATCTTCATTAATTTTTGGAATTCGGCTTCGTTGAGAAACGTGTTTTCAACCACTTTCTTGCCATCAGTCCAAGTCGCTTTCTCGCCCACCAAGCAAATTCGCCCGCGTTTGCCCCCTTCGTCATAAATGAAACTTGAGGTGTTCGGGAACTTGTTTTCATTTCTCAGTTCATGCTGATATCCACGAACGACCCATTTGTTTTTCACGTTTCCAGCTGTAATGTGCTTCGATCGATACTGAATGCCAGAATTGTTGGTGGCACTACAGCGGAAGGACAGTCGCAAATCAAAGTCTTTGACAGCGCCGCCCTGCCAAATGATGAAAGTATTACCTTGGGCAGGATTCTCGGCAGTTGTTTCTCCGTGAATCACACCATCGCGGACGGTCCAGAGATTGGGGTCACCATCCCAGCCGGTTAAATCCTTGCCATTGAACAACGATTTGTACTCGCCGGTTTCGGCGGGCGGCGTGTTGGCGTCTTGAGCGTAGGTGGGTGCAACGAATAAAGCGCAGAGTACCCAAACGAATTTACGTAGCATGATGTCTCCAGGTAGGTTGAACACTTCGACACGGACGAAATGAACTTGAAGTGGTTTGACAACCGGGCTAGGAGCACGTTGATTAGTCAGCCGGAAAGCGTTAGCGTCCGATGCGCAATCCGTGCTGCTAGGCAGTTGTCATGAGGTTTGAGCATTTTAATCGATACTAGCTCGTTTGCCTTCGCCCTTGAGAGAAAGAAGCGACGGACCCGCGGCGCTATCACCTACCAACTTCGGTAACTCAAACTCGCACTAATGGATCCGCGGGAACGGATTTTGAGGAGCTCGGGGAGTCGCCCCATGCGTCAGCGGGGTGCAGGCCGCCGCAAGCGTCGGGCAGGACGGATTGTTCGAGCTCGCGCTCAACGATTTCGATAGTCTCGTTGACGTTTAAATTGCCCTTCGTAACTTGCGCTGAATTCAATAAATAAAGTCCCGGTACGCTGCTCACCACGGGTGGCAATTGCTCAGAATACTGGAGAGTTGGGAGAGCCATTACGTGGCGGGCGCGGGCGGTTTGGATCGCTGCGACTTGAGAGCGATTGAAGCTGGGGTACATTTTCTCGAGTGTTGTTAAGCAACGCTCGTGTACCGTTTCATCGGACTCTTCGAAACCAGGGTTGTTTGCCATCAAGTAGCGCGGCAGGTAGACCAAGTAATGCCCGTTGAGGAACTTCGGATCGACGATTGCGCCCATCTCGATGATTCCGGTCAGCGGCACCCATGAATCGATAACGTTCGTCACATAATAACCTGCAAGCGGGCGATCGAGCAGCAACGAAGTACATACGACACCTAGGTACTCTGCGCCAGTCAGTCGGCGACGTTCATCTTCGTTAAGTCCAACGCAAGCACGTTCGATGATCGGCGACGGCGCGGTCATGACTACGCGATCAAAGGACTCAACGCGCTGCGACGCACCAGAACCCGCGGTCACTTTCAGTTGGTTCGTAATTGGGTCGTGAACCACTTTGGTCACCGGACTGGAAGTTGCAATCGTTGCACCGCGCGATGCTAGTGCGGCGCCGAGCACTTGAAGAATTCTTCGATAACCACCTGGCACATAACCGAACATCTCGCGCTTCATACCGCTACGCCGCGCTTTGTACATGCGATCGATATAGGACCAGATGAAAGCGGCTGAAGTGCGTTGGTAAGCGTCGCCGAGTTTCGCTTTGAGCAATGGCAACCAAATTTTCTCGAAGGTGCTCTTGCCGCTCAGTCTAAGAAGCCACTTATCAACACGAATTCGTTCCAGTGCTTTCCAGTCGCGCAACTTCGACGCGTAGAAAATCGTGCTGCCCAGTCGGAACTTTTGCCATAACGAAAGTGGCGGGAACTTCAGAAAGTCGAGAGAGCTGCTAAGCGAATAGAGTTTACCGCCACTGAAAAACCCAGTGCGCGTTTGCACCCAACGGATTTCCTTCTCAAGTCCGATGTCGTCAAGCAAGGCTCGCAAGCGAGTGTCTGACAGCAATGTAACGTGGTAGAAGCGATCCCATTCGGTGTCGCCCAACTTCCAGGCGCTCGTCAATCCACCCAGTTCCGGCGCGGCTTCGAGTAGCGTGACTTTCTGCCCTCGCTCTGCCAGTCGCCAGGCGGTTGCCAGCCCGAGCATGCCGCCTCCAACAACGGCCCAGTGTTGCTGGCTGGGTTGTTGCTGGCTGGGTTGTTGCTGGCTAGGTAGTTGCTGATTGGGTTGTGATTGATCGCGAGAATTTTGATCGCGGCGTGGTGAAGCACTATTCACAGTCGGGTTTTCCAACGGATGAGAGGATGCAGCGTCGGGCAGTCGAGCATCAGTTTGCTTTGTCACACTTATTCAACTTTCTTGCCGAAGCGATGACGGATAGCCATGCGGATAGTCCGCTGTATCGTTTGAAGAATCTTCATTTTGCTCGCGCCGCGTTTAAAGTCGTAGCGTAGCAGCAGAGGGACTTCGCCGATCACAGCTCCGAGACTATTTAGCGTGAGCAGCAGATCGGCCATACAGGCGAAGCCGCTTTCTTGCGTCAGTTGACCATCGAAACGAATCAAGGCATCGCGAACTAAACCAACTCGATACGCTCGGTATCCGCAAGTGTAATCTCGGCATCCTCGCACAGGGAAAACGGTTCGCATCATGATGCGCGCCGCGACACTCAACCACTCACGATGCTTTGCCAGTCCTACTACGCGGCCACCGTTTTGAAACCGCGAAGCGATTACGATGTCGTAGCCTTCGCGGATCATTGGGACCATCTGAGTGATCAACTGCGGTGGGTGGGTATTGTCAGCATCCATGGCGACAACGATGTCGTCGTTATCGAGACCTTCGACACCACGCGTGAGACAAGTTGTAATCGCTGCGCCCAAGCCTCGATTGACTTCGTGGCAGACAAGTCGCACGGGATAAAACTCCTGCAGCTTTCTCGCAACGCTAACTGTCCGATCGCTGCTGCCATCGTCAACGATCAAAATGTCGAACTTCCAAGCGGTCTCGCCGAGGCTTTGGACAATACGTTCGACGAGCTTTTCGAGTGCATCCTGTTCGTTGAACGCGGGCAGGACAACTCGGACGCGGGTCGGCTTTATATCGAAATTCGAGGCATTTTGAGGGCGTACAGCGAACTCTTGGACTAACTGGCTTTCTCGGGCGGCTTCATCAATCATTGTTAAAATCCAGGTGCGAAATCAAGCGTTCCTTTCACGTCTAGACATTGTAACTTGCCTAGTCGGATTCTCGGATTCGTTATAATAGTCAAACCGCGCAAAATCACTTAGCAGAGCACCCGAGAATTCAGGCGAAAATGCGTTTCTCCGCAGATTGCGCGGTGAATGTGCGACTTCTAGCGGTTACCCGCAGCGATCCGATTTTTTGACGTATACTAGTTAGGCGCTCCGCGAGGCGGCACGGAGTCGAATAACTGCGTCTCAGACGGCGGGCTGGGTCGCAGTCAAGCCAATGTCGGCTTGCTGGACTAGAGTAATAGAGTAGTTCGGGTAGAAGCAAAAATTTACAGTTTCTGAACAATAGCTTCACAAAGTGAGGACTCGTATCAATGCGTTGGCTGAAAATAGTTTCAACAAGCAGTTGTCTTGTCGGTCTGCTGGCCGCAATCAGCGTCGTTAACACAGCGCAGGCGGCTGACGATTACCCGCCATTCGATAAAGTGATCGAAGGTTACACCAAAGTCGAAGCCGCGCCCGAAGATGGTCGCACGATGTACGATGTGTACGTCAAGGAGAAGGAAGGGCAACTGCTGCTTGAGATTCCTAAGAACTACGCGGATAAGAAGTACTTCATCGGTTTAACGGTCGCCAGTGGCCAAGTCTTCGCTGGCCTGCAAGCTGGTGACTTCTATGTCCAGTGGCGACAATACAACAAACGGATGGCCCTGATCAGTCCGAACGTTGCGATTCGCTCTGGCGGAGACAACGAGTCGAAGGACTCCGTCAAGCGTTTGTTTACTGCCGAAGTGCTACTCGATTTGCCGATTCTTGCCATCTCGCCTAAAGGCGGCTTCTTGGTCGATGGCGATCAATTGTTGGTTAGCAACGCTTCGGTTTTCTTTGGTGCATCAGGACGCAGTCGCAATCCGGGGCTGGCCAAGTTGGTGAAGCACAAGGCGTTTCCGAATAACATCGAAATCGCTTGGGAGATGCCCAACGCCAACGGCACGCTGCAAACGCTTTACTATTCGATCAGCGAAATTCCAGCTAGCACAGGTTACACGCCACGCGTTGCCGATCAACGTATCGGTTACTTTACAACCTCCTACGCTGACTACGGCAAGTACAAAGAAGACGAAGTTGATATCAACTTCATCAATCGTTGGCATTTGCAAAAACGCGATCCGTCTTTGCGAATCTCGCCACCCGTTGAACCAATTCGATTTTACATTGAACACACTACACCGGTTCGTTATCGCCGTTGGGTGAAGAGCGGTATCGAGTTCTGGAACAAAGCCTTTGAAAAAGTCGGTATCTCGGATGCTATCGAAGTTCTCTATCAAGACAAATCATCCGGCGCGCACATGGACAAAGATCCAGAAGACGTGCGTTACAACTTCATTCGCTGGTTGAACAACAACCAAGGAACAGCGATCGGACCAAGCCGAGTTCATCCGGAAACTGGTCAAATCCTCGACGCCGACATCGTGCTAACCGACGGTTGGATTCGTTACTTCAACGAAGAATTCGCGGATTACATGCCGCTCATCGCAACGGAAGGCATGGGGCCAGAATTGGAAGCTTGGTTGGCCGAGCATCCACGTTGGGATCCACGCGTGCGGTTTGCGGAGCCCAACGATCAACCTCGTATCGCAGCGATGAATCGCGCTCGGTTGTACCAGCAGAACGGCGGTTCGCTGCTAACGCAGAATCACACACCGCTGCTCGGTGACGACTTGCTCGATGGACTGGTTGGCCGCCAAAGCCAAACGAACGGTCTATGTCTCGCCGCTCAAGGCCGTCATCTAGATACTGCCGTGATGCGCATGCTTATGGAAATGGGCAAGGATTCGATTCTCTCAGGTGACGAAGCCAGCGAAGAGGAAAAGAAGGCCGCTGAAGAGAAGGAAAAGAAAGAGAAATCAGAGTCGAAGGAAGGAAAGTCTGACAAAGACGCCAAGGAAGATTCCAAATCAGACGAAGATGCTAAGAAGGACGAAAAGAAAGACGAGAAATCAGACAAGTCAAAGGATAGCAAGCCTGAGTCGAAGAAGTCTGACGAGTCAATGGTTGACGGCATGCCAGAAGCGTTCGTCGGACCGCTGCTCGCGGACTTGGTCGCGCACGAAGTTGGCCATACGCTCGGACTTCGCCACAACTTCAAAGCTTCTAGCATCTATGCCCTGAAGAAGATCAACAGTGAAGAGATTAAAGGCAAGAAGCCTTTTGCAGGTTCCGTCATGGATTATCTGCCGCTGAATCTTCGCTTGGTGGATGGCGAGGTCCAAGGCGACTACGGCATGCTCGAACTGGGCCCTTACGATTACTGGGCGATCGAGTATGGATACACCTTTGATAAAGACCTGAAGCCGATCTTGGCGCGCGTAAGCGAACCGGAACTGGCTTTCGCAACCGATGAAGACACCATTGGTCCCGATCCACTTGCGCGTCGTTATGACTTCAGCGAAAATCCGCTCCACTTTGCTAACGAGCAGGTGGTGCTGATCGAACGCTTCCGCAAGAAATTGCTGTCCGATTACGTGAAGGACGGCGATAGCTGGACGAAGGCTCGCAAGGGTTACGAATTGACGCTCAGTCTGCAGATGAAGAACGTCAGCATGATGGCTAACTGGATCGGTGGTTCGTTCGTCAATCGCGATAAGAAAGGCGATCCGAAAGAGCGTTTGCCGATTCAAGTTGTTCCTTCCAAGATGCAGCGCGATGCGCTCAACTTTGTGCTCGAAACGACTTTCCGCGACAAGTCTTATGCGCTGTCACCAGAGTTGCTTCAGCGATTGACGAAGGATTTTATGTCCAGTGGCTTTTCGGGCGATCCGACTTGGCCAGTGCATGATCGTATTCTCTCGATGCAAGCCTCTGCGCTAACTTCGCTGATGAATGCAACCGTGCTTCGCCGCGTCTACGATAACGAGTTCCGTGTGCCTGAGAATGAGGATGCGTTCACGCTTCCAGAATTGCTCGACTCGGTAACAAGCGAGATTTGGAGCGAAGTTGCCAAGAAGGGTGATCGCAAGTACAGCACGCGTCAGCCGATGATCAGCAGCTTGCGTCGCAACCTACAACGCGAGCACCTGGAACGATTGATCGACCTAACGTTGCCAAAAAACGGCAATTCCGCGGCTTACAAAGCGATCTCCAATCTCTGCATGATGCAGTTGACGGATCTCAAGGAAAAGATCGTTACCGCTTTGAAGGATAACGCCGAAGCGCTCGATCCGTACACCAAAGCTCACCTGCGTGAAGCTGAGCAACGGATCACCAAAGCACTGGATGCGGATTACATCTACAACCAGACTGCTGCAGCAGCACCGTTTAATTTGTCAGCGCTGTTCGGCCAGTCCGAGGAACGCGACCCACCGGTCCCTGATCAGCCGCATCCGGTTCAACCTGCAGCTGGGCAACCCGTAATTGGGCAACCTGCAGTAGGGCAAGAAAGCTCCGCGCTTCCTAAGTAGGTCGAAGCTTCACTCAATAAATGATTAACGCGAAACGGCTTCAGTATCATCAAGGTACTGGAGCCGTTTATTTATCCGAGAAGTTCTTGAATGACGCGTGCCTGTTCCGGAACTCTCGCAAGTTGCTGGCCGTCCGGCGTTGGCAATCTCGCATGTGGTTCAAGTCCAAGCAAATGGTACATCGTCGCGACAAGGTCACTAGGAGTGACGGCGTCTGCGATGGGCGATTCTCCAGTTCGATCCGTTGACCCGTAGACTGAACCTTCAGAAACGCCGGCACCTGCCAAGAGCACGCTATAAGCACGCGGCCAATGATCGCGACCGCCTTGCGAGTTGATCTTCGGTGTGCGACCGAACTCACCCATGACGACAACTAGGGTTTCATCAAGCATTCCGGACGCCCGCAGATCGTCCAACAAAGCCGCAACCGCTTGATCCAAAGAAGGAATCAGACCGACCGGCACTTTTGCTCCTGTGTAACCGGCGTGCAATCGTTCATGCAATCGGTCATGCGTGTCCCAGCCAACATTGTTGATCGTTACGAGCGGCACACCGGATTCCAAAGCCCGTCGCGCAAACAAGCAGCACTGCCCTATCGACTTCGTTCCGTATCGAGCTCGCGTTGCATCCGTCTCTCGCCCCAAATCAAACACCGCGTGCGAAGCGGTGTTGTGCAACAGTTCGATCGCGGAGAGCAACGATTGTTGATACTCCGTCGTTGTATTCTCAAGTAAAGCTCGCCGGCGTTCCAACTGAGTGAGTTCCAAGCCACCGCTTTGCGTCATCACTCGCTTGGCAAAGTTCTTGTCTTGTGGGTCGGCGCCCAGCGACCAAGGCAAACTTGATTCGCTTAGGAAACCCTGCAACTGCGAGCCCCCACCAAGCTGAAAATTTGGAACGGCAATGTGAACGGGCAACGATCCAGCACCGCGGACGTGTGACGCAGCGGGCAATAAGAATGCTGGCGCTGCAGCTCGACCACCCGGTATGTGTCCCGAAAGCGCGTACTGAGTCGCCAAGTTGTGCTCGCCGACAGGTGAAGTCATCGATCGCACAATCGTGAAGCGATCCATGCGTTTCGCGAGTTGCGGAAGGCCCTCGCCAAATTCGATTCCCGCTAACTTCGTTTTTAAAGTGCCGAGCGGACCGCGAACTTCGCTGGCTGCTTGCGGCTTCGGGTCGAACGTTTCCAAGTGGCTGGGACCACCGTCGAGCCAAACGAGTACGCAACGCTTCGCTTTTCCAAAGTGTTTTGTGGCTGAATGGGCCGACTGTACTTCGCTGCCGCCTGCGCGACGCATCCAGCCTAAGCTTGCCAAGCCGCTAAGAATCAGTCCATCACGTCGCGAAATCATTCTAGAGAGTTGCATAGTCTAGACCTCGAAGTGTGGTTGGCGCAGAGATTCTAGCCTTCGGCGCCGGTATCGAGCACTGCCATGAATGCCTTCTGTGGGATGTCTACGGAACCGATCGACTTCATCCGCTTCTTACCCTCTTTTTGCTTCGCCCACAATTTTCGTTTTCGCGTGATGTCGCCGCCGTAGCATTTCGCCGTAACGTTTTTGCGCATCGCTGGAACTGTTTCACGAGCGATAACACGCGACCCGATGGCGGCTTGCACAGCGACTTCGAACATATGTCGGTCGATCTCTTCCTTCAACTTCTTTACAACTGCGCGGCCGCGACGATCAGCATCACCGCGATTGCAAATAATGCTCAGCGCGTCGACCTTCTTTCCGTTTACCAGAATATCCATCCGCACAAGATCAGCCGGCTCGTATCCGATCAGTTCATAATCCATCGTACCATAGCCGCGGGTCGCGCTCTTCAATTTGTCGTGCAGATCGTAGATCACTTCCGCCAGCGGGAGTCGATAAGTGACCATTGCACGCGTTGCCGACAAGTACTCCGTGCCTGTCTGAATGCCGCGGCGAT
The DNA here is from genome assembly GCA_041739135.1 of Pirellulaceae bacterium. GTDB lineage: Bacteria > Planctomycetota > Planctomycetia > Pirellulales > Pirellulaceae > Aureliella. Next base: position 11,737 of record JBGSOM010000031.1, read on the forward strand.
CTTGGCACAGCTTCATCACTTGCCCGATCTGATCGTTCGGTACGACAAAGTTCACTTTCACCATCGGCTGGCGAAACTCTTCGATATCACCAGTCTCGGGAACCTCTTGCGGGCGATGAATTTCGACTCGATCGCCGTTGCGTTTAATGACTTCATAGGTCACGTTCGGCGCGGTTTGAACCAAGTCGACATCGCATTCGCCCTCAAGCCTCTGTTGCACGATTTCCATGTGCAGCAGACCCAGAAAACCGCAGCGGAAACCGAACCCCAACGCCTCGCTGGTCTCAGGAGCGAATTCGAAACTCGGATCGTTGATGCTCAGTTTCTCGAGCGCGTCGCGCAGCTCACTGAAGTCCTGGCCGTCGCTTGGATACAGTCCGCAGTAAACCATGCGTTTCGGTTGTTGGTAACCTTCAAGCGGCTCTGCCGCCGTTGTTCCGGCGGTAAGCACTGTGTCGCCGATGTGCACGTCTTTGAGTGACTTGATGTTGCAGATCAGGTAACCGACTTGGCCCGCGATCAGCTTGTCCACCGAGCGTCGATGAGGCACGAACTGGCCAAGTTCCGTCGCCTCGTAAACTGCGTTGGCGCGCGCCAAGCGAATCTTCTGACCCTTAACGACCGTACCAGCCATCATTCTCGCGTAGGTGATCGCGCCGCGATAATCGTCGTAATGAGAGTCAAAAACCATCGCTTGCAATTCTGCGTTCGGATCACCGGTGGGCGCAGGAATTCGTTCCACAATTGCCTTGAGCAAATCCGCAACACCAATTCCGGTCTTGCCGCTGCACAGAATGACTTCGTCGGGATCAATGCCTAACGACTGAGCCATCTCTTCCATGACTTCATTTACGCGTGCATGTTGCAGATCGATTTTGTTGATGACCGGAATGATCTTCAAGTCATGCGACATCGCTAAGTAAGCGTTCGCGACGGACTGTGCCTCGACACCTTGAAACGCATCGACCAGTAACAACGCACCTTCGCAGCACGTCAAGCTGCGCGAAACTTCGTACTGAAAATCAACGTGCCCCGGCGTATCGATCAAATTCAACTCGTACTCGTTGCCGTCGTGATTGTGTCGCAGCGCCACCGCGCGGGCTTTAATCGTGATGCCGCGTTGCCGTTCGAGAGCCATATCGTCCAGCATCTGGGCTTTCATTTCGCGCTTTTCAACCGTGCCGGTCTGTTCAAGCAATCGATCGGCTAGCGTACTCTTGCCGTGGTCGATGTGCGCGATAATGCAGAAGTTCCGAATTCTCGAAATGTCCATTTCAGTCGATGGCTTAGACAGGATGAGAACTCCAGCGAATGTACGTTTCAAAAGTGGTTATTGAGTTACTTCGACGCTCGCGCTATCTACTCGCTTACTTTGCTAACCCAGCGAAATAATCCTTGCGCGCTGTCCCAGCCGCTCCGAGGTAGCCCGCGTCGCCGCCGAGTGTCGCGAAGTCGATGGTAGTTCCATCGTAGACGTGAGCAAAGGTCCGCCGCTTGAATTCTTCTCGGACACGCTCCAAGAATCGTTGACCGATCGGTGAACCGGCTCCGCCAAAGTTCATCGCACCGCCGAAGACAACTAAGCCGGGGTCAACGGCGTGCACAATATTTGTGACGCCAACTCCCAAATACATTGCGGTCTCGTCAATAATCGAAAGCGAAAATTCATCGCCAATCATCGCCGCCTCGTAAACTCGCTTCGCCGTAATCGCTTTACCGTTCATCAGTATCCGCGAAAGCGAACTGACGGCTCCGCGACGTAGAGCCTCTTCAGCTCGCGCAGCCACGGCGCTGGCACTTGCGTAAGCTTCCAAATGCCCACGTCCGCCACCCCACACGCACAGCCTCGCGTCCGGTCGACAGTCAACAACAATGTGCCCACATTCACTGCCAAAACTATTGATACCGTTCAGCAACTGGCCTTCAGTAATGATTCCGCCGCCAACGCCGGTTCCAAGTGTCACCAAAGCCAAGCTATCATGCTTGGCACCTGTCCCAACCCAGAATTCACCATATGCGGCTGCGTTTGCATCATTGATAAACGAAACAGGCTTGTTCGCCGCTACTTGCAGCGCGTCGCGAATCGCAAAGTAATGCCAATTCGGAAGATTGGGCGGGTCGATCAACATTCCGCGTTTCAAGCACATCGTGCCGGGCGAGCCGAGCCCAACCTGGACCACATGTTCGACGGCTAACTGAATTTTGTTGCACAGTTTTTCAAGGGTCGCTGCGCAGCGATCGACCGCTTGCTGCGGACCTAAGTGCTCATCGGTTGAGATCGAATCGTAAGCGAGTGTTTGCCCAAGGTTGTCGACTAAGCCAATTTTGATATTGGTTCCGCCGACGTCAACGCCCGCAAAGTACGGACCTTGCGACTTATTCAGCGGCGAGATCGGTTGATTGGTAGGCATTACTGGATGTCACACAAGTTGTATTAAAAAGTGATCGATGCGAATCGCAAAAATCGAGCTTTAGCCGATGCAATCTGCTGGGGGGCTGCTGCTTGCTCCGCTATTCTGCTTCGCGCTGTTGGGGTGCGTTAAGCGGTTCGATTATAAAGCCAATCGGAACTTCCGCCCAGGCGAACTGCGGAGGCTCGTTCCGCAAGAATCTCCACCGCTAACCGGCAGCGTACTCGAAAAACACCGCACTTCAGGTACCATTGCTTGCCAAACAATCAGCAAACTTCTCATCAATCCAGGAACCCGCACATGCAACTCGCCAAGCTACTCAACTCGCAAGGTCGCCCCTCAGTTGGCAAAATTGTAGGGGATCAGATTGCAATTCTCGATCTAGAAACTGCCGGCTTTAAGAACTTGGCCGCATTGCTTGCAGCGCCCAACGTCGCTGCATCTGCGGCGAAGATCGTTGAGACCGGTGAGAAGCTGGCGATGGCTTCAGCGCGGTTGTTGCCACCCATCGACTCGCAAGAAGTATGGGCTGCTGGTGTGACGTACAAGCGCAGCCAGACGGCGCGGATGGAAGAATCAGAAACCGCCGCTTCGTGTTACGATCGCGTATACGCTTCGCCCCGCCCTGAGATCTTCTTCAAAGCAACGCCACATCGCGTACGCGGTACCGGCCAACCGCTACGTATCCGAGCTGACGCGACGTGGAATGTCCCGGAACCTGAACTTGCTTTGGTCATCTCACCGACGCTGCAAATCGTTGGCTTTACGATTGGTAACGATATGAGTTCGCGCGATATCGAAGGCGACAACCCGCTGTATTTGCCCCAAGCCAAAATGTACAACGAATGTTGCGGACTCGGCCCTTGGATTACGCTAGCTGCCGCGATGCCGGCGCGCGATCAGATCGATATCGGCTTGAAAATTTTCCGAGCCGGCGAATGCGTTTTCGACCAGTCCACTTCTGTCGCACAAATGGCTCGAACTTTCGAAAGTCTCGTCGAGTGGCTCGGCCGCGATAACAGTTTTCCCGACGGAGCTTTCCTTCTGACAGGTACCGGAATTGTTCCGAACAGCGACTTTACTTTGGCAGTTGCAGATCGCGTCGATATCCAAATATCGGGAATCGGCCTCCTCAGCAATACCATCGTTCAAGGGGATATTACTAGTTGATTGTCTTGACGGCTTGATTCGCTGATTGCCGATTTGGAGCTATTCGGTATCGCACGTGCACTGCTACGTACGCTGATACATGCACTGGCACACGCACTGACAAATGACACATGCACTAATCTAAGTCTTAAGACCATGGCAGTGTCACTGGTAGCGATGCGCACATCTTTGAGCTCAAGTGAGTTCGAGTGAGCACGCGAAGCATGTCACGTAACTCGCAGTCCGACAGTTAAGCGACCGCTGAAGTCGAAAACTTGCCAAAACGACTTGCATGTAGAAAACGCCAGTAGAAAAAGTCCAGTAATAAAGTGCCAGTAAAAAGCGCCAATGAACCGACTGCAATGCAATCACTAAAAGAAAGATTCGTCGTATGCCTACCCAAACAAGCAAAGCTATTCGTTCAAAGCAAATTGAACTAGCATCACGTCCCAAGGGCGAACCTACCGCCGACAACTTCAAGTGCAACACAGTAGAGCTTCCGCCGATCAACGATGGCGAATTCCTAGTTCAGAATGAGTGGATGTCGGTCGATCCGTACATGCGAGGACGGATGAAAGAGGGCGATAGTTACGTTCCGCCATTCGAGATCGACAGTCCGCTTGAAGGGGGTTGCATTGGCAAAGTTGTTGCATCGCAGAACAGCGATTTCAACGAAGGCGATTACGTGCTTGGTAACCTCGGGTGGCGTGAATACTGGAAGTCGAGCGGCGAAGGAGTAGTAGCTGTCGACGCAGACCTCGCCCCCGTTCAAGCCTACCTAGGTGTGCTGGGACTGACGGGCATGACCGCCTGGGTTGGGCTGAACAAGATAGCTCGCCTCAAGCCGGGAAGCACAGTGTTTGTATCCGCCGCATCAGGCGCTGTCGGCAGCATCGTATGTCAGCTCGCCAAAGCAAAGGAGTGCCATGTGATTGGCAGCGCTGGCAAAGAGGAGAAGATCGAGTGGCTCAAGAACAAGGCTGGAGTCGATCAAGTCATCAATTACAAGAAGACATCCGATTTAACCGCCAAGCTGCGAGAGTGCGCTCCCGACGGCATTGACGTCTACTTCGATAATGTCGGTGGCGATCATCTGGAAGCAGCCATCGAAGTTATGAATGACTTTGGGGTATGCGTCGAGTGTGGCATGATTTCAACTTATAACGCCACTAAGCCCCCCGCAGCGCCGAAGAACTTGTTTAAAGTGATCGCCAAGCGAATTCGCATGCAGGGCTTTATCGTTCGAGATCACATGGACACGCAAGATGAATTCGTGGCTGACATGGCTCCACTGATTCAAGCCAACAAGATTGTTTGGGAGGAAAGCGTTACCGATGGTTTGGAAAACGCACCGTCCGCGTTCATCGGCTTGTTCAGTGGCGATAACCTCGGCAAGTCACTTGTACGGATTTAGTTTGTATCGAAGACGCGACTAGTCGCCGCCAAGCGAGTGCTGTGCGGAGTTGGGTGTAGAGTCGCGTCCAGCACCGCGTGGAGGTGATCGAAAGAGAATTTCTGAATTGGGAAAATCGATCCGCGACTCGGCCCAGTCTTCCGCCATAACCGTCAGATCATTCAAATGCTGCTGCATCCACTTGCGATGCAATTCGATCTGGTCGCGTTCCAAGTTGGGTGGAATTTGAGTTCTTGGGCCAAGTACAGCACGGCAGCGACTGAACGGTCTCGGCACGGCGAACTTGTCCCAGGATCGACGATTGCGCCATGGCCGATCGTAGCCAACGCCGAGCGCAACTAACGGAACTTGCAAGCGGCTTGAAAGATAAACCGCACCTTGCGCCAATTCGCGGCGGGGCCCGCGCGGACCGTCCGGCGTGATGGCAAGGTTCATGCCTTTGCCCCGGTCCAGCAGTTCACGAAGGGCGGCTGTGCCACCACGGTGCGTCGATCCGCGTACCGCTTCCAAACCTGCAAACCGCGCGACGTGTGAAAGTATCTCTGCGTCTTGATGCTGGCTGAGCAACATGGCAAGTCGGCAGTGCGGCCGCAGATAGATTGGAAACGGAATGTACTCATGCCAGAACACAAAGATAACAGGACCACAAAACAACTCATCAGCCGGATCCGCTTCGCGTTCGTAACGCACCATGCGATAGCTGAGCGTCGACATCCAAGCGTTCAGCGACTTAATCATTGCAAAGCCCGCCATGCGCCACACGATACTGGGCACTTGCATGCTGCGAAGTTGCGAACGGGAAATAATAGTCGCTCTACTCATGTCGGTCCGTCTTCGTTTTCGCCTTCCCTAATTGCCGGTCGGTTTCGTGTCGGGCGTGCCACCCTAATTTAAATGTTGACAGAGTTGTAACACTACAAAATGAACTTGCTGAGATCTTCGTCCTCACAGATTTCAGCCAAGCGTTCATCAACATACTTTGCGTCAATGGTAACTTGCCTGTCGGCCGTATCGGCTGCATCGAAGTTCAGTTGCTCGAGCAGTTTTTCCAGTATGGTATACAGTCGACGAGCACCAATATTCTGTGTCGTTTGATTGATCTTGAACGCATATTCAGCGATGCGGTCGATCGCATCCGAACTGAAATTCAACTCGACCTGCTCGGTTACAAGCAGCGCTTGATACTGTTTCGTAAGCGAATTTTTGGGCTCCGTCAGGATGCGCACAAAGTCGTCCTTGGTCAGTGCATTCAGCTCAACGCGAATCGGAAAGCGTCCCTGCAACTCTGGCATCAGCTCACTTGGTTTGCCATGGTGAAATGCACCGGCAGCGATGAAGAGAATGTGATCCGTTTTCACATAACCATGCTTGGTTTGGATCGTTGTGCCTTCGACAATTGGCAACAGATCGCGTTGCACACCCTGTCGCGAAACATCCGCCGACTTGCCTTCGCTGGCGATCACCTTGTCGATCTCATCGATAAAAATGATTCCCAGATTCTCACTGGCTTCGATCGCGCGCGAACTGATCTTGTCATCATCGATTAACTTGTCCGCCTCCTGCTCGGATATGACCTTGCGAGCTTGCGCGACAGTCATCGATCGGCGTTTATTGTTCTTCGGCATAAATTTTTCGAACATGCCTTGCAAGTCAAGGTCCATGTTCTCCAGCCCGACGCCGCCAACCATGAGCGGCGCACTTTTCTGTTCGATCGAGAATTCGACTAACTTGTCTTCGAGCGAACCGTAGCGCAGCATATCGCGCATCTTTGCGCGCGTGCGAGTTCGTCGGGCTGCCGCTTCATCATCGCTATCTTCGTTTTCGACTTCATCGTAATGAGAAGTTGGCAAAAGCAGATCGAGCAAGCGGTCTTCCGCGCGAATGGCCGCTTCTTGTCGCACACGCTCTTTCTCACGAGCTCGAATCATGCCGATCGCATTCTCAATCAAATCGCGAACCATACTCTCGACGTCGCGACCATAGTAACCAACTTCGGTGTACTTGGTTGCTTCCACTTTGACGAACGGCGCACCGGTCAGCTTTGCTAGCCGTCGAGCGATCTCGGTTTTTCCGACGCCAGTTGGACCAGCCATAAGAATGTTCTTCGGACTCACTTCGGCTTGCAGTTCGTCCGACAACTGGCTTCGTCGCCAGCGGTTGCGAACTGCGATGGCGATTGCCCGCTTCGCGTCCGCTTGACCGACAATGTAGCGATCCAGCTCAGCCACGATTTGTCGAGGCGATAGCGTTGCAATGTCAAGTGTCTCGGTTACCGCTGCGCTGTTCATCCTGCGTCACTCACCCTACGCTGTCCAATTGCTCGACCAGAACGGTCCCGCCAGAATAGATATCCAGCTCGCCTGCGATCTGTAGACTATGCGCGACGATTTCACGCGCTTCCAGATCGCTATGACGGGTCATCGCGCGAGCGGCCGCGACCGCATAATTTCCGCCCGAACCGATTCCCAAGATACCATCAGTCGCTTGAATCACATCGCCGGTGCCGCTGATCAGCAAACTGTGGCGAGTGTCGACGGCGATCAACAGTGCTTCTAACCGCCGCAGCGCACGATCGCTTCGCCAATCTTTCGCAAGCTCTGTCGCGGCGCGTGGCAAGTTCGCCGGATAGTCCTTCAGCCTCGCTTCGAATCGCTCCATCAGCGCAAAAGCATCCGCCGCACCGCCAGCGAATCCGATAATGACGTTACCACCAGAAAGTTTGCGAACTTTGCAAGCATCGCTTTTGACGATAGTCTTATCGAGCGTAACTTGGCCGTCACCGCCTAAAGCCACAAAGTTGCGATGGCGTACAGACAGAATGGTTGTGGCGTGAAACTGCATTTCCCGATTCCGCGGTTGGCAAGCATGCGAGGGTAAGCACGCTACGATAACAGCCAATCGCGTTTTGCAACAGTAACGGTAGCTTTCACCACCAAGCAGCCGATCGCGACCGCCATAGGGCCGCGAACCATAGCCACGAATCGGGCATCGTATTGGGCTCTGACTTTCACCCTCCAAGCGAAGCGACCGGGAGGGTCGGAAATCGAGCTTCGAGCGAGATTGCTGGGGAGGCGGCGTGGTCTTACTCGGCTAGCGCGGGCTGACCCTCCCGAAACTGCGTTTTGGGAGGGTGAAGTTGGCGGAGGCAACTAGAAGCGTCGATAGATTGGCTATTTCTTGGTTTCGGTTTCGATGTCTTTCAACGAACGTCCCAGTCGCTTGCGATTCGATTGGTTCCCACCAACAGTTCCACCGGCTGCCGCTGCATGCGCCAATCGAGGCGACGGCTCAGCGCTTTTGTCTCCGCGCAGCAGGCCTGCGACACTCGGATGCAAATCTTCCGTGGAAGCCGGCGTCCCCAGAGTCTCGATCGCATCGCTCACACCAAGCAAAACCGATTGGCGAACGCCGTCTCGAATCCAAGTAAAGAAGTTCATTCCGTTCATATCTATTCTCCATTGATCCGTCATGTCTGTTCAAGCTGCGTCAGTTCGTTGTCGCAACTGTCACCTCGATGCGGCCCATTTTCCAGCCCGCATGAAAACCCACCCTGGGCTTTTACCTTGCCAAGCACGCAGAGTCCAGGTCGACTTAGCAGCCAGATCATTTAATGCCGTCGTAGACTTGAAATCGCCCACCCGAGTTTAACCTTGAAAATCTACTAGCCATACCATTCCTTACATTGATTAAAACGTCAAGCGATCCAAACGACTGACGCACAAAAAGCGCGATTGGCAGGGGCTGGCCTCCGGCTTCCACCGTGCAAATTCCTAGCGTGGGGATCCCATCCGCCACTCCATGACCGTTGTCCTAAGTGATTCCATCCAGGCCAAGCCACTGCCAATCGCGAATGCTATCATCCCGATGGCTGTGACACGTTAGGTCACAGCTCCTGCGAATCGGGAAATGTTTTCCATTTCATCTGCTAGCAAAGCCGATTCGGCAATTCTTGCGCTTTTGCCCGTCGTTTGGGTCGTAATTCGGGCATTCCAACAGAAGGGCGCTGAACCCTCGATTGCCGGTAAAATGGCAGATGTCGGCCAACTTTTGCTGCTTTGGTCAATGCGCACCCACCCAAGTGTCCAGGATTCCCCGACCTGCCGGAAACCTGCAGGAACAATGGCAAGAGCAATAGGGTGACCAAACTTGTCACAGACCACCAAAAAATGTACTGACTCCAATGCGAATCGCAGCGGAGATAATTTTTGAGGACCGCATAAATGAGCACTAACTCCAAAATCGAGTGGACGGACACGACCTGGAACCCAGTTCGTGGTTGCACAAAGATTAGTGCCGGCTGCAAGCACTGTTATGCAGAAACATTTGCAGAGCGGTTTCGCGGCGTCCCAGGCAATCCGTTTGAGTTCGGATTCGACCTTCGTCTAGTGCCACACAAATTGCCAGAGCCGTTTCAATGGACGAAACCTCAAATGGTCTTCGTCAACTCGATGAGCGATCTGTTCCACGAAGATGTCCCAGACGACTATATCGTTCAAGTTGCTCAAGTGATGACAACGGCGAACTGGCACATTTACCAGGTGTTAACCAAGCGGGCCGATCGTTTGCGAGATCTTCTGCAAACCAAGTTGAGATTTGCAGCAAACTTGGAACATATCTGGTGGGGAACAAGCGTCGAGAATAAGAAGTCAGGTGTACCGAGAATTCAGCAATTGCGT
>JBGSOM010000077.1:0-14150 GCA_041739135.1 Pirellulaceae bacterium
CCGAGAAGAACTAGATCATCAAGGTGATTGCAAGAAAGCGATTGTGGCGACTTATCAACACTGTGCGATACCGACTTTGCAAGCGGCGATGATCAGCGGATTGGGATTGTCGGTTTTTGCATTCAGTACTTTCACGCCAACTCAACGGTTTGGTTGGCTGATGTTGACGATTTTGATTGCTGGCGTGATGTCGGAATTGGTGATGTTGCCGGCAATGTTGGCGGGCCGTTTGGGGCGAGTGTTCCAACCAATGGCGAAGTCGCGTTCGCTGGCGAACAAATTGCTACTTCGCTTGCGCTACCACGGGCCGCACAGCTTCCGACACAGCCGATTGTTTGGATCAAACAAATGCCGGCGGCGCACGGCGCGGCCTACTGCTGAAGCGATCCGTCGAGTTGCTTAAAACGGATCGCTGAACAATACTGTCGCTTGGCGTTGAGTCAGCAGTTCCAGCGACCGGTGTTCGGAGGCATTCATGATTCGGTTCTTACAATATCTCAGCTTGTCCATATGCGTGATTTCCGTCTTTGCAGATTTCGCGCGGGCTGATGACCCGAAGCAGCTCGAAAAAGGATTTGTTTGGTTATTCGATGGCAAGTCGCTCGATGGTTGGGAAGGGAACCTGAAGTTCTTTCGCATCGAGGATGACGCAATCGTAGCTGGCAATCTGAAGAGCAAGATTCCGAACAACGAATTCTTGTGCACCAAAAAGGTGTATCGGAACTTTGATCTGCGCTTCGAAGTCAAGCTTCAGGGCGACGGCAACAATGCTGGAGTTCAATTTAGGTCCGTTCGTGTTCCGAACGATCATGAAGTCAGCGGTTTTCAATGCGATGTCGGAGCCGCTTGGGATCGAATGGTTTGGGGCGCTCTGTATGACGAGTCTCGCCGCAATAAGATGCTCGCTGAAGGTCCAGTGGATTCGGTTTCCAAGTGGGTGAAGGCGAACGATTGGAATGCATTGCGAGTTTTAGCGGAAGGCAATCGCATTCGAATTTACTTGAACGAACATCAGACCGTTGACTACACGGAGTCCGATGCAGCGATAGCTACCGAGGGAATCATCGGATTGCAGATTCATTCCGGTCCACCGACTGAGGCGTGGTACCGTTCCATTCGTATTCGCGAACTTTAGTCGCCGAGATTAGCCCTTTACGAGACTTATGAATTCATGCGCGATCGCTTTGTTTATTTTGACTTGGGTAATGTGCTAGTAAATTTCGATCATGCGATTGCGACGCGACAGTTAGCGGAGTTAGCGGGTTGTTCGTTAGCCGAAGCGCAGTTCGCGCTGTACGACTCAGGAATTGAAATTCAGTACGAAACTGGTTTGCTGACAAGCGACGAATTTGTGCTGGCGATCAATCAGCAACTGGGAACTAGTCTGCCGCGCGAGCAGGTGTTGGATGCGGTGAGCGCTATCTTTGAACCGAACGTTGCAATTTTTCCCGCGCTGGAACACATCAAAGCGTCTGGTGTGCGCATTGGGTTACTCTCGAATACCTGTGAAGGTCATTGGGAATGGGTGAAGCGGCAGGCGTGGGCGACTGTCGAGGGTTGGTTCGATACGCTGGTACTCAGTTACGAAGCTCGGCTGATGAAGCCTGATGAAGCGATCTATCGATACTGTGAGCAGCGATGCGGATTCAGCGGTTCGCAGATCTTCTTTACAGATGATCGCGCTGAGAACATTGCCGGCGCAGCGGCTCGCAACTGGTGTGCTTATCAATACGGAACGCCCGCGGGTTTGATCGCCGCTTTCGATGTGTGGCGCGAGCAGCCCTGCTGATGCGAGAAATCACGAAGGTCTAAAAGCTCACCACAAACCGGATGCGAAGGTGATGGTCCCCACCGCTTGCAGAAGTTAGAATAAGTCTCCCGCGTTTGGTGATTCTATTTTTCGGCCACTATCGCTCGTGATCGCTGCCTGCCTTGATCAGAAAGTTCCGTGTCATGCTCGCATTCATTGCTCCATTGAAAAAGTCAGTTGCGGCATTATTGATCGTTGCCATGGCGAGTGCCGTTGGTTGTGCTCCGGCCGACAACGATTCTGTAAGTGCCGGAAGCAGCAAAAGTAAAAGCGGCGTGCTGCGAATTGGAGTGATTCCAAAGGGTACCAGTCATCAATTTTGGAGGTCTGTCCATGCGGGCGCAGAGGCGGCAGCCAAAGAATTGGGCGATGTGGAAGTGATTTGGAAGGGGCCAGAAACGGAGGCGGATACTGTTGGACAAATATCCGTTGTAAAGAACTTTATCACCAATCGAGTTGACGGTATCGTGCTGGCGCCGAACCACTCGCAAGCGTTGGTGGATGTTGTCGAAGAAGCTAAAGCGGAGCAGATTCCGGTTGTGATCTTCGATAGTGGATTGGCTGAAGGTACTGAGGTCACCAGCTATGTCGCGACAGATAATTATCGCGGAGGTCAACTGGCCGCAAAGACACTCGCTGATGCGATGGACCATCAAGGCGGAGTTATTTTGCTGCGTTACAAAGAAGGAAGCGAAAGCACTGAGCAGCGCGAAAAAGGCTTCATTGATGCGATGAAAGATGAGCCGAATATCAAAGTGCTTTCATCTGACCAGTATGCGGGAACAACGACTGAGAGCGCGCTTGAGACGGCGACAAATCTGCTGAACAAGTATCGCGACGAGGTGACAGGAATTTTTGCTGTCTGCGAACCGAACTGCAACGGAACTTTAGAAGCGTTAGTGCAGACTGGCATGGCGGGCAAAGTCAAATTCTTGGCGTTCGATTCCAGCGATAGTTTGATTAAGGGACTAAGCGATAAAACAGTTTCGGGCATTGTTTTGCAGGATCCGTTTGAAATGGGGCGAAGGTCGGTTTTGGCGCTCGTGGGACATCTGCGAGGGGAGAAGGTCGAGCCGAAGGTTAACACCGGTGAGTATGTCGCGACGGCAGCGAACCAAGACACCGACCCTTACAACCGCTTGCTGCGCCCTGAGCAGTTCGGGCAGTGAGTCACTCCAGCGCGGGGAGAGTGACTATGGATCGCGAGCCGTTGCTGCAAATGGAGCGAATTGGAAAGCACTTTGGTGCTACGATCGCGCTCAAAGACGTCTCGCTGTCGGTGTATCCGGGCGAAACAGTTGCCCTGATCGGAGAAAATGGCGCCGGCAAAAGCACTTTGATGAAAGTGCTTAGCGGAGCTCACGAGCCAAACGCTGGACACATGCTGATCGGTGGCAAGCCGTTTCAACCGAGCGGTCCGCTCGATGCGCGTCGAGCCGGTGTGGCGATGATTTATCAGGAGTTGAGTCTCGCTCCGGATCTTTCCGTCGAAGATAACATTATGCTCGGACAAGAGTCGAGCGCTGTTGGAATGTTGCGTCGACGTCCGCAGCGCGAGCGAGTGAAGAAGATCTTGAATCAGCTTGGTCATCCGGATCTCGAGCCGAATCGAATGGTTCGGTCGCTATCGATTGGAGCAAAGCAGTTGGTTGAAATCGCTCGCGCGCTGGCGTCGAACGCGCGTGTCGTGATTTTCGATGAGCCCACTAGTTCGTTGCCGAAGCAGGATGTTGAACGGCTTTTCGCGATCATTCATCAACTGCAATCGCAAGGGATGGCTATCGTTTACATCAGCCATCTTCTAGAAGAGATTCGGCAGGTGGCCAATCGATTTGTTGTGCTTCGCGATGGTCAGCCTGCCGGAGCTGGGCAGCTTGCGGATACTTCCGATCAGCAGATTATTTCATTGATGGCCGGCCGGAGTGTAGATACACTTTTTCCGGTTATTCAACATGAGTTGCATGAAGAAGTCTTGAACGTCCATCAGTTGTCGGGAATGTCAACGCCGCGGGAGGTTTCGTTCGGTTTGCGTCGCGGCGAAGTGTTTGGAATGTTTGGATTGGTTGGCGCTGGACGAACGGAGACTCTGCGACACCTCTTCGGCTTAGAAAAAGTCCGGAAAGGCACGGTTCAGTTGCGGGGAAAGCGATTGGGTCGACAGCCTGTTCAGTGTATTCGCTCGGGCGTTGGCTTTGTGTCGGAGGATCGCAAGCTCGAGGGGCTCGCGCAGACGTTGTCGATCGCCGACAACTTGACGCTCAGCGATCTGAGACCGTATACAGCAGGCGGAGTACTGCAGCTTGGAAAGCGGCGAGCCGCGGTTCGCGAGTGGATGGCGCGATTGCGAGTTAAGGCGCGCGGGCCGGATCAAGCGATCAGCAACTTGTCGGGTGGCAATCAGCAGAAGGTGGCGATTGCGCGTGTATTGCACCAGTCAGCCGAACTGCTTTTGCTTGACGAACCGACCCGCGGCATCGACGTTGGAACTAAGGCAGAAATCTACCGGTTGATCGGCGAGTTGGCGGCGGAAGGAAAGTCGATTGTATTTGTGAGTTCTTACTTACCGGAACTGATGGCCGTTTGCGATACGATTGGTGTTATGGGTCGCGGTCGATTGCGAGAGGTCCGCGCGACGAAGAACTGGACGGAAGATGAAATCTTGGCGGTCGCTATCGCGAATGACGACGAGCCACAGACTTAGTTTGGGATTGAATGTACATGAGTGTAGACGAAAGTAATGTGGTGCATGTTCGAGCCAGCGATGGATGGCGGCCACGGCTGTTCGCGGCCCTCGATACGTTTGGTCCGCTATTGGCGCTAGCCGTAGTATCTATCGGCTTTGCGATCGCTGATCAAGTTTGGGGACAAGGCAAGTTCATTGAGCTCAGAAACTTGCGAGTCATTCTGGTCATGACCGCGCCGGTTGCTGTGGCAGCGCTTGGAATGACGTTGGTGATAATCACCGGCGGAATCGACTTGTCGGCTGGTACGGCATCGATGTTATGCGCGACTGTGCTGGCGTATGCAATTAATTCTGAACTGCCGATATGGGCTGCGATCGCCCTCGCATTGCTGGCTGGGTCCTGTTGTGGATTATGCAATGGACTGTTGATCGGCATGCTGCGCATTCCTCCGTTTATCGTGACGTTGGGAACGATGACGGTGTTTCTTGGGATCGCAAAGCGGCTTGCCGGTGGATCGACTCTTTTCGTTGATCGCAAATTGATTCCCAACTGGCTGCTGAATCTCACTTCGACCTATCCGCCAGATTGGTACGGTTGGATGCCGAATGTGGCGATGGGTGTATGGCTTGCGTTGATCATGGCGGTCATTGTTGCAGGACTTTTGCGGCTGACTGTTTTCGGTCGCCATGTGTTCGCGATTGGGTCGAGCGAATCGACGGCACGGTTGTGCGGCGTGAACATCTTAGGCACGAAACTGATGGTTTATGCGATCGCTGGCCTGTTTGTCGCGATGGCTGGAATTTACTCGTTTTCGTTGGTTAAGGTCGCGAATCCGATGGATGGTATCGGCAAGGAGTTGAAGTTCATCGCGGCCGTGGTGATCGGCGGCGCTAGTCTAAGCGGTGGACGTGGAGCGGTACTAGGTACTCTCGCAGGTGCTACCATTATGGGAGTGATCTCAAACGGTTGCGACTTGCTGGGTATACAGAATTCAACGCAAGATATAATGCTTGGGGTGATCATTATCGCAGCGGTAACGCTTGATCAATATCGACAGCGGCGGCAGGAACGAAGCTGACCATCAACTGATTGAGTTAAAAGACATTGAGTTAAGAGACATAGAGATGAATGAAGAAACGCATCCGTTGGCATCGCTGGACGAATGGGAAGACGATTTGCTTCGGCGTTATCCTCAGCCGACGACCGATACTCGCGATACGCAGTCTGAGTCTGGCAAGTCGTTTCGCAATTATGCGGCGGAAGCGCGACCTTCGGTAAAGAAGTTCTACGAGTTGAACCATCGCTTTCAAACGGTTGAGTTTGTGCAGTCAAAAAGAGCCGAGTATTTGCCTTTGAAGCGAAGGCGGATGAGTGTTTGGGAAGCGATGGAGTACTTGAATACGTTGGTTGATGACAGCGATCCCGATATTGAACTGCCGCAGATTGAACACCTTTTGCAGACCGCCGAAGCGATTCGCACGGCGGGCAGACCGCGATGGTACATCCTCACCGGGTTGATTCATGACTTGGGAAAAATACTGTGTCTATGGGACGAACCGCAATGGGCTGTCGTCGGCGACACGTTCCCGGTGGGATGTAAGTTCTCGGACAAGATCATTTTTAGTGAAGCTTTTGCAGCAAATCCAGATGTAGACAACACGGCTTATCAAACTGAGTTGGGGATTTATTCGCCGAACTGTGGACTGGACAACGTGCTGATGTCATGGGGACATGATGAGTATCTCTATCACGTTGTGAAGGAATTTTTACCTCCGCCTGCACTGTACATGATTCGATATCATTCGTGTTACCCGATACATCATGAAGGTGAGTATGGTTATCTGATGAACGCTCGCGATCGTGAGCTGTTCGCCTGGGTGAGAGATTTCAATCAGTACGATTTGTATACGAAGCGCGACGAGCGCATGGACGTCGCGGCGCTGAGACCTTTTTATGAGCAGTTGATTGCCGAATATTTCCCGGCTCATTTGGATTGGTGACGCGGAGCAGGCTTCTAGACGGGGCGAGCATTCCTCACGCTGGATTTGCCTTTACAATCGTTACAACTGCTCGGATCGTGCTGTTCCGCGTGCGGAATATGTTGGCTGCGCGAGCATATTGAGCTAATGAAAACGGCGCAAACCTACAGTTTCATAGATGCTTGTTCGTAAGAGCGTCGATCTCGAAATGAAACACAGGTAACCGATGCGTCTCACTTCTCCGGGGCTAATAAACGTCGATGCGGCGATTGCACCGTTAGCGATGATTGGCGACTTGCCACTGTATGCGGCTGCGAAGCTCGAATTGCCGACGGTGCTGCACGTCATCAACGGCGAACACTTCTCGGGCGCGGAACGAGTCCAACAGTTGCTTGGTAAACGGTTAGGAGAATTTGGTTTTGACGCGCGATTTGCGTGCGTGAAACCGGATCGCTTTCCGAAACTGTGTGGGCTTAGTGAGCAACAAATCATTGAGTCGCCGATGCGCGGCCGATTTGATCTACGGGTTGTATCGCAGTTAGTGAAATATGTTCGTGAGCATTCAGTCGCTCTGTTGCATGCGCATACGCCTCGCACTGCGATGATCACTTCACTGGTCGCACTGCGAACGCAGATTCCTTGGATCTATCATGTTCATAGTCCGACAGCCCGCGATAGCACGCGAGGGTTGGTGAACCGCGTCAATTCTTGGTTCGAACGTTATGCCATTTGCAACTGTGATCGACTGATCACTGTTAGTGAGAGTCTTGCGCATGAGATGCGACGCGTTGGAGTTGCAGATCGGCAGTTGGTGACTGTTCCCAATGGCGTACCCGCGATCGAGCCGATCGACGCACGAGCTCGCCTGCAAAACCCTGAATGGCGTCTTGGTATTGTGGCTTTGATGCGACCACGCAAGGGCATTGAGGTAGCTTTGCAAGCGATGAAGCAACTGAAGTCGGTTGGCAAGCAAGTGAAACTTCAGTTGATTGGCGGATTCGAGACGGATGTGTATCAGCATCAAATCATGAAGCTGATTGAAGAGTTACAGGTTCACGATGTGGTGGAGTGGACGGGGTTTACGAGCGATGTGCCGGGTGCGATTCGCAAACTCGACGCTCTCTTGTTGCCCAGTTTGTTTGGTGAAGGGATGCCGATGGTAGTGCTGGAAGCGTTGGCTGCCGCGGTACCAGTTGTTGCTTCGCGAGTTGAAGGCACTCCGGAAGTGATTCGCGATGGTGTGGAAGGACTGCTGTCCGAGCCGCGCAATGTCGAAGACTTGGTTGCCAAAGTGAAAGAGTTGACGGCGGATCGTGAGTGTTGGGCAGCGATGAGTGCTCGCGCGCTTGTTAGGCATCGCGAGCAGTATAGCGACGAACGGATGGCGCAAGGCGTCGCGTTTGTTTACGATCGCGTGTTGGCAAACGGCTAATCGCGGTTAATCGACGACTAGTCGTGCTCGTTGTTGAGCGACACGGACGGTTGCAATTGATCCGCTATTGAAATCGATTCCGTCCGCTTCGATACCATCTGAGAAAATGACGCCGTTCTCTGGCATCATGCTTTCTAGTTGCAGGCGTTTGTTCTCGTCGAGAATGCCGGCTACTAAACTTGCTCGAGAATGTCGGCTTTCGAAAGGTTCGCGCACGACCCAGGCCAGACGTCTTTCTTCCCATGCCAAGCGACGTGCGGGACCGGCTGTTCCGCCAACCAACTCGGTGACCCCGCGAGCCATATTGAAAACGCTGGATAGCCAACCTGTCGATCCGGCTCCCGTGGCAATGATCACGCCGCTGGACGATTGCGGTTCGCTGGCCTCTTCGGTTTGAAGTGTGTAGCGAGCTGAAACGTGCGTGCGACAGCCGACGAAGAAATCGTTGAACGCGAGTAGTTTCTGACCATCATTCAGTTCGACTTCGCCCATTGTTACTTCGCGAACCGTTGCGTTTTCTTTGAGTGTTCGCAGCAGCACATGGCGTGCTTGACGCAACTCGATCGGTAACAAGACGCCATCGAAGCGGCGCGGATCAGGGTTCACTCCGAGAATCGGCAGCGATCCAACATACTTGGCTGTGTTCGCGACCAAACCGTCGGGACCGACCACAACCACTGCGCAGCAGTTTAAAAAGTCAAAGTTGGGCAGATACTCGCGCGGCACCATAGCGATTGGAAGTCCAATGTCGACTTCGTTTCGCAGTTGTTGAACGGCGGCGTTGTACGATTGGTCTTCTCGTTCGTATTCATCGAAGTCATCTGCGACTTCTTCATCGGCGTCCAGTTCCATGGAGGTACCAGCCACTGCCAGTCGCTGAATTTCCTGAGCTTGATTGAGGCGAAATTTTGCGGAGGACTTCGTGCCCCATCGTGCGAGCAGCCCTTTCAGTCGCGTTTGTGTGGTGACAATTGCGATCGCTGGTTGAAAACCCATGGCTTACTCGTTCTCATCGCGGTCGGTGAGTGTTCGCAAGAGATCGGGTGTAATCTCAAGACGTCCGATCTTTTCCGCATTTTCAGCGAGTTGCTGGAAAGCCATCGCGATTGTCGAACGCGCATCGGAATTTCCGATCGCTGTGCTGAGCACGCGCCAATCGGAACCTTTCAAAGCGTCCAGTGTGGCTTGAAGCGCAGCGTTTCTCGCTTCAGCTAACTTGCGTTCGTTTTGAATTTGGCGATCCACCAAACCGGTTCGTTGTTCCTCGATAGCGATGCTCGCAGCCATTTGAGCTTCGCGAACTTCGCGTCGACGCTCTTCGACGGCTCGTTCGGTTTGCAATTGGTTTTCGGTAATCTGTCGTTCAAGTTCGATCGCCATATTGCGACGCGCGTAGACAGCTTGATCTGCTTTCAGCAAAAGTTTCTCGCGCGTGTCCGCTTGCATCGCTTTGACCATCTCGGGACTAGCTTTGATCGACATGACGGCTACGGACAAGACTTCGACGCCCAGCATTTTCGAGGTGGGGCTGTCGTGCAATTTCTGAGTAAGTTCAGAGCCGAGTTGGTCCGAAGCCGTCAGGACATCACCGAGTTCTTGCGACTGGACGAACGCGCGACTGGCGGCTTGAGTGGCTTGAATTAATCGTTCGCTGATTTTGGAAGGGTCGTCGGAAAGGTAGCGACCGCGGCGATCGATGCTAAAGTCCAGCGACTTTGCGAGCTGCAGCGGCTCGACAACGCGATACGTCAACTGTCCTTGAATCGTGACTTCCTGAAAATCGTTGGTTGTTTCTTCGAAAACAAACGGCACATCAACGCTCGACAACTCAATCGAGATGATTGTGCAAGTCGGCACGAAGTAAATGAATGAGAGCCCTTCGCCTTGGCGCACCAAAGCTCCGTTTCGGTACTGGGCGACGAAGGTCGTTGGCTTCGTTTTCAGATAAGCAAATCCAAGCATGTCAGCGGGCTCGCGGTGGTAATGTGCATCACAGTTCGGGCGATTCTAGTTGAAGGGGTTTGGAAATGCACGCTTCGAGTTTGTAGTGCCGAATTCGGCTAGCATTTCTGACGGCGATATTCGAAAATGTGCAAGAACTTACACCAGACTTGATCGCATCATGACGAAAGGACTCCATGGATACCCAGGAAGCTAACGGTTCAGAATCGGAGACCGCGCAGCCCAAGCCGCTGACGAAATTGCAACGGCGGATATTGGGAGTGCTGATCGAAAAGGCGCGGACGACTCCGGACGCTTATCCGCTGTCTCTCTCCGGCTTGGTTGCGGGTGCGAACCAGAAGAGCAACCGCAGTCCGCTGATGAATCTCTCGCCAGAGCAGGTCGAGGATGAGCTGATTCAGATGCGAACGCTGGGCATTGTGGCTGAGGTGCAAGGAAGTGGGCGAGTTTCGCGTTATCGGCATTACGGTTACGACTACTTGGGCGTGAAAGGTGCGGAAGCGGCTGTGATGACCGAATTGCTGCTGCGTGGCGAACAAACGGCTGGCGACTTACGGGCGCGCGCGAGTCGGTTCGAGCCGATTGCGGACTTGCAAGCATTGAACGAAATTCTGCGATCGTTAATGAATAAGGGTCTAGTGATTGCACTGACTCCGGCCGGGCGAGGGCAAGTTTTTTCGCACAATCTGTACCAGCCGGAAGAGCTGACGAAACTGAAGAATAAGTTTGTAGGCGTAAGTGGTGACAGCGAGGATGTAGGGAATCAGAATGAAGAGGAAGCCATGCAGGTTCGACAACCGCGATCGGGTGGCGAAGTCATGGCGCTGCGTGCCGAAGTTGAGGAACTTCGGACGTTGCTGGCCGCGTTGGAAGAAAGGGTAACTCGACTCGAGAGCTAGGTGCGGAACAAGATGATGCTGACACGCTTAAAGGCATTGACGCTGCTCTCTGAATGCACGGGCGATGACATTTGGTCAGTTGAGCATTGTCGTTTGCGAGGAGTTCCCGAAGACTGGATCGATGATTTAGTGGACTGCTTTGAATCAGGTTTTGAACGCAGCAGTCATACTATTTTCGTAAGAGATAGAATCGTCAATCAGTACCATGGCTTGCGCGATATCGACTTGGCGTTAAAGCTTGGGGAGTTTCTCGGTGTTGACATCGATTCACTAACGGCGACGTCTGCAACGCGAGCGCGATTGGTGATTGCGATACGGCAGGCGATCGAAGAGGAATAGGGCCTAAGTTTCTAGCGACCGGTAAGTACTTCGGGTTTGTCCAGCACTAAGTAGTGGCCGTGATCTGCTGTGAGCACAACTAGTGTATCCTCCCAGCCGCCGTGGTTTTCGATCCATTCGGTAAGGACTTTAAACGCTGCGTCGCCGCTTTTCACTGCGCCGATGGAGCTGTCGATGTTGTTTGAGTGATTGGCCCAATCGACATCGCCGGCTTCGATCATAAGCCACCACTTGTCGGACTTGGATTGCAGGACATCGACGGCGGCGATCGCCATTTCACTGAGAGTGACATTCTCGCTGACGTCTTCGGGCGAATAGGTTTCGGCTTTGCTGGCATTGTCGTTTCCAACATTTGCAACTGGATCGAAATGTCCGTCCGCGGTGCGAAAAGGCAGGTGGCCCGCGCTGGTTCCAAAGTAACCGAACAGCCGCTTATTTTGTGCGATCGCTTTCTTTGCGGCTTCTTCGAGCACTGCCGGTCCCAGTTTGCCGCTCGTTCGCTGGGCAACTACATACTTGCCACCATTTTCCGAATCGATTGCAGCTAGATCAGGGTCCGTCAAGTAGCGATTGCCGGGGACGAAGTTCTGTCCTTGCGGGCCATCTTTATCTTTCATCGCACCAAAGCCGGCTCCAATTAGAACATCAACACCTGACAAACCGCCGGGATGATAAATCGATGGCAAGCCGATGAGGTCGCGCGTCAAGTCTTGGTAGTCGTCGCGATGAACGTTGTTCGAATAGGCGCATGCAGGAGTCGCATGACTGATCGGAACACTGGTAACGACGCCAGTGGAGAAGCCCTGTTCCTGAAGTGTGCGAGCTATCGGAATGGCTTCGCGGCCCATGTGATCCACATTGATCGCATCGTTGTAAGTCTTAATTCCAGTTGTCATCGAAGTTGCTGAGGCGGCTGAGTCGGTGTAGGCGTGCTTCGATGATTCGCTGGTTGAGATTGGGTACTTGGGATCCGTAATCGGTCCCCAGGGAGCGGGTCCGCAGAGAGCAGCGTTGTAGCCACCACGAATTTTGCCATTCGGGGCTGTCACGATCTGCTTGTCGACATTGATGTTCGTGCCTTCGTTGTGCGGCGAGGTGACGAAAAAGCCAAAGTCAATTTTCGCTCCACGATAGTCTTGGAACCACAGTCCTTCGCCGCGTCCGGAATCGTATTTGACGGCTCCGGTCTGATGGATCGCAGCGGCGCGGGTCGTTTGCCAGTCCATGCCGTCGAAGACGAACAGCACGATACGCTTCTTGCCCGACTCGGCCGCCATTTTTTGCACGCGAAAGATGTCCGTTTGGTCAAAGTACTCGGCTTCTGGGTTGACCGTTTCAGTTGGCAGATAGCCGTACAGCTTTTCGATCGCATCAGCGCTACGATAGAGACTGTTTTCGCCAGCCACGGCGCTAAAATCGCCGCCGAAAATGTAGGCTGGAATCAATCGATTACTGTGCGTCGTCCAGCTCGAGTACTTCTCTGGATTCGGTCCCCAGTGGCCCCAATCGCTGGTTTTCGAGCTGATCGCTTGCCTTTGCAACTCAGCGATCGGATCGGGCGTTTGGGCCAAAGCAAGTGAATTGAACACGAATAGGAACGAGACTGCGATTGTGATCTTTGACATGCGTCTGATTCGTAGTTTTTGAGTGCAGGTTCGGAAGGTTTTTAAGGTAGGCGTCCCTAATCGTAAACCGCAACGCGAGAATTGCCATAGCGTCGAACATTCTTAATATTGTTCCCGCAGTGGGGATCTCGCATTCGGCGTAGAGTTGCTCGCGGCCGGTAGAATTCCCAGTTTCAGAGCCAGGGCAAGTCAGTGTTTTAATCTACACAGAATTTTGAGCAGATCGAGTGGCCTGGTTGCGAAGTGCCTAAGGGAAGATGCGATCGCATTGTGCCCATTATGTCGAAGTAGTGTGATGCTGGCGTTTCGAAGAGTCGCCAAATTCTCAGGTGCTTGTCCCGTGCGAGCGCGACATTTGTCCTCGCCCATAGTGACATCACGAACCCAATGCAGGCGATTCTCTATACCCCAGTGTCCACGACTGATCTCAAGCAACTTTGCAGCATTGGCTTGCTTTTGGGGCAGACTCGTGATTGCGTGGGAAACCTCGGTCGTTCGCTGACCACCAATGATTCGCGTCCGCTCAATACGAATTGCTTGAGCGAAGCCTGGCCAGTCAAGGTGGCCTAATAGACGTGAACTGGCTTGGAGATGCCGGATCTCGATGCGCCCATGGCCCTTGTCGACTTGGCGAACTTCATCAAGCTGCAGACGGCGAAGACGTTCGGTGTAGGGGGGAAAAGCCGGGATTGAAGTCCGACGCAAGCGCCTCATTCAACTCCGGCTGATTGTCTTTCACCGTGATCAGGTAGTCGCCACCTGAGTCAACGATGTATTGACAGAGCTGACGCTGGCAAAACATGGCATCGCCGGTGACGACTTTTCCAGTGAGGACAATTGACTTCAAGAGATTCATCGCCGCTTTATGCTCGTTGGTACCCGCTGGCATCCTGAGTTGCGCAAGGACACCTCCGGTCGCATGATCGAGCAGGCTCAGCAAATGAATGCTTTGCCCGTGCGGCTGTAGAGTTCCGCAGAGAGTCTTGCCGTCCAATGCTATCGGACGCTTCTGGTCGGACTCATCAAGCAACGCTCCGGCCCATTGTCGAATCGCGTTCTCAAGCGTTTTCGCTGGAAGCGTGATCAACAATTCGCGATAGCAATTCTTGGTCGGCGGTCGACGTTTGAATCCGAGCGCATGCCAAAACTCAGGTTTTTGATTGCGAATCCATTGCGAGATGGCTGTGCATCCAGTCGCACCGGTCAACAATCCACAAATGGTCGCCGCCAGCATGGCAGCTATAGGATGGCGTAGTCCCTTTCGCCCGCGAGGATCGGGAATTGCAGCCAATATTGACAGCAATTCCCCGTCTGCGGGGATGTTCACTCCGGTATCTCCGTAAGGTCAATAACACTCCGTTAACACTACCAATAGATGATACGCAACAGAGTCTACAGATTCAAACACTGACTTGCCCTG
>JBGSOM010000028.1:0-30326 GCA_041739135.1 Pirellulaceae bacterium
TCTCTACAGCGGCGAGTCCTTCGACTTCAGCATCGGCCAGCAATACCTCCGCGCCCGTTTCTACGACGCCACCACCGGAAGATTCAACCGACTCGACCCGTTCTTCGGTAACTCAGCCGATCCGCAGAGTTTTCATAAGTATGGGTACGTGCATTGCCGACCCTCCCCGCAAGACTCGCTGGGGCTCGCCTTGCGACCCTCCCGCGAATTGATCAACTGAAATGGATAAACAATCGCGGGAGGGTTAAGCGTTTAACCCTCTCAAGGCACTTGGGAGGGTCGGAAAGCGAGGTCAACGAGCTTTCCGGGGAGGGGCAAGTCGGCGGAGAATGGGAACGAGACCAACGCAGCTAGTCGGTAACAGTCGATCAACAAACGGGGATAACACTTTTCTTGGGCTTCTCTTAGAATCTTGGCTCTGCTGTCGCGAAGTTCCGTCGTTACTTTGCTGGTCCAGCCGCTGCGAAGTCGATGTCCCTTAACCGTTCCTAAGCCCTGACTGCCATGAACAAAGCTCCGAAAACTGCCATCACACCGACCCGCGCCGAAGATTATCCGGAGTGGTATCAGCAAGTCATCAAAGGCGCCGATTTGGCTGAAAATTCGCCAGTTCGCGGATGCATGGTGATCAAACCTTGGGGCTATGCTCTGTGGGAAAATATGCAGCGAGTGTTGGACAAGATGTTCAAAGACACGGGGCACAAGAACGCTTATTTTCCGCTGTTCATTCCGATGAGCTTTCTCGAAAAAGAGGCGGAACACGTCGAAGGGTTTGCTAAAGAGTGTGCTGTGGTTACTCATCACCGCCTGGAACCAGATCCGGAGACCGGTGGTTTGCGGCCCGCCGGGCAATTGGAAGAACCGCTAATCGTGCGGCCGACAAGCGAGACGATCATCGGCGCGATGTATGCCAAGTGGGTTCAATCGTATCGCGATCTGCCGATTCTGATCAACCAGTGGGCGAACGTGGTGCGGTGGGAACTGCGAACACGTCTGTTCTTGCGCACCGCTGAGTTTCTGTGGCAAGAAGGTCACACAGTGCACGCGACGGCCGAAGAGGCGATGGAAGAGACTCGCAAGATGCTCGATGTGTACGCTGACTTTGCTGAAAACTACATGGCAGTGCCAGTGATCAAAGGCGAGAAGACGGCGGGCGAGCGTTTTCCCGGAGCGGATATGACGTTGTCGATAGAAGCGATGATGCAAGATCGCAAAGCGCTTCAAGCAGGCACGAGTCACTTTCTTGGTCAGAACTTTGCCAAGGCGCAGGAGATCAAGTTCCAAGATCAGAATGGCGAAGTCGCTTACGCTTGGACAACTTCGTGGGGCGTGAGTACTCGTTTGATCGGTGCGTTGATTATGACGCACTCGGATGACGATGGTTTTGTCATTCCACCGCGACTCGCACCAGCTCATGCAGTCATCCTGCCGATCTATCGCGACGACGAGCAGCGAGCGGAGGTGCTCGAGTATTGCAATAAACTGCGAGCTGAATTGCAGGACAAGGTTTACGCAGGACGCGTCGTTGAAGTCGAGTTGGATGATCGCGATTTGCGCGGCGGTGAGAAGAAGTGGTATCACGTCAAGCGTGGAGTGCCGCTGCGTATCGAAGTTGGTCCGAAGGACATTGCCAAGGATTCGGTGTTTGTCGCGCGTCGCGATACAGGTGAACAGGTGAGTATGGAGCGATCCGCACTCGTTTCTGGAATTGCAGAGTTGTTGCAGTCGATGCAAGACAACTTGTTCCAGCGAGCGTTAAAGATGCGCGAAGACAACACGGTTGAAATTACGACTGAGAAGGAGTTTCGCGCCTACTTTACTCCGAAGAACGCCGAGTCGCCTGAGATTCACGGTGGCTTTGCAATGTGTCACTTTTCATCGGAAGAAGAGCTCGAACCGTTGCTCAGTGAACTGAAGGTGACAATTCGTTGCATGCCGGTCGCTGGAAACGATGAACCGGGCGTTTGTTTCTTGACTGGCAAGCCAAGTGCGAGACGTGCTGTGTTCGCAAAAGCGTACTGAGTCCAATCAGGCGATCGAATATTCAGTCGTAAATACCGCGTTCCGTGACCATAGGTGTCACGGAGCGGTGTATCTTCAAGGCCCAGCGGTCGCATGCGCGAACGCCTTCAGTCGCCATTTGCTCGGCAAGCGCTGCGACAGTGACGTCTTTGATCTGGATGGTCCATCTTGATGAACGCGATTTTGAACTGGTTAGCAAGTTTTTGTAAAGACAACTTACTGACAGAGAAATGGCTTTTAGTCGACGATCTGCGCGTTGGGCAGCAATGGAAAGACCGGCTAGTTTTGTCCGGCAACTCGGCCATTAATCTTCATTCAAAAACCCTGCGTTCGCTTTCGATTGCGCTTGCAAGTGACATTCTCGTAACACGCGATCTTAAATTTATTGATGCTTCAGCGAGCCGCATGATCGTGCATGGAGTTGTTGCGGAAAAGTTGAGCGCGGGCGAACTGGAGTACTTCGGAAGCGTTCACAGTGTCGATGGAATAGCGAGGTTGATGAACAATTCGATTCGTGACTTGCAACTTGCGGGGATGAGTGCGGATTCATTGCAACCGGCTGCATTCGAGTCGGCTGCGAAAGGTCGCGATGTCAGGCGAGTGTTTGAAGCCTATTGCAAGTGGCTCGATGCAAACCGTCTTGCTGATTATGCAGATTGTGTACAGTTGGCGAGTCGCGGTGTTGCCGAAGGTTCTATTGAGCTGCCTGCAGACCTAGCGATTTTGTTACCCGAAGAACTCACGCTTGCGGCGGCCGAACAGAGCTTGCTCGATGCGATCATACAGCGCTCGGTGATTTATCGGCCGCCGCACGAACAATCTGGCCTGTGCCTGAATTCAACCTTTAACTACTTTGCGGGGCAGGGCGAAGTGAACGAAGTCCGCGGCGTGATGCAGCGAATTCTGTCTGGTCAACGAGACAGTGTGATTAGCTTTGATGATGTACAGATTCTTCACACCGATTCACGCCAGTACGTTCCGCTGCTTCTAGAATTGTTTTCAACTTGGTTGTGCGCCCGAAACTCTGGGCAGCAGCCGCGCGAGGCTGTAACACAGGCTGTAGATACGCTCCCGATCACTTTTGATGACGGGATCGCATGCGTCTACTCGCGTCCCGGCAGAGCGTTGCGAGGTTGGTTGCGCTGGGCTGGAAACGATTATGTGCAATCAAAACTGGTGCAACTGTTGCGCGAAGGGCTGTTGACGCGACCTGAATCGGCCACCGAAATTGGTTACGCGCGCCTAGCGAATACACTTCGTAAAATTCCGATCGGTTTCAAACTTGAACGTTACAATCACAAGGTCGAAGAGGCGATTGCGATCGCGAGGCAGAGCCAGATCGAGCATCAGGAAAATCGCGACCGTGAAGCGTCTGACGTGGGTGACGACGAACCACCTCGTGACTTTGGTGTGCCGACTTTAGAAGCTTTACAAGCCATCGTTTCTCCTGTGGTTCAATTGGCTCCGCGACGCGATGACGCTGCTACGACTATCCTGCAGAAGTCTCGGCAGTTTCTACTGCAATGCACTCGAGCCGATAACAAGCTCGATCGCTACGCGCGACGCGAACTGCTGGATGCGATCGATGGCATGGTCAGCACTTTGTCGCTCACGGCAAAGGCGGACATCGACGTTTGGCAATGGCTCGAAGAATTGCCGGTGGAGAGGCACATTCTTGCGAGCGGTCCGAAGCCTGGTTGCATTCATGTTGCTTCGCTAGATCATGGCGGTCACAGCGGTCGGAGGCACCTATTTGTTATTGGACTGGACGACACGCGTTATCCTAGACGAGCCGCCATCGATCCGATTTTGTTGGATGCGGAGCGTAGTCGACTTTCACCGCTGCTGCTTTCGTCGCAAGATCACGCAAGACACCAACAGCAATCGCTAAATCGAGCGTTGTGCCGCGTGACGACGGATGCTGGCGCAAGCGTCCATCTCTCGTACACATCGCGCAACTTGGCAGAGGACCGAGCGTGTTTTCCTAGTTCATCGATGTTGGACATTTATCGCATAACCTCCGGGAACGAAGATGCACATCTGGACGAACTGCTAACGCATGTTGGTCCAGCGATATCGTTCGTAAGTGAGAAGGCGGACGGGCAACTAGTCACGGATGATTGCAAGTTGGCGCACTTGCTGCTGGAGCAGGACGCAATGCAGCGTCGCGATTTTCTGGAAGGCGAGTTCAAGCACATGGAGCACTGTCGCGTTGCTGCGGAACAACGTGCTGCGCCGCAGTTGTGTGAGTACGACGGTTGGGTGCCGCAGGCGGGCGATGACTTAGACCCAACCATTGCTGAGCGATCTTCTGCAAGTCGGTTAGAGACGTTTGGAACATGTCCGCGTCGGTACTTTTTCAAGTATGGTCTCGGGGTATGGCCGCCTGATGAATGTGTGGTCGATGGTGAGCGATGGCTGGGTGCGTTGCAATTCGGCAACCTTGTCCATGAGCTGTTCGAGGATTTTCTGCGCGGCCATACACAGAGTGAGTTGCTGCCGAATTTGAGCCGCGATCTTGGGCCGCTGCGCGACCTGCTCAACAATAAGATCGAGCGCTTGCAATCTGAGATACCGATCCCCAATCAAGATGCCTTTCAGCGGCAACGAAGATTGCTGGAAAGCGTCTGTGAAATATTCTTGCGGAAGGAGCAGGAGTACTGCGAGACTTACAAGGCTCGCCCTTGGATCTTGGAAGCGTCTTGTGGATTGGATAACGAGCCCCGCACGGAACTGGATTGCCGCGAACCGATCGAACTTGACCTGAACGATGGTCGAGTGATTCGGATGGGCGGGCGAATCGATCGCGTCGATCGACTATTGGTCGATGGTAGTGAGCGTTATGCGATCTGGGATTATAAATCGGGCTCGGATTTCGGGTTCAGCCAAGAGAATCCTTTTCAGTTTGGTCGCAAGCTACAGCCGTTTCTCTATGTCGGCATGCTTCGTCACCGGATCGCAGCGATGGGTGGTGCACGCGACTCGGTTGCTTCTTTCGGCTACTTTTTCCCAAGTCCAAGAACTGAAGGACTCAAGCTGCAGTGGACCAGTGGCGAACTGAAGCGCGGCGATGAAATCCTCAGGCAGATTTGCGATCTGATCAAGGAGGGCTTGTTCGTTTCCACGACGGACCCTTCCGACTGCAAGTATTGCGATTACCGCACGGTTTGCAGATCTCCAGAGTTTGTAGCGGCCGAGTCGTTACGAAAAGCAACTGAGCCTTGCAACCAAGCGACACTGGAGCCGTGGATTGCACTGCGCGAACTTGACGGGGTAGGGGAGTCAAAATGATGAAGAACATTCAAAGTGAAGATAACTACGCAGCCGACTTGAAAGACGCTGAGACTCGTCAGCGCATCCGCGATGAACTCGACAAGAACTTCTTGGTGGAAGCGGCGGCGGGAACGGGCAAGACAACGAGTATCGTGAATCGTTTAGTTAGTCTCGTCGCACGTGGCGAGTGCGAAGTAGGAAAGCTGGCAGCGGTAACGTTCACGCGGAAAGCGGCCGCTGAGTTGCGTGAACGATTCCAGGCCGCGTTGCGGAAGCTCGCTGCGGATCAGAGTACGTCGACTGCCGAAGAACGTGCGACTCGTGATCGCTTGCTTCATGCGAGCGACAACAGTGGGCTCGCGTTCGTGGGGACGATTCACAGTTTCTGTGCGTCCTTGCTTCGTGAACGACCGATCGAGTTTGGTGTCGATCCAGCGTTTCGTGAGCTCGATGCCGAAGAAGATGCACAACTTCGTGAGCTGGCTTGGCTGGAGAACATCAGCGATCTAATCGCCAGTAACGATCCACTGCTCGACAAGTTCGACGAATTGGGAATTGATCGTCAGTTGATCAAGCACAGGTTCAATAGTTTTATTGACCAACGAGACGTTTCGAATTGGCCGCACGCTGTTCCCGCCGCGATCGATATCGCTGCCCTTCAACAACAGACTCGCGAGTACGTCGAGCGAATGCGAAGGCTGGTGCCGATGTTTCCCACGGCGCGAGGGACCGACACGATGATGGCGCGCTACGAAGCCATCGTACGGGCCAGCGGGCGAGAGTGGTCGCGGCGGGGCGATTTTTTCGATTTTCTGGAGTTGTTCGATACGTCGTGTGGCTGTGTGCAGAAGTGTTGGCATGACAAGTTCGTCGCGAAGGAGGAAAAGCAATTCTGGGAACGATTTCGTGAAACGTTCGCGAAGCCGGCGATGCAGTATTGGTGTCGCGTGCGGTATCGGTTCGTGGTTGATTTTTTGCGACGCGCGGTTGCAGTTTACGAGCGCATGAAGCTGGCCTCTAGCGGGCTGGACTTCAATGATCTATTGCTGATCTGTGCGCGGGGACTCAAGGCGCAGCCTGAATTGCGTAAGTACTTTCAAACGCGGTACACGCATCTGCTTGTCGACGAGTTCCAGGACACAGACCCTATTCAAGCTGAGATGATTCTCTACTTGACCTCAGCGGATGTGCGTCAGCAGGAGTGGCAGAAATGTGCTCCGAGACCTGGTTCGCTATTTTTGGTTGGTGATCCGAAGCAGTCGATCTATCGTTTCCGTCGTGGCGACATTGTGACGTACAATCGCGTCAAGGAGATCTTCCTAGCGGCAGGCGGCGAAGTATTAGCACTGGTGAAGAATTTTCGATCGCGGTCGGAATTGATTCAGTGGACCAATAGAATCTTTCGTGACAAATTTCGGCAAGTTGCCGATGAGTACACGCCGGCTGCAGAGGATATGGTCCTGGGGCGCGTGGATGCGACAGTTTCCAATGAGCAGCCGCAATTTTTCGGTACACGCAAACTTCTCGTCGATATTTCAAGCGACATCAACGATGCAACTGATCAGGAAGCGGATACGATCGCTCGATTCATTCGCCACGCAATCGATGCGGGTTTGCAAGTGCCCCGTACCAAGCGCGAGATCGAAATGGGTCGAACGCATGGCGTCGAATCGCGCGACTTTTTGATCATTCCATGGAATAAAAAGCGAATTGGCACATTTCGAACCGCTTTACAGTCGTACGACATTCCTTGTGAAGTAACTGGTGGAAACGCTTTCGAAACGATTCCCGAACTCGCTTTGTTGATCGATTGCTTAAGAGCGATCGACGATCCGCAGAATCCGGTGCACTTGCTGGCGGTGCTGCGCGATGTCTTGTTTGGGTTTAGCGATCGTGACTTGTATCGATTCAAGCAAGCAGGTGGTCGGTTTGTTTTTACGGCGCCTGTACCAGATGGCTTAGAGGAAGGTCTGCGATGTCGGTTCGCGGATGCGATGGAACGTTTCAATCGCTATCAGAGTTGGATGCGCGCGTTGCCGTTTACGTCCGCCGTGACTCGCGTGTCGGAAGACTTGGGTTTATTGGCCAGCGCTGCGGCTGGAGTCGAAGCCAACGTGACTGTCGGTGGCATATTGAAAGCGCTCGAATGGACTCGCCAGCACAGTTTCGATTTCGATAGCGCTACGGACTTAATCAGCTTTTTTGAAGGGTTGCTCGAAGTCGATGAAACGGAGGGCTGTACCGCGTTACCGCCTGATTCCAACGTCGTACGAGTCATGAATTTGCACAAAGCGAAAGGATTAGAAGCGCCGATCGTCTTCTTGGCTGGCACATCAAAACGTTCTGCTCATCCAATTCTCTGCCACATCGATCGGTCCGGTAACGAAGCGATTGGATACATGGGAATCACGGCGGAGACTGGCCGCTTTTCAAGGAAAGACGTTGCAACTCCTGAGAATTGGCAGGATCTTCAAAGTAAAGAGCAGCGTTACATTACTGCCGAAGCAGACCGACTGCTGTACGTGGCAACGACGCGAGCCGCCTGTGCGACGATTGTCAGTGTTGGCAAGGATGATTCCAACTGGAGCGGATTGCATCACTATTTGAGTGATGCTCCCGAATTGGACGTTCCAACTGATCGACAACTTAAAGAGTCTTCGAAGATTCAGTCTGCAAAACCCCCATCACGCTTCGAATCAGTTACGGCTGATCAGATTGAACAGAAGTGGACCAGCGCAGCGCATCCTAACTATGCGATTGCGACGGCGAAACAATTTGGATTGAGGAGCAGCAGTCGCCCGCGCTGGGAAACCACCGGCGAGTACGGTTACAAATGGGGCTCCGCCGTTCACGAACTTCTCGAGATTCACACCAAGTCGCCCAAGGCCGAACTGAGATCGTGGGCGATAACGCTTGCGAGCGAGTATGGCTTGGCGTTTGAACGCGTCGATGAGTTGCTGGCCACAGTTGATTCAGTAACCAAATCTAACATTTGGAAGCGCGCTCAACTGGCAACACGTTGCTTCAGCGAGCTTCCTTTCGAATCGCTGGTCGATGTCGGCGGCGTACCAACCATTCTGCGTGGCGTTATCGATCTAATTTTCGAAGAAGCCGAAACCGTCTCTGAACCTGCCGGCTGGGTCATCGTCGACTACAAGACCGACGATATCACGGTCAGCGATCTAGCACAGGCGGTAAATTACTATAAATCGCAACTCCACGAATACGCCCTTCGTTGGAGCGATACCACGGGACTTCGTACAAAAGAAGTTGGCCTATTCTTCACGAGATTGAATCTTTATGAGAATGGGTTTTGATGCGATTCATGTTTTGCAAATAGACCGAAAACAACGCGATCCCTGATATAGCTAACAAGTTCAGTGGATCATTTTGAGCTCGACGCAGGGATCTCGTTGACTGTGTAAAAAGCGTTGCGATGCAGCAGTTTTTCGCTGTCGCGAGAACGCAAATGGTCGAGATCGAGCTCGTAGACATAGCCGCGTTCTAGATTGTCCAGATTGATCAAGACCGACAATCCATCTTCGGCCAATGTTACTGACTTCACATCCGGTTGGTGCGGATCGACTTCAGGTCCACCGTAGCCTGCGTGATATGGATGTGTGAAAGCAGAGATCTTGTAAGCGGCCGCTACATTGCCACTCGCTGTGTCGACGGGTTTCGTAAATGTTACTTTGAAACCCTCCGGTTCGATTGTAACGCGGTTGATCTCAAATGGCATCTTGCCCGACCATTCCAGACGTTCGAGAGCGAACGGCTTCATACCGCGCACAGGCCATCCCCGATTGGTTCCGCCACAAAGCAGGTTACCACCGGGAGTGAATTCCAAGTTCAGAATCCCAGTCGATAGACCTTCGCGAAACGGATAACACGCACCTTGCCAGACGCCATTCACTTGCTCGGTCGTCGCGCGCATGATAATCGATTGCGTGTAGTCACCGAGGAACATCTGATTTTCAAACGGACCAAACTTACCGCCGGTCTTATCAACACTGAATGCTGTGATCGAACGGCCCATGCGAATGTATGGAAAAACAACAGCGTAAGGGACAAGTTGTTTCACGCGGAGTTTCTCGGTGGCGATCCGAGAGCCCGACTTTGGCATTTCGGGTACTGGTCCTAACTCCGGCGCGTGCTTGTACCATTCAAAGCTGGCCGGGTGACCATGAAAGCTGCTCGGTGCTACCGCTTTCAAACTGCATGAACAATTCCACGGCCCCTGACTTTCGATATAGAACAATGCATCGTGTTCATCGAAGCCGATTCCTCCAGGACTGCGCAGGCCGCTTGCGAACGCAGTCGTCTTACCTTCAGGTCCGACTTTCATGACGAAGCCGCGGTTCAGCGCATACGAGTGATACGACTCGGACAATCCCAGCGCGACGAATTGGTTCCCTTCACGGTCCAGTTTGGAACCGAAGGCGTACTCGTGATAGTTCGCGTAGCCCCACGCATCTGAGATCGTTTCAAAGCGATCCGCTTCGCCATCCTGATCGGAATCACTGACGCGAGTCAGTTCGCAACTCTGAGTGACACGTAGTGCATTGTCTGTCCAGGTTAGACCGAAGATCTCGTCGAGTCCCGAAGCGAATCGATGGAAAGAGGGAATCGGTTTCGCTTCGTCGATTCCATCGATGATGAAGATCTCGCCATGTCGAGTGCCGACGGCAATGCGCTGATCAGGCAATACAGCGAACGCGCCGGCTTCGATCACCGTATCTTTGGGCAACGGAATATTCACGATTGGATAATACAAACGCTCCCGCGCTTCCGTTCCCCAACGCTCGCCGACCTCTTCCGCGTGCTGCAATCTTGGAGCGATCATGATGAACAGCAGCACCAAGATGCTCAATCGCAGAACTCTACTTAAGTGGTTCATAAAGAAACTCCAACTTGGTTTTGCCCTGGGGCAACTGCAATCGCAGCAACAACTCCGATTGCTGCGGATCGGTGTTTAACGACCTCAACTTTGTTTCTGCAGATGGAACCGTCAGCCGCAATCGGCCGCTGCGAAACACCTGCTCTGACTCTTGCTGAATGTCACCAACCAACGCACGAAACCAAATGGTTTGCGGCGCCGGCGAATCGAGTTGCAATGTTCGCTTTAGCATTTGCAGCTCATCACGTTCAACTGCCTCCGATCGGTCCTCAATCTCCATTGTCCCGCTTCGATAGAGGAAGGTCGGTATCGCCGACTCGCTTAGGAAGTAGCCACGAAACTGGTAGCCAACGTTCTTGGGATAAAACGCATTCGGATTAGTCTTTGCATCTTTGGTCATCACAGGCATCAGTGGCCAAGGCTCGCTATCATCAGCCAACTGCGCGAATGAAACATCTTGCGGCAGAGTGATTGGGTTGCTGGCGGGATTAAAGTCGCCAGAACCTTGGCCACTCCAATTCACGCTGATGAACTCACCCTTCCAAATAGCCGAAAGCGTTCCCGTTTCAGCGTTGAACGCATAGCTGATCTTTTCAGGCAGCCCGACGGCGATGCCGCGAAATCCAGCAACGCGACTGCGTCCACGATGCGTGTGAGCCTTTTCATCAACAACGATTTTCGTATTCACTGCGCGAACACCGGATGGATCAGCCGCCGATGTGCCAAGTGAAAGGTAGTACCAGATCGATTGAATCTGCCGATCAGTGTCGCCATCGAGAATGGTTGTGAAAGCGGCTTGACCGTCTGGCCAGGCTGTGGGCATAACCGTGCGAGGACGAAAGGCGCTCGGTGCTCGAAGATAGCGATTGAACCAAGCCGGTTGGAGTCGTTCGTAGCTGGTCAGCAAGTCGATTCCTTGATTCACTTGAGCTGCTTTACCGTTGAAGGTGTGACAAGCGACGCAATTCGCTCCTTTGTCTCCAAGTAATTCGCGACCCGCTGCGCGAAGCAATTTTTCTTCCGCTCGTTCAGCCACCGTACCGCGTTCCGCGTTTGGGATCTTCATCTCAGGTCCGTCCAGAACATCGAGACGACCAAGTGTATCGGGCAAGTGCTGAAGATTGGCGGTACCGTACTGCGGCATTCGCGTGGCCATGTAAGGACGAACGCTCTCACCATCGAACAGCACTTTCTTCAACCAAGCCGGTCTCAACTTGGCACCGACCAAAGTGAGTGGCGGAGGGATGCGGCCATCGTCGCCAAGTTTCAGTTCGTTGCCGGTGAAGAATGCGTTGTGTGTTTCATGAACGCCACCAAAGTCGTCGCGCGCATGACAGGCGATGCAGTGAAACGCAGTCAAAGTCTTGGCTACGATCATTTTGTCGGAGTTCGCTACAGGTTTGCGTTGAATCACAGCAGCCATCGCATTGGTTTGCGCCGGCGTGAGTTGAAATCGCGGACTGCGTTGTGGAGTCTCCGACAAGCATCCGTGAGCGAGTTCAGCGTTGTTAGTTAAGTCAACGAGTGACTTGGCTACGAAGTTCGGCAGCGCGTGGCACGCGGCGCAGTTGAGCTCTTTGAAGTAACTTCTCCCGAGCGAAACAAGTGATGCGTCGGGCACAAGAGTTTTAATAGGCTGAGCAGGCTCATCGAGCAAATAGCCTGCGATGGCAAGCGATTCGGCTGGAGTCAATTTCATGTCCGGCATGCGACCTGAACTGCGCACTCGCAACGGCTGGAAGAGGAATTCGCTAAGCGATTGCTGGCTGTACTTGGCAGCGATATGTCCAATGGGGACCGCGATGGGCGCGACCGGTTTCTCCTGCTTCGTCCGCGATTCTTCGTGTTCTTCGTCGTCCCAATCATCGCGCTTCGCTTCGTTTGGAGCCGCCTCTTTAGGTCCGTGACATGCGACACAACCAACGGAATGAAACAGCCGTTTTCCCTCTTCATCGTTGCCGTGTTCACTCGCGTCCGCATTAAACGCATTCTTCGACTGAGCAATCAGAAAGTGAGTTAGAGCCTCTGCAATTTGATTGCGTTCTGCTTCCGATCGCGAACTCAGTAGATCAGGCATCGTCGTTCCTGGATGGGCGTTCGATGGTGACGCCAAAAAACGCTCGAGAAAGCCGGGTGAGATCCTTGCGCCGACATCGCTTAGGTCGGGCGCGGTCTTCTCCGACAGGCCGCTTGACGGAAGGCCTCTGTGGCAGGCTGCACATCGCAACTCGGATATCAGCACTTCGCCTGCGTCCGCCTGACTTAGCGGGTGATTGCCGGGCAATGCCGAGTCACCTTGTTCCGCTTCAGCAGTGCAAGTCAAAGCGCCCAGCACTGCGAAGGCAAGCAACAACCGATAGCTAATAAATCGCATGAGCGCGGCCTTTAGTTTTTTTGCATCTTCAATGTAGCTTCAGCAAACGCGCGACCCATCAACGCAAACGTCTTCGCGCAACCGAGATAATGGTAGCCAGCGTTCGATGCGCCGCGTTGCCACATTGCGACTTCGACGGGACTGATCAGTTCTGCTTCATACTTCTTGAGATACTCGCGTTTCGCTTCGTCGGTCATCGATCCATCCGCATTGGCATGCTCTTTGTGCTTTGAATTCAAGTAATGGCTCATCTGTCGAACTTGGTCACGTTTGTTGGCGATCGCACCAAGTTCTTCCGACCAAAACGGAGCGGTTTCGACTGCGACTACATTATCTTTAAATTCTGGCAGTGAAGCGGGGGCAGCCATCGCTTTGCGAAACTCAAGCGTCTCCGAGTTCGTATTGACGCCGCCGACGCCGAGCACACCGATGACAAAAGGCATCTTCGGTGCTGATAGATCCTGGCGAACATCGCGAATGAAATGAGCTAAGTTCTTACTATACTTTTCGAAACGGCCTGCCTTACCGCGATCGGGATAAGTGTGTCCGTCGACCATATCATTCCAACCTTGAAACCAAACGAAGCCAGCCAACTGATAACCTTGACCTTCGTAGGCTGGGCAGACACGTTTGATGTCCTGCAAAACGCTGCGGACATGCTCGACCATCAGGCGGTAGTAACGTCCGGTATCGCGATTTTTATCCGCGAGCCACTGCTCCATGTTTTCCGGAACGCCGTGTCCCTTGGGACCGTAGTAAAGTTTCTTTTGAAAGTCATTCAGTTCATACGGGCCCGCGCTCGGTGATCGAAAATCGGTGTGTAAGCTCTTGCCGCCCCAAGCTGTCTTGATGATCA
The DNA here is from genome assembly GCA_041739135.1 of Pirellulaceae bacterium. Classification (GTDB taxonomy): domain Bacteria; phylum Planctomycetota; class Planctomycetia; order Pirellulales; family Pirellulaceae; genus Aureliella. Next base: position 13,423 of record JBGSOM010000028.1, read on the forward strand.
GCACTGGTTCGTCAAAAGTGCCGTCCATCGTCAATCCGAATGTGAACTCTGGACCGATCTTGCCACCATCTTGTTTGGGTTTTTGACGCGAACCGAATCCCGCCGTCAGCTTGCCAAGCCCTTCGCCGATTTCATTACCGTTGCCCGTCAAGTAAGAGATCCAAGCTCCTTCGCACACGGTTGGTTTGCCGTCTGCGGCTCGCATCTGTTTCAGCAGCGGCGCGGTTGCTGGATCATCGCCGATATAGTCGAACGTCTCGACTTTCGCATGTCCTTCCATGTTCGATTGGCCAGCCAGGATGAAGACCTTGATCGGCTTAGGTTGCGCAAACGTTTCACTCGCATCAGCAAGTACAAAGCACATTGCAACGGTGGCCGTCAGAACATTTCGCATGATGCGGTAACTCCAGGTTTGGCTTTTAGAGCGGCCGCCAGCGGCCGTTTGAAGTGAATTGTTCCAGCAGCGACGTCAACTCAGCCGCGACTTCGGACTCACAGTGCAAAGGTTTCGCGTCCCACCGAGGCCCGCGGCCGCATTATAAAGTGTCCACGAGCATCGCGTGTTACTTTCGCGGCGAAGTTGTATTTGTATTACTGCTCGACGGACTTACTGTGAATCAGGAACTTTCACGCTAACGCGGTTACGATAGTGGGCGTGCGGCCACAATTGTTTCAACGCGAAGAAGGGACGTGTTCGGCTTCAATTAGAAAAATGTCGCCTGTTCGAAGATTGTGCAATCCCTTCAATGCGGCGTGGGGATGATCCCGTCGCTCAAGCGTATGCCGCGATATAATCAGGTCCGAATACTCCGACGATGAAATAAAACGGTGCCGCGGCTTTTGACTTAGCTCGTGTCGGATGCGTTGCTGCGCTACTAGTGCGAGATCAATCTCGATTGGCATCGGTCGCTCCTAACTTTGGATACTGTGTTTAGGAACGATTAAGCTACTAAAGCCTGCACCACCAGGCAAGTCGCGATCGGATAACTTGCCAAGTGGTTTCGAAAGAGGCGGCTTCACAACGCGATTATGTCGATTCTCTCCCATACGACTGCAATCACTTGAGTCCCACCATCGCTAACGCTTCCGCGGCGGTTTCAGCATCAACAGGCAAGTATCCGTCCTTAACTACCTGCATCTGGCCTTGCTTACTGAAAATGTAACGCACGAATTCGGCGCGGAGCGGCTCTAGGGGCTTTCTCGGATCATAGTTGACGGCGAAGTACAGTGGACGCGCGAGTGGATAAGATCCGTCGTACGCGTTCTTCGGTTCCGCGGCAATCATCTCGCCACCCCTCTCAACAGAGAGCTTCAGAGGTTTGACGTTAGGCGTGCGATAGCCGATGCCGCTATAGCCAATTCCGGCTAGGTTCGCGCCAACGGATTGAACCACAGCCGATGAGCCAGCGTTTTCAGTAACCCAGTCGCCGAAGTCACCGTCGCTAAGTACCGTTTCCTTGAAGAACCCATAAGTGCCGGAAGCAGCGTTTCGCCCGTAGCATTCAACCTTCTTTTCTTTTAGCTCACCTGTGGAACCGAGTTGACCCCACGTCTTCGCCTGAGCGCGTGCACCACCTTTGCGAGTGCTAGAAAAGATCGCATCGATCTCGGGGAATGAGAGCCCATCGATCGGATTGTTGCGATTCACATACACCGCGACCATATCGATGCTCGTTGGGATAAGCACCGGATCGTAACCAAATTTCTGATTGAAAGCCTGAATCTCCGACGCTTTCGCATCACGGCTCATCGGACCGAAGGTAGCGGATCCGTTGACCAAAGCCGGAATTGCGTTGGATGAGCCTTTCGCGTCAATCGCCGCCGATACGCTTGGGTAAAACTTCTTGAACTCTTCGGTCCAGAGCTGAGCCAGATTGTTCATCGTGTCCGAGCCTACTGTATCGATCTTCCCTGCGACTCCAGCGATCGGACGGTAGTCGGGGAGCTTGGGATCGACGCTTACCTGTGCGCTCGCCATCGCGCAAAACTGAACGAGCACCAACAGTAACCCAATACAGCGTTTCATATTTCCATCGTCTTTCTGTCGTAGTGTCTATTGACTTGCGATTCCAGTCGGCGAGCAGCCCCGCCGGTGGCCCGCGGGTACAAGGTCTCAGAATGAGTGCAGAAGTCTACCCGAGTTTGGTTAAGTATGAATAAAATTTCGAGGTTGCAAACCGCACTCGGGCGTTCCTTTTGGTCAAGTAGAGCGGTATGGGCCTCAGTTGCCGAAGAAGATCAGTCGAAGTTTCCTACAACTTGCACTTCCCAGCGTCCAAGGGGACGGAGTCGTTCGACCCGGTTGGACCCGTTACTGCAGGGCAACTACTGCTGTGCAGGTGGAATTCTACGTCAACGCGTGCTTAGCTTCTTCCGAGCGACTTCAGAAATTGCCAAGACCGCGGGGTGCTTGACTTTGCGTTCCACCGAGAGTGCATAGAACTTCTCGGACACCCCTGGAATCGCAGCGATCAACTCAACTCCGTACATCTCGATAACATCGTTGAGAATCGTGTTGGCAACTGGGAAAACGCCAACTCCTGCTCGGCCCATGATCTTGAGCATCGCGCTATCATCGAACTCACCGACAACATGGGGTCGAACTCGGTTGACTTCAAACCAGTAGTCCAGCGATCTCCGAAGCACCGTGTTTCTCATTGGCAACAGTATCGGCGCGTTATCAAGCGAGCTTGGAAAACCGGCTCGGATCTTCTTGGCAAGCGTTTTTGTACCAACCAGCACGACGTCAGATTCACCAAGCAAGTGCGAATAGGCTTTGACCTTCAACATAGGATCAATCGGAGTGTCCGATAGCACTACGTCAAGTTTGTGGATGGCGAGATCTGAGACCAGCTTCAATGCGTCGCCTTCGTAACAGAGTAAGCGAATTTCACTGGACATTCGCAGCGTTGGTTCCAGCAATTGGTGGGCGACCAGTTTAGGCATGACGTCTTTAATGCCTACTCGCAAAATCATCGGACCGCCAACTGGTCTTCCGTTGACCATGTCAAGAAGTTCTTGGCCCGTAGCGAAGATGTCATTCGCGTACGCCAGCACCGAGGTTCCCATTTCCGTCAGCGCTAAACCTCGACCCGCTTTGCGAAACAACTCTACGCCCAGTGATTTCTCCAAATCACGCAATTGGATACTGATCGTCGCAGGTGTGACATGCAGTTTTTCGCTAGCCCGCGCGACGGATCCTTCTTGCGCGACGGCCCAAAAATATTGCAAGTGATGATAGTTAAGCCAGTTCATGGCCAGTTCTTTCCGTTTGATTAACTCAATGCATTAATGTCCGTTGTACAGCTTGTTTTGCAGTTCTGGCAATCGGCAATCCATCATAGTTGAGAGTGCGATATCGAGCGATTCCACTATTCAAGATATCGCCATGCGCGGAAAAGCTAATCGACAAGTGCTGGCAACGAACTATCGACATAAAACGACTGACGTTGGTTGTAATCAAAGAAAGAGGAGTGGCTGGGAGGCCTTGTCGTCACGTCGTGGTGGCGACTTTCAGTCGCCAATCGACGAAACGGCGAATGACAGTCGACGCCACACGAAGAACGACGCCACTTGTTGATCGCACGATCGTTAGCTGCGGGGATTTACAAGCGACCAACGCGATGCGCCGGCGTCACAACTGTGCCGCAAGCGAGCATCGCGTTTGGTTTAGTGCTGAATGATGGTTACATCGATGCATACATCGGTGCTTAAACGGCAAACTCACTGCTTGGTTGCTCGACAGCGGAACACCTGTGCAGCGATTCGACAATACGGTCGATCACAACCGTCTCGGTCGGCGAGACTTTTCCGATACCGAGGAACCCTCCTGACGCGTGCGCCACCACGTGGCAGAGGCCAACGATTTCATCGATCAACTCGTTGCGCACAGAAGGTGAGAGACTGATTAGTGTGGAAGCCGTAAACTCTTCCCATATTTGCCACAGTTCATCGGTTGGGCTCTTACGGAACCATTCATGATGAATCATCATCTCAGCCGTCTGCCGAGAGATACCTTTGCTAATCAAGATGTCGATGATCGACTTCTTTTCTAATTCATCCGCGCGACCGTCGGCCCACGCGACGAAGACCAACGGCACCCACATGAAGGCTGTAAGTGTAGGTAGTTCGAATCCCGAGTCGATCAGCATCTTAAGTCGCTTTTCATCGCGAATGCCAGTCGCCTGAGCGAACGATCTCAATTTCTCCTCGCGCTGAAGTTGCCTGCCTAGCAACTCGATCAACTCCTGATCCATCTTGTAAAAGAACGCTTCCTGTAGCGCTTCGCCACGCGTTCGTTTGCTTGGTCGGGTAATCATCTCTACCTCCGTATATGAAAGACTCAGATGCGTACTGCGATGACTCGACTACCACCTAAACTCAGTGGAGTCGTCGGAGTCAACGTAACCTCGAAACCGTTTGCGTTGCTTGCTAAGTGAATCCAACCTTTGGCAGGCGATGACTCCCAAGCGATCCGTGGTGCGATCAAGAACGGCATCCACGGTTTCATCGATATCCTCAACGACGATGGTGTCTTGCTCGCGCAGAGCCACTATGATTTGGCAAGCCTTATCGACTCCGCCAAGGAACGGTCCGTTCGTGTCCACTAAACGGACGTGTATACTTTCTACATCGCTCTCAAGACAATCTAAAGCGACGTCGAGCCTCTTGTAAGTTTGGCGTTTGATCGCTTCCGTCAAATCTATGCCATGGGTGTAAATGCTGAATTGCACGGTTGTCGCCTTTCGAACTCAGTAGGTTATTTGTCTACCTATAGTACGGCAGGTTCTCAATTTGGTAGCAGCAATTTGATTGCAAGAAAGGCATGAATTTCTCTAACAGTTAGGCACCGTTTTCGCCGTGTCAATGCAGGTGGTGACAGTGCACGTGGTGACTGTGCAGGTGGTGACTGTGCAGGTGGTGACAGTGCCTTCAGTCGTAACTGGCCGTTGAATCGCCAGTCGTTCCCACGATGCACTCGAATTGAGCCGATAAAGTTCCGCACCGTCGATCGCAACAAGATGCAGCCATCCACCCGTTAACAGGCTCGCGACCAGTTCGTGCTTTGCAACCACGCGATCGATCATTTCACGCGGTGCTTCGATTACAACTTGCAATCGCAGCGGCGCGTGTTGGTATTGAGTACCGTTGTGCAAGGATTGCCAGGGCAAACCGGTCATGAGGTCACCGCCATTGCCTGACAAAATTCCAAAGCCGCCTACGACATTGTGAACAGTCTTGGTGCCGCTGCCGAAGTAACGATTGTCCACTGTCGATGCGTAGTACTGCATGTTGATCCAATGTGCAACGATCATGGGTGCGGTCATGATTGTTTCTAACACTTTGCCATCTGGATCTTGCGTGTAGTCATAGCTATGCAAGAACGCTCGCGCATCCAGATTCAGATCTTTAGTGATAGTTCGCCGCGCTGCAATAAAAGCTGCGTTGCCCGCCAATCCCCATTCAGGACGCACTTCGGACCAATCTCCAGCTCGCTTTAATAAGGCAGGTAACGAACTGCTCGACAGAGTTGGCGCCCGTTCCGCTTGAACTTGACGACTCGCTGCATCACAACTCACTCGCAACTCTTGCAACGCTGACTGCTGATCAGCCTCGATTGCATCGACATCGAAGAAACTAATTTGATCTGTCGTTGTGTTATGTAGCCCGCCGACAAAGAACGTATCCGCAGGAATGTTGATACCCCGCTCCTTCAATGCGCCGCGGATATAAGGCTGATTCAAAAGCAGAGCGGCAAACCGTGCGTTCGGTTCACCCGAGTGGCCGCCGCAAGCGCCGCAGTCTAAACCAGCAGCCAATGGGTTGTTCTCTGTTTGACAAGCATGACCGCAAAGCACAACGAACTGAGCAAAATTGTTCGTGAGGCCAAGATTGCGAAGCATGCTTTCCGCGATGTCGGCTTGTCGCGAAGTGGTAATGCCTTGCTGGCAAAGGCCGCGCAGCGTTGGACCCACCTGCGAGCGCTGGTCAGGTGTGAGGCCGTCGAACTTCGCTTTCGTAGGTTTCAACGCGATTCCAGTCGCTCGACGCAGCAGTCCTAACCCGGAAAGTAAACCTGCCGATTCGACGAAGGTAAAGCAACTGGCCGCCGAACTCTGAAAGCTCTTCCAGCACTTGTGCCAAGTCTGCGAGCGTTGAAGCTGATCGACTAATGGTGCCTCAGCTAACTCACTTTCGTGAATGCCTTCACACGCCTTAAACTGCGGCTTCAGTAAAACGGGCAGTTGTAGATTGCCCGATGACTGTCCCATCGTTGCAAATTCAAACGCCATACCGAAAAAGCCCGCGAACCCGAAAGTCTCGATGTCGTTTGATTGTGACTCCAGTTGCCGACGTATCCGCTCGGATCTCACATCAATACAAAAGACCATTTGCGCGAGCTTGCGCACTTCGGTTCCGGCTTCGGCTGTGGTCATGGACGGTGCACGGTCGGGCAACTGCGTCAGCAATCGGTTTCGGAAAGCGATCTCGCAGGCTCGCAACAAGATCAGCCGCAAGATGGAGTCGCCAGCATGCGCAGAGTGAGCCACGTTGCTGGCTGATTCAAGCTCGGCCAGCGATTGCCAATTGATCCGCAGTGATTTCGATTTTGCAAGGGCCGCGTCGTAAGCCAAGCGAATCGCTAGTAACCCGACGAGATCATTCGAACCGCTCGCGTCACTCGCCCACTCCGATTTGTATTTCGTCCACGCGCTCCATCCAGGAATCGAGAACGCTTGCGACAACAAAAACGCTGACCACAAAGACCGTGGTACGGAAAGTGACTTCAATGCATAAGCGATCACTGTCTCGGGTGTGTTAGGTAATGCAGATACAAATCGACGAAACCCTCGCAATCCCAAGACTTCGATGTTAAAGTCGTTTTCGGCCGTCGCACGCCAGGCATCGAAAAGTGAGAGGTGCTTCACGGGGCTCGACCAAGTCGCTTGATCTAAGTCGTAGTGCGCGGCGCAGTGTTTAGATATCTCCTCAACAATCGCTTCGCTCCAGTCGATGTCCGTCTTCGTCGAAGCCCATTCAGCTATCGTGCGGATTCGACGGTCTTCGTTATGCGTCGCGGCTGGTTGCGCGAGGGCGGAGACGAACGAACCGACTGCGTTTAAGTTCTGGACGATTTGAGCGGCCGTCAGTTCCTGCGATACGTCGACTGCGGCCAGTTCCGCCATCGCGGACTCAATATCGCTCTCCACGAAAGCACCTCGCTCAAACTCATTCGCGTAGTACTCAATCGGCATTAACATTTCACAGTCGGAGTAATTACGCAGAAATGTGCGCGCGTCTAGGAACGAGCGTCGTGAAAGTCCTGCGTAGGGATTTACCGCCACGTAGTCTTCTAGCGGCCAAACGGGCGCGATCACTGATACAACTTCAATTAGCACTTTTTCCAAGTAGCCCTCGCGTCGGATACTGTCATGAACAACAGTGGTCGAGGTATTAGTACGGTTGCGAGTCGCTTGCGATATTGACATGAACTTGATTCCTGGAACACAAAGTGATGAATGAATCGAATGTGGAGCGTTATGTGTTAGAGCGCTAAGTGTTCAGCAGTGGGCCAAACGCGCGGCGCAGCAAACTTTCGATGTAAAAGCCGTTGGCTGCATGAATGTAGAACTTGTCCAAGAACGCAGGCCTGTGCCGGCTCGCCAACGCAACTTGTAACAACAAAAGCACAGCGAAACCGGCTGAGGCTAAGCCAAAAACAAGCCACGGCATCGCTATCGCAGTCGACGACGGTAGACTGGCTGCGAGAGTTTTGTCGATCAGCGCGAAACTGATTGAGTAGACCAAGCAGAGCGCGCCCACAACCATCACCGCTTGGACGGCTAATCTTCTGCTGCCAGTGCGCATGCTCTGCGCAGTCCAATGCGCCATCGCTACGCATAGAACGCTACCCAGTAACAGACTGCCCGGTTTCGTCCAAGGATCGATTCCCGTTGCAACGAACGCGAGTCCCAGGAACGCAAAGCTCATCGCGAGTGCCGAAGTGAACTTGGCCCAACTGAATTCATCAATGGCTGACGGAGCGCTGCGAGTTGCCGTTCGCTCAGCGATCACGTTGCCGCTGCTGAGAAACGCATGTGCCTTGTAGAGTGAGTGAGCGATGATGTGCAGCATCGCCGCTGAAAATGCGCCTAGCCCGCACTGCAGCAACATAAACCCCATCTGTGCGATCGTCGAATAAGCCAACGACTTTTTGATGCTCGTCTGAGTCAACATGACTATGGCCGCGAAGAAAGCAGTCAGGGCTCCGATGATTGCGAGCGTCGTCATCGCCCAAGGAGTCATCGCGATGAATGGACTGGTGCGGATCATCAAGTAACCACCAGCGTTGACGATCCCGGCGTGCATCATGGCTGACACCGGTGTCGGCGTCTCCATGGTTTGCGGCAGCCAAGTGTGGAAAGGGAACTGAGCCGATTTGGTAACCGCTCCAAACACCAGCAGGAAACTGGCGACCTGTGTTGCAGCGCTGGTGCTCGTTAGTGAGTCGCTAAGCGCGAACAGTTCGACGAAGTCCAACGTTTTGAACTGGTCGTAAATAATTACGATCGCGACAATCAGGGCTGCATCTCCAAGTCGACTGATCGTGAACTTGGTCCAGGCGGCGCGCTGCGCGGCTGGTCGATGGCTGTAGTGAAGCAAGAGTTGATGCAAACCGAGACTGGTCATCACCCACGCAACGAAGAACACCAGCAAGTTGCCGGAGATGACCATCAGCGAAACGGAACCAATGGTAAAGCCCAGCCATCGAAAATAACGGCCCTGCGTAGACTCGCCATCGAGGTAACGTAGCGAGTACTGACAAACCACCCAGCCGATGAAGCTGACCAACGCCAGCATCAAACTTGCGACGCCATCGTAGAGAATCGCCAAAGTGATCGGCAAGTCGCTTGTTGCCGGTAGAAAAGTGAAATGCACTTTGGCAATCAAACTAGTGACAACAGCAATCGCCAAGCAGGCAGCGATCCAAAACTGCACTCCGGTCAAGAATGTGACTGTCGTGCGAACCGTTCGGACATGAGCGTTACAGCGGGCGTCTGGCAAAAGCACCAAGGCAGACAACAGCGTCGGAGGAACAGCAATCAGTAGAGCAATCATCGCGGACATAGACGAACTCCTTTTGACGTAAATCGATACGCGAATATTAATACGCGACATTTGATTCGTCAATTGGGTTTCGTCTAATTTCAGTGGCTCGCATGAGAAATTTCCGAACCGCTACTCCAGAATCGTGAAAAGCCGCGAGAGTTTTAGGCAAAATGCGTGGGCGTCCATTGAATTCGCGAATTTACTTTCACGAATTCCGGGGGTACACTTACGTCGTTAGCCGCACGCCTCAGCCTCGCCTTGGGTTTGAAATCCGCATGACCGAAATACCAGTAACCACCCGATCGGTCGATGCGAGTGATGCCACAGGAACCGCAAATCGCTGGACGTTCTTGACAAACCACTCGCACGTTCTGATCACGCTTTACGCGAATCCGGATTTAGTGCTCCGCGAAGTAGCCACGCGTGTTGGCATCACTGAGCGAGGTGTGCAGCGTATCGTGCAAGATCTCGAAGAAGAAGGTTTCATTCGCATCGAGAAAGTCGGACGCAAAAACCACTATCAAGTGCTCGTAGATCAGCCGCTACGTCACCCGATAGGAGCTCACCGAACCATCGGCGACCTTCTAAAATTGGTCAAAGGTTGAGCACCGCGTTGGGGCTAATACGCATCCTATGCAAGTCAGTTCCATGGCCCGTCTTTGGTGACGTTGAAAAAGGATTGGCCGTTGAACCGAAAGAGTCCCCCGGAGAATCCGAACCAGAGTGTTCCGTTTTGGGATTCAAGGATGGACTGCAAACCGAATTTCCGTGTCGAGAGCACTCGGTCGGTTTTATCGAAGAGTGTGAACGCTTTGCCATCGTAACGATAGGCACCCACGTTCGTTGCCCCGATCCATAGGTCGCCAGCTTTAGTTTCGTAAATCGAGTAGATGTCTTTCCCACTCAATCCCGTCACCTCTGGGAATTGGGTGAACGAACTCCCGTTGTATCGACACAAACCTCCGTCGCCTGACATCTTAGGCTGAAATGACTGCATGCACGCAAACCAGATATCGCCTTCTTTGTCTTCCAGGATCGCGTTGACGTTATTGCTGCACAGGCCATCTTTCTTGGTGAATTGTGTAAACGACTTTCCATCAAACTTGAATGCCCCAGCGCCGTCAGTCCTGAACCACAAGTTTCCTCGCTTGTCTTCCAAGACCAATGAAGCTCTCCCAGCGGTGATGCTGTAGGACGTGATTTCCTCTTTGATAATTGGAAGCTTGAACTCGGAGAACGAAGTTCCGTTGAATCGAAAAACACCTTTATTGGTACTCGTCCAGATGCTTCCTGCACGATCCGCAAAAACACTCATCCATCCTTCACCCTGATCATGCCGCCCCGAGGTGCTCCACATCACTGTGAAATCTTTGCCATCGAATCTGCAAATGCCATGGTGTGTCCCTAGCCACAAATTACCGTCTTTGTCTTCAGTAATGCTCGACACTGTGTTCGAAGGTAATCCATCCTTTTTGGAAAACCAAGTAAGTGTCTCACCGTCGTAGCGAGCCGCACCGTTCGATACGGTCCCAAACCACAGATGGCCTTTGCGGTCCTCGTGTATTTCAACAACGTAGGGCGAAATACGGTCGATATCTTTTGGCTTGAGATCAAATTTCTTTGTAAGCCAATCCGTTACGATTAGTCGCTCTGCGTCGGTTGGTTGGTCGAAGTCTGCAGGAGGCATCGCGCGAGTCTGCATTTGTTCAACGACGAGAGCCATCAGCTCCCGGTGATTGCCGATATCGGCTTCCGTTTTTACCGCCAGAAAGTCGATGTCGCTCATCGCGCCAGGCGCGTGACATTCGGCACAATACCGTTGAAGCAGCGGTCGAATCTGTTGCTCGAAATGTGGTGCGACATTGCGATCAAGCGATAAACCGTCAAGCGGTAAACGGTCAAGCGGCAGGCCTTGTGCCGTGCAGACCGTGATGGCAAACAGTACGTTGATGAGCGAGACGGTAACAACCTTGAGCACAGGACACCTACTTTAAAAACGCTTGAGTGATATGCCGCTTGGATGACATGTTGGGACGGTAAAGCTAACGGAGCTGCCAATCAGCAACTGAGTCGTCGCGGCAACCTCGCGTTAGAGCGATTTCAGGCTCTGTCGCAGTTGATCACTTCCACGGGCCATTTTTGGTAACAGGCGAAAACGAGTTGCCATCAAATCGAAAGAGACCAAAAGCGCCACCGGCCCAGATTCTCCCTTCGCGATCTTCAAGGAAGCACTGAATCGCCTCACTGTGAAGTCCTTGCTTTCGATGAAAATTGGTGAACACTTTTCCGTCGTAGCGATACAAACCGGAATGCTCAATGGGAAACCAAATGTTGCCGGATCTGTCTGCGTACAGCTTCCATGCTTCCGTGCCTGTAACGCCATCCTTCGTGCTGATGTGCGTGAATGCTTTTCCATCCCAGCGGCAGACTCCGTTGTGATGAGTCGCGAACCAAACATTGCCGGCGTTATCTTCAAAGATGTCATTTACAGAGTTGTCACACAGGCCATCTTTTTCGGAAATATTGGTCAGTGTCGCGCCATCAAACATATAAGCGCCGGCGTTGGAAGCGAACCACATCCTTCCTTTTCGATCTTCCATAATGGAATGGACGATATGGGCACTTGTAACACCTCTTGAGTAATCGGGCTTAGCGGCAGGAATCACAAACGGAGTGAACACCTTTCCATTAAAACGACTCACTCCGTCCAAAGTACCGACCCAGATCATTCCCTGGCTATCGATCGTGATGCTCCAAACGTCGCTGCCGATCAGTCCATCCTTCTCCTTGAAATTGGTAAAACACGTTCCATCAAACTTGGTTAGGCCCCGTTCCGTCCCGAACCAAACGTTGCCAACTTGGTCCTCAACAATGCCTCGTACTGCCACCCCATCAAAACCTTCGTTCACTGAGAAATACTCGAGGGAATCACCATCGTAGCGGCATACTCCGTCGCCGTTGGTCCCGAACCAAAGATGGCCTTTCTTGTCCTGAAATATTCTTCGGATGTAGTCGCTGATACGAAGTGGATCTGGTTGTGACGATGGGTCTCCATGATTCGTAAGCGGAGCTTTTGTTGTCGCGGTATCGGTAAGCGATGGTCGATCCGCTTGCTGCCCAATGCCTGGTATCGCGGTCAACGCAACAACGAGAATTGAGAAACCGAATCGGGCGGCTTTAATGCGAGTTGTCATGAGAATAGCGTTTTCGATAAGTGCTTGGTGAGCTGGTTCGCGATGTAGATTGGCGAGTGTCAATTCGCAAACGTTTCGTTGGTGAACATTTCTGGTAGTAGTCGCGTAGTACAGCTTTGCGACTGTAATGCTAACGAAACAGCGTTACACTCCCGCGGCATGATCGTCGAATTTTGCCACAGGCGTTGGAAAACTGAAGTGTAACGGCCTCGCGTTACCATATTTGGTGGTGCGCGATTATCCGTGTAAATTTTGGACGCTCTTGGACTTTGTAAATGCCGAATGACCAGCAGCTTGCCTGTCCCGAATCAACTGAATTGCGAGCCTTCGCGACTGGCGATCTGACCGCTTCTCGGCTTGAGCAGTTGGCAAAGCATATCGAGTATTGCGAGTCGTGCGGGATCATCATTGACTCGCATTCGCAGCTCAGTCGTTCCGCCTTGGTCGCAGAACTGAGAGCGATAGGGAACTGTCCGATGGATTTGGAATCCGAGAGGGCAGTGGGGCGGAGCGCAGTTCTCGATGCGTTAGTAAAAGCGGCTTGCAATGCGGTGGGCTCAACGACTAGACCCGCTTCCTTCGATTCGGGCAAGCGACTGGCAAACAGGCTTCAAGACGGTCCAGTCCGGCTCGGTCGATTTCAATTGGAGTCTGAGTTGGGCGTTGGCGCGTTCGGTTACGTCTTCAAGGCGCGCGACACGCAACTGGACAGACTGGTTGCCATTAAAGTCCAGCGAGCTGGTATGTTCGCGACGGACGAAGACGCTGAACGATTCATCCGGGAGGCGCGGAGTATCGCACAGCTCAATCATCCAGGCATCGTCACGGTTTACGATACTGTGCGATCCGAAGAAGACATCTGCTATCTAGTCACCGAGTTCATCGATGGGGAATCGTTGGACGCGAAACTGCGCCGAGTCGTTTTCGCCTTTGAGCAAAGTGCCATGTTGATCGCTTCGATTTGCGATGCACTTCAGTACGCTCACGAAAATGGCATTGTGCATCGCGACGTGAAGCCATCTAACATTCTGCTTGACTCGTCGGACCGTCCGCACGTGATGGATTTCGGATTGGCGAAAAGCGTCCTGGACAACGGAAACACGATGACATCGGAAGGCAGGGTCATGGGCACGCCGGCTTACATGTCGCCCGAACAGGCTTCCGGCAACTCACACTGTGTTGATGCGCGAAGCGATATCTTCAGTCTTGGAGTGATGTTATATGAAATGCTAACCGGTGAACGGCCCTTCCAAGGCAACCGTAGAATGTTGCTGTTGCAAGTGATCGAAGACGAACCGCGATCGCTGCGGCAACTCAAGGCGAATATTCCTCTCGACTTGCAAACGATCTGCCTCAAGGCACTTTCAAAATCGCAGGGCCGGCGCTACCAGTCGGCGGGAGATATGGCCGACGACTTAAGGAGGTTCGCGAGCGGCAGACCGATCAAAGCAAGACCGATGGGGTTAGGCGAAAAATTTTGGCGTTGGTGTCGTTCCTATCCGCTGGCAGCGGGCTTAATTGTGGCTGCGCCGCTGATTTCTCTAGGCGGGTTCGCTTATCTTTCTTGGCTGTCGACGCACTTCGTACACAGCACCGCCTTAGAGAGTACGCGAATGGAAGCCAATATGCTCGAGGACATCAACGAGTACTACAGCGAGAGTGTCATCGGCCGACTGGATCAAAACCAAATCCCCGTTACGCATCAGTACGCAACGACACCGAATTCGATACCACTGCCATTCACTTTCATGATTGACGCGGGGAAGAGGATCACGGAAGACGAATCGGGAATGCAAGTCAGAATTTACAGCGACTACCCCTGGCGCGAAAACACTAGAATTCAGAATGAGTTTGAATCTAGGGCGATTCAGGCGCTAGGTCTCGGCTGTCGCACGGAGATCTCGAAAAAGAATGACGCAGTGACAGCCGCTGTGATCGAAGTGAATATCGACGGCCGCTCGTATCATGAGTTTGGTGAAGTCAATGGCGAGCCGGTTTTGCGTTACGCACGAGCTCAAATGATGAAACAAAGCTGCGTTCAGTGCCACAACAATGATGCGTCGAGTCCGAAGCGTGACTGGGTCGAAGGTGAGGTGGCCGGAGTTCTCTCGATTACCCGACCCTTGCACCGAGATATCGCATCAACGCGTTCAGGTTTGCGGAGCGCGTTTAACATGATCGCTTCCGTTTCAACACTGTTGATGGCGGCGACGTTCATCGTGTTTTGGGCGGCAAAGCGTCGCTCGTTTGGCAAGATCGGAGCGTCGTTCCATGGCAACGACTAGCCCAAATGCTCGGATAAGTTCTTCGGAAGCGAACCGGACTTCGCACAGCCTGATTGCGGATGCCAAAGCGAGGGAACCGGCTGCATGGGAGCGGCTAGCCAAACTGTACTCGTCCTTAGTCTATTTCTGGTGTCAGGAGTCCGGATTGTCGCAGTCGGATATACACGACGTCCTTCAGGATGTGTTCTACGCTTTGGCTCGCGACATCGACAAATTTCGCCCCATCGAAAGCGGTTCTTTTCGCGGGTGGCTAAGAACTATCACTCGCAACAAAGTGATCGATCATTTTCGCAGTTCCGGCCGTGAGCCGCACGCCGTGGGCGGTACCGATGCATTGAACATGTTCGATCAAATCCCAGCCGCTGCGCAAGAGATTTCAAGTGAGAGTCATTCTGATTGTTCGCGCAGCAGGTTCATGCAGAACGAACGTGAGATCCATCAGGCGGTGCTCTGCGAAGCGTTATCGAATGTGCGAAGTAGTTTTTCGGAGCAAACCTGGAAAGCGTTTTGGATGGTCGTCATCGATGGTCGTGAAACGAATGACGTCGCTAAGGAACTGTGCATGCGCCCCGGAACTGTTCGTGTCGCCAAATCCCGAGTCCTCAAACGGCTGCGGTTAGAGATTGGCGATTCCATCGAGTGAAATCACGCTACGGCGAGATGAACCGGCCTAGAGCGGCCAAGTCGAGTAATAACAGGAATCGCAGGCTACTCCTGAAGATGATGCGCTAGACTTGGTTTAGAAAAGCAAATCTGCGATCAAGTAACACAAGTCTCGATTCCGAAGTGACTTACAGAAAATGCCCCCGCAAGGACTCGAACCTTGGACCCGGTGATTAAGAGTGGGGCTTTGATCCTTGAAAAACAAGGGAAACTTGAAGACTTGACTCCGCGATTACAACACGAACATCCAAGAATACCTACTCGTGTTGTAAATTACAACGGCTCTGCTCACGAGCAGCTATTTCGGCTTGAAGTGTTGTTGTAGCTTGTCGAAAAATGCATCAGTATTTGCAGACTGCTCATCCGCAGACTTCCATAAATCTTCTAATGCTTTCTTCTTCACGCGAGCTGCTTCCGCATCGGAGGCGGCAGCAGCTTCAATTGCCTCTCGCATTAGACTTTCACCAGTTTGTGTAATATCAAGAGTCTGGGACGTGATGAGAGTGGCACCCAAGCCCAGCAGTACCAACGGGATAGCATGGCCGGATGCCCAAAGTGCAATTTGGTTGGTCATAGCGAGCACTCCCTAGGTTGTTGGTGGCAAACGTACAGTCAATTTTAGGTCAGAAAGCAAATTCTGGTCGGGCAGTTGGGCGACAAGAAGAACATAGCCGGCCCTATAACCATTATGACTGTTACACACCCTCCAACCGCAACATTTAGGTGGTTGGGATATCAGCGAACACACCATTCACTTTCGAATGTCGCACAGTTCCACTCGATGTGTCGAACTGCTTGATCTTATGAGCAAATTACATCCACTAACACCCGATAACACCCGCCACAGGGGTGGTTGCAACCTACTTTGATCCTTAAATGCGTGGGGCTGAACCACTCACTTCGAGCCGTCTCCCGATTTTTTTGGTGGCGGCGGACTAGTCGGTCGTTCCGTCGGCCTACCCTGCGCAGTCGTGTTTGGTGGTTTGCCGTTTGAAGAATTTCCGATAAATTTTCTCTCGGGCGGCGGTGGTGTAGGTTCTTTCGTTGGCATTTTACTTCGTCTTCTTTGGTGGTGGAGGGCTCGTTGGACGCTCAACTTGCTGCGTCACTTGCTTCGGGGGAGGTGTGCCGTTGTACGATCTCGCAAGAGTTTTAGGTGGTTCTCCATTTACGCCTTCGCGAATGTGTATTGGTTTTTCGTCATTCATCGCAATCGTCTCTCCTTTCGTTAAACTCTATTGTCTTATTAGACGCTTCAATCAAGTCTGGGGCGGCCAGGAAAACCTCGTCATCGCTTTTTTCAAACTCAACCATTTCAACCTCGTCAGCACGAATCAAAATTCGCTCCGTTGCACTAAGTGGAACCCGCGAATTATCGCCTAATATCCACTCTGCCTTCATGATAACAAAGTGGCCCGTTGTTGGAGAGTCAGGCCATTCTTCGGCCCAACCGTAAAGTCGTCTATCACCTTTAAGGTGGAGATACACGAAAGTTTTCGAGCGACTAAACGCACTAAGGAACGGCCAATCAATTAGTAGCGCAATCTGGGTGCGCGACATAATTCCATTTTGGGACAACTGCATCGTATAGAATGTTTAGTGTAGCTTTCATCTCATCTGTCGCTCTCCGTCCTATTTCGTAAAATTTCTG
>JBGSOM010000180.1:0-7896 GCA_041739135.1 Pirellulaceae bacterium
GTAATACTCGCACTGATCCGTCCGAGTCGCTCGCACAACCGTCGCGCGATAGATGCCGCGCAGCTTGACCGGCACGTGCCCCACATCAACCGCCACTGCCCAATCGCCCGTTCGAACCAAGTCGATCTCAACCAAGTTGACACCACCTTCGATAATCTCACGCTGCTTCTTGCGATACAGATCCAATCCTCGGCCGATCTTGTTGGCTGGGCTCAAGAACTCTATCGAAGTCACCACTCGATTGCCATTCTGCGAATCGATAATCTGAACGCGACGCAATGTCGGTGGCTCAGTATCGCGAGGCAGCAACACCGCCTCGGTCTCGGTGATCACCGCCACCGAACCCTCTTGCTCAGACGCCGACAGCCGAAAAGGTTCCGTTACAACCACGTCCGGGACGAAGTGGTGTCGCCACTCCTCATCATCCAACTTCGATTCAACCGTTACGTATTCTTCAATGCGGGCTCGCAATCCAGCAGGCAAATTGGGTTGCAAGCGGTCACGAGCATAGGCGGTTAAACTCGCGTGGACATCTCCCCAGTAATCTTCCAACCAAGGGTCCATACCGGGGAAAGGGCTTTTTTGCTGCATCGCCAATCACCACTTCGTATCTGTCACACCTTCCGCCACGACCATCCTCGCAAAACAATCTATGTCCTCAATTATAGCAGCGGAATGGAACAGACGTTGATCGGCAATTCGCCGCATGACCTAGCAAATGCTTGCAGATCGCAATCAAACAGCGGATCCTTATTCGCGAGCTTCGAATGCTCGCACATGATCAAGCATCGTGCCCACCTCAAACATGCCAGCAAGTGACTTCAAGCAGTCGCGCGCGATGCCGACTTTTGCATCAGTTCGCAGTGACATACCAGGAAAGTACGATAGAGAAGGCTCAGAATCAGCACCAAGAAAATCGAGCGGATGTAGCAAGATCGAGGGCTCGATGCGGTTGAGCCAACAAAATACGAGTGCTGATCGAAAGTACGTTCTCGCGAGGAACTTGGAGAACGTCGCCAAGTACATGATGTAGCTGAAATGAATCGGTACTTTGATCCAAGGCATCGTAGTGACCGGGATCTCAATCATCCGAGAACCGAGCGACGTCCAGCGATAAGGACGCAAAGACATGAAACCGGCTTTTGCCGACCCAAAAAGTGCCTTGCGCTGCGTGCGATCGGCTTTCGTCAAGCGACTGTGGAGCATGTAGTAAGCGCGAGCGATTGGTCCGAGGAATGTCGGAAAGGTCGATGCATCATAGCGATAGCCGCGCTCGCTTAGCACCTCAAGCACCAACTGCGAATAACTGAAGCCGGGCCCGCGAAAGCCGACCGTTTGCGCACCGGTCACTTCGCGAATGACCGACTCGCTGCGCTCGAACTCTTCAACGAGCTGCGCCCGCGAGTACTCATGCAACCACGGCTCATGGTGAAAAGAGTGATTCGCGATTTCATGTCCAGCGGCTGCGAGGGCAACCAATGGCTCGCGATTGATCGGCAGCGCGGCATCCTGGCCCACGATGAAGAAAGTAATCTTGAGATCGAGCGACGCGAGCACGTCGAGAATAGTCGGTACAACTTGCGGCAGGTAAGTCGGGAAGTTCTCCCAGCCTGCGTCGCCATGCGTCTTCATGTACGACCATTTGTTGTCGAGATCCAACGATACGCTTGAGATCATAGCAATGCGCTTAGCCAGGTGCGAGTTCGGAAGATGCAAGATGCCCCACCTATGTTAATCGCTGGTCGGTCTCAAGCGGTTGGACTACCCATCAGCCGCCAAAATGAGTGTTGCTAAGCGACGGTTCGTTTTCCGCCTGTTTCGAAATTAATGGTTATTCCGCCCTTATGCTTGAGACGAATATCTAGCCGCATTCCAGCCGGTTCGTACGAACGCTTGTTTCCAAAGTGTGCAAGCCGGAGAATGGAATGCGCGTCGGTTAGCGAACCGCGTCGCAATTACCAGTTCTTGGGCGGAGAATCAAAATGCTGGCTACACAAATCGCCATCGAAATTAACGAACGTTGGCACGAACTTGAGCGTCTAACTCCACTGGACCGATTGCATAAGCTTGAGTCGCTAGTTGAGCGACATGTTTTGGCGACCAGTCCGTGCTCGTCCGCTTATGTTGCGAAATTTAATGCCCCATCCGATTTCGTGTCCCGCGGGTTGCATGACGATTCAGTCAAGCCGAAGTGAACCCAAATTAATTGAGCTTTCATTATTTTGCTGGCAGCAATTGATTTAGCGTTCGGATTTTTGACCGTGCCGATAAATAGGATCATTGCGCTGGTTCGTTTACGAATACCAACGGATGATCCGTGCTGAAACTCGGTACGAATGGACGCCTTTTGATCGCTGCTGAACACGGTTCGAACGCTATGCTCTTAGCTGCAGCCGTTGCGGTTCCGTGCTCGTTCACATCGACAAAGGCCTTGTGAATGACCGCGGTAATAGACAACTGGCGATCCAGAGCCCGAACTTGACTCTAGCTTCAATGTCGGCAGACTCACATAATACTTGTGTTGTCTGAGCGCGCGGACACGTGTGTCAAGTTGTGTCACAGTGAGTGTGCGTAACAGAGTGTCCAGTCCATCGACGTCTTAAGGCAAGAACTCAAACGCCGCTGAGGGGATTGCCTTGACTCAGCTGGTTGACTATTCACAAACGGCAGCGACTACAATGAGTTGGTCAGCACTGTGCGCGATGTTCCCTTTGTCGCGTTAGTTAACGATGATGATGACGGATAACGTCACGAAGTCGTCGTCAATCAAGTAACTGCCATTTCAGTCATGCGTTAGGCTCTCACATGATTCGTTTTACTAACATTCACGTCATGCAATACGCATTGATGGCCTTCGTTGCCACGAACATGATGTGGCTAGTCGGTGAACTCGCCCTGGCTCAGGATCGTGGCACGAGCTTTCGCGACTTGCGAGAAGTTGCTTTCCCTGCTTGCAATTCAGTGATCAATATCAAGCACGCACCCTACAATGCGAAAGCTGATGGGATCAGTGACGACACGCAAGCCATTCAGAGAGCCATTGATGACTTGATGGGCCAGCATCGAATCCTTTACTTTCCAGAGGGCGAGTATTTGGTTTCGCGCACCATTCGATGGTCTAAAAAACATGCCAATGGAAGTGAGGCTTGGGGGCACAATTGGATACAGGGCCAGAACCCCAACAAAACACGCATCAGGCTTAAAGACGGTGCCTTTCCCGATGCGGATGAACCGCAAAGCATCATGTGGTGCGGTGGATTCGGTTCAGCCGATTGGTTTCACAACTACGTCGAAGGCATTACGTTCGACGTTGGCGCGAACAATGCGGGAGCGATCGCGCTGCAGTTTTACTCGAACAACTACGGAGCTGTTCGGAACTGCCGCTTCGTCGATAGAAATGCCCATGCAGCCATCGGCCTGGACCTTAGTTACAAGGATATGAATGGACCTCTTCTCGTCAAAAATTGCGAGGTGGAAGGGTTTCGCATTGGCATCAAGACCGGGCATGCAGTCAACAGCCAGACCTTTGAATCCATCAGCTTGAGCAACCAAGGCGAGGCAGGCTTCGTCAATGAAGGGCAAGCGATCTCGATTCGGCAATTGGTCAGTCGAGGCAAAGTTCCAGCGATCAAGTCCTACGGCACGCTTGCGATGATTGACGCGACGTTGGTGGGTTTGCCAGGTGCGGAAGCTCATCCTGCTGTGCTTAATTTCAACAGTGGCCATATCTACGCTCGTGATGTGTCTACGAGTGGTTATCGACGTGCTATTGTAAGCCTTCAGACGCCCGATCAATCGGCCGCTTATCGTTTACAAGTCGGCGAGCAACCGGATGGAGTTGGCCCAAACATAGTCTCGTTCTCATCGGCGAAGCCACTAACTGTTTTTGAAAGTGAAGCTACCTTCTCGCCGTTGCCCATAGCCGAAAATCCAGCAGTGAATGATGTGCCTGTCGCCAACTGGGCAAACGTAGTTGACTTCGGGGCCGATCCGACTGGCAAACACGACTCCTCAGCCGCGATCCAACGCGCCGTCGACTCAGGGGCATCAACCATCTTCCTACCAGGCTTCTTTCGACTCAGTTCAACGATTGAGCTACGTGCGAACGTCGACCGCGTTATCGGGACAGGGGGCTGGATTGATTACGACGCGCAGGCTAGTCCAGACTTTCGTATTATGGATGGTGCGAGTCCCAGCATTCAGATCGAACACTTATCATCCGTGAACGGAGGAATCGAAGTGAACACCTCCAGAACGATTTGCTTGAAGAGTCTCGGTGTCCAACGTCTCTGGTTCTCCGAAAAAACGCGCGGGGGCAGACTATTTCTCGAGGATGTGACAACCAACAATCTCAAACTTGACGAACAGAAAGTTTGGGCCAGACAGTTGAATGTAGAGAATGAGGGGTTGCATATTGCTAACCGAAACGGCGATCTATGGATCCTGGGCTACAAGACTGAACGTGGAGGCACCTTACTTCGCACGTCCGGCGGAGGAAGAAGTGAGGTGCTTGGTGGCTTCTCCTATACGACGACCGCCGGTGAACTTGCCCCCATGTTTGTTACCGAGGACGCCTCTGTCTTCGCGTTCTTTGGAGAAGTTTGCTACTCCGGAAATCCGTTCCAAACCATCGTGAAAGAAACGCAGAATGAAGTTGAAAAGAGCGTCTTGCGTGGTGCCGGAGAACCCCTGCCCTATATTGCAAAGCGGCGACGTTAGGGCTAGCGGCCAACAGCTTGATGCCGAGCCCAAGCAAGGCGAATGACAGGCCTTCCTCCCCGAGAAGAGAACCGCCGCAAGATTAAGTGAAGCTGGCTGCGAAAGTAAAGCAGTTAGCCAAAGAACAGGCAACCGCGAAAGTAAATTCACAAGCCAGCGAAAGCTCGCCTACCCAAGCACATTGCGGGCCCGAACTATCGGCAATAACACTCGACCATATCGCGATGGATGATCTGCTCTTCCGGAAAGTCAAACTGCGATGAAGAAGAAAATGGCAATCTAGCGATCCGTCGAATCGACTCTAGGACTCATGCGTAGATTGGCTGTACTAGGGATTGGACACGGTGGCGAAGAGATGCGGTGGCGCAGGAGAACATGCGAGATTCAGCGGCGTGGGGCCGATACTCAACCTCTACACGTTGCCCTATTCAGCTTGCTACTCTCGCTACGGAATGTTGTATGGCTTTTCTGGCTGGCAGTCTCAGTTTCGATCGCTTTCAAGTCAATGGAGAGCAACCTGCTGAATTCACTCAAGAACACCTCGATACGCTCGAAAGTCTCAGTAGCGGCAAGTTTCAAGCGACTTCAGAAGAGACCACCCAAGTCGGCTTTATTGGTGGCCAGCATCTGTTTGATCAGACATTCGATCTGAACAAGAACATCATCCACGGCGCGCTGCACGCCGCTGTTCGTATCGATACGAACCAGATTCCATCCGCTATTCGCAAAGCTTGGTTGCAGATGGAGTTGAATGCGCTGACCGCCGAGAATCCAGAGCGGAGACCAACCAAGTCGCAACGGCAGGAAGCGAAAGACGCAGTCGACGCGCGATGCGAGATGGAGGTAAAGTCTGGCAAGTATCATCGCATGGCGCAATTTCCGATTTTGTGGGATGCACAGTCGAGCATTTTCTACTTCGGTGGTTCCAGCCCATCGGCTTGCACCCATACAGCAGATCTGATGGAACGCGGTTTTGGAATCGAACTGGAACGCATCACCGTTGGCAAAATTGCGCAAAACTGGGCGGCGCGCAATAACCAAGTTGCGGCGCTGGACGACATATCACCCGCCATTTTTCATCCTTCGCATCCCGGTTGTGAAGCTCATTGGTCGAACGCAGATTCTAAACTTCCCGACTTTCTTGGCAACGAATTCCTCTTGTGGCTGTGGCACAATACGGAAACAGAATCGGATGCAATCGCGCTGCCCGATGGCTCCGAAGTCACAGCAATGTTCGCAAAGAACCTAGTACTCGAATGTCCACTTGGCGAATCCGGCAAGGAATCAATTTCGTCGGAGATTCCAACCAAGTTGCCTGAAGCGATGGAAGCGATTCGATCTGGAAAGATGCCTCGCAAAGCGGGATTGGTACTAGTTCGTTTTGGTCAGCAATACGATTTGACCCTGCAGGCAGAGTCTTTTTCAATCAGCGGCGCAAAGTTGCAGGCAGACAAGGAAGCGCAAGGGGTTGAAGTATTGGAGAGCCGCATCGATGCGATCCGAACCCTGAACGAGACCGTCGACCTGCTGTTCGAATCTTTCTGCAAGTTGCGTGTATCTAAAGAATGGGACAAGCGACTAGAGAATATCAGCCAGTGGATTGCACCGCACAAGGTCGCAAAGAGGCGACCGGCTGCATAGACCCTCCTGCATAAGTTCATGTTCGTGCACAAGCAAGCAGTGGGCTGCTAATCGGCCGGTCGGAAATGACACTTCTACGGAGCGTTCTCCACCCTCGAGCCGTTCTTTTCACGAAATGCGGGCCGTAGCCTGGGTGACCATACTCCTACTGGCCCTCTCGTGTCTACCCGGCCTGCAGACGCGGAACTTATGTGAACCGACTCACCGCTCGACGTGCTTAGCGCTGTGAGGCTCTGATTCCGCACTTCATTTTGATCGCCACCGTTCGAAGCGCCGACCAGGGACGTTCAATCGCCGGATACGTCACCGTATCGGCGTGCTGAGTTACCGCAGTCACTACAGGCGGAATATTCCACCGCATCCGCCGAAGCATCGCGGTCCAATTTATGGATTGCCACTGACCAAACTGCTTCATTAGCGATCCGTGAGCAATGTTTCAATCGTCTGAATTCGCCCCCCTTCGATATTCTCAGACAACAAATCCAATGGTTTTCGCAGGACCGTATTGAGAAGAGGGGCAAATGAGCGTATCCATTCTCCGCAATGATAACTTGAGTCGGCATGAACGTCCAAGTCGCCGACATCTGTTACGAAAAGTAACCCGCTACACACACTTCGCTCTGCGTGCGTTGTCCCGCGATTCAGTCGCGGCAAAGGACGCATCTTATCCAGGCACTTCAACAGCGGGTCTGCTCGCACTCTACGGATTGCCATTTCCAATAATTATTAATCCGTAGTTGACCGCCTCTCGCATCCAGACTTTTCAAGTTTACAGATTCACTTCAGGAGCAATTTCTTGACTACAACTTTTGCTGAAAAAACCGGTAGCCCAGTGGTCGACGGGCCGGAAAATACAAGTCAGTTTCTCACCTTTGCAGTAAACAACCAGGATTTCGGAATCGAGATCTTGCGAGTTCAAGAGATCAAAAATTTTTCGCGAGTCACGCCGATTCCCAATATGCCGGAATGCATTAAGGGAGTCATGAATCTTCGCGGTACCGTTGTGCCTATTGTTGATCTTCGCAAAAAGTTCAACATGCCTTCCGCCGATTATGACCAGTTCACGGTCATTATTGTCGTCAACGTCTCCGGACGCATCATGGGACTTGTCGTGGACGCCGTCTCAGATGTGCTCGACATCAGCCCAGCCTCAATCGAAGGCCCACCCAACCTTGGCGAAGTTGATACCTCTTTCATCTTAGGGCTTGCCAAGTCGGATGAACAAATCGTAACCCTCCTCAATATCGAGCAGTTGCTGGCCGACCAACGAGTCAACCTAGCTATCTAGTAATCGCGATAAGGACTTAACGACGACTTCGTCCATCAAACTTAAATAGATTTTTTGAAAGCAATGAAGGGAACCACAATGCATTTTGCGAAGAGTCTAGGCCAAGGAACCAGTGCTTTGAAGGTCGCGTAATCGAGAGAAATAATAGGCAGGGGTTGTCTTTAGTCAATGTGCAGACGAACAATGTGAGCCGGACCAGGGAGCGATGGTGCTAGACTCGAAGGATTCGAGCCCATTTTACGCTTTCA
>JBGSOM010000193.1:0-27960 GCA_041739135.1 Pirellulaceae bacterium
GTGCCTGCCGATTGGGAACTGTTGGCCCCCGGCGATGCAATGTTAACTCGTCGGGTCAAAGCGGCTGGTGACTTCTGGGTTGTGCAAGAAAAGCGCGGCCGCAAAATGTTTTCGCAGGGGATTTGGGCGCCTGCGGCAACCATTGCAAACTTAAAAGTCGAGTGCGACGCCGCGCGGAGCACGGATGGCTATGCTAAACGCAAGCAAGCGGATGCGAAGCGTCGCGAAAGAGCGCAGGCAGAATACGTTGAGGACTTCGAAGTAGCTGTGTTGAAGTACTTGGCGTTCCATCAGGCTTACGAAACGATCGCTCGGCAGATGGCTAAAGCGATTGCGCTGCATGCGACTCCCGTTGGCAGCGGAACTGTAGCGCGCACGACACGGATTCCAATTGAGCAGCGAGCTGAGTCGGCTGTGATCGCTTGGATGCGTCATCAAACAACCGGCTACGATTCGATGCAAATTGCTCGGATCAAAGGAGAACGTCGCGAAGTTCGTCGGATGTTGGCGCAGCGTTCAAAGCAACTGCTGAACAACTATCGTGCAGGCTTGGCGATTAAGGCGGATTGTCCGTTGCAGGCGGCTCTGTCGAAGCAGGCTTAGCGGTTCTAGTGACTCGCTCAGAGTCCAGTTTGACGCGGTAGTTGAGCGTGCGTCGCGTACCGACTTCTTCACACCGAATCCAGTACTCCGCACCGTCTTCAACTTTAGGAAGCTGCAAAAGCAATTCGCGGCTGGAGTTGCCCGGAGGCAACTTATCAAGTTGAAAATGCTGGTAAGGGTATGGAGGCGGAAACAACTTGCACTGAAAAGTCGTCTCCGCATTGGCTTTATTCGTTGCCGCCAATCGCAAGAGTACGGCAGTGTCTGACAGTTTCTGCAACTGCCATTGGAAATCGATATCGTCGAAACCTACGGTAAGTTCATGGTAGGTGCTGAAGTGCTCAGTCCGATCAGCGTCGATTTGGAAATCAAACCGAACCTCATGCTTGCCAGCTGAAACATCTGAACGCAGCTCTAGCGGGTACTCTTTTTCCAGTTGCCGGTCGGGACTGATTTGAATTGGAATCATTGAATGTCCTTTTTCAATCAGCGTGGGAGCGGTCAGTGCCATCGTGCCGCGGATTACTTTGCCGAATGGATTGCCAAGAGTGATTGGCACGGATTGGCCGCGACCCGCCAGGCTTTGCAAACTAGCGGTCCCTAAGTTGAACTGCATTCGAAAACGCGCGATCTCAAGGTTGACGCCACGAACGATAATCGGCCAGGGACCAACTTCAACGCTCTGCTCAACCGCACCACTTACCAACTGATGCTGAATCACTGGCACGGCTCGACCCCACAAGTCGACCGCATCGACTTGGTCACCCAAGTAGAGCCGCTCAGTGTTTTCGGTTTCGTTCCAGAGGATCATCACGCCCATACTGTCATTCTGAAAGACATGATTTATGCTGCGACTGGGCATCGCGATCTGGCCAACGTACAGCGCCGAACTTAGGTGTTGATTCAACGTTCGCCAAGGAACTGAAATAGCTTGCGGTTCAAAGTTGCTATTGAATAAGCCCACGTCTGCGTCCATCGGCTTTGTGACGAACGCAGCCGTTACGCCCAGTTTCTTCATGGCTGTAATCCGCTCAGTCAAATCCCGCACGCGGTCAAGCAGCGCGTAGTTCTTGGCAGATAACAAATTCAGCGTCAACCACTTAGTCGTACCGGCGTGCGCCTTACCAGCCAGATAGAACGGCAACTCTTCGGCTCGCAACTCGGGTTGAATCGAAAACTGCGTCGCTTCCCACGCCAACGTTTCGCCTTGAGGAATTCCATTGAGCCAAGGCCATGCGATTGCGAGGTGCAGTTCCTGGCTATAGGACTGCACGCTCGCGTGAATTTCAGCAAGTGACTTAATCAGTTGTTCATTTGCAAGAAAACTGTGATCATCGTCGCTGCCCAGTTGAAACCAATTCAGCTTCATGGTCATGCGCGACAAGATCGGATCGAGCAACGGTTCCCAAACGCTCTTGTTTTGAAAGATGGTTACAACCGGCAGTCGTTCGTCGCCATCGTTAAACTGCTTGCGTTGTGAAGGCGGTGGTTGATCGATCATGCCAATACACTGCACTTGATGCGACTGCAAACGCTCGATGAGCCACGCAAGCTGGTCGATGGTTGCAATGTCTTCGTTGACATCCAACCAGACCGGCACCTTGATGTGACTAGCTCCAAAAGTGCGAACCAGTTGCGGGATGTTTCGCAGTTGTTCGTTATCAAGCCCAGGCGGAAGCGACCAACCGAATGGTCCTTGGCCTTCAAGCGGCATTGCATCGACGACGGCGATCGGTAGCGACTTGTCGCGCAGTCGGCTGGTGTGCTTGCCCAGATAGACGCGAGCTAAGAAGTGACCGGGATTCTCTAAGTGTATCTTCCACTTCGCTTCGCCATTGCTGGTGACTGCATTCGAAACGCCCTGGTGCTGCGATACGGCTGACTTTGTGCCGATCAGTTTGCCGGAATCCACCGCTGAGGAGCTCGGCTGGTTGCGCGATTCGCTGGTGGCGACGAGCGGAACGGACTGTTGTTGAACGACACGGCCAAGCTCGTCGAGCAATTGAAAGCGAACAGTCGGGTGTTCATCGCGGTTACTGATTCCGATCGCTGTGCAAGTGATTTCGCATTCTTGTCCCGGTTGAGCGATGTTGAGTTTCAAATTGCTTTTGAGCTCGAGTCGAGGAACTCGGTTGATGCGAACATTGTCAAAGCGAACGATGCCGCGGAAGTTGCGATTCTGATTACGCTCCACGATGAGGTGCACGCGTGCTGCGTGTATCGGGTCGGTTAGATCCTGCGAGCTGAAGCATTGGACTCGTCGCCATTCGCTGTCGCCTGAGAGTTCCTCTGTGTTGGCGGTGCTGATCGTTTGCAGACTTTCGTCCAGAAATTCCAATTCAATCCAAGCTCGATGGCCGCTCAGCTCGACGCACTGGATGGAAGCATCGAGTCCGTAACTGTAGCGAGGGTCCAGTCGCACCACGGGGCCGATCACTTCGGCGGACGCTCCGTCCATCTGGATTTCAAAACAGCGATCTACGACGTTGTCGAGCAGCTTTGAAATGGGTTTCGGCACGCGCTCGGGATTCTGCGGGGTGTCTATTCGGCCGCTTTCGTATTTGTCCCACAGGAGGCTGAGCGTTCCTTGCGACTTGGTGGCTGCTGTGGCCACATCGGGATCGCGCGGCACGACTTTCATCACTAAATAAGCTGGATGCTCGCGATCTTGTCGGCGTTTCCAGCCCTTTGGCCACTGGTCACTTGGATTAAGATCGCTACGCTGGAACTCCCAGGCCTGAACGAGATCAGCTTCGAGATCTTGGGCTGGCAGAGAATAACCGCAAACTATAACGGCAACGCAAACAAACGCCCGAGCAGCTCGCACGCTACTGAACAGCGATAGCGGTTGCGTTGAGTTTTGCAACGTGGTCCGCAATTGAGTTGCCATTGGTAGAAAAGGAATAGACCAGAGTGCCGGAACTTAGAATTGGAATTCAGATATCGAGTTTGGGCCAGCCATTGAAAGCGGCTTTGCAAACCGCTGCGAGACTAGGCGCGACAGGAATAGAAATCGACGCCCGCATGGACGTTAGACCAAAGGAACTGACCGATACCGGGCGTCGGCAGATGAAAAAATGGATGGATGACCTGAATTTGCGGGTTGCATCGGTTCGTTTTCGTACGCGTCGCGGTTATGACGTCCTGCAGGATTTAGATCAGCGTATTGATGCGACGAAAGAAGCGATGCGTTTCGCTTACTCGCTCGGTTGTAACGTTGTCGTCAACCAAATCGGGATGGTGCCGGAAGATGTAGAACATCCGTCCTATTCGCAACTGCAAGTTTGCTTAACCGATCTTGCACGATACGGCCAACACATTGGTGCCATGCTGGCAGCGGAAACCGGTTCGGAACCCGGCGAACGTTTGGCAGCGTTGCTCGATAGTACTTCGGAGAAAACGATCGGCATCGCGTACAACCCTGCAAACCTGATCGCCAACGACTATTCAGCGGAAGAAGCACTCGTCGCGTGTACGCCTCACATCTTGCTAGTGCACGCTCGTGACGCAGTTCGCGATTTGGCTCGTGGTCGCGGCATCGACGTGCCGCTGGGTCGCGGGTCGGCCGACTTCCCTTCGATCTGCGCGCGTTTGGAACAGCAGCAATATAACGGTTGGTTCGTCATCGACCGCGAACCAGCACCCAACGCGATCGAACAAATCGGTTACGCGGTTTCATTCTTGAAGGCGATGTAATCAGGGCTCAGTTACGGCAGCGTGATTTCGACGACATTGCTCGAGGTGAGCACTACTCCCTTGCCGTCGACAATTTCCTTCTTGGCTTGCCGACCTGGAATATCACTGCTCCGCCAGAGCTTTACGTCAACTGGGCCAGCTTCTGACTGATCTTGGAAGGTGTAAACTTCTGTTAAGTACTCTTTGCCAGCGACAACGAGCGTTTCGTCGTCCGCTTTCTTGGCCTTCAGTGTGGGCAGTTGGAATTGCTCGATCGTCATGCCTTTGGGAAGTCGGAACTTTGCGGGATACATCGTTTCCGTCGGGTCGCTTTCTTCGCGAACAGCGTCACGTTCGATCGCTGTTTGAGACTCGATCGTAAGTCCGTCAGCAGTTTTCTTGGCAAGAACCAATGTTGTGTGAAGGATCACTTTCTTGTCGGTACTGGCCAAATCATCTTTGCGAATGATCTTTGTACCCTCGGGAAAGCGACTCCAATTGTCGTACTCAGGATGCGCAACAAGCGGTAAATCATCGAGAGAAGGAGGAGGCGGTACGACAACCGGAGTCACGTTGGTTCCCTCGTCACAACCACTTACAAAGCACATGCACAATAGAACTAACGTTAAACGCAAATCGATCATGGGTGTACTCTGCAAGTGATAGGATAAAGAGCGGGCATTACACGGGGGAGAACTTACTTGCGTCCGCCTTCTTCGTCGGCGACGGCTTTGTCCTCGGCTTTGATCTTTTCAATCTGCTCAGGCGTCAGTTTGTCGGTCGGAAGAATCGTTTCTCCGCTACCTCCGCAACCCAAGCTGTGAATCGAAAGAACGGCAATTATAAGAAGTTTTTTCATGGTTGTTTTTTAAAATCTTGAAGGAAGTGAAACCGTCAAGCAGCCGGATCACTCCGCGCTACTTGACGAATAACACGCGGGAACTTTATTCAATTGATTCAGCGACTTGTCCGTCATCGATCACGCATGCTCGCATCCAAGCGGTCGCGTCGACATTGAATGATGCGAAGCGAACGGAACCATCGCCGAAGACACTGTTCAAGCCGCCTGGATGAGCAGACCCGAAGTAACGGCGCCAAACAGTGCCGGTCCCTGCAGTCATGTTTCTCCACGGAATGTTCCGGGGATCCGTATCAGCCATTGGAGGAAAGTGCCAACGCAAAACACATTCATCCCAACCAGCATTGTTCCAACGCTCGTTGTCGCCCCCGTCACCACCGTGACGAGAAGGTGGTAGCGCTTTTTCGGAAGCCAAAATTGCATTCGATGTTCCATCGATGGCATCCGCCAAACGGCGTCGATCGCCCAGTGCGTTCCATACGATGAAGCCTTTGCGTCCACCAGCATTGCCGCGATTCTCTTGAGCACGCTCGTCACGACGAGGGCTCATTCCGAGCGGTGCTGCAGGAATATCGCCCAATCCTTCGTGAACTTCACCTTGATAGAATCCCGCGCAGCCCGCGTAATCACATCGACCGAAGAGTGCAGCGCCATAACCAGTTGGCGCTCGACGCGAAGGGCAATAGAAAGTTGGGATCAATGCACGCGCTACCGAGTCTTCCCCGTTGTAGTCAGCCGGTCTGGTAGGGTGGATGGGCGGCAAGTCGAAGCGAGCCAAATTGTAGACGTTCTGCTGCTCCATGTACGGCAGGATCTTGAACCAATGGCTCCAACCCTTCGGTGAAGCCGCGTTGCAGCAAACAACGGTACCGTAGGAACCTGAAGGTTCAACGTAGTTGGGTGACAAACTTGGGTCGCTGTCGTAAGGACCAGCCGCGAACTGCTTGTAAGCGGATTCAAAGTTGTGGAATGCAAGTCCGATCTGTTTCATGTTGTTCGAACATTGCATGCGCCGCGCGGCTTCACGAGCTGCTTGCACAGCTGGCAAAAGCAAACCTACTAAGATACCGATGATGGCGATGACGACCAGAAGTTCGACAAGCGTGAATGCTCGCCGAGGGTCTCGATGGCTGAGTAACTGCCCCCTCATGTCCTTGCTCCTTTTCACAATAGATTGACCTGTTAAGAACGAGTTGCCGCACCACCACGTTTGATGAAGACTCAAGCCGCAACGTAGCGGTTTCGATACGTCTGATGTAACAACGCAGCTGAGGATATGGATGATCACACGTTCCGCAATCGCTAGCAGGCCTTCTTCGCGAACACTTCATACGCTCTTGGTCTATCCTTAACACTAGCCGTTCAAACGACATCTTTTCGCCACATTTCACGCGCTGCGTAGCCATCAGAAACTGCCGGACCGTTGGTCCTAGCGTTTGTTATCGTGCACGAGCTCCAGGCCGCCAGCGGGCTCTAGCCTGGGCTAGGCAAACGAAGGCCACCTGCCACTGAAAACAATGCCGCTGCAACGCCGCAACATGCTTTCGCTCCAAAGAACCGGTCGCTACCGTTCTAGTCCTCGGTGTTATAGGCAATTGCCCCGCTCGTCATTGATCGCCGTTGATGCGTGGTATCATCTATCCACCATCTGTCGACCTAGAATCGAAGGTAATCGGCATGATCGCTGCAGCATCGAACGGCGGATAAACTACTGCTATAGGGACGTGCGATTAAGGGTTAACCCAATTCGCGCGTGCACTTATAAAGGCTACGTGCATAGCACAGAGACCGCAGAAGTCGCTGACTTGCTAGGGATCTTGGTCAGTCAGAGTTGCAACGTTACACGCATTTAAGTCATCTTCGAATAATTGCTTAGTGCCATGGCAAAACCGTCTGTTTTTTCCAAAACGGAGGAACTCTGCACTTGTGGGTTTCTCTCGGATACAGAACGCTTACCTCAGTGGTTCACTGGACGCACGTCCGTCTACGAAACCAACTTCTGGGGTTGGGTTATACTTGGCTCGGTCGCGTTACACTTGTACTGGAAGTCACAGTGACGACCGAATCGATACGGATTGGCTGAAATTTCAGTCGACGTTTTTCGGAAATTGGCAACTGAAAGTCGCCACCATTGTGCCTTACTGAATCGGGATATCGACGGAAGCAGTACGAACTTGGCGGCGAGCTTCGTCGAGTGATCGTTGACGGGCGTCGACGGCTGATTGTTCGATAATGGTGGCTTCCAGATTCGGGTCGGTAAGCGCTGCGTTGCCTGGCAAGAAACGAGCCAGATTTTGCGCTGGGAGCGTAAGCGGACGCACTAGATTCTGAGCGAATATGCCGCCCGCTTTGGCAGCGGTACTTGTCTTGTCTTTTGCCACTGTGAGCTTGTCTTTGGTTCGCTGCCAAGCTGCCTTTGCTTTGTCGACGCCTAGAAGGTTACCAGCTTTCTCGGACAGCGGCCGACCGTTTCGATAGCTGACGGTCGGATCACCAATTTTTGGAAACGTCACGATCACAGCCCGGTTACCGAAGTCGTATTCAATGCTACGCGCTGTGTAATGCACCACGGGCGAACCCGGTAACATTTGCACTGGCAGGTACACTTGTTGACCATCGCTGGGATTCTGTGCGATCACGATGGACGGACCACCCGGAAAATTGGGCCCGCGGAAGCTGCGATCACCTGTGTAGTAAAAGCGATGCACAATCAGCGTTGGCGGGATTTCAATCTGTGTACTTCCGAACTCGTCTTGCTTGGTCGTAACTGCTGGATTTCCGCGAGCATCTTTGTTTGGATCGAGCAGTTCAATTTCCAAAACAGGTGAAACGCGCGCGGTAAGTGCGCCGTGCGCATTGGGCTTCAAGCTATTCGGTTCTTGGCCGCGCGCAAATCTCGCAGCGCCGAGCGTCAGCGATGCGCAGCCGATAAGGCACAAGGCTAAGCAGCGCACACTGAAACACTGTTGAACAGTCAATCGCTTCATTCGTATAGTCTTTATCGCTCAGGTTGCCAAGGCTGCACGACGCCTTCGCCTGAGCCAGTCAGTGAATCGAGCCGAACAAAAAATTCGTATTCAACTTGGTCGATATCGTCGAAGTGACAAGCAATCAGCGGATGTTGGCCTGTTCGCGTAATCAACTGCGGGGCTTCGCGTTGAACCCAGAACTCTGGGATCTGGATCTCCGCATAAGCCAACTTGCCTGCCTGATCAAAGCTCGATTCGTTACCGACTAGCGGCGTGAGCGCCTCGCCACCGCTGCGACTGGAACGCAGTAGGCGCAGCGTGACATTGAATGCGTTGCGTTTGATATGCAGTTCGTCGTTGCGTTCGTTGCGTCGATCGTCGCGACGAAAATTCTGATCGCCGCGCAGACTCAAGTGCCACACGCCCGAAGGTTCGATGACCAGCGCAACGTCGCTCAGGCTGCAGTGGGCGATCTTCACCTCGCGGGTTGCGAGCTGCATCAGTTTTGCTTTCGGCTGCGCGGCGCGGCGCATCACTTCATGGGACTCAAGTCGCCGCGTAAGCGCCGCTTCGGAGCGCAGCAGAATTTCTTCCACACTGAGAGACGTGTTTGCAGTCAGCGCGTTCGTGAGCGCGAGCGATGTGCGCGATTGCTCTTGCACCACTTCGAGTGCTAATTTGACGTCGTCAGCCGACAACTGTGGAATCGCTGGCAGACTGCGAATCAAAACTGAGGGTGTTCGCGCGCCGAACTGGTAATCAGCACTTGGAACTGCGCATAACGGAGTGACTCGACGGCGCGCTTTGCGGAGCGAGAGGAAATCGTCCGCCATCGCAAGTGCGCGGTCCGCCAGCCAACTGCCAACGGATACGATGACAATCACAAAACCGCGACGGTTGGCTTTCGGTGATCGATCCAATTGATTTTGCCCCTCTAATCTTCAGCGATTCACGCGACAACTGTTTTTACTCTGCCTGTTGATACTGCCAGCCATCCGAGCGGCGACTGGAGGATGAACTGTCGAGCTGTGAAGGCGACGGAATTCGGTTGGGTGTCAACGCGCGCGACATAGGTGTGCGCGAGGATGGTGCTGTGTTGATTGGCGGAGCTAATTCCATGGTGCGTTCGGCTTCCATGGTCATCGCCCCCCGAGGCATCTGTTCGTAAGGGTTCGATTGCTGATGAGGCATGTAGAGCGCGCCTTCGGGTGAGCGGCTGGGTACGTAGCCGGGATGCACATGAGCTTCTTCGGGATTGTATCCCTCGCGCATCTGACTGTTTTGATAATCCAAGCCGGGACCGCGATAGCCGTTTGGATGCACTGTTGGCAGCGATTCTTGTGAGCGATAGTAGTCACCTCGGCGAAGATCTTCCGGCACACGCAGGAAGTCGTCGACGCTGGAACCTGCATAATCAAAGATGCGATTCGCGATGAACTGATGGCGTCCGCGAACCAGGAATTCACGATTGCTAAGTCGCAACGGATCGAGGTCCGAAATCGCAGGAGCCCATCGAAGTCCCATCAGATCGAACAACGTTGGAAAGATCGTAGCTTGAGCCATGATGATGTTCTGTTGCAACGACTTTTCGCGATTCGGAAGAGGACGCCAGAGAGCGCCGACTACGGGAATGTCTTCGAGCAGCGGAACACCGTTCGCCGTTCGTTCTGCTTTCAGCGCGACCACATAGCGGCTGACTTCACGCAACTCGAAATTTGAAAGTTGAACGTCGGTGTCGATAAAGTGCTGCTTGACGCGGCCCAGATGTTTTTCATCTGCCCGCACCGGCTCACGCACTTGCGTCGAGTACAGATAGTGAAAATCAAACACTACCGCTTGACCATCCGGCGCGATTACCGGCCGAATTTCGTAACCTGTTCCAGTTTCGAATTTGTAGATCGCCGGATCGGGAATCAACTTCTCAACGTTCGATTCGAACTGTGGACCTGAACCGGCGTTCTGCGCGATCAGTTGCTCGGAGGTGTCGCTTCTCAATCCTGGCAACACATTGCGAACCGCACCCATGCCACCCAGTGTTCCCGCGCCAGGTGAAGCGACTGAGCCGCCGCTTTGCATCTTCGCAAGCGCCAACAAGTTCGGATCGTTCACAAGCGCGCCGACATCGTTGTAAATCGCTAGCGCAGAATCGAGTCCTTCTTGGATCAGAATATCGCGTTTCGGAAGATCAAACTCCATCGTGGCGGAGGGCGATACTTTTCCGAATTCACGGTTGTTCACTAAGATGTTCGTCGTCTCGGTCTGCCCGAATTCGACGCGCTTGTATTGGCTCGCCTCGCGCACCAAGCGAAAGACCGGATAGTAGTACTGTGTGTTGAAGTCATCATCGAGCGCGGTTGTCAATCGTTTCAGGTAGTTGTCGATGTTGGCGGTGTGAGCTCGAGTGCCTTCGAGCAGTTCGATGTACTTTTCTTCCATTTCGTCGATCAGCATGTCCAAGAACTTTTTGTGATCGAGCGGCCGTCGCGCATCTTGGGCGATCGATTGAGCGACCTCCAGCTTGCTGATCGCTTCCAACCAGTCTTCAAGCGCTTGTGTCGACTTTCGCAATTGCTCTGCTGTCGCAGTCTTCGCAGTGCTAGTCAGTTGCGGATCAAACAGTGTGGCAGCGGCCCCTGCGAACTTCGTCCAAGCTCGAAACACTTCGGTGGCAACATCCAGTTGTGAAGCAGCTGAGCTGGCGTTCCCGAATCGCGCGAACGCAATTTGAAACGCCTCGCGAGATTCACGAATTCTCGAGGCTTTTTCGCGAAACTCTTCATTTTCGTTGTAAAGGAACAGCAGCAACTGCAGCGCCGCTTTGATTTCGTAGACGCTGGCGATTGGGTACAATTGCTGGCCGTTATACGGAACGAGCGGATATGCGCCTCCTCGGTGTAGTAGACGATTGACACCAAAGATCAGATTGTCCAACTGCGTTACCACTTCGCTTTGTGGACTGTGAAAAGTCGCGATGACTTGCTTCACACGAGCAAGTGCGGCGCTTAGTTGATTGAGCTGGCTAAGAATAGCATCTCTCTCCATGTCATTTACATAGATGAAATAGTTTGTATCAAAGCCCAGTTCCTTCTCTTGCTTCGTTAGGTCTTGATGTGCAATTTTGTCTTCGAGGTAAACGAGGGTTCGCTCAGTTCCAAACTCAACTTGCCGCGACAATACAGGACCTGCTTCAAAGTCGTTTAGCTGGTATTCTTTGCGCTTTGCAGCGGTATCATTCAGTCGGGAGTAGACCTCGCGCAGTGTCGCTTGGAGCGCGGTGCGTTTATCGAGCGAACTTACTGTTGCAACGCGATTTTCGTTCAAGAATTTTGCAATGCCTTCCATGGCGGAATCGGCAGCTTGTAACACTGTTTGCACTTCATCAATAATCGCGACCGATTTAGAGATGCTTGGCAAGATGATCCCGCGTGCACTGACTTGAGCGGTCCGTGCTCTTCGCAGTTCTTCTTCCGCAGTGCGTTCGCGAACGAGCTGCGCTTCAGAGTTCTCGACGGCTTGTGTACGATCTTCGATGACGGCGCGTTCCATCACACGTTGCTTGTATTCCATTTCGGTGATCAAGCGTGCTTTTAAGATCTGAGCTAATCCGATCGCCTCACGTTGCAGGGGGCTCATCGTGTCATCGTTCTGTAACTGCGAATCAAAGAAGCCTCGGAGGCTAACGAAGCTTGAATTGCCGGACAATTGGCAGATCGGTGGCCCGTGCTGATGCTTGCAACCCTTCTTGCAACCGCCAACGCAAGCGCCAATGCCGCTGTGAATGTATTGCCGTTCAGCCATCGTGAGATCCGATTGAACCAGACGCTGAAACTCTTCGAGGATCGCCAGACGCGTGCTGTTGTTAGCTAGAGCGAGCAACATCAGTGCGCTCGACAAACTGGTTACGTCCATCGAATGCAGGGACAGCAGTTTGTTTCCGGTTTGCAGCAGTTCGGAATCCATTGTGCGCAGTTCGTTGACAAAGTCGGCACCGAAAAAGGCATTCAAGTACAGTTGATCGCGCTCGGCTTGCGTTGCGCCGGGGTACAACCCGCGTGCTTGCTCGGCGCGCAACGATGCTACGTGGATAACCGCTTTGCGCAGCATTTCTGCGGACTGCACCGTCAAGAATCGCGATTGGTCGATGTAAGTTTGAATGCGATTGGCGACCACTTCCAATTCGTCCGCTTCGTCACCATTGATCTGTGTCGAGTGGACATTTATGCGAACTTGTCCTTGTGGTGAATCGATCTGGTCGACCATCATGCGAACTTGATTCACGCCTTTCAGCGGGCCTCGAAGATGAAGCAAGCCTTCGCCGATTACCGAAATACTGACTTGCGCAACCGGATCGTCGCTGAGCGGATTGCCGGCTGCGAAGGTGTCTGGGTCGGCGTGAGCAGCGGCCGTTTCCATGCGGAATTGATCGGTGCGCGCGAGCTCTTCTTCGCGTTGAGCGTTTTGCCAGCGTTCATTAGTTGCAACTTCGGTGTCGCGCGCGGTTCGAACTTGCGATTCGAGCGTTTCGGCTTGCTGTGCAAAGCTGCGAGCGGTGTTTTGCAGTTGGTCGACGATCTGCTGTTTGCGTGCTTCGCCCTCCGGTGCAACGGGTTGTGCAGCGGCGGATTGAAGTTGTTGAATCGTCGAGTTGAGCGCGCGTTGCGTATCGCTCAGTTGATTCTCAAGCTCTCGCGTGCGCTGCGCGGCTTGCACTGCGGCGCGTTCGGCAGACATACGATTCGTAGTGGTCGAATCTGCTTGCTGTCGGGACTTGTCCGCCAGTTGCCGTCTGGCTGCGACCTCTTGCCGATTGTACGACTGAACGCGACGATTCAAAATCTGCGCGACGCGATGCGCATCGCGATAGAAATACAAGCGTGCAACTCGTGTTTCCACTTTGTCGTTGGGATTGAAACCGGTTGGAACTTTGCGGGGAGCGACGAACTCGGGAAACTCGACCATTGGAGCGTTACCGCGATTCACACCAGCGGTGACTGGGTACGCTTCAGCGGCCAGTTGTACGGGTCCGCCGAGGACTTTTACAAAGTTCCCGCGGAGCGTTCCATCGGAACCTTCGAGCACGTTCCCATAGAAGTCCACGAGATCCGTGCCAACCACGGTGACTTGATAGTAACCTGGTCTAGGAGAAGAAGGCGCGAACGTGATCAGCGTATTGGAAGCATCTAGTTGCGGTTCGACTTCAATCTTTTCGATTTTAGAACCACCGCCGAATTGGCCCGATTCGCTGAAGAGAACACGCAAAGACTTTTTAAAGTCGGCTGCGTCCTTGAGATGAATGGGTCGCGAGAATTCGATTTGAATGGTGTTTTCGCGAAGTGCACTTCCGAATGAGTCGGGTCCGATGTTTTGCACTCGGAAGCCGTTGGTTACTACGTCAACTGTAGCTGGCGTTGGCTTGCTGGTCTCGAGTAGTGAATCGCCTGCGAACAATCGCGCTTCGATCGAATTGATTCCTTCTAAGAGATTTACATTCTTGAAGGTTGCACTCTGCGCTTTGATCGTTGCAGGTTCTGAGATGGGTTGACCGCCTCGAAAGAGAATACAAGCGAACGTGTCGTCTTGAATCGCATCGTCCGTCGTGACTTTGATTTCCGGTGACGCAAATTGCTTGGTCGCGTACGCTTCGTTGTTGACAGCAGGGCGGCCGCCAACTTCAGCGATCCGCGTGGATATGCCGTCGGAACTGTTGTTGCCGATTGGCGTTGCCTTAGTGTTCTGAGTACTGAACGTATGACCTTGCAGTTCGCTTGAATCGCTGACCGCCGCGAAATGCAGATTAATGAGTTGTGTGCCTATTAAAGATCTCAGATCAATTCGTTGCGCCAACTCCTGTAAACTGGAGATGTTCCGCGTCGGCACTGTTACAACGTCCAGTACTTCACTTTTCGTAGGCGAATCTACAGCCAGCGTGATGCCGACAACAGCGTCTGTTTTGTCGTAAACTCGCAGTAAAGTTCCAAGCGTGCTGGTCCTGTCTTGGAGAATATTAACCGGAATGTCATTGTCCGCGGGTGCTTGTACCCAGGGGTACAATTCGCTGATGCGTGTCTTGAGCACGCTTGGTGCGAAAGGGCCTTTTGATGATCGTTTGCGAATGCGAAAACCGTCACTGCCTGTGGCATACAGTTCTACATAGAGCTTGTATTTGGCATCGTTGTCAAACTTCTTTGCGAAAAATTGGATTCGAAAGTCGTTGCTCGCGACTTTCGAGAAATCGAAAGTGAGCCTTAGCGGAGTGGTGCCTTGCGAAATTGTGGGTTGTACTAAGCCTTTGCCTAGATCGGATTTGGGCAAGTTCACTTCCACCGCTCTGTCAATTTCGATGGATTCAAGTTCGAAAATTGCTTTGTTGTCGCGCAACCAGACGACGGCATCGGCGCCTTTTAGATTACTGCCTGGCCAAATCCACTGTGTTCCACCAAAGTCATCAACGACGTTCAGTAGCTCTGGGTATTTCTGATCTGTGGCAACTTGATACGACACCGGGACGACTTTTGAATCGTCGATGAAACGCGGCGCGGGATTTTGTTTCTGAAGTTGCGAAGCGTTCGAATTCAGGGGGATGCGATCAGGTTCGCGGGCGGCTTTGTGACCGTGGATAGCGATGCGCAGACCGACACCCCACACGGCGATCAAGAACAAGCCGACACATAGAACGATTACTTGACGCACTGCGCAGGCCTCCTGCCGATTCGCTGCTCACGAACGCTTGCAAAAGACGTCGCGAGAGTATTCTGCGCCGTCTATCCGCTACAATCGGCAAACTCTAAGAGCGGGGTGAATGCGTTTCGGGATGTACGTCGAAATCGTGGCGCGGCTCCGCCTAAGTCCACTGCAAGCATAAGATGATTTGTGGTAAATCGCGAATCGCTATCAAAAGCTCTGGCGATTCTGCAACGCTGAGTAACCGTGTCCGAACACTGCCGAGCCGCGGCGTCGAACATCTGTGAAAACTCCGACTTCGCGACGCAGCAATGGAGAGAAGCCGTGAACGGTTACCAGCGGTTGGCCATCTTCGGCGCACGCGCAGCGAACACTTTGACTTCCATCCGCGTTGTCTGAGCACCCGCAATCATTCGGGTCAATGCAAGGACGTCCCGCCTTGAAGCAGATGGGTTGAATCGTTAGCGGTTTCCATTCACCTTGGTCGGTCTTGAATTGAATTTGCAAATGCAGGACTACTGGCGTTTTCGACTTGATGTAAGGAATCTTCAATTCCCAGTGGCCGTTGGCTTGTGTGCTCAGTTCCATGCCTTCGAGTAGTACCAGCCCTGATCGCGCGTCCTCTTGGCCGGCGGTGCCGTAACCGTTCTGCGTGAAGTAAGCGGGCGCGTCGAAGATGACATGCGATACAACTTGATCCGCATGCCATACCGCCTCAGCGATGCGAAGATCGTCCTCAAACTTACTTAATAAGTCTTCACCTTGCTGGGCGACTTTGCGAAGTGAAGTGGAAGGTTGATCGGGCAGCGGCTGGTTCGGTTGGCTGTCTAACGATTGAGCGTTCACTGTTGCGTTCGTGGCTTCAATCACTGCAGGCTGTTGGGTTGAAATCGTAACGAGTTTGGGGTCGTGCATGCTTTTTGCTGGTGCACTGTTGGTTTGAGGCTTGTCGCTGCTTTGTACTTTGTTCCCGTTCGGATCGGGAGTGAGAAGCGTTTGCTCCTTGAGCTTAAGAGACTCTTCAACATCTGATGGAGATGGCTGAGGCGGGGCTGGGGTAGGTGTCGACTGGGAAGGGCTAGCTGCTTGATTAACTTCAACGCCGTAACTTGAGTTCAATATGGACGGTGGCGTTGGCAGTATCTCGGTCGTAACGCGTTCCGTCTCGCGGTTTTGCAAGTTGGCATTCAGGTCTGGATCGTTCAGGTCTGGATCGATCGCGGGGAGGGAGTGTTCGAGTTGCACGAAGTTCGAATTGACGTTGCGAAAGATACTTGCCGCTTCATCAAATGAGGGACGCGAAGCGACTGAGAGCTTGCGGATTTCGTCAACGATCACTTTGCGTCGAATGGCGTTTTCGTTTCGCAGCGAGTACAGCGAGTGAGCGGGTTCGTACTGAATCCACAACGTGTTCGATGGTTCGCTGGTCATGGCGCAGCCGTCGCCAACGACGCGACTGAATCGAAGCGCGTGACGGCCGATGGAAAGTTCTTTCAAACTAAATTCGAAACAGCATTCATCGATGCGGTTGGCTTTTGTATCCTCAAGTCGATCGTTGTGCATCAGCATGTCAGCGGCGGGTGGCATTGCAAACCGCACGGTCACGGAGTCGCGATGGACTTTGACAACTTCGCCGTTCTTGATTGGTGACGTGCCCAGTTCGATCGAACCAACAGCGACCACTTCGGGCTTGGCGGGTGCAACGATTTCGATCCAGAGCGGTTCCGACGATACGAGTTGGTCCGACAAGCGAACTTCGAATTGAATTGTATGTTTACCTAGCGGTGGGCAGTTCCATTGCACTTCGCGCGAAACACCTTGCTCGCTGAACAACCACTCGTTCGTCAACTTGAAATGCTCAGGGTGCGCTGGGAGTCCATCGACGAACAAACGGAACTCAGTCGGAAGAGCTCCACTTTCGACATATTGACTTTCGACATGCAAAGTGAACTTCAGCGGACCGTACTCAACTTTGGCGGACCTTGTCACGCCGGAAGCGAACCATTGACTGCCGTCAGCGGATTGGACATCCACATGCAATCGCCCGCCGTTCGCATAGGGACTTCCGAAAAAGGATTCTGGATCCGAGAAAGCGCTCTCGTTAAACGCGGTCGCATCCCAATTTTCGGTCGAGCCGAAGTGTGGGTTGGCTGAGTGCCTAAAGCCCCAAGGGTGCCAAGCGAAGTGATTTGTGCAGTTGCCGTCGCAGCCATGTTTCTTGAAATGGCTCGCCAAGTGGTCGATTCCGAACGCATCTGCTGAAATGAAAACGAAACTCGCGCAGGCTAGCAAGGATGCTGTAAATTGCAGATGCATTGGGGGAAGCTCCGAGGAGGGGCAACTAATCGAACTCACCTTACCAGACTAATCCGATTCCAACCTCCTCAAGCGATTTCTGCCGTTGCCGCCGAGTTGTTCGCGAGTCCCAGACTCAATTGCAACGATTGAAACAGCTTTGCTGGCATCCCGATTTCGTGCGGGCGGCACATCTGCGGCTCAAAATGTTTGGGTTTCAGCCAGTTCTTTCGATTATCATTCGACTAAGTGACGATCGCATTCACAAAACACCTGTTTTCGCTTTGCGATGCTTCCACTAGAATCTGTCTTTTCGAAATTTACGCCGCTGCTGCAGCCTGCTATTGCTGCGTTTGATAATTCATATTGCAACATCAAGGACCACGAAATGGCTCGACAAATCGCTCCCGGAACCGCAGATTACAACAGTTCGCTGCAGATGTTTCGCGTGATGAAGACCGCTGAACGTCGTATGAACGACCCGACTATTGGCGGTTCGAAGCGCAAGAAAGCGGCGCAACGCTTCAAAGAATTCCGCAAAGTGCTGATTGCTAGAGACTACTGCGTAACCACTGAGCCGATCGTCAAATAGTTTCCGAATCGATTTCGCTCAGCCAATGTAGGTGTGTCGGGATTTTTGATCTTAATCCTCGATCGACTCGATGCCCAGTTCTTCGGCGGGTAGATCGAGCAGGCTTTGTGGCGGCGCTGCCGGTATGGCTCGCAGTGCTGCTGAGTCGAATCGTTCGGGCTTGGTGATTGGTGTGAGCGGCTTGTCGGTCGGTCGAACGACCAGATTGCGTTGGCGAACTGCTACTACTTCGACTCGTTGCCCGGCGTCCACGTAGCCAGCTTCTGCCATCGCGTTAAAAGGTTTGCGGCCGATCGTTAACTGTCCTGCGGGCATCAGCGGATATTCGCTTTCGACGACGCAGCCAATCCAGTGCTGGAGATCATCTTGCTGGTCAACGTCTGATTTTCGCGGTTCGCCTGGCGGTGGCAGGACGATGCGTCGAGCGACGGGCGTATGAGGCCAAATTCGAAGCGTCAGTACAGCAAGCAACGGGATGGAAGCGGCGACTAGAGTCAACATGGTCATTCCGGTAGTCGTTCCCGCGCGGAAGCCGAACAAGATACTTCCCAGCGCTGCAATAGACGACAGCACAACTAACATCCCGGCGCTCGGCACGTAGACGTCTACTACCGCCAAACCGATCGCCAAGATGTATAGTATGATCGCAAAGAAAATTGGGTTGACGGTTTCCATAGTTGATAACACACGCTGAGTTACGCTCTCTGACGACTATGATACGCTAGCAGCCTTTTGGAAAAGAGATCTGCACGGCCTGAAACTTACTTTAGCCGCGTTTTGCGTGACATCCCGGGGTTGAACCTCTTTTCTTGATAAAGCTGCATACCACTGTCAATCGAGCACAGCTCGCAACGGATTCATCGTAGCAAATTCAATTCCATGTACACCACTGCCTGCAAGCTGAATGCACTTGGGAGTCGCTTCGAATGTTGATTGAAACGCAAGGCAGCGGCTACCGTGTAGCGGCTCCAGCTAAGCTAAATCTCTTTCTCGAAGTGCTTGGGAAGCGGGAGGATGGATACCATGAAATTGAATCTTTGATGTGCCCGATCTCCTTGTGCGACATTCTGGAATTTCGATCAACAGACGAACCCGAGATCCGCTTGGAAGTCGTTTTGCCTACGGACTCGATCAACTGCGATAGCTTAGCCAGTGGAAATGATCCAGCGTGGGACGTACCAGCAGATGAAACTAACTTAGTTTATCGCGCGGCACAGTGTGTTCGCGATGCGTTGGGTGTGACGCGCGGGTGCGTTATCAAGTTGACGAAGGTGATTCCATCAGCGGCCGGGCTGGGCGGTGGGAGCAGCGATGCGGCAGCGACCGTCGTGGCGGCAATGCTTGCATGGAACGAGTGGGATCGATCTCGAGCGGCAAAAATTTGTGAAACTTTGGGAAGCGACCTGAATGTCTTCCTGGGTGATGAAAACCGTATTGGGTTATCACTTGCACAGGGACGCGGCGAAAAATGTAGAGTCCTTGAAGCTACGCCGGAACTCGAATTTGTTGTGACTCATCCTCCCGCAGGCTGCTCAACCCGCGCAGTTTACGCAAACTGGCTTAAGTCTTCGCAAAACCGCAGCTCCGAACCACTCGTTAGCGCCCTTCAGAGCGGTCAAATTGAACGAATTGGAAGTTTGCTTTTCAACGCTCTGACGCTTAGTGCGCGGCAGGTTACACCTTGGATAGATAACCAGTTAAGGTTCTTCCTGGCATGCCAGTTTCAGTATAATGCGATGACGGGTAGCGGATCGAGTTGCTTTGCATTGGCTTCGCATAATTATAAAATGGCGGAGGTGCGTCGAGCAGCTCAAGCCGCTGGACTGTCGAGAGTCTATGCTGTTAAATCTTGGTTCCAGCCGTCTATCGAAGAGCAGATCAGGCTCATTCGTTCTTCATAGACATTTCGGCTGATGATCCACGTCGCGTGCATGGGGGCAGTTGCAGTGGAGATAACTGAAGTTCGAATCAAATTGATGGAGGAGTCGGAAGACCGCCTTCGTGCTTTTTGTTCTATCACCTTTGATGGATGTTTCGTTGTTCGAGATTTGAAGATCATTGAGGGCACCCAAGGTCCGTTCGTTGCGATGCCAAGCCGCAAGTTAACCAATCGCTGTTCGCGATGTGGCAACAAGAATGCGATGCGCAGCAACTACTGCAACAACTGCGGAGTTAGATTGCGGGAGAATCGCGAAGCTCGCGATGAAGACACACCGAACAAACTGTATGCGGATGTCGCTCATCCGATCAATCAAGCATGCCGCGATTTGATTCAGCAGCATGTGGTGGCTGAGTACAGTTTGGAATTGGA
Source organism: Pirellulaceae bacterium (assembly GCA_041739135.1). GTDB lineage: Bacteria > Planctomycetota > Planctomycetia > Pirellulales > Pirellulaceae > Aureliella. Next base: position 19,986 of record JBGSOM010000193.1, read on the forward strand.
GCGAGCGAAGTTGCCGGGTTACATCTCGCGCTATGACGATGCTTATGACGCGGGTGAAATCGGCGGCGACTATCAAGATCAACGCTTCGCGCGCCAAGATGAATCGCAATTGAAAGGACCGCATTTCCGAGCTCGGGAGGCTGGTACAGAGCGCAGCGAGAACGTTTCACCGCGTCCTGAAAGTGGTTCCAGCGAATCGCCGGGGCAGAGTTAGCACTGAAGTCGCGTTTTGCTGTGCAGACGTTGCGTTGGTTTACGGATCGATTGCGGAGCAATCGACGACGGTCGCGGAGCAAGCGACGTCGGTACGTTTACGGCTCAGTGGTTTCAACTTTGAGGTTGTTGGGGAAGCCGCCGAGTTGCAGCAGTCGATGCGTCTCGCTTGTTAGAAACTTCACATCTTTAAACGGTTCGTGGCCGATATCTTGCCAAACAACGCGGCCGTTTTGATCCAGCAAGAAGGTACCGTGCAACGGCAGTTGCTCGAAGTCATCGAAGCAACGGAAGGCCTTGAAGGCGGTCAGGTTTGCATCGGCGTACAGAGGGATGTCGATCGCTTTCGCATAGCGGCTCAAACCGGTCTTCAACGATTCGAGATTCTCCGAACTGATTGCGACCATTTCGATACCAGCTTCGCGGAACCGCTGCGCGGCCGGTGAAAAGGCATGTAGTTGTTCGATGCAGTGCAAGCAACCGAAGCCGAGATAGAAGAACACAACCGTCGGTTTGCCTCGGTACTGCGACAGTGAAAATGGGCTGCCCTCGGCGCTCTCAACACGAATCTCCGGCGCAACGTAGGGATGCCAGCGAAAGGTCCCCAACGAATCGAGATCGGGTCGTTCACCAATGTCTGCCGCCGGTTCATACTCGGCAGCCCAATGCGCTGGGAAGCCTAACTCGGCCGCCTGCGGATTTAGTCGAGCGAGCATGGGAGTTGAGAGGTCAGCCGTGCAGGCAAGGTGTCGCAGTTCGTTGAACGCAGTTTTCGCACCTTCGATATTTCCGGCGCTCGAAAGAATCCACGTCTTGGTCGCCCATGAGAGCACTTCGTTCGGATTGGATTTGATTTCTTTGTCGAGAATTTCGAGAGCTTTGTCGAGTTCGTTCGATTCGGCGGTCCATTCGGCTTTCAGCAACACATCCCAACTGCCCGCTTGTTCGTAACGCTTCAAAGCGGTCGGCCAGTTGCGAGAAACTGCTGCGACCGTGGCTTCGATTGCGGCAGTGGCTTGCTCGATCTTTTTGACAACTTCGTCTAACTCCTTCTTCTTCTTTTCGTTCTCCGACTCACGTCGCTTACGATTCGCTTCCGCTTTCTTTTTGTCTGCCGCAGTTAGTTTTTCTTTTTCACTCTCCTTTGCCGAGTCTTTAGTTGCATCTGCTGCATCGGATTCAACTTTTGCTTCGTCAACCTTTGCTTCGTCAACTTTTGCTTCGTCAACTTTTGCTTCGTCGGTTTTCGATTCGTCAGGTTTCGGCATGTCCTTCTGCTCTTTGTCTGCGGAAGCTTCTTTTGACGATGCTTTCAACTCATCGAGCTCTGCTTTGGTTTTCGTCAAGCGATCGGCAAGTTCAGCGTTGATGGCTGTAAGGCGGTCTGCTTGATTGGTGAACGCGCAGGCGATGCCCAAGTGCCGTAGTCGTTCGACTTGCAATTCGGGTTCATCGGTTGCTTCCAAGTACATCGTATCGGCCAACTCGATCAGTTCGGGCCACAGCCGGTAACTCGACAGAATCAGAAGCAATCGTTCGCGACCATACTTGCTTGATCCACGACTGACTGTGTTGTATTTAGGATGCCGCGGCAGTTCGAGCATGTTTTTAGCCAAGTCGAGCGCAGCGGGAACGCGACCGATTTTCACTAAGTTACGAATCAGCCATTCGTTGTTATGCGCGAAGTTATGAATCTGGTCAGGCATTACGCGATCGCGCATCATGTGTGCGTGGTCAACTCGAGCTGACGCTTCTTGCTGCCATACCGCGTCTTGGTAGCGATTCAGTTTTGAGTAGATATGTCCAGGCATGTGCCACATGTGAGCGATGCCAGGCAGACTTGGACCTGCCATCGCAGCGCTGTGCAACGCCATTTCCGCTCGCTCGCGATCCCAGAGATGGATGCGAAAGTGATGCGCAGGGTGCATCGGGTTCACATCGAAGACTTGCTGCAACAATGCGTTGATCGCAACGAAGCTGGTGATTGGCAAATCGTTGCGTTCGCCTTCCCACAGCACGAGCGCTAACAGGGCTTTCGCTTCGATGTCCTCTGGCGAATCTTCAACGATCTTTTCCAAGTCGCGAATGTACTTTTGCGCGCGAGCCTTCTTTTCGAGTTTCTTGCCGTCCTTGTCTTTGTCGCGAAGGAAAGCATCGAGAGCATCGATGTAGCGTTGTTCGTTAGTGGAGACCAGGTCGCGATGCTTGACCGCTTCTGCGATGAACTTGCGGGCGCGTACGGGATTCGCAGTATTCGCCATCGCCATGCCCCAGTAGGTCATGGCGCATTGCGGATCGAGCACCGCGGCTTGGCGGAACGAGCGCTCCGCTTCGTAGTACCAAAAACCGTGTAGCTGCGCGACGCCTTGATTAACAAATCGCTGCACCAAGTCGTCAGCGCAAGTGACTGGAAAGTGAACGTTGCCCATGCCGGGCATCAGATAAGCCGCTTGCCGTGGGCCTTCGTTGAAGACTTCGCCGTGCAGTGAATGCCCAGCTTCGACAGCCCCTACGTCGTCATGATCCGCTTCGGTTTCATGCGCCGCAGGTTCATCAGCACAAACAGCCCCAGTCAGCACCATGGTCGCTATCGCAACGCATAGTAAGCTGCGCGCGACACGCGAGCCGCTTGCGATGCCAAGCGAATGAGTCTGGTGAGTATTGCGAGTGACAGGGATGCTGATAATGGAATTGGAACGCGATAACGATGAATACATTAGTGCTGGCCGTAGATTGGTTCGGAAGCGAAACGAGCCGTAAGGTGGGAAGTGCTCCAGTTTAATCGAAAGCCGATTCTCGCGAGCGGGGAATCAAGCTTGAAAAAATGGAACTTCGAACCGCACATGGGCTGAAAGTGCAAATCGACTCTGGTACATTTTGCTGAGCGGCCATGCACATCTAGGTTCGCTCCTCGCTCCGATCCAATTGAGTTTACTGAAAGTTCCCTAATGTCATCGCCCAGCGACTCTGCGGCTAACGATACACCTAACGAAATTCGAGCGCCGCATGAGGATCGTGGTCTAGCGCTGCACTGGAAAATCCTGATCGGTCTACTAGTTGGAGTGGCGTTAGGTGGTGCGGCTCGATTTGCCATGCCACCTGGCGCAGATGGCAAACCCGATGAACGTTTGAACTGGATCGCGACGAACATTGCCGAACCGATTGGCCAAGTTTTTTTGCGATTGATCATGATGGCGGTTGTGCCGCTTGTGTTTTCAGCGCTGGCGCTGGCGGTGGTCGAACTGGGTGACCTTCGCAAACTAGGTCGCATGGGATTGAAGACGCTATTGCTGACCCTGATCTTTTCCGGTGCGTCAGTGATCATCGGTTTAGCTTTGACCAACACGATTCGACCGGGAGCGCGAATTCCCGAAGCGACGCGTATCGAACTGAGCGAACGATTTCAAGACCGCGCCCAAGCGACTGAAGCCAACGCGGCGAAAGCGAAATCGATGCGTGACAGTTTGCTGGACATTATCCCTAAGAATCCATTGCAAGAGATGGTCGGCGCGATGGACGGCAGCTCGCCGGGCGGCGGAATGTTGGCAGTCATGTTTTTCGCTCTTGTTTTCGGGATAGCGATCACCGCCGCGGGGCCGCGGACTGCGACCTTGGTTTCGCTCCTCGAAGGTGTCTACGACACGGTCATGGTGATTATTCAGTTTTCCATGCGGCTTGCACCGTTCGGTGTTGCTGGACTAGTGTTCGCATTAGTTGCGTTGTTTGGCTTCGATATTCTGGCGAGTCTAGTATGGTATGTCGGCACCGTAGTACTTGGACTGTTGCTGCAAGCGACCGTGATTTACTCGATCGCGTTGTGGACGTTAGCAAGACGTTCGCCGATCGCTTTCTTCCGTTCGATCAGCGAAGCAATTCTTACCGCCTTCGCCACCTCTTCATCGAGCGCGACGTTGCCTACAGCGCTTCGCGTGACAGAAGAGAAACTAGGTGTCACTCCGCAGACTTCACGATTCGTTTTGACCGTCGGTGCCACCGCGAACCAAAACGGAACCGCACTTTACGAAGGCATTACGGTCCTGTTTCTCGCGCAAGTGTTCGGCATCGAGCTGTCGCTGGCAGCGCAAGCGACGGTCGTGATGTTGTCGATCTTGGCAGGAGTTGGAACCGCTGGCGTGCCTGGCGGATCGCTGCCATTGGTTGTGATTGTTTTGCAGAGCGTTGGCGTTCCACCAGCGGGCATTGGCATCATCCTGGGTGTGGATCGCTTGCTCGACATGTGTCGCACTTCGTTGAACGTTACGGGCGACATTGTGATCGCGGCCTGTGTCGACGGTCCAGACCGCCTGAAAGTTGGAACGACTGAAAACTCAAGTACTCACTCGTTGTAATCGGATTAATCGGACGATCAGCTCTGGTTGACTCAGGTTGATTCAAAGTCGTAACTATTCCCAAACAAGTTTCAGGTTGCTAAAGTTAGATTAGCTGGCGCGTCCGGCTATCTCATCAAGCTTCCCAATCCTCCTCAGCAGGTTGCTCATGTTTAGCTTTTCCGAAAGCAACGTATTGCGTTGGGTGCGTCTATTCACACTGTTTGTTGGCGCATTGGTATTACTGAACTGCCCTGCGATGGCGCAAGAGGTCGCGCCCGAACCAGCTAACGAGATCAGTACGCTGTATTGGCTTGCCAAAGTCTCGGGGATCATTGGTCTGTTTCTATTTCTGGTTTCGATCTACTTCGTAACCGTTGTGATTCAGAATCTCTTGGTGCTGCGCATGTCAGTGGCTGCGCCGCCAGAAGTGGTTTCAACTTGTCAGGCTGCGATTGAGAACAAGAACGTCAACCAACTGATGGAGACCGTCAGTCAAGATGATTCTTACTTCAGCCAGATTCTATTTGCGGGATTGTCGGATCTTGGGTTCGGACTCGATGAAGCTCGCGACAAATTAGAGCGCACCGCCGAAGCGCTCAACGCAAAGATGGAAGCGAACATTAGCATCCTCGCGGTGCTCGGGACATTGGGTCCGATGATCGGATTGCTCGGTACGCTCAAGGGGATGATCACCGCGTTCAGCGCGATCGCGATCTCCGGAGTAAGTCTCGATGCGGCAAAGGTTGCAGAAGCGATTTCGGAAGCTCTGGTGCTGACGTTCGAAGGTGTCGCAATTTCGATTCCAGCAATTTATCTTTACTCGTTGTTCCGCAATTGGATCGCAACTATTTCGATTGAAGTAACGACCTTGGCGGACGATCAACTTCGGTCTGCGTCAACGCTAATGCGCCGCAAACCAGAAGCCAAGTAACTCGCCGCTCGTATCCGGTTTCCATTTCTACAATCGTCTGTCAGTGGGCTCTGAAATACCATGTCATCCATGCGAGCGGAACCGAATCTGACGCCGATCTTGGACATGGTGTTCCAGTTGATCACCTTTTTCATGTTGGTGATTAACTTTCGCGCTACCGATTTCAACAAGGAAGTTGAATTGCCGGTGGTGGGATCGGCGGCGCCCGCAGACGAAGACTTGCAAGGCCAGATGTTGGTCTTGAACGTGACGACCGATGGCACAGTGATCGCTCGCGGCAAGCCTCAGTTGTCGTTGAAGAATTTCTTAGTCAACGAAATGCGAGGCTTCGAAATTATGGCCAAGGGTGACGGAGGTGATCCGCCTGAGGTGACGGTCGTCGTTCGAGCGGACCGAGACCTGACATTTCGAGTGCTGAACGGCGTGATGGATACGTGCAAGTCAGTTGGATATTCGCAGTTCGTATTTGTTGTCATGCGTGCCAAAGCGGTACCGCAAGCGGGGCCACAATAATGCGACGCAGAGATCGCCGAAATCGGAAAAAAGCCCGTGGCCACGACGACGTTGAATTGAACGTCGCTGCGATGCTCGATATGGCATTTCAATTGCTCGCGTTCTTCATTCTGACTTTCAAGCCGTCGCCGGTTGAGTCGCAAATCATGATGCGATTGCCTGCGGATAAACCGGTTACTCAAGCTCCTAGCAACCAAGTGGATTCGCAGACACCGATTGAAGATGAAGGCTTGGTCATTTCAGTTTCCATTTATGCGACCGCTGATGGTGATATCGATAAACTGCAGATTGGCGAACGCGTGCTATCAGCGCCAAGCGTCGATGAACTGCTGCCCGCATTCCGCTCAGAGTTGTCTGAGATCGTGCAATTGGGCTGTGACACGATCACGGTGCGAGTTGCTGAGGACTTGCGTTATGAACGGCTGATGCAAATTGTCGACATTTGTGGAAAACAGGAGCTGCCTTCGGGTGAACGGTTGTCGAAGGTCTCGATCGTCCCGCTGAAGAATTAAGTAACACTCGTGGGAGCGAATTATGCGGCGACTAGCACGACGGAGACCTGCTTACTACAAAAGCCCGCGTCTATTCACGATGTGCGCCTTGCTGGTGTGCCTGGCGATCATGATGAACAGCTTGCGGACCTTCCGCGAACCAGGCCAAGACGCGCCTCGCATTCTTTCCAATCTCGACCAACCCCTACACCAAGTTAATCAAGCTGCATCGCAAGAGCCAACCGAACCCGCCGCAGAAGATTCATCTACTGAAACGGGTGAGCCGAATCAACCGGTGGCAGAAGAGTCGAACGCAGACGCCGCTTCGAAACTAAATCTGCGCGAAGACCTGTTTCTGCAAGACCAACTAGGCTTGGTTCAAGACGGCACGCTGGAGTTGCAGAAGCTGGAGATGCCCTCGTACTGGAGCATTCTTGGCGTAGTGAAGAATGCGACCTTCGAAACGCTGTTCAGTCAAGCGGATTCAAAAGTTCGATTCAACGAATTGTATTCTTCCGCGTCTAAGAATCGTTCACGACTTTTGTCGCTGACGGTCAATATTCGCCGCGTCACGCGTTACGAAACAGAATCGAATCCAGCGGGAGTGGAAGAGTTGTTTGAGGTTTGGGGCTGGAGCGAAACTTCGAAAGCGTGGTTGTACGTTTTCGTCACTCCGGAACTTCCAGCTGGCCTCGATGCCAACTCGCCAGTCAATCAAACGGCAAAGTTCGCGGGCTATTTCTACAAACTTCAAGGATATCATCCCGGCGCCGCCAAGCCCGATGCGAAACCGCAACTTGCGCCGCTGTTGATTGGGAAGTTTGAACTTACTCAACCTGCGAAACGAACGGTCGACGTCCGCCTCGCGCCGATCGAGTGGATCGCGGGCGGAGTAATTTTGGTGCTTGGCGTGCTCGCTATCTTCTTGCGGATGTTCGTTTTCAATGTCCGAAAACCAAAAGTGCGTCGAGCAGCGCCAACGAACTTCGGTAACTTTCCCGAAGGCTTCATCGACAATTCTTCGCGAACTGAAAGCGACGATTCTGATCGCCGCTAAGAATAGCTGCGTAAGAACAAGTGGTGGCGACTTTCAGTCGCCAATCCTTTCAGTCGCCAATTCTAGTGCTTCGTTCCAATTGGATTTTAGAGTTAGTCGTTTCTGGGTGGCACGCCCTGAGGCTTTGCGAAGGGTGTGGGAAGTGCGAGGTGACTTGGCGTCGAGCGTTATGATCCGACCAAAGCAATAGCGCGGTGCTGAAATGCTTCAAACTCGGTAACGGCTGGAAGTGTATGCTTGCTTCCTCCACGCCCTTCGCAAAGCCTCAGAGCGTGCCACACTAAAATCCAATTGGAACAAAGCACTAGTGCTTTGTCACACCTTAATCTTAGGGTAGACGGAGGTTAGTTTCATCCTCGCATCGTCGATCTTCATTTGCCAGTCTACACCGCGCTGAGTTTGGTTAACGTCGCACGCCCAGGCGCGAGTTTCGGATTGG